>NZ_CAXUPX020000007.1:0-344733 GCF_964252895.1 Aminobacter sp. LjRoot7
GCCGGAATGAAGGATCAGCTTGACTGATTCCCCCACACTCCGGGACCAGACACCTAGCGAATGGCGGTTTTGGGGGACTCGCATAAGTAGCTTGGGCGGGCGGAATGGAGGTGCAAAGCTGTTGTGCAGAACCTGAAGTCTAGTCGCCTCATCCCAGACATGAATCCTGGTTCAACGGAGGTCCAGGTTGGGTGCAGGTCAGCAGGATTGGGATATCCTTCGACTGTAATATGCTCGCTTTAGGGAGTCCGCCGTCGGACACGGACGCTGGTAATCGGCGTCCATTGCCCTAGATAACGGCGCGAAGCATTTCCCGTGCCTAGTAGCCAATACAGATTGCTCGTTGGCCGCGCGCGTATCACTTGCTCTTTGCGGTGCGGCTCGCCTTGGCGGGAGCTTTCTTGTTCTTGGTCGGCTTCCGCCCGAGTCCCAGCTGTTTGGCCAGTTCGGAGCGTGCCGCTGAGTAATTGGGAGCCACCATTGGATAGTCGTTCGGGAGACCCCATTTGGCGCGGTAGTCTGCCGGTGTCATGCCATACTTGGACATCAGATGGCGCTTGATAGATTTGTATTTCTGGCCATCCTCGAGTGAGATCATGTAATCCGGAGTGACCGACTTCTTAATGGGGACAGCGGGCTTCTGGACTTCGGTCGGTCCGGCTGGTTCGGTGCTCGAACCAGCGGACAATGCCTGAACTGAATGATGTACTTGATTGATCAGATCAGCAAGTTCGGTAGCGGGCACCGGATTGTTCGATACGTAAGCAGCAACAATATCTGCAGTTAGGGGCAGCAGCAGCGTGGTTTCGGCAATTTTGTCAGACATGGCCAGCCTTAATGAATAATGTTTGAGGGGTCACCACTGCTGTCTAATAGAAGCTACTGATGTCGGCAACTGAAAATGAGCCAAAGATTTTCTGAATAACACAATATTCTCCGTATGACGGTGTCATTCGCAAAATACAGCTGATGTGAGCTGATGGAGCGTATTTTTGCGCATACTGCTTAACTCCAATATGTGCGACTGAGGGTACCTATCCTTAGGTGTCAGAATTTGTTCTGCACATTTGGTCATCTCCCGCTGGACTTCCAGGCAACAGCAAGCATGTGTGGTGTCGAACGCAATGGCGGAGGCATTCATGCCGAAGGAAGAAGTAAAGACCCAGCTGAAGGATGACGGCGATGCCCGCCTCCGAGCAGTTCTGTCTGGAATCGAGCCGGAACTGCGACGGCTCAATGCGGTGATCTCAAATCTGACGGTCCTGGCGGTTGCACAAGACAACATTGAGCCGACAGCGCTTACCGTGCTGGCAGAGGTCGGCAGCGACGCAATTGGACGGGCATCGAGCAGTTGGCGAGATGCCTTCGACCTTGTGCATGCAGCGCAGCGCCGATCGGCAACCTGAGTGGACTTCCAGACCAAAGCAAGCATGGTTGCTTAAGACGGGGTGAGGCTTTTGCCCCGATGAGATGAGAGGCCACCCCGCCCAAAAGTTCTTCGCCCGCCAGATGCGGGCTTCCGTCAGTACCGGCGCCGAATGGTTCGGCGCTGTGATTTGCGGAGAAAGACTATGGCCATTTCCAAAACTTCGACCTCGGATGCAGTCGAGTTTAAGCGGGCAGAGGCTGCCAGTGACGTTATGATGGGTGAGGCAGGCGCGGGCGCTGCAAGCGACCCGGGCGCCGCTGCGAAACCGGCTCCGAAGAGCAAAGCACAGGTCGTGCGTGGGAAGACGATGCCGAAGGGCGCGCCTACATCCGAGACGTCAGTGACCAAGGTCAAGAAGACTCGGCCAACCGAGACCAAGGCAGAGATGGTGCTGAAGAAGCTACGGCTGACCAAGGGCGCGACGCTCCATCAGCTCATCGACGCCACCGGTTGGCAGGCCCATTCGGTGCGCGGCTTTCTCTCCGGAACCGTGAAGAAGAAACTCGGTCTGAACCTTATCAGCGAGACTAGCAAAGACGGCTTGCGCCGGTATCGCATCAATGACGCCGCCGCGGTGGTCTGACGCCATGAGAGCGGATGGCAACTTGGAGCAGGAGCTTGCGGAACTGGAAACCCTCTCGCGGGACGAACTTAGCGCTCGTTGGCAAAAGCAGTATGGCTCCTTGCCCCCGACCAGTGTGCGCCGCGTGCTCCTGATCCGGTCGGCCGCCTGGCATCTCCAGGCCAAACGTCTCGGCAGCTACTCCGCCGAGACGCGGCGCCGCCTCAAGTTCGCCATGGCGGACGTTAGTAAGACCTTGGCCGATCGCCGCGCCAATCAGCTCGCCCAGAAAACTGATGGTACCCAAGCTACCGTGCCTCTTGCCAGCACAAGTCGCCGTGAACAGCCGTTGGCGGCGGCTGGAGCCAAAACGGGCAGTGGAAGCTTATCGAAACCGAAGCGCCGCGATGCACAGCCGGGCGCAAGGTTGATACGCGACTGGAACGGCCGAACACATGTCGTCGACGTGATCGAAGGTGGTTATGTCTTCGAGGGTAAGCTCTACTCCTCGCTGACCGCAATTACCCGCAAGATCACTGGAACCCACTGGTCGGGACCAAGGTTTTTCGGACTGGTGACACGATGAGTGCGGCTTCAAGACGGTCACACAGTTACGGAAATGGCAGCACCCGGCAGCCATCGGATGAAGCCAGGCTGGGTATGTCGAAGCTGCGCTGTGCGATCTACACCCGCAAATCGAGTGAGGAAGGTCTCGATCAGGAGTTCAACTCACTCGATGCTCAACGTGAAGCATGTGCCGCTTTCATCGCCTCGCAAGTTGGGCTTGGCTGGAAACTGGTCGCTGACCGATATGATGATGGTGGCATCTCGGGCGGTACGATGGAACGACCGGCATTGCAGCGGCTGCTCCAGGATATCCGCGATCGCAAGATAGATGTCGTGGTGGTCTACAAGATCGACCGACTGACCCGCTCTCTGATGGATTTCTCGCGCATCGTCGAAATCTTCGACGACAGCAGTGTCTCGTTCGTCTCCGTCACCCAGCAGTTCAACACGACCACCTCCATGGGCAGGCTCACGCTTAATGTGCTCTTATCCTTTGCCCAGTTCGAACGCGAGGTCACTGCCGAGCGCATCCGTGACAAGATCGCCGCCTCCAAGAAAAAGGGCATGTGGATGGGAGGTACTGTGCCGCTGGGCTATACGGTGCTGCAGAGGAAGTTGGTGATCAAGGAGCCGGAAGCCGGTTTCGTGCGCGGCTTGTTCGAACGCTATGTGCAACTTCGGTCAGTGCCGGCGCTTGTAGCGGAGGTAAACCGGCAGGCAATCAGCATCGGCCAAACGCCCAACGTGGTCGGTGCCTATCCTTTCACCCGCCGGATGCATGCAGGCATGGTCTACAAGATGCTGGCCAATCCGCTCTACATTGGCAAGCTGCGCCATCTCGGCAACATCTACGACGGTGAACACCAACCCATCGTCGACAATGAGTTGTTCAACAAGGTCCAAGAACTGATGGCGCTGGGGGCCGTCCGCGCCAAGGGTTCGTCCGTTCATCCCGATACGCATTTGCTGTCAGGGATTGTCTTTGACGAAACTGGAGACCGGCTGCGGCCAACCCATGCGACCAATCGTGGCAAGCGCTATCGCTACTACATCTCGAGCCGACTCCTGCCGAAGGATCGTCGTGATGAGGGCGGCTGGCGCGTTTCGGCTTCGGAGCTGGAAAACGTCGTCCGCTCCTTCGCAAGGAGGCTACTGTCTGATCAGATCAAGCTCTCGGAGTGGATTGCTGCTGATATCGCGCCAGACATGGTTCTTTCAGGCTTGAGCGGCGCATCACAGATAGCCGACCGCTTGGCGTCCTGCCAAACGAATGTCCAGGCAAAGGCCATTCTGCAGATGTTGTTCAAACGGATCACACTCTCTGCAACGGAGATCTGCTTTGACATCGACCGTGCTGCCTTGATCCGAATGCTGATCGACGTCAGCGTTCAAACTGAATTGGTTGAGGCCAGCGCGACAGATCCCAGTACCGTTACCATAGAAACCATCGTCGTTCCGATCGTATTCAAGCGACGCGGTATTGAAGCGCGACTCATCCTGGATCCCGAAAATGCTCCAGCGCGGCAACCGGCCGCGCCGCTTGTAGCCCTCATTGCCAAGGCCCAACTCTACCTTGCAATGCTCACCGAGCGAGCCGGAATCACGCTCGTCGAAATCGCCGATCACTTCGACGTGCATCCGGCCGAGATTAGTCGCCTATTACCGCTGGCATTCCTCTCGCCGCAGCTTACCAATGAGATCTTGACGGGCTTGCAACCCGTCGAGCTGTCCGCACGTATTTTGGCGCGGCTGGATCTATCGATGGATTGGTCAGCGCAGGCCGCTCAGCTTCGCAGCTAACTCCAGCAACACGCTGTTCAAGCTCACAGTTATGCCTGCATCCTTGGGATGCAGGCATAATCATTTGTCCGGCGAATTGGTCACGGAAAACGGCCACAGAGACGGCGCCCGCAATTGCCCCAGAATTGCCGGTCTCAGGGCCCGGTGAGACCAGCCCTTGGGTCTCTCTCTGCGCTAAGCCACGGAAAAGTCGAGGTAATTCTGAGCGAGGGGAGAAGTGGTGGTTTGCCAATATTCCGCTGGTGGAGCTGAGGAGGATCGAACTCCTGACCTCGTCATTGCGAACGACGCGCTCTCCCAGCTGAGCTACAGCCCCGTCCAGCGGATGGCCGCATTTATTGGCGCTCGAAGCCGTCTGTCAAGCGAGCAGTTGACGTAGGGGCGACATCATCCGCATCGGCTGCGGCAAGGCTGCGTTTCCAGTGCAACGGCCGCACGCGTTGCCAAGAGCAGGTTCGCACGGGTGGCAAGCGACGCGGCGAATCTGTGGAAAGGCCGGCGCAGTTGGCGTGACCCGTTGGCGATGCAAGGGCGATCACTTGGTCGCAGAAGGAGCTGCTTCGACCTTGCGGGACTTGCCGCTCAGGCGTGCAATGGCTAAATGTCGGCAATTCATTGGAGAATGGCATGCTCGCCCTCATTCAGACCATCGTTCTGGCCCTCGACCTCTACTGGTGGATCATTATCGCCTCGGCGATCTTCTCCTGGCTGTATGCTTTCAACGTGGTCAATCCGCGCAACCAGGTCGTCGGCACCATCGGCAACATGCTGTTCCGCCTGACCGAGCCGGCGCTGCGGCCGATCCGTCGCCTGATGCCCGACCTTGGCGGCATCGACATCTCGCCAATCGTGCTTCTGCTCGCGCTGTTCTTCGTCAGGCAGTTCATTCTCACCACGGTGGCACCGCTGGTCCTCTGACCTTTTGGTGGCGGCCAGCTTTTTCAGGGAGCGCGATGACGGCGTCGAGCTTTATGTCAGGCTGACGCCGCGTGCCGCGAAGGACGCCGTCGAACGGACGGCCGACGGGCGCTGCCATCTGGCAGCCCGCGTGCGCGCGGTGCCGGAGAAGGGCGAGGCCAATTCGGCGCTGGAGAAGCTGCTCGCAGCCGAGTTCGGCATTCCCAGAAAATCCGTAAAGGTTGTCGCCGGCGGTACGTCGCGGCTGAAGACCATTCGCATAATCGGCAATACCGCCGAACTGGCCAAGCTCATGATGGGGCTTGCCGGGCGCGGAGCCCGGGCGCTGAGCCGGCACTCTGGATAACGCGGCTCTGGCGCGACATACTCCGGTTGCATGCGCGCGGGATGTTGCGCGCATCGCAGGTTCGGAGGGGAGGCGCGGAATGCGGAAGCTTGTCTTGGCACTGGCTCTTGCCATGCCGTGGCATCAGGCCATGGCGGAAGAAATCTCCAGCGTCTATGTCGAAACCAACACCGATACGGACTGCGTGGTCTTCGACAAGGCCGGCGCAGATGACGGCGACTATGCCAACATGGTCTGCCCGGGATATCGTGGCTATCCGGTGCTGGTGTTTGCGGCGGATCTCCGGGAATCCGTGTTCTACGGTTTTCCGCCCGCCGATTTCGTCGATGTCCCCTGGCAGAGCTTCGAGACGTTCAACAGAACCGCCGGCAAGGCCGAATGGCGCATTTCGAGCCATGACGGCAAGGTGATCCCGTTCGCGACCATCCGCCGCTGGTACGTGCAGGCGGAACCTGCCGAGGGAGACAAGGAAATCGAGGTGCTGGTCGTGGCGAAGGTCGGGCAGCCGGGCAAGGCCGACGGCTGCGTGGTTGCGCTGGTGATGGCGACCGGCGAGCCCAAGGCCAACGAGCTGGCGCGCAAGATCGCCGACGAGCAGGCGCGCGACTTCGCCTGCGGCTCGGACGAACGGGTGATCGTCGGCGATCCGATGCCGGTGTTCTATTCGGAAGGCAAGACAAAGAATTAGGGCGCGGCCGGCAATGCCGAACCGCGCCCCATGTTCACCAGGCTATGCTGGAAGCGAGAAGCCTCAGGCCTTCAGCGCCTTGGCGCGGTCGATGGCCTCGACGATCATCTTCTTGGCGTAGGCCGCGTCGTGCCAGCCGCCGATCTTGACCCACTTGCCGGGCTCGAGATCCTTGTAGTGGCCGAAGAAGTGCTCGATCTGCTGCAGGGTGATCTCGGGCAGGTCGGTGTGGTTGAAGACGTTCTCGTAGCGGCGCGTCAGCTTGGGCGACGGCACGGCGATGACCTTCTCGTCCTGGCCGGCATTGTCTTCCATGACCAGCACGCCGATCGGGCGCACATTGATGACACAGCCGGGGATGAGCTGACGGGTGTTGCAGACCAGGACGTCGATCGGATCGCCGTCGCCGGAAAGCGTGTGCGGCACGAAGCCGTAGTTACCCGGATAGTGCATCGGGGTGTAGAGGAAGCGGTCGACGACGAGCGTGCCGGCTTCCTTGTCCATCTCGTACTTGATCGGCTGGCCGCCGACAGGCACTTCGACGATCACGTTGACGTCTTCAGGCGGATTCTTGCCGATCGAAATCGCATCGATGCGCATGGGGAAGCTCCAGAATTAAAGGTGCCTCCCGATAAACGCCTTGGGGCGCGTGTGCAATGCAATATTGATGTCGGGATACTGCGACGAAAGGCTTGCTTTCCCGCTCACTCCCAGACGAAGGCGACTTTCTTCAGCGCCTTGTGGTCGAAAACCTCGACGCCTTCGGCGATGTCGCGGCCGCCGGCACCGGAATAGAAGGCGAGCGCGTTGTCGTTCTCCTCGAGCGCCCAGACGACCATGCCCTTGAGGCCGTGGTCGGCAAGGCGCTGGCGGGCGGCAGCGAACAGACGGCTGCCGAGGCCGATGCCCTGGCATTCGGGGCGCAGGTAGAGCTCGTAGATCTCGCCCTGCTGCTTGAGCTCGCGGGCGCGGTTGCGGCCAAGGGTGGCGTAGCCGGCGATCTTGCCGCCGATCTCGATCACCAGCACGGTTGCGGCGCGTCGGATGGCATTGGCCCACCATTCGCCGCCGCGACGGTTGATCATCGTGGTCAGCGCCCGGTGCGGGATGATGCCGGAATAGGCGCCGCGCCATGCCTCGTGATGGACCTCGGCGATGGCATCCGCGTCGCGGGGTTCGGCTTTCCTGATGTCGATCGTCAGCGTGTTCATAGTTTCTTAACCATAGACCGCGTCGCGACAGTTGCAAAGAGTCCGCCCGCCGCCGGAATGGCGTTTCACGTGATCGGGATCGATGATCAGGAGCAGGTGTGTCCAAATGGACTCACCGGGGCCGTGCGGTCAGATCTCGACGAGGTGATCGTCGAGTTCGTTGACGTCAGCTGATGACACCGGGAAATGCCGGGCCAGCAGGGTGCCGACGGTGGCGATAGCCGCAACGAAGCCGTCGGCGAGGCGGTTGGCGCGCGCCTCTCCTGTGAGGTCGCGGACGATGCTATCCCAGGCGTCCTGAGGTACCTTGGCGTGGATACCGGCGTCGGCGACGACCTCGGCGTAGCGTTCGGTCAGCGATACGAAGATCAGCACACCGGTGCGCGCGCTGGTGAGATGCACGTTGCGGGCATAGAACTGCCTGAGCGCATTGGCGTGGGCGGCGCGGTAGAGCAGGCCGCGCGGCACAAGCCGGATGCGCAGGCCGGGCAGCCACCACAACAGCGCGCAGGCAGCGGCCACCGCCAGCAGCTGGACGATGACGAAATGCGGCAGCCGGACGGCGACCCACCAATGTTCGAGCGCGAAGGCTGCGGCGAGGCTGACCAGCAGGATGCCCGTCATGACGGCGAAGGCGGCAGCGCAGAAATAGCCGTCGCTGCGATGGGCGACGACGCAGTAAATCTCGCCCGCTGTCTCGGCCTCGGCGGCGCGGATGGCGGCTGCGATGCGTTCGTGGTCGCTGGGGGTGAGGGTGGCCTGGGTCATGTCATCCTACCAGCTCCCCGAAGAACCGCCGCCGCCGGAGGAGCCGCCTCCGCCGGAAAATCCGCCGCCGCCTCCGCCCGACGACCAGCCTCCGCCGCCACCACCCGAGGACCAGCCGCCGCCCGACGACGACGAGCCGGAGCGCTGGTTGTAGTTGAAGGTCATGCCCAGCCACTCGTAGCGGCCGGGTCCAAGCTTGCGGCCATAGATGCGCGGCAGGACAGCCATGGCCATGCCGCCGAAGAAAAGCGTCGCCCAAAGCGCTATGAAGACGAAGAATATGATGTCGTCTTCGCTCCAGCCGGAGACGCCGGTCTGCTCGTTGCGCTTGGCGCGCGCCTCGAGCTCGGCGCCTTCGCCCTCGACGACCATGACGATGTCGTCGACTGCCTTGGAGATGCCGCCCGAGAAGTCGCCGGCGCGGAATGCCGGCACCATGGTGTTTTCGATGATCAGCTTGGTGTGCAGGTCGGTGAGCACACCCTCGAGGCCATAACCGACCTCGATGCGCATGCGCCGGTCGTTGGGCGCCACGATCAGCAGCACGCCGTTGTCCTCGCCGGCCTGGCCGAGCTTCCAGGCGCGGAACAGGCGGTTGGCGTAGGGCTCGATCTCCTCGCCATCGAGGCTCGGGATGGTGGCGACGACGATCTGGTCGGAGGATTTCTGCTCGAAAGCCGCAAGTTTCTGGACGAGTTCGGCCTCGGTGGCAGCGTCGATGATGCCGGCATCGTCGACGACGCGGCCGGTAAGGGCGGGGAGTTCGGCGGCGAAAGAGGGGGCCGCGAACAACAGCAGCAGGAGTGCACTGACAATCGTCAGGAAGCGCTTGAACACCCCTCTCTGGCCTGCCGGCCATTTCCCCCACAAAGGGGGAGATTGGCTGCGTCGGCTGTGACGCTGGTCCTTCAACGTTTGTGATTGGCGCAGGCGATGCGGCCGGCCGACCTCCCCCTTTGTGGGGGAGATGGCCGGCAGGCCAGAGGGGGGTGTCCAGGCGCCCGCGCTCAAGGTCATTTCTGCCACTTCACTTGAAACGCGACGCTACGCTCAACCGCCTTGGCTGGTGCCGAAATTCACCTTGGGCGCGTCGAGCTTGTCTTCGGCGACGGTGAAGTTCTGGAACGGCTGGTTGCGGAACCAGAGCGTGTTCCAGATCATGGCGGGGAAGGTCTTGAGCGAGGTGTTGTAGACGCGAACGGTCTCGATGTAGTCGCGGCGGGCAACGGCGATACGGTTTTCGGTGCCTTCGAGCTGGGCCTGCAGGGCCAGGAAATTCTGGTTGGCCTTGAGGTCGGGGTAGTTTTCGACAACGGCGAGCAGGCGCGACAGCGCGCTGGTGAGGCCGGCCTGGTTGTCCTGGAATGCCTTGAAGGCATTGGGGTCGGTCAGGGTCTCGGGTGTCACCGTCACCTGGGTTGCCTTGGCGCGGGCCTCGACGACGCTTTCGAGCGTCTCCTTTTCATGCGAGGCATACCCCTTCACCGTCTCGACCAGGTTGGGGATCAGGTCGGCGCGGCGCTGATACTGGTTCAGCACTTCGCTCCAGGCGGCCTTCGCCTGCTCTTCCTGGGTCGGGATGGTGTTGTAACCACAGGCCGACAGCAACGGCATGACGATCGCCAGCAGGACGAAAGCCGGAAGCAGACGGAAAGCAGGTAGTGCCGACGAAGCTTGCATGCGCATCTGTTTGTCCTCGACAAAGCAACTGATACGACAGCATTATCGAAAAACAGGGCCGGAGAAAACCGGCGTTTGATTTGGCGCGAATGCCGGGAGAATTTCGACGATGGCGTCGCCAAGAGACAGCGAAGGCGAAAAGGAATCGCGCCGTATCCTCGACCGCATTGCGCGCGAGAGCGAACCCGGCGGGGCCTCCTTCGTGCAGCGCAAGACCGGCGAAATGCGCAAGCATCTTTCCGCCGCCGACGTCGACAAGGCCGACCCGATCGAGCACATCGGCACGCGCATCGGCCGCATCCTCGGCTTTCTCCTGACCATTGGCCTCGTCCTGTGGCTGATCAACTATCTCGTTCGAGGCGGATAAATTTCATGACATCTGAAGCCGGGACAGCCGCGCCACGCGCGGTCATCGTCGTGTCGAGCCATGTCGCGCGCGGGTCGGTGGGCAATCGCGCGGCGGTGTTTGCGCTGGAGACGCTCGGCCATCCCGTCTGGGCGGTGCCGACCGTGCTGCTGCCGTGGCATCCGGGCCATGGCCGCGCGACGCGCATCGTGCCGCCGACCGAACAGTTCGGGGCTTTCATGGCCGATCTCGAGCGCGCGCCGTGGCTTGGCGAAGTGGCCGCGGTGCTGTCGGGCTACCTTGGCGAGCCAGGCCAGGTCGAGGCTGTGGCCTCGCTGGTCGAGACAGTGAAGGCGCGAAATCCGAAGGCGCTCTATGTCTGCGATCCCGTCATCGGCGACAAGGGCGGGCTTTATGTGGCCGAGGCACTGGCTACGGGCATTCGCGACCGGTTGCTGCCTTTGGCCGATATCGCCACGCCCAATCGCTATGAGCTGGAATGGCTGGCAGGTGCTGCGGCCGATGACATGCGCGCGACAATGGCGGCGGCGCTCAGGCTCGGGCCGGCAACGATGCTGGTCACCTCGGCGCCGGCGATGATGGCCAACGGCACCGGCAACCTGCTTGTCACCCAGACGCAGGCGCTTTTGGCCGAGCACCGCACCGTCGAGCGCCCGCCGAACGGGCTTGGCGACCTGAGCGCCGCCGTCTTCCTGGCCCGGCTGCTGGCCGGCCACACGCCGTCCAAGGCACTGCAGTCGACCACGGCTGCAGTCTACGAAATCCTGGCGCGCACGTCGAAGCGCGGCGGCGACGAGCTGCAGCTCGAAACCGATGCGCAAAGTCTGTCGCATCCGATGGCAATGGTCGAGCTGCGCACGCTCATCCATCCCTCGCGGAGCCGCAAACCCGGCCAGGAACCTGGGGCGTGACGGTTGCCGGCGTCGATGGTTGCAAGGCCGGCTGGATCGCAGTGATCCGCGACGACGCCGGGACGAAAGCCCAGGTGTTTGGCAGCTTCGAAACGCTGTTGGCGGCAATTCCGGACGATGCGGTGGTGGCCGTCGACATGCCGATCGGCCTGCCTGACTTCACGACCAAAGGCGGACGCGGGCCCGAGACGCTTGTGCGGCCGGTGCTCGGCCAGCGGCAGTCGAGCGTGTTCTCGATTCCGTCGCGCGCGGCCGTCTACGCTGACATCGCCGACTTCACCGATCTTGAGGCCTGGTATGCCGCGCATCGCAGGTCGAGCGAGGTCGCCATGCAGACCTCTGAGCCGCCGCGCGGCGTGTCGATCCAGGCTTTCGGCATCTTTTCCAAGATCCGCGAGATCGACGCGTTGATGATGGCGCGGCCCGAATTGCGCGAGCGGGTGATCGAATCCCATCCGGAGGTGGCGTTCTGGCGGCTCAATGGCGGGCAGGCGATGAGCTTGCCCAAGAAGATCAAGGGGCGCGTGAATCCCGACGGCATGGAGGAGCGCAGAGTGCTGCTGGCACGCGTCGGCCATGACCGCGGCTTTCTCGACCAGACGCCGCCGCGCGGTGCAGCCGCCGACGATTTCCTCGACGCCTGCGCGATGATGCTGATCGCCGAACGGCATCGGCGTGGCGAGACCGCAAGCTTTCCGTCGCCGCCGGAGCGCGATAGCCATGGCATTCCTGTCGCGATCTGGGTTTAATGTCCGCGTCCGAGATGGAGGCGTGCGATGGTGCCGGTTCGTACGATTGCAACAGTCCTGGCGCTGCTGGTGACCGCCGGCGCAATTGCGCAGGAAAGCATCGTCGACCGCTGGTATCAGGCCCTGCTCAAGGCGGACGGTCCGGCCCTTTCGCAACTTTTGGCCGACAACGCGACGATACGGCTCGACGATATCGGCGTGACCCAGAGCAAGTCCGAATTCATCGCATCGATGGACGAATGGCAGACCGCAGTGAAGGGCGCCAATATCCGCCACAAGATCGAAGCGGAAATGGGCGACACTGTCGTGGTGCGCACCTGCTATGATTTTCCCAACAACGACATGACGACGCGCGAGACATTCACCACCAGGAGCGGCCTGATCGTCGCCAACACGCAGATGACGATCGGCGAGAACTGCGACGGCTTCTAGCCCTGCTTCAGGCGTGACATCAGCGACGGCTCCGGCAGCCGGCGCCAGACCAGCCACGACAGGATGGCGATCAGGCCCATGATCGGGATGACGCTGGCGAGCGCGTTGACCGGGTCGCCCATCAAGGCTGCGGCCGCGCCGCCGACCATGCCGGCGCCCATCTGGAAGAAGCCCATCATGGCGGAGGCTGCACCGGCATTTTCCGGGAACGGCGCCATCGCTGCCGTCATCATCGCCGGCGAGATCATGGCGATGCCGAAGGCGTAGATGCCGACAGGCACCATGACCAGCAGGAAGGAAGGCTCATAGCTCCTGAGCAGGATGGCCATGGCGATCGAGCCGATGGCCACGAAAACCAAGCCGACGGGCACCATTCGTGAGGCGCCGTAGCGCTTCATGAAGATGCGCATGACGATGGCGCCGGCCATGAAGTTGGCGGTCTGCATCAGCATGCCGACGCCGAACTGGGTGGGCGTGAGGCCGACGCGTTCCATCAGGATGAAGGCCAGCACGGTGGCTTGGGTATAGATCGCGCCGGTCGTGCCGGCGATGACCAGGCAACAGAGCACGAAATAGGGGCTGCGGAACAACGAGCCGTACGATGTGAAGAGCGCCCGGGGACGGATGCGGCTCAGGTCGCGCGTCACCGTTTCGCGCAGGGCAAAGACCGCCACCAGCATGACGACGATGCCGAGCAGCACCATCACCATGAAGATGGCATGCCAGCCGAAGAACTCCATGGTCAGACCGCCAAGGGTCGGCGCAATGGCCGGACCGAGCGCCAAAAGGATGCCGATCATGTTCATGATGCGGGCCGAGCGTTCATGGGTGAAGACGTCGCGGACAACCGCACGCGCCACCGAAACGCCGACGGCGGCGCCGACGCCCTGCAGGAACCGCGCGACGACGAGCGTTTCGATGTTGGGCGCCATCAGCGCCAGCACGCTGGCGGCAAGATAGATCGCCATGAAGGCGAGCGTGATCGGGCGGCGGCCGAAGCCATCGGAGAGCGGGCCGCAGACGAGCTGGGCGAAGGCGAAGCCGCCGAAATAGAGCGACAGCGTCATCTTGACCGCGGCTTCGGTGGTGCCGAAAGCCTGGACGATCTCGGGCATGGCGGGCGTGAACAGCGCCAGAGAGATAGGGCCGATTGCAACCATCAGGCCGCCGATCAGCGAAACCCGGCGCTCGCTCATGATCGGGGCGGTTTCGACGAGGTCCAGCGCCTGGCTAATGTCGGTGCGCATGTTCATGCCGCCGCGTCCTCGCCCGAAAGCGCTTCGGTGCGCGTGGCGAGCAGGTTGGCGCGGGCTGCGCGCAGCGATACGAGAAGGCGCTGCCAGTCGTCTGGATCGATGCCAAGCGCTGCCTCGCTGCGGATCGCAGCGGCAATGGGCTCGATCTGCCTGACGACAGTGGAACCTGCCTCGGTGAGGGTGACCAGCTTGGCGCGGCGATCCGCCGGATCGGGCTGGCGTTCGACAAAACCCTTGGCTTCGAGCCGGTCGACGAGGCCGCTCAGGGTCATCGCCTCGACGCCCAGGCGCTCAGCCAATGCCGTCTGCCTGATAGGGCCGGTGCGGCTGACGTTGAGCAGCGCGCGGCCCTCACCGGTGGTCAGGCCGAGGCCGGCTTCGGTGGTGCGGCGATCCATCTCGGCGCGGATGACGCGCGAGAGATCATTGACGATGAAGCCGAACGTGTCGGTTTCCGGGGCGGCAGACATTATAGTAAGCAATCCTTATTATATGGTATACTTAGTTTGGCGATGGCGATGAGTCAATGCGGTTGCGCGGCATCCGGTCCGGCCCTACATCGAGGCTGTCCGAACCGAATGCCAATCGAGGAAGCCATTCCATGTCCGCCAGCCAGAACATCGATCTCGCGCGTCATCCGCTGACCCATTGGGCCGGGCCGCTTGGCCTGCCGGATTTCACCAGGATCGAGGACGGCGATTTCGGCCCGGTGTTCGATGCGGCACTGGCCGCGCATGCCGCCGAGATCGATGAGATAGCCGCCAATACCGAGCCGGCGACTGTCGCCAACACGCTTGAAGCGATGGAGCTTGCCGGCGACGCGCTCGACCGCGTGTCGTCGATCTTCTGGTGCCGTGCCGGCGCCCACACCAATGACGCGATCCAGGCGATGGAGCGCGAGATCTCGCCGAAAATGGCCCGCCATTTCTCGGCGATCTCGATGAACGAGAAGCTGTTTGCGCGCATAAACGATCTCTATTCCCGCCGCTCTTCGCTCGGCCTCGACCCTGAAACACTGAGGGTGCTGGAAAAAACCTGGAAAGGCTTCGTCCGTTCGGGTGCCAAGCTCGACCCTGAAGGCAAGAAGCGGCTCGCGGCGATCCAGGAGGAGCTTGCCTCGCTTGGCGCAAAGTTCGGCCAGAACGTGCTTGCCGACGAAAAGGAGTGGGTGCTGTTCCTCGACGAGGGCGATCTCTCCGGCCTGCCGGAATTCGTCCGTGGCGCGATGGCCCAGGCGGCGGAGACGCGCGGCCAGAAGGGCAAATATGCCGTCACGCTTTCTCGCTCGATCTACGAGCCCTTCACGACCTTCTCCGAGCGCCGCGACCTGCGCGAAAAGGCGTTCAAGGCTTTTGCCGGACGTGGTGAGACGGGCGGCGACACCGACAATGCCGAGGTCGTCCGCAACACGCTCAGCCTGCGCGCCGAAAAGGCCAGGCTGCTTGGTTATGGCAGCTACGCGGCGCTGAAGCTCGACGACACCATGGCCAAGACGCCGAAGGCGGTGATGGAGCTGCTCGAGCCGGTTTGGAACAAGGCGCGCGAAAAGGCTGCGGCCGACGAGACCGAACTGCAGCGCCTGGCAGCAAGCGCCGGCAGCAATGACAAGCTCGCCGCCTGGGACTGGCGCTTTTACCAGGAAAAGCTGCGGGCCGAGAAATACGCCTTCGACGAAGCCGAGCTGAAGCCTTATCTCCAACTCGAAAAGATCATCGACGCCTGCTTCGACGTCGCGACCCGGCTGTTCGGCATCACCTTCAAGGAAGTGCCCGGTATTGCCGCGTGGCATCCCGACGCCAGGGTGTTCGAGGTGTTCAACGCCAACGGCAGCAAGCGCGGGCTTTTCCTTGCCGACTATTTCGCACGCCAGTCGAAGCGTTCGGGCGCCTGGATGAGCGCGCTTCAGTCCGGCTACAAGCTGGGCAAGGGCTCGACGCCGGTCATCTATAACATCATGAATTTCGCCAAGCCGGCGGAGGGCGAGCCGGCGCTGCTGTCGCTCGACGAGGCCAAGACACTGTTCCATGAATTCGGCCACGCCCTGCATGGCATGCTCACCGACGTCACCTGGCCGTCGGTGGCGGGCACCTCGGTCAGCCGCGACTTCGTCGAGCTGCCGTCGCAGCTCTACGAGCATTGGCTGACGGTGCCGGCGGTGCTGGAAAAGCACGCGCTGCACTACAAGACCGGCAGGGCGATGCCGAAGGAGCTGCTCGACAAGATGCTGGCGGCCAAGACCTTCGGCGCTGGTTTTGCCACCGTCGAGTTCACCTCGTCGGCGCTGGTCGACATGGCCTATCACGCACGGCCGGATGCGCCGGCGGAGCCGGCTGCGTTTGAAGCCGAGACGCTTGAAAAGCTCGGCATGCCCGAGGCGATCGTCATGCGCCACCGCACGCCGCATTTCCTGCACGTGTTCTCGGGCGAGGGCTATTCGGCTGGCTACTACTCCTACATGTGGTCGGAGGTGCTTGATGCCGATGCCTTCGCCGCCTTCGAGGAAACCGGCGACGCCTTCAACCCCGGTATGGCCGAAAAGCTGCGCAAGCACATCTATTCGGCCGGCGGTTCGGCCGATCCGGAAGAGCTCTACAAGGCCTTCCGCGGCAAGATGCCGTCGCCCGAGGCGATGATGGAAAAGCGCGGTCTGGTGTAAGATTCAGGTGAGGCCGGCTTGAAAATGGCGGTTTCCTGCGCTTCCGGTGCTCACGTACCCAAACGTACGCTCCGCTCCGGTTCTCGGAACCCGTCATTTTCAGCGCGGCCTGACCTGAATCTCGGAAGAGCTGATTTCGGATAGTAGATGGAATTGCCAGGAGCATTGAGGGCGGCGGTCGACCGGGCGCTGGAGGGCGTGCCGCTCGGCGATCTGCAGCGTGCTGCCGACACCTTGTCGAGCCGCTACCGCGCCGAGACTCGGGACGGCAGGCTGCACCTGTCCGACGAGATGTTTGCCAACGCCTATCTGGCGACGCGGCTGCCGGCGACGTTTGCTGCCGTGCGTGCAAGCCTCGAAAGTGCCGCCGAGCTGATGCCGGACTTCGAGCCGAAGAGCCTGCTCGACGTTGGTGCCGGTCCCGGCACGGCACTTTGGGCGGCTTCGGACTGCTGGCCGAGCATCGGTTCCGCGACGATGCTCGAGGCAAGTCAGGCGATCCGCAAGGTCGGCCTGGCGCTGTCGGCGCATTCGGGTGTCGCGCATGTCGATTGGCGTGCTGCGGATGCCGCCAAGAGCTTCGAGGCTGACAAGGCCGATCTGGTGACGCTGGCCTATGTGCTGGACGAGCTGTCGCCGGCCGAAGGGCTTGCGCTGGTCGAACGCCTGTGGGCCGCCACCAATGGCTTGCTGGTGGTTGTCGAGCCGGGTACGCCGGCCGGCTGGCGGCGCATGATGGCGGTGCGCTCGCGCCTCATCGATCTCGGCGCGCATCTGGCTGCACCTTGTCCGCACAGCCAGGCCTGTCCGATCGTCGAACCCGACTGGTGCCATTTTTCGCGCCGCGTGGCGCGCTCGCGGCTGCATCGGCTGACCAAGCGCGGCGAGGTGCCGTGGGAGGACGAAAAATACATCTTCCTGGCGGCGTCGCGGATACCGGCTGAAACATTCCGCGCGAGGGTGCTGGCGCCAGCGCGCGGCGGATCGGGAAAGATCCAGCTCAAACTCTGCCTGGAAGGTGGCTCGGTCGAGGAAAAGCTTTTGACCAAGCGTGACGGCGAGCTGTTCAAGACGGCGCGCCGGGTCGACTGGGGCGACGTTTTGTAGCCTTGCCCGGCGGCAGAAAATCGGCCGATTTGCCCGCCCCCCTTTCGCATTTGCGAAAAAAGCTGTATGAGCCCGGCCACACGAAACGCGGCGCGTCGACAGGCAGTGCCCGCAACGCTCCCGAGTAGACATATGAACCTCCGCAATATCGCGATCATCGCGCACGTCGACCATGGCAAGACCACGCTCGTCGACCAGCTTCTCAAGCAATCCGGCTCGTTCCGTGAAAACCAGCGCGTCGCCGAGCGCGCAATGGATTCGAACGATCTCGAAAAGGAACGCGGCATCACCATCCTCGCCAAGGCGACTTCGGTCGACTGGAAGGACACCCGCATCAACATCGTCGACACCCCCGGCCACGCCGATTTCGGTGGCGAGGTCGAGCGTATCCTGTCGATGGTCGACAGCGCGATCGTTCTGGTCGACGCCGCTGAAGGCCCGATGCCCCAGACCAAGTTCGTGGTCGGCAAGGCGCTCAAGGTCGGCCTGAAGCCGATCGTCGTCATCAACAAGATCGACCGCCCCGATGGCCGCCACCAGGAAGTCATCAACGAGGTGTTCGACCTGTTCGCTGCGCTCGACGCCACTGACGAACAGCTCGACTTCCCCATCCTCTACGGTTCGGGCCGCGATGGCTGGGTTTCCGAGAATCCGGAAGGCCCGAAGGACCAGGGCCTCGCGCCGCTGTTCGACCTCGTGCTCAAGCACGTTCCGGCACCGACCGTTCACCCCGGCCCGTTCCGCATGATCGGCACCATTCTCGAGGCGAACCCGTTCCTCGGCCGCATCATCACCGGCCGCATCGAATCCGGCACGCTGAAGTCCAACATGCCGGTCAAGGTGCTGCACCATGACGGTTCGCTGCTGGAAACCGGCCGTGTCTCCAAGATCCTGGCCTTCCGTGGCCTCGAGCGCCAGCCGATCGAAGAAGCGCAGGCAGGCGACATCGTTGCCATCGCCGGCCTGTCCAAGGGCACTGTCGCCGACACCTTCTGCGATCCGGCCGTGACCGAGCCGCTGCACGCGCAGCCGATCGATCCGCCGACCGTCACCATGTCCTTCATCGTCAACGACTCGCCGCTGGCCGGCACCGAAGGCGACAAGGTCACCAGCCGCGTCATCCGTGACCGCCTGCTCAAGGAAGCCGAAGGCAACGTCGCCCTCAAGATCGAAGAATCGGCCGACAAGGATTCGTTCTACGTCTCTGGCCGCGGCGAATTGCAGCTGGCCGTTCTGATCGAGACGATGCGCCGCGAGGGCTTCGAGCTTGCCGTGTCGCGTCCGCGCGTCGTCATGCAGAAGGACGAGAACGGCGACCTGCTCGAGCCGGTCGAAGAAGTCGTCATCGACGTCGATGAAGAGCACGCCGGCGTCGTCGTGCAGAAGATGTCGGAGCGCAAGGCCGAGATGGTCGAGCTGCGTCCTTCGGGCGGCAACCGCCAGCGCCTGGTGTTCCATGCGCCGACGCGCGGCCTGATCGGCTACCAGTCGGAACTGCTGACCGATACGCGCGGCACGGCTGTCATGAACCGCCTGTTCCACTCGTACCAGGGCTACAAGGGCGAGCTGCCCGGCCGCACCAACGGCGTTCTGATCTCCAACGATCAGGGCGAGTCGGTGGCATTCGCCATGTGGAACCTCGAAGATCGCGGCCCGATGGTCATCGACGCCGGCGTGAAGGTCTACCAGGGCATGATCATCGGCATCCACAGCCGCGACAACGACCTCGAGGTCAACGTGCTCAAGGGCAAGAAGCTGACCAACATCCGCGCCGCCGGCAAGGATGAGGCAGTGCGCCTGACGCCGCCGATCCGCATGACGCTGGAGCGCGCTCTGGCCTGGATCCAGGATGACGAACTGGTCGAAGTGACGCCGAAGACCATCCGCCTGCGCAAGCTCTATCTCGACCCGAACGAGCGCAAGCGCTTCGAGAAGTCGTCGAAGACCGCCGGCGCGGCATAAGCCACGCAGCAGCATCAATCAAAGGGGCGTCTCCAGTGGAGGCGCCCTTTTTGCTTTGGGGCATTGGGCAAGGCCCCCTACATGTCGATGATGGGGGCGACCTCCACCGAACCGCCGGCGTGCAGGATCGGGCAGCCCTTGGCGATGCGGGCGGCGTCGGCGGGGTCCTTGGCATCGAACACCGAATAGCCGCTGACCGGATTGGCGCCGCCGTCATTAGTGACGGTGCCATTGGCGGCAACAGTCTGAGATTTGCCGACCGGATTGCCGCCATCGACGACGGCGGCGCCCAGCGTGGCGAACCAGTCCATCCAGGCCTTCATCACCTTGGCGCCTTCTTCTTCCGACTGCGGCATAGCACCGCCGTGATAGACGAAGAGAAACTTGGCCATGACATCTCCTCCGTGGCGTGCCGACATGCCGGCCACCCGGCATGAAGCCAGCGCGCGGGCTATTCATTTGCCGATAGGCCGCCATGGGCAATCCGCGTCGGTTGCTATCGCGGAAAGTTGATGACGGTCGCTAGGCACTTCGCTCAGCCCTGCGGCGGCCGTGACGATTGCCGCAGCATCCGCTTCCTTCGAAAGATCGAGCGCAATTGCCACGCCGTCGCGAATCGCCCGCCGTAGGGCCTTCTGCCCTCCGGGAGCAACGGCGAGCCGTCTGTGTGCTGCCAGTGTCTCAATGCGGCTGCGCGACAGGCCAAGCTGGCCGGCAAGCAAGCGGTCGATGCGCAAAGCTGACGGAAGCGTGACGTCGCAGATGATCTCGACTGCCGTGCATTCCATGGTGAGTGGCCAGACAAGACGCTTTTTCACTGCGGTTTCCACGAACTGCTCGACGCGCCCAGCCTTGGTTGCCAGGTCCACCACATCATGGGCAAAACGATCGGCCAATTCCGGATCGTTGGTCTCCAGCGCCTGTAGAAAGTGTGGATCCAGGTCGTGACGGTTGCGCCGCTCGACGATCGGCCGGTTCCACGTGTTGTCGCATCCGGAGCATCTGTAGATCAGCCAGGCATCCAGCCGCCTGCCATTGGCGTTGACGCGGAATTTTCGACTGCATTGGTATGGTTTGGGGCCGCCGCAGCGGCTGCAAGGCAGCCATGGCTTGGGGGCTTTCACAGGCGCGATGGTCCATCGCACGCGCAAGGTATTCGACATGGCAGAACGCCCTTCCTCTTGGGAAGTTCGTCAAAGCGGCCATGTCGAGGTGCCTCGTCGCGAGGCGCGGTGTGGCAAGAATCGAGGCGATGAAAAGCAGGCGTGACGGAAGAATATCCGACAACGGTTCAGCCATGCCAAACCGGTCTCGAACTGCCACCCTGAGAACATGATAATGGTCAGGCGATGCAAATGCATGGCCAGCATGAATCGGGGGAGTTGACGAGACCGGATCTTACGAAGGCAAAGTGATGCTCGAGATGGTGTCGGGGCGGCACTCGTAGCCTGTCAGTAGCATTCCGGCAAGCGGTTGCACTGGCACTACTACCAGGAATTGATTTTTCAGCTAGTGTTGCCGTCGATTGTTGTTTGCGGGCTGAGGGAACGTGCATGGAACCGACTTCGCTTCTGATCTTTGCAGGTGCTCTGCTTGTTGCCGCCGGCTCGCCCGGGCCTTCCATCGCTGCGTTGGTGGCACGGGTCATCTCGAAGGGCTTCCGCGACGTGCTGCCGTTCCTGGCGGCGATGTGGATCGGCGAGGCGATCTGGCTTTCGCTGGCGGTGTTCGGTCTGGCCTTCGTGGCGCAGTCGTTCCATATGGCCTTCGTCGTGGTGAAGTGGGCAGGCGTCGCCTATCTCGTCTACCTCGCCTGGAAAATGTGGACGGCCCCCGTCGACACGCGCGAAGGCGAGATGCCGAGCCAGGATTCGCCGCTCAAACTGTTTGCCGCCGGCATGGCTGTGACGCTCGGCAATCCCAAGATCATGATGTTCTATCTGGCGCTGTTGCCGACCATCATCGATCTCGCTTCGGTGAGTGTGATTGGCTGGTTGGAACTGACGCTGACGATGGCGGCGGTGCTGATCGCCATCGACCTCGCCTGGGTGTTCGCAGCGTCGCAGGCGCGCAAGCTTTTGCGCAGCAAGCGAGCGATGCGAATCGCGAATCGGGTGAGCGCGACGACGATGGCTGGCGCTGCCGCGGCGATCGCTGCGCGGTAAAGGTGAAAATTTCGCCAGATGCACCCTGCGGCGTCCGTTGCGGACGCTGCGTCAGCCTATTTCGCAGGCAATTTCTGCCTGCCCGATAGGCGTTTTTCCCTACCTTCCGTCAAACCTTTGTCGCTAAAGGCAGGCCATCTGCTACGATAGTCGCAAAAGCATGTGACGGGACGGGAGAAACTAGCGTCATGGCCGCATCTGTGAAGTCTAAGGCGAAATCCGCCAAGACTGCATCCGCCTCCAAATCCTCCAACAGACCTCCCCAGCTGCACGAATTGCTGCTCGCCCGAGCGCCGGCCGAGGACGTGGCCGACTACGAGCCGGGCATGCTGGAGCGCGCAGCCCAGCTTGCCGAGCAGGCCGTGCTCAAGCACCGCAAGGGCTCCTCGGTCATCGACATCGAGACCGATGGAAGCGTTATCCGTCACGACCGGCCGGTGACGGTTGTCACCGTCGTCAACGACAACATGCCATTCCTGTTCGATTCGGTGCTCGGCGAGATCACCGAGGCGGCCGGCGAGCCGGTGCTGGTGACCCACCCGGTCATCCTGGTGCGCCATGGCCGCACCGGCGTCGACGAGATCCTGAGCGACGGCGGCCACAAGGGCGAAGAAGCGGCCGACAAGGTCAGTGTCATCCACGTCCACATTCCGCCACTCGGCAAGGATGCCGCCGAAGCGCTGCGCGAACGGCTGAAAAAGCTGCTCGGGCAGGTGCGCGCCGCCGTTACCGACTGGAAGCCGATGCTGGCCAGGCTCGACCAGGCAATCTCGGAATTCCGCTATGCGCCGATCCCGCTCGAAAAGAACGCGGTGACCGAGGCGATCGCCTTCCTCGAATGGCTGCGCGACGACAACTTTACCTTCCTTGGCATGCGCGAGTTCAAATACTCAGGCGGCGAAAAGAGCGGCACGCTGGAACGCTCCGACAAGCCGGGCCTGGGTATCCTCGCCGATCCAGACGTGCTGGTTTTGCGCCGCGACACCATCGACGCGACGTCGACGACGCCCGAAATCCGCGCGTTCCTGCATGGCCCGGACCCGCTGATCGTCACCAAGGCCAATGCCAAGTCTGCGGTGCACCGCCGCGCCTATCTCGACTACATCGGCATCAAGACCTACGACGCCAAGGGCCAGCTGTCGGGCGAACTGCGCATCGTCGGCCTGTTCACCTCGACCGCCTACACGCGCTCGGTGATGAAGATCCCCTATCTGCGCTCCAAGGCCGAAACAGTGGTGCACAAGTCGGGCTTCGATCCTGGCGACCATTCCGGCAAGGCGCTGATCAACGTTCTGGAATCCTATCCGCGCGACGAGCTGTTCCAGATCGCCGTGCCGACACTGCGCAAGCATTCCGAGGCGATCCTCGGCCTGATCGAACGGCCGCGCGTGCGTGCGCTGGTGCGCGTCGACCAGTTCGACCGCTTCGTCTCGATCCTCGTCTTCGTGCCGCGCGACCGCTACGATTCGGTGGTGCGCGAGAAGATCGGCGCCTACCTCAGGACGGTCTTCGAAGGTCGCCTGTCGGCCTACTATCCGGCTTTCCCCGAGGGCGGGCTGGCACGCGTTCATTTCATCATCGGCCGCTCCGGCGGCAAGACCCCCAAGGTCGAACAGTCGGCCATCGAGGCCGCGATCCGCGACATGGTTCGGACCTGGGAGGACGGGTTACGCGAAGCCTCCGCCGAGGCGGGTTCGTCCGCATCGTTCGTCAAGCTCGCCAGCCACTTCCCGCAGGACTACCAGAACAGCTTCTCGCCGGCGGCGGCACTTGTCGATGCCGAGCGCATCGCCTCCATTGGCGCATCCAATCCGATCGTCATCGACTGCTACCGCGACACCGGCCAGGCGCCGGAACAGGCTTCGCTTAAGATCTACCACCACGGCGCACCGGTGGCGCTGTCGCGGCGCGTGCCGCTGCTCGAGAATATGGGCTTCCGCGTCATCAGCGAGCGCACCTTCGAGCTGGGCGAGAAGGGCGAGGACCAGATCTTCATCCATGACATGGAGCTGGAGAACGCCTACGGCCAGCCGATCGACCTGGCCGACGGCGGACTGCTGTTCGAAGAGGTGTTCCTTTCGGTCTGGAAGGGCGATGCCGACAACGACGGCTACAACGCTTTGGCGCAGACGGCAGGTCTCGGCTCCAACGAGATTCTCATCCTGCGCGCCTATGGCCGCTACCTGCAGCAGGCGGGCATCCCGCAGAGCCAGGACTTCATCGCCGCAGCGTTGAACCGCTATCCTGACATCGCGCGCGGACTGCATGCGCTTTTCCTGGCCAGGCTTGATCCGGCACAGGAAAAGGACGGACTGGTCACGGCCAAGCATCTCAAGGCCAAGATCAAGGACGCGCTCGAAGCGGTTCCGAATATCGACGACGACACAATCATTCGGCGTTACGTCAACTTGATCGAGGCGTCGCTGCGCACCAACCACTTTGTCGGCGGCAAGAAGGAGCGGGGCCAGTCGCTGGCGATCAAGCTCGACTCGCGCAGCGTCGAAGGCCTGCCCGAGCCGCGTCCGTGGCGCGAAATCTTTGTCTATGGCTCCGAGGTCGAAGGCCTGCACCTGCGCTTCGGCGCGGTGGCGCGCGGCGGCCTGCGCTGGTCGGACCGTGCCCAGGACTACCGCACCGAGGTGCTCGGCCTGGTCAAGGCGCAGCAGGTCAAGAACGCCGTCATCGTGCCGGTCGGCGCCAAGGGTGGGTTCTTCCCCAAGCGCCTGCCCGTGGGCGGCAGCCGCGACGCGGTGTTCGAGGCCGGCAAGGCGGCCTATGTCAATTTCGTCTCCAGCCTGCTGTCGATCACCGACAATCTCGACGGCGACAAGGTGGTGCCGCCGACGGGCGTCGTTCGCCGCGACATCGACGATCCGTATTTCGTCGTCGCCGCCGACAAGGGCACGGCGACCTTCTCCGACACGGCCAATGGCATCAGCGAGAAGCACGGCTTCTGGCTCGACGATGCCTTCGCCTCGGGCGGCTCGGCCGGCTACGACCACAAGAAGATGGGCATCACCGCGCGTGGCGCCTGGGAGGCGGTCAAGCGCCACTTCCGCGAGATGAACCGCGACATCCAGACGACGCCGTTCACTGTTATCGGCGTTGGCGACATGTCGGGCGACGTCTTCGGCAACGGCATGCTGTTGTCCGAGCAGACGAAGCTGATCGCCGCCTTCGACCATCGCGACATCTTCATCGATCCCGAGCCCGACATGGCGGCGTCGTTTGCCGAGCGCAAGCGCATGTTCGACCTGCCGCGTTCGAGTTGGCAGGACTACGATAAGTCGAAGCTGTCGGCAGGTGGCGTGATCGTTTCGCGCGCCCAGAAATCGGTGACGCTGCCGCAGGCGGCGGCAACGGCGATCGGGCTCGCCAAGACCACCGCATCGCCGACCGAGATCATGAACGCGATCCTGCGCGCGCAGGTCGACCTGTTGTGGTTCGGCGGCATCGGCACCTATGTCCGCGCGACTGGCGAAACCAACCAGGAAGTCGGCGACCGCGCCAATGACGCGATCCGCGTCACTGCCACCGACCTCAGGGTCAAGGTGATCGGCGAGGGCGCCAATCTCGGCGCAACCCAGCGGGCGCGCATCGAGTTCGGCCTCAAGGGTGGGCGCTGCAACTCGGATGCCATCGACAATTCGGGCGGCGTCAATTCGTCCGACGTCGAGGTCAACATCAAGATCGCGCTGGCCTCGGCGATGCGCAAGGGCACGCTTCAGCGACCGGCGCGCAACAAGTTCCTCGCCGAGATGACCGAAGAGGTTGCTGGTCTGGTGCTGGCCAACAACTACGAGCAGACGCTGGCCCTGTCGGTCGCCGCCAAGCGCGGCATCCAGGACATCGCGCATCAGGGCCGCTTCATGAGCGCGCTCGAGGCACGCGGGCTGCTCGACCGCGCGGTCGAGAACCTGCCATGGCCGCCGGCACTTGCCGAACGCCAGACGCGTGGCGAACCGCTGACCCGGGCTGAGCTCGGTGTGCTGCTCGCCTATGCCAAGATTGTGCTGTTCTCTGACATCGTCGCCAGCGACGTGCCCGATGAAGCGCATTTCGAACGCGATCTGCTCGGCTACTTCCCCGAGCGCATGGCCAAGAAGTATGCCGCCGAGATCGGCGGTCACCGGCTGCGCCGCGAGATCATCGCGCGCGTTGTTGCCAACGATCTTGTCAATCGCGGTGGGCCATCCTTCGTCAACCGGCTGCAGGAGGCCAGCGGCCGTTCGGCGGCCGACGTGGTGCGGGCCTTTGCCGTCGTGCGCGATGGCTTTGCCTTGCCGGCGCTCTATCGCGAGATCGACGCACTCGACAATGTCGTCGACGGCACGCTGCAGCTCGATCTTTACCAGGCGGTGAGCCGGCTGATCTTCGGCACCAGTGGCTGGTATCTGCGCAACGAGCACAGCGACGCGCCATTGGCGAGCCGCATTGCCGAACTGCAGGAAGCACGCGCGGCACTGGAGCCCAAGTTCTCCGGCATGTTGCCTGCCTTCACCCGCGAGCGCATCGAAAACCGCAAGGCCGGCTTTGCCGCGGCCGGCGCGCCGGAGAAATTGGCCGAGCGGCTGTCGCTGCTCGAGGCTGGCGAACTGGTGCCCGACATCGCGCTGGTGGCCAAGACCGCCAAGGCCGACATCCTGGCGGCGGCAAAAGCGTTCTTCGGCGTCTCCGAGGCGTTCCGCATCCCGCGGATCGAAGATGCGACGCATGCGATTGCCACCTCCGACTATTACGAGGGGCTGGCACTGTCGCGCGCATCGGACACCATCGGCGCGGCCCGCCGCGGCATCGCGGTTGCGGCATTGACCGGCTTCGGCACCGCCGCCGACCCGGTCGCGGCATGGCTCGAAGCCGGCGGTGAGCGCACCAACCGCACCCGCGAAAGGCTACAGGCCCTGACCGAAGGCGGCGACATCACCGTGTCGCGGCTGACGGTTGCGGCCGGGCTGATGAGCGACCTGTCGGGCCGCTGAGCCCCTGCAACAGCGCCTGCCACGGTCGCCGTGGCAGGCATTTTCCTCAAGGACCACGCAAGCGAACTGCGCTATAGCTCCAGACAACGCGCTGATGCGGCGCGCGCGGAGGGATGATGGCTGACACGATGGTGGTTCAACGCACGCCTCGGCGTGGCGTCTGGGGATGGATGTTCTTCGACTGGGCGGCGCAGCCGTTCTTCACCGTGGTCACCACCTTCATCTTCGGACCGTATTTCGTCTCGCGCATGGCGACTGATCCCGCCATGGGCCAGGCGGCTTGGGGCTACGGCATCGCCGCCGCCGGCTTCGTCATTGCCATCCTGTCGCCAGTGCTTGGCTCGATCGCCGACCAGACCGGGCCGCGCAAGCCGTGGATCGCCTTCTTCGCCGCGATCAAGATCATCAGCCTGTGCCTGCTCTGGTATGCCGAGCCCGGCTCGCCTCTGGTGCCGATCGTCCTTTTGTTTTCGCTCGCCTCGGTGGCGGCGGAGTTTTCCATCGTCTTCAACGATTCGATGATGCCGCGCCTGGTGTCGAAGGAGGAGATCGGCAAGATTTCCAACATCGCCTGGGGCCTTGGTTACCTTGGCGGCATGATTGTGCTGATCTTCGTCGTCGGCTTCCTGGCGGCGTCTCCCGAGACCGGCAAGACCATCATCGGTGCCGCCCCGCTGTTCGGGCTGGATCCGGTGGCGGGCGAGGATGCACGCGCGACAGGTCCGATCTCGGCGCTGTGGTACCTCATCTTCATCCTGCCGATGTTCTTCTTCACGCCCGACACGGGCAAGGGTATCGCCATCCGGCCGGCGGTGCGCCTCGGGCTCGCCGAGCTCAAGTCGACGATCGGCGAGGTGCGCCAGCGCACCGGCATCTTCCGTTTCCTCGTCGCCCGCATGATCTACCAGGACGGCGTCAATGCCTTGCTTGGGCTTGGCGGTGCGTTTGCCGCGGCAATGTTCGGCTGGTCGATCACCGAGATAGGCATCTACGGCATCATTCTCAACGTCGTCGCCATCTTCGGTTGCCTCGTTGCCAGCCGGCTCGACACCAGCTTTGGTTCAAAGATCGTGGTGGTATTCTCGCTGGTGTTGCTGACGATTGCCACCATCGGCATTGTCTCGACCGGACCAGGTTATACTTTGTTTGGCATGTGGCAGATGCCTGGTGCCGACACCGGCGGGCTGTTCGGCACCCCTGCGGAAAAAGCCTACATCGCCTTTGGCCTTCTGGTCGGCATCGCCTTTGGCCCGGTGCAGGCCTCGTCGCGTTCCTACATGGCGCGCAGCGTCTCGGCCGACGAGGCCGGCCGCTATTTCGGTCTCTATGCACTGTCAGGCCGGGCGACGAGCTTCGTCGCGCCCTTCGTGGTCGCGACGGTTACCGCCCTGAGCGGCTCGCCGCGCCTCGGCATGGCGATGATCATCATCTTCTTCGTGATCGGATTGGCGGTGCTGCTGCGCACGCCCTATCCGGCTGATGAGGTGGAGTAACCTCTTCCTTCTCCCCTTGTGGGAGAAGGTGTCGCCGAAGGCGGCGGATGTGTTGGAGGAGGCGGTGCGTCTCAAGCTTCAGCGCTGCCGCTCGTTTGGCAATGCCTCACTCCGTCCAGCACCCCTCATCCGGCTTCGCTTCGCTCAGCCACCTTCTCCCATAAGGGGAGAAGGTATCGTTGCCCTCAATGCCTGAAGTGCCGGACGCCGGTGAAGATCATGGCGATGCCGTGCGCGTCGGCTGCGGCGATGACGTCGTCGTCGCGCATCGAGCCGCCCGGCTGGATGACGGCGGTGGCGCCTGCCTCGACGGCCGACAGCAGACCATCGGCGAAGGGGAAGAAGGCGTCGGAGGCAACCACGGAGCCCTTGGTCAGCGGCTCGGCGAGGCCGGCGGCCTCCGCAGCGTCGAGCGCTTTGCGCGCGGCGATGCGGGAGGAGTCGACGCGGCTCATCTGGCCGGCGCCAATGCCGACCGTTGCCAGGTCCCTTGCATAGACGATGGCGTTCGACTTGACGTGCTTGGCGACACGGAACGCGAACTTCAGGTCTTCGATCTCGCGCTGGGTCGGCTGGCGCTTGGTGACGACATTGAGGTCGAGCGTGTCGACGACGGCGTTGTCGCGCGACTGGACGAGCAGGCCGCCGGCAACCGACTTGACCGAAAGACCGGCACGATCCGGATCGGGCAGGCCGCCTGTCACCAAGAGGCGCAGGTTCTTCTTGGCGGCGACGATGGCCTGGGCCTCCGGCGTCGCGTCAGGCGCGATGATGACTTCGGTGAAGATCTTGACGATCTCCTCGGCTGCCTCGGCATCGAGGATGCGGTTGAGGGCAACGATGCCGCCGAAGGCCGAGACGGGATCGCAGGCAAGCGCCCGGGCATAGGCCTCGGTGAGCGTGGCGCCCTCGGCAACACCGCACGGGTTGGCATGCTTGATGATGGCGACGGCGGCGGTGCGGACGGGATCGAACTCGCCGGCCAGCTCGAAGGCGGCGTCGGTGTCGTTGATGTTGTTGTAGGAGAGCTGCTTACCCTGCAGCTGGGTCGCGGTGGCGACGCCGGGGCGCTTGTCGCCGGTCAGGTAGAAGCCGGCCGACTGGTGCGGGTTCTCACCGTAGCGCATGACGCTCTGCAGCTTGCCGCCAAAGGCACGCCAGTCGGGCGTCTCGATCTCAAGCGCCTCGGCAAACCAGCCGGAGATCGCCGCATCGTAGGCTGCCGTGCGGGCAAAGGCCTTGGCGGCGAGCTTCTTGCGGAACTCGTAGGTCAGGCAGCCATTGTTGGCGACGATCGAATCGAGCACGTCCTTGTAGTCGGCCGGGTCGGTGACGATGGCGACATAGGCGTGGTTCTTGGCCGAGGCTCGGACCATGGCGGGGCCGCCGATGTCAATGTTCTCGACGATGGAGGCGTAATGGGCGCCGGAATCACGAACCTCTTCGAAGGGGTAGAGATTGACGACGACGAGGTCGATCGGCTCGATGCCATGCTCGGCCATGGCAGCGACATGCTCGGGGTCGTCGCGCACGCCGAGAAGCGCGCCGTGGACCGACGGGTGCAGCGTCTTGACGCGGCCGTCCATGATCTCGGGGAATTTGGTCAGCTCGGAGACGTCGCGGACCGCGATGCCTTCGGCCGCGATGCTCTTGGCGGTGCCGCCGGTGGAGACCAGCTCGACGCCGACATTGGTCAGGCATTTGGCGAATTCGATCAGCCCGGTCTTGTCGGAGACCGACAGCAGGGCGCGGCGGATCGGCACGAGGTCGGGTGCGGGGATCTTCTTGGAAACGACGGCCATGGGTGGCGGGCCCTTCAAAGTTGGAGCGGAAACTTTGCTTGCGGGCGGCCTAGCACATGAGGCCCGGAAATCAAGGCGCGCGGCCGCGCATGCGGCCTATTTCCCGAGGTGATACAGGCGCGTTAGCCGTCGAGACGGCTGATGATGCGCGTGCGCGAGAACTGCCAATGCACCTCGGAGATTTCAGAGGCCCTGAACGACAAGACGATCTGGCGGGAGCGGCAGGGGCCGCCGAGACCGGCAAAATAGATTGACTCCTCGACCTCGGCGGCGACATCCGGCGAGATGAACACCCAGGTGTCGATATCGGGCCCGGTCAGCACCAGCCGCTCCTTCTGGTCGCGGAACAGCTGGACGTCGGGATGGACGTGGAAGCGGATGGTGACGAGGTCGCGGCCGTCGTTCTTGATCGGCGCCTTGCCGACGCGAAGGATGCGGTCGCATCCCGACAGAATGCTGCCGCCGGCTGACAGGCTGAGCTCGCGCTCGTGATGAAGGCCGAAGCGCTGGGCGTAGCCGTCGTGGCGAGCGACGAAGCCATGGATGCCGGGCTTGTCGAGGCGCTGGGTCGGCACTGATTTCGGGCCGGCGAAAAGCGGGCTGCCGAGCACGCCGCTGACGCGCTGCGAATGGGCGAAGCTGGCCGACGAGGTGTCGTTGATGGTGACGGTGGAGTGGGCGGCGGTGGCCCGCGCCAGCGGCCTGAGGTCAGCTGCGCCATAGGTGTCGATGCCGGCATTGACGATGTAGTGCTGGCGGCCCGACGACATCTCGAAGGCGAGGCAACCAGCATGGGCCTGGTTCGACACGTCGATCGGCGGTGCGGTGCCAGTGTCGGCAATCACTGTCGTGCCGCCCATGGCGAGGCGCTCATAGCCGGAATGGGTGGCGTGCAGAGGTGGTGAGCCGGCGGTGTCGTCATGGCGCAGGATCGCCACGATGCGGTCGTGGATGGTGGCGCCCATGCCGTTGAAGCGGGCGAGGCTGCCGTCCTGGTGGCGGAAGAAGCGCAGCGCCGGCAACATGCGCTCGACGGCGTTGATCAGCGCCAGCGGCGGCTGCTCGGCCTGGTTGGCGTAGGTGTGGCGCAGCGGCAAAAGGTCGGCGAGGATCTCGAGAACCGCCATCGGGTTGCGCGAGATGTGGCCGCCGTCGGGCAGGATCTGGCGGTCGAGCTCATCAGCGAGGTAACGCGTGGCCGAACGCAGCGCCGAGACAGGTGCCGGCAATGACAGCGCGGCGAAGGCGAGTGCAACGCGCGCGCGGAGCCGATCCTTGCCGTCGGGCATCTCGGGCGACATCGACCGGAGATAGCGGATCTGCATTGCAAGTGAGCGCAGGAACGAGCGGTAGAAGGCGAACTCGGCGCCCTGCAGCACGACCGAGGAGTGCTGCAGCCAGGCGATGATGCGCTTGGCCGTGGTTGCCGGCTCCCAGGCGATGCCGGAGATGCGGCTGCCATGCAGGGCGATCCAGTCGGAAACGAGCGCACGGGCGTTGGCAGCCGCCAGCTCGGTGCCGGCGGCGCGCATGTGGCGCAGCCAACGGAAGCCATGCAGGCTGCGCTGCCAGCCGCGATTGGGCACGTCGATCAGGAAGGGCGACTGGCCGCCCGTCTCGACCAGATGGCCGGAGAGCGGAAAGCGGCCGTAGTAGATTTCGAGCGCGATTTGCGGGTCGGCCAGACGCAGGTCGGGCGGCGCGATGAGCACGCGTTCGGGCGTGCGCCCGGAGTAGCGCCAGCTGTAAGCCGGCCCGGCGCGCAAGCGCCGGCGCGTCTTACGCCAGAACTCCTTGGCAACAAGTGCCCAGAGACGCGTCGTGCTGTCCGCCGCGATCGACAATACCCCTCCTGACGCGACCCCACGTCGTCACACAAATTAGGTTGTTTCAATGGTGGGCGCGAGGGTGAATTTTCCGTAAACGCCGTGTTGATCAGGCGATGCGGCGGAACCTCGCTGCAAAGAAGCCGTCGAGGCCGGAGATTGCGGGATTGTCGAGGTCGAGGCCTGCCGGCGTGGTGCGCAAAAAGCCGGTGGCGGTGACGAAATCGTCGATGCCCGTGACCTCGCCTGTGCGAATCGGGTCGAGCTCGACCTTGCCCTTGTGCTCCGCCAGGAAGCCGGCAACGAGCGCTTCACCCTCCTCGGGATCGAGCGAGCAGTTGGAAAAGACGATCCTGCCGCCCGACTTCACCAGCTTGACCGCTCGGTCGAGCAGGGCGCGCTGGACGCCGGCGAGCTTGGTGATGTCGGCGGGCGACTTGGTCCACAGCACGTCTGGGTGGCGGCGGACCGTGCCGGTGGACGAGCATGGCGCGTCGAGCAGCACGGCGTCGAACAGCTCCGCCGGCTCGTAAGCGAGGATGTCGGCATTGACCTTGTCGGCGTCGAGGCCAAGGCGCTCGAGATTGCCGGCAAGACGGGCAAGACGATTCTTCGAGGCTTCGACCGCCGTGACCTTGGCGCCAGTAAGCACAAGCTGCGCCGTCTTGCCGCCGGGAGCGGCGCAGAGATCGGCGACGCGCTGGCCTGAGACATCGCCGAACAGCTTTGCGGGCAAGGCGGCGGCGGCGTCCTGGACCCACCAGGCGCCTTCAGCGAAGCCTGGGAGTTCGGCGACCGGGCCGGAGAGGCGCTCGATGCGGACTGAACCGGTGGGCAGTACGATGCCGCCCAGCTGCTCGGCCCATTTGGCCGAATCCGTCTTGGCGGTGAAATCGACAGGGGCCTCGACGCGATGGGCGGCGAGGATCAGCTTTGCCTGGTCGGGACCGTAGGCAGCCGTCAACCGATCGACGAACCAGTCCGGCGCGTCGCTGGTCGTTGCCAGCATCTCGGGTAGCTCGGCATCCTTGGCGCGGGCAAGGGTGCGCAGCACGCCATTGACCAGGCCGGAGAAGCGCACGGTGCGCGGGTCGGCCTTGGCGTGGGTTACGGCGAGGTCGACGGCAGCGCTGTCGGGAATATCGAGGAACAGGATCTGGGCCGCGGCGACATGCAGGATGTGGGTGAGAACCGTCGCGTTGGCCGGCAGCGGCTTTTCCAGCCGGCGCGCCAAAAGCTTGGCAATGGTGACGCGATGGCGCAGCGCTGTGGCCAGGATGGCGCGGACGAGCCCGCGGTCGCGCATGTCGAGCGCGCGGAACTGCGGGTGGCCGTGCTCATGATCGGTCAGGCCGTCGAGCGGGGTCTTGGCATCGATTGTCGCGGCAAGCAGGCGGGCGGCTGCCATGCGCGCGGCGATGCCGGGAACGTCGGGAACGGTGGACGGGCGGCTGCCCTTGCCGTCATTGTTGCGAGCGCGGTTTCGCTTGGGGTCGCGCTGGCCGCCGCTCACGACCTTGGGCCTTTCGGCCCGGTCGGATTGCGGCCCCACGGACCGGACGGACGTGGCTGCTCGGGTGCGGCCTGCTCGGCAGGGCGACCGCCCCATGGACCCTGCTGGTCGGAAGGCGCCGAACGCTGCGCCGTCGGCTGAGGTGCCGTGCGCTGGGCTGGACGACCGACACCCTCGTTCGCCATCGCCTGCAGGGCAGCGATGCGGTTTTCTGTATTGGGGTGGGTCGAGAAAAGATTGTCCATGCGCTCGCCGGATAGGGGATTGATGATGAAGAGGGGAGCCATCGCAGGATTGCGCTCGGCTTCGGGGTTGTGGATGCGTTCGACGTTGCGGGCGATCTTGTCAAGGGCCGAGGCGAGCCAGAGCGGATTGCCGCAGATCTCGGCGCCGCGCCGATCGGCCGAATATTCGCGGGTACGGCTGATCGCCATCTGCACCAGCATGGCGGCAAAAGGCGCCACGATCATCGCCACCAGCACGCCGATGAAGCCGAGCGGATTGTTGTTGTCGCGGTTGCCACCGAAGAAGAAGGCGAAGTTGCCGAGCATCGAAATCGCGCCGGCAAGGGTCGCGGTGACGGTCATGATCAGCGTGTCGCGGTTTTCGATATGGGCGAGCTCGTGCGCCATCACGGCCGCGACCTCTTCATGGCTGAGACGCTGCAACAGGCCGGTGGAGGCGGCGACGGCGGCATTCTCGGGATTGCGGCCGGTGGCGAACGCATTGGGCTGCGGGCTGTCGATGAGGTAAACCTTGGGCATCGGCAGGCCGGCATTGGCGGCAAGGCCACGCACGATGGCGTAATATTCGGGCGCATTGCGCTCGTCGACCTCGACGGCGTTGTTCATGCGCAGGACCATCTTGTCGGAGTTCCAGTAGCTGAACAGGTTCATGCCCGCTGCGACCAGGAAGGCGATGGTCATGCCGCCGGAGCCGCCGATCAGGTAGCCGACGCCCATGAACAGCGCCGTCATGGTCGCCAGAAGCATCGCCGTCCGCATCATGTTCATCGTTCACTCCGTCCTTTTCCGCACGCGCCAGGGTCGATCACGGCTGTGCGCTTCGCTATATGATGGGAGAGACGAGGGTGCGTTTCAATCATTTCCGAGGAATCCCATGGACGACACCAAACCGCAGACCGATCTGGAAACGCCTGCGCCAAAGCAACTTTCGCCGGCGGCCAAGCGTGCCCTGGCTGAAGCCGAGGCACGCCGCGAGGCCTACAAGGCCGAGGAAGCCAAGCTGCCGCGCGAGATCGGCGGACGTGGCGGCAAGGAGCCCGGACGCTATGGCGACTGGGAGATCAAGGGCCTGACCAGCGACTTCTGACGCAGTTGGCGTTCCTTGCGCGGCTGCGATGGAACCGAAATCGCGAGCCGTTCGTTTTCCCAAGGATTGCGCAAGGAGCTGCCATGACCAAGATGATTTCGGGACTCATGCTTGCTGTGTTGCTGGGTGCCATGCCGGCGCAGGCCCAGACCAAGGAACCGGCGGTGCCACCACAGAATTCGCTCAAGCTGTCCGAGATCATCGCCAAGATCGAAAAGCGCGATCAGTTCAACTACATCTCCGAGATCGATTGGGAGAGCGAGGGCTATTACGACGTGACCTACTACACGTCCGACAAGGCCAAGGTGGAGATCAAGATCGATCCGGTCAGTGGGCCGAGGATGTAGGTTCGCGCTGGGCTCTCGGGCGCGCCTCAGGAATAGCGGGACAGGTGGCGTGGGTGCCCCGATCTGGCACATGCTCGGTGTGCCGAAGTGAGGCGGCGCAGTCGGCGCTGCCATAGTCATGGTGAATGGGCCGTAAAGAAGGCGGCCACCGAGTAGGCCGATTAACCTGTTGTTCACCATGCGATCTAGCGATTTGATTGAAAATCAATGACTTGACGCCGTGATGCCGCTTGGCCTGCCCAAATGGGCCGCCGCGGCCAGTTTCCTGCTTTGCCCTGCCAGAGGCACACAGGCGGCGGGGCGGGACATGCGGAAATTTCAGGGACTAGCACGGGCGGCAAAGCGTTTCGCCAGCGACAGCAGCGGCAACTTCGCCATTCTGGGCGGTCTCACCATTTCCATGCTCGCCATGGCGGCCGGCTTTGGCGTCAACGTGGCCCAGCTTCACAATGTCAAATCGGGCCTGTCGCAGGCAGTCGATGCCGCGGTGACGTCGACCGCTCGGGATCTGACCACCGGCAGGATCAAGCTCAAGGACGCGGACAATACGGTCCGGGCTTTTCTCGAGGCCAATTCCAGCCGGTTGCTGGCGCCTGGCGAAAAGGTCGTGCTGAACAAGGTGGTTGTCGACAAGCTGCTCGGCACGGTGGAGGCATCGGCCTATATCGACGTCAATGTGTTCTTTCCGCTGTTCGGCACGTCCAACCGCCAGCGCGTTTCGGCGACGACTGCTTCGCTCTATTCCGACAAGCGTATCGAAGTGGCGATGATGCTCGACGTTACTGGCTCAATGGAAGGCCAGAAAATCGAGGATTTAAAGAAAGCTGCCACGAATGCGGTCAACAATTTGTTGAAAGGAGAGACGACGCCATCAGGCGAACCACGCGTGCGTATGTCGCTGGTGCCTTATGCAAATTCGGTCAATGTTGGCGATTTGGCGCAAAGCTCTGTTTTCGTGGAGACCAAAAAATCTGACCGCAAGCAAGCTCCAGGCAATACCGAGCCGAAGGCGGTTTCGAGCTCGACTCGACCCGACAATTGCGCCACCGAGCGGAAGGAACTCTACCAATACAGCGACGTTGGCCCCGACGTGTCGATGGTCAATCGTGACTTTTTGATCGACGCTTACTCCAAGGCGAACAGGGACACCCCCATCTGCCCAGGCGCAAGGGTGGTGCCGCTTACCGCCAACAAGGACAAGCTCAAGGCCGAGATCGGTGCTTTCGTGGCCTTGGGCGGCACTGCCGGGCACATCGGCATTCAGTGGGCCTGGTACACGCTGTCGGAGAATTGGGCAGGAGTGTTCCAAAAGTCCGAGCGCCCCGAAAAGGCTGACCCGGAAAAGGTATCGAAAGTCGCCATCCTGATGACCGACGGAGAATTCAACCTGTCTTATTTCGATATCGACAAATCGGATGAGGCCTACAATCGCTACGGAAAAGAAGCGACCCGCACAGCGGCCAAGACATTGTGCGAAGAGATGCGCAAAAAGGGCATCGAAATTTTCACCATCGGCTTCAAGCTCGACACCGCCGCTGCCAAAAAGACGATGAAGGACTGCGCATCGCCTGACGGCGTGGTGAAGCGCTACTTCGAGACGTCCAACGGCAAGGAACTCGACGCTGCCTTCCAGGAAATCATCCGCAACATTGAGCGGTTGGCGCTGACCAAGTAGCCGAACGAAGCCCTGAAAGGAAAAAGGCCGCCCTTCTTGCGAAGAGGCGGCCTTTCCGTGTTTCCGTCCATGGCGCGGCTCAGGCTGTCACCAGCCGCGCATCTCGCGCCTTAACGGGAAGAGTGCTTCCCGAAAGGGCAATCCGCTGAGGCCACGTTCTGGAAAACGAAATCACTCGACATCGGATCACCTCCTTTCAGTTCGTTGAACACAACATGAAGGTGGGGGCTTTCCATCGATTTGGCAAGTGCGACCATGGCACTAGACCGTTGGTACGACATCATGCGGCGAGACTGTGCTTTTCCTGGAACACCTCGCGCGCGGCGAACAGGCCGTTAAGCGCTGCCGGGAAGCCGGCATAGACCGCCATCTGCATGATCGTCTCGACGATCTCGTCGCGGCTGAGCCCGACATTCAGTCCCGCCTGGATATGCACCTTGAGCTGTGGCGCGGCGTTGCCGAGCGTAGTCAGAGCAGCGATCGTTGCGATCTCGCGCGACCTGAGGTCGAGGCCGGGGCGTGAATAGATGTCGCCGAACGGAAACTCGATGATGTAGCGGGCGAAATCGGGGGCGATGTCGGCGAGGGAATCGACGACCTTTTGGCCGCCTTCGCCGTCGATTTCAGAGAGCGCGCGTGCGCCGCGCTCGAAGCGGCTTTCGTTGCTGTTGTCCATTTGTCTCGATCCTTTTTTCTGCATCGGCGTAGCCGCCGATCTTGGCGTCGAGAACGAGGAGGTTGGCCTGGAGGTCAGCGACATGGGCCCGCACCTTGTGGCGATGCGCCTCTAGCAAGGCGCGGCGCTCGGCGTCGGTCGCCAGCCCCTGCTGACGCAAGGCGGCATAGCGCAGCATTTCGCGGATCGGCATGCCGGTGGACTTGAGCCGGCCGAGGAACTCGATCCAGGTGAGGATCGACGCGTCGTAGTCGCGCTGGCCCGATGCATCCTTGTCGGGCACAGGCAAAAGGCCGATCTGCTCGTAGTAGCGGATCGTGTAGGCGGTCAGGCCCGAGCGTTTTGCGAGTTCGCCGATCTTCATGAACAACCTGTCTCTCTACGACGCTCGCGATGCTAGGTGTTCGAGCGCACTCTAAGTCAAGGCTGTTTTTCGAGGCTGTCGGGGGCAAGGCAAACGCCCCTCGCGCGGTGGCGCGAAGGGCGCGTTGTACTGATGCTGGCTCTGCCTACTCGGCGATGTCGACAGTCTCAAAGCGGTGCGAGCCGAGCGGGTCCATCACATAGCCGCTGACCTTCTTCGACATTGGCAAGGAGACGGTCGAGTGGTCGAGCGTTGCCCAGGGGGCCTGTTCCTTGAAGATCAGCTGGGCCTGCTCGTAGAGCTTCGCGCGTTCGGCCTGGTCGACAGTCGTGCGCGCCTTCTGGAGCAGGTCCTCGAAGGGCTGGTGGCACCAGTTGGCCATGTTGGCGCCGCCGACGCCGGCGCAGGAGAAGAAATAGGACAGCAGATTGTCCGGATCGCCATTGTCGCTGGTGCCGCCGAGGATGATGGCGCCATCACGCTGCTTGTCGCGGGCGCGCTTCAGGTATTCGGCCCATTCGTAGGACACGACCTCGACGCTGACGCCGACCTTCTGGAAGTCCGACTGGATCAGCTCGGCGACGCGACGTGCGTTGGGCATGTAGGGCCGGCTGACCGGCATGGCCCAGACCTTCATCTTCAGGTCCTTGACGCCTGCGTCGTCGAGCATCTTCTTGGCTGCCACCGGATCGTAGGGATCGTCGACGACAGCGTCGTTGTAGCCCCACATCGCCGGCGGGATCGGGTTCTTGGCGACTTCGCCGAGATCCTGGAACACCGCCTGGAGAATGGCCTTCTTGTCGATTGCCATGTTCAGCGCCTTGCGCACCTCGATCTTGTCGAAAGGCGGGGTCAGCGTGTTGTAGGCGAGATAGGCAACGTTGAGGCCGGGCTTTTCCATCACCACAAGATTGGGGTCGGCCTTGAGGCCGGGAACATCGGCCGGTGCCGGGTAGGCCGCGACATGGCATTCGCCAGCCTGCAGACGCTGCATCCGCGTCGATGCGTCGGCGGTGATGGCGAACACCAGCTCGTCCAGTTTCGGCTTGGCGCCCCAGTAGGTCGGATTTGCCTTGAAGCGTACCACGGCGTCCTGCTGGTAGCCGACGAACTGGAACGGCCCGGTGCCGACCGGCTCGGAGTTCAGCTTTTCCGGCGTTCCGGCCGCGGCGAGCTTGTCGGCATATTCCTTGGACAGGATCGAACCCAGATCCATCGCCAGGTTGGAGAGGATGGAGGCGTTCGGCTGGCTCAGCACCAGCTTGACGGTGAGGTCATCGACCTTGGTGATGGCCTTGACCGTCGCCTGCATGTCCATGCCGGCATACATCTCGTAGTTCGCGCCGGTGACGTACTGGTGCCAGGGATTGTCGGTTAGGCGCTGGCGGTCGAAGGAGAACACGACGTCGTCGGCATTCATGTCGCGCGTCGGCGTGAAGTAGTCGGTGGTCTGGAATTTCACGCCGGGACGGAGCTTGAACGTGTAGGTCAGCATGTCGTCGGAGACGGTCCAGCTCTCCGCCAGACCCGGCAGCAGGTTCGTCGTGCCGTTTTCGAATTCGACCAGACGTCCGTAGATCGGCTTTGACGACGCATCCCAGGTGCTGTTGGTCGAGTAGAGCGCCGGGTCGAAACCTTCCGGTGCCGCTTCGGAACAATAGACAAGCGTCTTGGCCGAGGCCTCGGCACTGAGCAGGCCGAGTGCCGCAGTGGCGACCGAAAGACAAAGGGCAGCCCGGACCGAGCCGCGTTTCAAGGAATTCATCGGGTTTTCCCCCTTCAGGTGTTCTTGGTTGCGGGCGTGCTGGTGCAACTGCGTCAGTCGGCACGTCCGGCGCGGGTGTCGAGCCCACGGCCCGGACGCCACACGGCATCGGGCTGCGTCCACAGCACCGGGTCCATGATCAGCTTGGCGAGTTCGCGGGCCTGCAGATCAAGGAAGCGCTCGCCCTTCTCCGCGGTGCCCTTGGCCGGAACGCCCCATGTGCCGGTGTTGGGTGCGCGCTCGGAAAACGAATAGAATCGATGGGCACCATGCGGAGCCTCGTGCTTGCCGGCCTCAGTCGTGAAGGCCTCTTCGAACTTGTCCTTCTTGACCGTGTCGGGCGAGATCGCCAACATCACAGATGCCTCGCCCTCGCAGGCATGCTTGGGGCCGTTGTCGGCTTCAAACAGCGCCGCCGTCTCCGCCGGCGCCAGCATCCATGGTGTCGTGTAGACGATGGGCATGGCGAACTCGACCGCCAGCTCGCGGGTCGACATGGCCAGCGGGTCGATGTTGCCGCCATGGCCGTTGACGATGAGCAGGCGGGTAAAGCCGATTGCCTTCAGCGACCGGACGATCGACTTCAGCACGTGGAAATAGGCGGTGTAGTCGAGGCTGATCGTGCCGCCGAATGGCAGATGGTGCTCGCTCATGCCGAGCCAGAGGCCGGGGAGTACGGCCAGCGGCACATCATCGGCGACCAGGCGCGCGCCGCGCCGGGCGGCGGCCTCGGCGCTCGCCGTGTCGGTGATGACGGGCAGATGCGGGCCGTGCTGCTCGAGCGACCCGACCGGCAGGATGGCCATGGCATTGCCGCGCGCGGCGATCTCGCGCAGGTCCGGCGCGGTCATGCGCGCCCACTCAACTTCCCGTGCCATCAAAGCCTCCTGCCTCGCATGCGAAAATTATTATTCTATAGGAAAATATTTTTCCTTATTGCGCGGAATGTCAATAGTGGTGCTGGGGCGGCGGGTTGAACCACGCGGCCGGAACCGACCTCTGTCCGTGCTGTACGGCGGAGAGGCCGGGGTTTGACGGCGAGGCAGGTCTCGACCGCAAAGCTGTCCAGGCTGGGCTTGGGGGAGTGGAATTGCGTCAGACGTGCATGCGGATCGGTTCGATCCTGGGAATCTGGATAATCACATCGGGGAGCGCTGGTGCGACGTCGCGGCTGGAGCTGGACGTAGAGCAGGGATTGCCTGTTACGCTGGTCAAGACCCGAACCTGCAAGCAGGTCAGTTCCTGTGCCGAGGCAGTCGAGCTTTGGTGCGGGGGCTACGGGCGCGCGGATGCCGACAATGACGGCATCCCGTGCGAGAATGTCTGCCCGACGAAAGAGCTTGTCGATGAGCTGCGCCAGCAGATTGGCTGCTGAGCGGTAGAAAAATCCCCTCGCATCGTGTGACGCGAGGGGATCGCAGGATTAGGCCCGCTTGTTCTGCCGGTTGGCGACGAGGTCGTCGACGACTGCCGGATCGGCCAGCGTCGAGGTGTCGCCGAGCGCGCCGAAATCGTCCTCGGCGATCTTGCGCAGGATGCGACGCATAATCTTGCCCGAGCGGGTCTTGGGCAGGCCCGGCGCGAACTGGATCTTGTCGGGCGAGGCGATGGCGCCGATTTCCTTGCGGACATGGGCGACGAGTTCCTTGCGCAAGTCCTCGGTGGCCTCGATGCCCGACATCAGCGTGACATAGCTGTAGATGCCCTGGCCCTTGATGTCGTGCGGGTAGCCGACGACGGCGGCCTCGGAAACCTTGTCGTGGCTGACAAGTGCCGACTCGACTTCCGCCGTGCCCATGCGGTGACCCGAGACGTTGATGACGTCGTCGACGCGGCCGGTGATCCAGTAGTAGCCGTCGGCGTCGCGGCGGCAGCCGTCACCGGTGAAATACTTGCCCTTGTAGGTGGCGAAGTAGGTCTGGATGAAGCGCTCGTGGTCGCCATAGACCGTGCGCATCTGGCCCGGCCAGGAGTCGGTGATGCAGAGATTGCCGTCGGCAGCACCCTCGAGCACATTGCCTTCGTTGTCGACGAGCTCCGGCTTGACGCCGAAGAACGGGCGCGTCGCCGAACCCGGCTTGAGGTCTGTAGCGCCCGGCAGCGGCGTGATCAGGATGCCGCCGGTCTCGGTCTGCCACCAGGTATCGACGATCGGCACCTTCTTGTCGCCGACGACATTGTAGTACCACTCCCAGGCTTCAGGATTGATCGGCTCGCCGACCGAACCCAGAACGCGCAGGCTCTTGCGCGAGGTCTTCTTCACATGGTCGTCGCCAGCACCCATCAGGGCACGGATGGCGGTGGGGGCGGTGTAGAAGATGTTGACCTTGTGCTTGTCGACGACATCCCAGAAACGCGAGGCGGAGGGATAGTTGGGCACGCCCTCGAACATCAGCGTTGTCGCGCCGTTGGCGAGCGGGCCATAGACGATGTAGCTGTGGCCGGTGACCCAGCCGACATCGGCCGTGCACCAGTAGATGTCGCCGTCATGGTAGTCGAAGACATACTGGTGGGTCATCGAGGCGTAGACGAGATAGCCGCCGGTGGTGTGCAGCACACCCTTCGGCTTGCCGGTCGAGCCCGAGGTGTAGAGGATGAACAGCGGGTCTTCCGCCTTCATCTTCTCGGGCTTGCATTCGGCTTTCACCGAGCGGACCTCGTCGTGGTACCAGTGGTCGCGGCCCGGCGCCCAGCCGACCTTGCCGCCGGTGCGGCGCACCACCAGCACGTCCTTGACCATGACATGATGCTTGGCGGCGATGTCGATCGCCTTGTCGGTGTTTTCCTTGAGCGGGATCGCCTTGCCGCCACGTAGACCTTCATCGGCGGTTATGACGAAGGTCGATTCGCAATCGACGATACGGCCGGCCAGCGCGTCGGGCGAGAAGCCGCCGAAGACGATCGAATGGATCGCGCCGATGCGGGTGCAAGCGAGCATCGCATAGGCCGCTTCCGGGATCATCGGCATGTAGATGGTGACGCGGTCGCCCTTCTTGACGCCATGCTTCTTCATCACATTGGCGAGGCGGCAGACGTGCTCGTAGAGCTCGTTGTAGGTGATCTTCTTGTCGTCGTAGGGGTTGTCGCCTTCCCAGATGATGGCGGTCTGGTTGCCGCGCTTCTTCAGGTGGCGGTCGATGCAGTTGTAGGAGACGTTGGTCAGCCCGTCCTCGAACCACTTTATCGACACCTTGCCGTCGAAGGAGGTGTTCTTGACCTTGGTGTAGGGCTTGAACCAGTCGATGCGCTTGCCGTGCTTGCCCCAGAACTTGTCGGGGTTCTTGACGCTCTCGCCATACCATTTCAGGTAAGTATCGTTGTCGATCAGCGCATTCTTCTTCCACGCCGGCTGGACGCGGTGGACACGGACTTCTGACATTTCTTCCCTTCCTCCCGGCAACGATCCGACGGCTCCTGCGTCCGGCGGACGGCGGCGTTGGAGCCGCGTTGGCGCGCATTATTAGCAATTCGCGCCGCCTCACAATATTAGACCTTGGATTTGGCTACGGTCTTTCCGTAGCGGCAAATCGCCGCCGCTATATAGCGATCAGCAATGGCGGAGGTCGAGTGCTAAAGTGCTGATTTCTTGGAACTATCATATGCGCATTCCGTTGTTTTAGCAGACGGTTAACCATCGCGGCGCAGACTCATGCCGTGGAGGAGCTGTTCGACACGGAAGGCCAGCATGCGCGACGCTTCTGAACTGGAACTGATGCTCAAGGGCTACGGCCTGACCACGGCCGAAATCCTCTATCACCTGCCTGATCACCCCCATGTGCTGCAGACATTCATCTGGCAGGACTACGACCTGGCGCCGAAATTTCCGATACTGTTCGGCTTCATCGAGTTCTGGCGCGCCAAGCTCGATGGCCCGCTGCATTCGGTGCACTACACCCATCGCAAGCTGATCGCGCCCAATGAATGGCGCAAGGTCGACGGCGAATTCGTGCTGCACTGAAGCCTGTTCATTCCGACTGGGCTAACTCCCTGATCGGACGTGAACTTTCCCGCAACGCTGCCTCCCGACGCGCTGCGCTGGCACAAATCAATTGCGGCTTTCGAGACGCTGGGCCGATTGCGGCCAGCTCGCCGGGCGGCTATTCCCGCCACCAGAGCTTCCGCTGCGCCTTCGCTGCCGGCGGGTAAAAGGGAGAACTAAGATGAACATGAAGATCCTTGCGGGCGTTTCGCTCGCCGCGCTGATGGCCTTCGGCTCGGCGGCGCGCGCCGACATCACCATCGGCCTCGTCGCCCCGCTGACCGGCCCGGTTGCCGCCTATGGCGACCAGGTCAAGAACGGCGCCCAGGCTGCCGTCGATGCCATCAACGAAAAGGGCGGCATCCTTGGCGAGAAGATCGTTCTGAAGCTCGCCGACGATGCCGGCGATCCCAAGCAGGGCGTCTCGGCTGCCAACCTGCTGGTCGGCGAAGGCGTGAAGTATGTCGTCGGCCCGGTGACCTCGGGCGTTGCGATTCCCGCCTCGGACGTCTTTGCCGAAAACGGCATCCTGATGGTGACGCCGACGGCCACCGCGCCTGATCTCACCGCACGCGGCCTGACCAATGTGCTGCGCACCTGTGGCCGTGACGACCAGCAGGCCGAAGTTGCCGCTGCCTATGTGCTCAAGAACATGAAGGACAAGCGCGTCGCCGTCATCGACGACAAGGGCACCTACGGCAAGGGCTTGGCGGAAGCCTTCAAGAAGGCGATCAATGCCGGCGGCCTGACCGAAGTGCAGCAGAACTCGCTCAACCCGGGCGAGAAGGATCTGTCGGCGCTGATCACCCGTCTCAAGGCTGACAATGCCGAGGTCATCTATTTCGGCGGCTACCACCCCGAGGGCGGCCTTCTGGCACGCCAGCTGAAGGACGGCGGCGTCAATGCCGTGATCATCGGCGGCGAGGGCCTGTCGAACACCGAGTTCTGGGCGATCGGCAACGAAGCGGCCGCTGGCACGCTGTTCACCAACGCGACCGACGCGCTGAAGAACCCGGCCTCGGCTGACGCGGTAAAGATCCTGACGGACAAGGGCATTCCCGCCGAGGCGTTCACGCTGAATGCCTATGCCGCCGTCGAAGTGCTGAAGGCCGGCATCGAGAAGGCCGGCAAGGCCGATGACACCGCAGCGGTTGCCGCAGCGCTCAAGTCGGGCGAGCCGATTGCCACCGCCATCGGCAACCTGACTTATGGCGAAACCGGCGACCTGACCTCGCCGAGCTTCTCGCTGTTCAAGTGGGAAGGCGGCAAGATCGTCGCTGCGGAGTAATTTTCGCGAAAGGCAAAGCAAAAAGGCCGGGATGCAAATCCCGGCCTTTTTTGTTCGTCGCAGGCAGTTCGCCACTCTTTGGCGTGTTGCGGCTGCCCTATGTTGCCGTGTGCGGTTCCGTCTCAGAACCTGTGATTGAAGCGGAGTTTTCCGCCCCAGGACTGGAAGTCGTCATTGCCAAGGCCGTCATAGAAGATCGAGCTGGACAGTGACGACGCCGACTGGCCGGCGAGCCTGACGCCGAGCTCGCCGCGTCCGCGCAGGCCGGTTTCGCCGAGACCGGGCGTCGAGGTCGCCGCTGTCGCAGAGTTCTCCTGCCTGAAGGTCCAGATGCCCTCCAATGTCGCGAAGGGTTCGAACAGCATGCCGTTGGCGAGCTCCATCCGGTAGCTCAGGCTCGGGCCGAACTCGAGGGTTCCGGTTGAGATTGAGATTGCTGGAATGTCGAGGCCGAGGCCGTCGACATAGGCTTCGGTTTCTTCCTCGAAATAGGCGAGCTTGGCCTTGGGCGTGATGCGCCAGCGGTCGATGTCGTACTGGCCGATCAGGGCGAGCGACACCAGCCAGCGGGTGGCGTCGAGCTTGTCGGTGTAGGTGCCGAAGGGCGAGACGTCATTGGTCGACTGGCCCCAGGCGGCACGGCCGTCGAGGAACAGATTGTCGGTCAGCCGTGCCGTGACATAGGGGCCGACAAGATAGCCGGTGCCCGAAATCGTGCTGTCGTCTGAACCGTCCATGTCGGTCCAGTCGAGCTGGGCGCCAAGGCCGACCAGGATGCGTGGCGTCACCAGATAGTCGACGCCGGCATGCATGATGCCAAAGCGGCCGGCGCCCTTGTTGGCGTCGAAACGCGCGATCTTGCCCTCGATCCAGATGTCGAATGGGGTGGCCATCGGATCGGTCGCTTCGCTGGCTGCGGGTTCTTGTCCGGTTTCGACCGGCCAGGGTTTTGCCGGCGGCCCGGCATTGTCGCCGAAGGCGGTGACCGGCATGCCCGTGTCGTCCGCGCCACTCATCATCCCCCGGCGTGGCCCAGTGGCGGACAGGTTATGCGCCGCAGCTATGCGGGCGTCGGCCGTGCCTTGTGCTTGTGAACGACGCAGGCTGTAGCCGAAGGACGCCTCGTTCTCGGAGAAGGACAGCGCGAACGGCATGCGCTCGTCGGTGAAGCCGAGGCCGAAGCCGGAGACGCCGCCCTGGCCGGTATACGCGCCGGTCAGCCGCTCGATGCGGCGGCTGGAGTCGGGTTCGTTGGCAAGGATCAACTCCGAGCGCGCTGTGAGGAAGCTGCCGATCAGGCCTGTCGTCTGGGCGGGATCGGCGCTCGAGATGGTGCAGCTGATGACCGCACCTGCCGTAACCGAGATGGTGCCCGACAACGTTGCCGGGTCGATGCTGCTTGCCGGGTCGGTGCAGCTGACAGTGGCTATCTCAACGCCTGCCGGCACTGTCACCGTGATGCCGTGGTTGCCGACCGGAACGGTGAGCACGCCTGATGTGCCGCTGCCGGATGTGGTGTTGACGGTGAAGTTGAGTGCTGGCTCGCTCGAGCTGAAGCCGAAGGCGCCGTCGGTGGTGGTGGTGACCAGCATTGTCACCTGGCCGGGCAGGCGCTGGGTGACGGTGACGGTGAAGCTGCCAGTTATCGTGTTGTTGGCGACATCACGCGCTTCGTAGGTGTTGGTCGTGGTGCCGAGCGGGAAGGTCGCGCCCGATGCCAAGCCGGCGGTCTGGGTCACTGTCGTGCCGGCCTGGTTGTCGGTGGCGGTCGGCAAGGTCCAGGTGGCGACGGCGCCGGTGACGGGATAGTCGACCTCGATGACGATGTTGGCCGGCATGCCGACGAGGGCAGGCGGCAAGGTATCGGTAATGGTCAGGCTGTAGGCGACCGCGGCACTGGTGAATGGCCCCGGCGCCGGGCTGGAATCGCTGGCGGCGACACTGAAGTTGAAGGCGCCGGTGACGGTGGGTGTTCCCGACAGGACACCGCCGGAGGACAAGGTCATGCCGGCTGGCAGCGCCCCGCTGGCGACGGCGAAGCTGTGGCTGCCCTGTCCGCCGCTGGCGCTGAAAGTCACCGGAGCGTAGGCGACGCCAGGTTCAGCATTTGGCAGCGCACCGGCTGCCGGTGACGTGACGGTCACGACCGGGTCCGAGATGGTGATCGAATAGGCCTGGCTGCCGGTGAAGCCGACCGCATCGCTTGCAGTGATGGTGAAATTGAACGTGCCTGCGGTGGTCGGTGTTCCGGAAATCGTACCGGTGCCGCTGAGGATCAGGCCAGTGGGAAGCGCTCCCGCGGTGACCGAGTAGAAATGGGGTGCTATGCCGCCTGAGGCGCTGATGCTTGTCGCGGTGTAGGCCAGCGCTGTTGTGCCGGACGGTAGCGTGGCCGGCGACAGCGTGATCGTCGGCGCAGCGACTGTCAGGCTATAGGCAACTGGCGCACTGTTGAACGGCCCGGGTGCCGGGCTAGAATCAGCCGCGGTGACGCTGAAGTTGAAGGTTCCTGACGCAGTCGGCGTGCCTGAGAGCGTGCCAGCCGCAGACAGGACGACTCCGGGTGGCAAAGCTCCGCCGGTCACCGCGAAGGAATGGCTGCTTTGGCCGCCGCTTGCGGTGAAGGTCTGGCTGTAGGCGATACCGCCTACAGCGCCAGGCAAAGCGCCAGCAGAGGGAGAGGTGATGGTGATCACAGGGTCAGCAACCGTGATCGTGTAAACCCGGTCGCCGGTGAAGCCGAGCGCGTCGGTCGCGGTTATGGTGAAGTTGGAGGTCCCTGCTGCAGTCGGCGTGCCGGACAGGACGCCACCGGCCAGGTTCAGGCCGGTCGGCAAGGATCCGGCAGTGACGGCGAGTGAATGGGTTCCCGTGCCACCGCTGGCGGTGATCGTCTCGCTATAGGCCAGAGCCGTTGTCGCGTTCGGAAGCGAGGTTGGAGTGACGGCGATCGTCGGAGCGTTGACGGTCAGGCTGTAGGCGACCGGAGCGCTGCTGAATGGACCGCCGTCGATTGCGGGGCTGGCGTCCGTGGCGGTGACGGTGAAGTTGAACGTTCCCGCCACCGTGGGCGTTCCCGACAACACGCCTGCTGCCGACAGGGTAACGCCCGCCGGCAGCGAGCCTGTTGTCAACGCGAAGCGATGTGTGCCTTGACCGCCGCTGGCGGTGAAGGTCTGGCTGTAGGCGGTTCCGCCCGTCGCCACCGGCAACGCACCAGACGAAGGCGAGGTGATGGTGATCACCGGGTCGGCAGTCATGAACGTATAGGCCGTGGCGGCCGCAAAGCCGAGCGCGTCGGTAGCGACGACCGTGAAGTTGAAGGTCCCGGCAGCCGTCGGTGTACCCGACAGCACCCCAGCGCTGGAAAGGTTCAAGCCGGTCGGCAGCGTGCCAAGGGTCGAAAAGGTGTGGGGCGTGGTGCCACCTGTCGCCGTCACTGTCTCGTTGTAGGCCACGGCCGTTGTTGCATTCGGCAATGATGCCGGGCTGACGGAGATCACTGGCGCGGTGACGGTCAGGGTATAGGCGATGGGCGCGCTGTTGAACGGACCGGCCGGTCCAGGACTGGCGTCGGTGGCTTGTACGCTGAATCCGAAGGTTCCTGCCTCCGTTGGCGTGCCCGACAACACGCCGGCGCCGCTGAGGGTCACCCCGGCTGGCAGGGTCCCCATCGTGAGGGCGAAGCTATGGCTGCCTTGGCCGCCACTGGCGGCGAAGGTTTGGCTGTAGGCGACGCCTCCTGTCGCGTCGGGCAGAGCGCCAGCGGCGGGCGAGGTGATGGTGATCACCGGATCGGCGACGACGACCGTGTAGGCCTGGCTGCCGGTGAAGCCGAGCGCATCAGTGGCCGTGATCGTGAAGTTGGAGGTGCCCGCCGCCGTTGGTGTGCCCGACAGGACGCTGCCGACAAGGTTCAGGCCGGCCGGCAATGTGCCGGCTGTGACGCCGAGCGTGCGGGGCGCCGTGCCACCGCTGTCCGTGATGATCTGGCTATAGGCCAGAGCTGTTGTCGCGTTCGGCAGCGTCGTCGGGCTGACAGTGATCGTCGGTGCCGTGACCGTCAGGCTGTAGGCGACCGCTGGACTGCTGTACGGGCCGGGCGTCGGGCTCGAGTCAGTGGCCGTCACGCTGAAATTGAACGTCCCCGCTTGCGTCGGTGTGCCTGACAGGACACCGGCTGTGCTGAAGCTCATCCCGTTTGGCAGGGTGCCGGAATGCGCGAAACTATAGGGGCCGACCGTGCCACCGGCCACGAAGCTTTGGCTGTAGGCGACGCCTCCGGTCGCGTTGGGCAGTGCGCCGGCCGCTGGCGAAGTGATCGTGACAGGCGGCGCCAGAATCTCGACCGTATAGGAGCGCGTGATGGCAAAGGGCGTAGAGGTGCTCGAATCCTGAGCCCTGACAGTGAAGGTGTTCGAGCTGGTCGCCGTAGGCGTCCCCGAAATCTCGCCGGTGCTGGAGTTGATGCTGAGTCCTGCCGGCAAAGCGCCGACAGATATGCTGTAGGTGTAAGGCGTGGCGCCGCCAGATGCCGTGGTTGTCTGGCTGTATGCGACGCCAAGGGTCCCGTCGGGAAGGCCCGTCGGGTTCAAGACGAGCGTCGGTGGGCTGACCGTTATGGTTACGGTCGCCGGAGCCGACGTTCCGGCCGCATTGGTTGCCGTATAGGTGAAGCTGTCCGGCCCGGCATAGCCGGCGGTCGGCGTGTAGGTGATCGAGGTGCCGACCGCCGTCGCCGTACCGTGGGTGCCGTTGGTAGGGATGGCGACGCTTGTTGCCGGGCCGCCAGTGATGTTCAGCGTGATCGGGTTGGCGGTGCTGCCATAGGGCACCGTCGCGCTGACCGCGTTGGCCACCGGCAGGATCTCGGCGATGCTGAACGTATAAGACCGGGTGCCCGCATAGGGCGCCCCGGTGCCGGTGCTGGAGTCCTGGGCGCGTGCCACAAAGGTGAACGACCCCGTCGCGGTTGGCGTGCCCGAGACGACGCCAGCCGTACTTAGCGTGAGCCCTGCTGGCAGGGCGCCGGAGCTGACCGACCAGGTACGTGGGGCGGTGCCGCCATTGGCGGTAAGGGTCTGCGAGTAGGCCGTGCCGCGCGTGCCGTTGGGAATTGTCGTCGGGCTGATCGAGATCGTCGGCGGAGCCATCGTGACCGTGTAGGCTCGGTCCTGGGTGACCGGTCCTGAGCCGATCGAGTTGTCGGTGGCGCGAATGGTGAAATTGAAGGTGCCGCCGGCCGTCGGCGTCCCCGACAGAGTGATTGTGGTGCTCGTGGCTCCGGTCAGTGTCAGTCCTGTCGGCAAGGTTCCGGAAAGCAGCGAGAACGTGTAGGGCCCGGAAACGCCTGATGCGGTCAGTGTCTGGCTGTAGGCTGTGGCGACTGTCCCGTTCGGCAGGGATGCAGTCAGCGAGATCGTCGGCGCGGTGACCGTAACGTTGACGGTTGCGGTCACCCGCCCAACGCCGGTGCAGTTCACGTCGTTGCAGAAATACATCGTGAAGGTGTCAGGCCCGACCCAGCGAGGATGGGGCGAATAGGTCACGGTGTTGTCGGAGACGTTGGTCACTGCGGACCACGTTCCGCCGCCGGTGGACGAGCCGGAGTTTGGCGCCGCGACGCCGCTGTCCGCCGCGGGATATCGCGGGTCGCAGTCGATCTGCTCCGCCGATCCCCCCGCTTGGACGTGGGTGTTGCCGCTCGATGCATAGGGAACGGTGCCAAAGGCGATGGTACAGGTTCCGCCCGGAACTCCGGGAGACGCTGCCTCGACAGGAGCTGGAGAAGCGATCAGCAGCAGTGCGGCGATTGTCAGTACTGTCAGGAAGAACGTGGTCGAAAATGCACGAAGCGCGCGACCGCACGCAGCAGTTGCCTTCGCAAATCCACTCATTGCCCCCTCTAACTCCTTCGGGCAGAAGGCGTCAGAACCCATGTGGAATTTTCTAATTTAGGGAATGATTTATTTGAGCTTTGGAATCAATCGCTAAAGTTGTGGATTCCAGCCTGCTTGAGCGCAAAGCTTCAGGATTCGCTCATTTACTGAATAGCTGTAGTAATTCGGCAACGACTGCTTGCGCGCTACTCAGCGGGTGCCGAATATCGCCGAGCCGACGCGTACGCTGGTGGCGCCGAATGCAACCGCCAGTTCGTAATCGCCCGACATGCCCATCGACAGCTTGGTGACGCCGGCCTCGCGCGCCAGTTTTTCCAGCAGGGCGAAATGCGGGCCGGGGTTTTCTTCCGCCGGCGGGATGCACATCAGGCCTTCGATGGTCAGCCCATGGACCTCGCGGCAGCGCTTGACGAAGGCGACTGCCTCACGCGGTTCGATTCCGGCCTTCTGCGGTTCCGAGCCGGTGTTGACCTGGACATAGAGTTTCGGCGACCGGCCCTGTTTCTCGATTTCCCGGGCAAGCTCGGCGGCGATCTTCTCGCGGTCGACCGTCTCGATGACGTCGAATAGGGTGACGGCCTCCTTGGCCTTGTTGGATTGCAGCGGGCCGATCAGATGGAGTTCGATGTCCGAAAACTCGGCCTTGAGCTGAGGCCATTTGCCCTGCGCCTCCTGGACCCGGTTTTCGCCGAAGACGCGCTGGCCGGCCTCGATGACAGGGCGGATGTGCTCGGCGTCAAAGGTCTTGGACACCGCCACGAGCGCCGTCGAGCCCTCTGGCCTGTTGGCCTCGCGCTCGGCCGCACCTATCTTATGCTTCACCAGAGTGAGCTGTTCGACCGACTTTTCCATGCCGCTGGCCCTGCTGCTTTTTGCCCGCCTCCGGCCTGCCGGAGTTGACGGGTCCGGGAATCCATGATGAACACCCGGCAACGATTTCCTGACCGCGGGTTTTCGCCCCGGTCCATGCACGCTTTTAAGTGAAAAACATCCGATGGCAACCGAACGATACAATCCGCGCGCGTCCGAACCCAAATGGCAGAAGGCCTGGGGCGAGGCAAAGCTCTTCGAGACCGAAAACGACGATCCCCGGCCGAAATATTACGTGCTGGAGATGTTTCCCTATCCGTCGGGGCGCATCCATGTTGGCCACGTCCGCAACTATGCGATGGGCGACGTCGTCGCGCGCTTCCGCCGCGCCATGGGCTACAACGTGCTCCATCCGATGGGCTGGGATGCCTTCGGCATGCCGGCGGAAAACGCCGCGATGAAGAACAAGGTCCATCCCAAGGACTGGACCTACCAGAACATCGCCACGATGCGCACGCAGCTGAAGTCGATGGGCCTGTCGCTCGACTGGAGCCGCGAGTTCGCCACCTGCGACGTCGACTATTACCACCGCCAGCAGATGCTGTTCATCGACTTCGTCGAGAAGGGCCTGGTCACGCGCAAGTCCTCCAAAGTCAACTGGGACCCGGAGGACATGACCGTGCTCGCCAACGAGCAGGTCATCGACGGACGCGGCTGGCGTTCGGGCGCGCTGGTCGAGCAGCGCGAGCTGACGCAGTGGTTCTTCAAGATCACCGATTTCGCGCAGGACCTGTCGGACGCGCTCGATGGCCTCGACGAGTGGCCCGAGAAGGTCAAGCTGATGCAGCGCAACTGGATCGGCCGCTCGGAAGGCCTGCTGATCCGCTGGCCGCTGGCCGCCGGCACCGCACCTGCGGGCGAGAACGAGCTGGAAGTCTACACGACGCGTCCGGACACGATCTTCGGCGCATCGTTCATGGCGATCTCGGCCGATCATCCGCTGGCCAAGAAGGCTGCCGAGAGCAAGCCTGAGCTCGCCGCCTTCATGGAAGATGTGCGCCGCATGGGCACGTCGGTGGCGGCGCTGGAAACGGCCGAGAAGAAGGGCATGGACACCGGCATCCGCGTCGTTCATCCTTTCGACCCGAGCTGGACGCTGCCGGTCTATGTCGCGAACTTCGTTTTGATGGACTACGGCACGGGCGCCATCTTCGGCTGCCCGTCGGGCGACCAGCGCGACCTCGACTTCGCCAACAAATATGGCCTGCCGGTGGTGCCGGTGGTGATGCCGGAAGGCGGCGATGCCGCGACCTTCCAGATCACCGAGGAGGCTTATACCGACGATGGCGTGATGATCAATTCGCGCTTCCTCGACGGCATGAAGCCTGAGGCGGCATTCAACGATGTCGCTACGCGCCTCGAGCAGATCTCGATCGGCAACCGCCCGATGGGCGAGCGCAAGGTGCAGTTCCGCCTGCGCGACTGGGGCATTTCGCGCCAGCGCTACTGGGGCTGCCCAATCCCGATGATCCATTGCGAGGATTGCGGCGTCGTGCCGGTGCCGAAGGCCGACCTGCCGGTCAGGCTGCCTGACGACGTCGAGTTTGACCGTCCGGGTAACCCGCTCGACCGTCACCCGACCTGGCGCCACGTCAATTGCCCGCAATGCGGCAAGGCGGCACGCCGCGAGACCGACACGATGGACACGTTTGTCGATTCGTCCTGGTACTTCGCGCGCTTCACCGCGCCTTGGGAAAACGAGCCGACCGATCCGAAGGCCGCCAATGAGTGGCTGCCGGTCGACCAGTATATCGGCGGCATCGAGCACGCGATCCTGCATCTGCTCTATTCACGCTTCTTCACCCGCGCGATGAGCAAGGCCGGCCATCTCGACCTGTCCGAGCCGTTCAAGGGCCTGTTCACGCAAGGCATGGTCGTGCACGAGACCTACCGTCTCGGCAGCGGCCCGAACGGCGAATGGGTTTCGCCGAGCGACGTCAAGATCGAGGAGGCTGATGGCAAGCGACGTGCGACGCTGATTGCCACCGGCGAGCCGGTAGAGATCGGCTCGATCGAGAAGATGTCGAAGTCGAAGAAGAACGTCGTCGACCCCGACGACATCATCGCCAGCTATGGCGCCGACACTGCGCGCTGGTTCGTGCTCAGCGATTCGCCGCCCGAGCGCGACGTGGTGTGGACCGAAGCCGGTGTCGAGGGCGCCCATCGTTTCGTGCAGCGCGTCTGGCGCCTGGTGTCCGAATCGGCCGACGTGCTGGCCAAGGCGGAAGCCAGGGCAGCCGGCGAGGGCGATGCCGCTGTTGTCTCCAAGGCCGCGCACAAGGCGTTGAAGTCGGTCGGCGAAGACATCGGCAAGCTTGCCTTCAACAAGGCGGTCGCGCGCATCTATGAGCTGACCAACACGCTGCAGGGCCCGCTGGCCGACGCTGCCGCCGGCAAGGCATCGGCTGACATGGTTTCGGCACTGCGCGAGGCCGTCGACATCCTGATCGTGATGATCGCGCCGATGATGCCGCATCTGGCCGAGGAGTGCTGGGCAGCGCTCCAGGGCGACGGCCTGGTTGCCGATCGTGCATGGCCGAAGTTCGATGCAGCACTCGTCGTCGACAACGAAATCACCTATCCGGTGCAGATCAACGGCAAGAAAAGAGCTGATTTGACAATCGCCCGCGACGCAGATCAATTGACCGTCGAAAAAGCGGCGCTGGCACTGGAAGCAGTGCAGAAGGCGCTGGATGGGAAGTCGCCGCGCAAGGTGATTGTTGTGCCGCAGAGGATCGTCAATGTCGTTGCCTGATGCGCGGAATTCTGCTGGTTCATTGCGTGTTGTTGCACGTCTGGCCCTTCTGGCTTCGCTTGCACTGGCATCTGCCTGCTCGGTGCGTCCGCTTTATTCGGACGGACCGGTGTCTGCAGGCGTCGAGGCCGGCACGGCGACGCAACTGGCCTCGATCAACATCAAGCCGGTCAACACCCGCTACGGCCAGGAAGTCCGCAACCACCTGATCTTCATGTTCAACGGTGGTGCCGGCCAGCAGGCGGCAGCACCCTACACGATGGACCTGGCGGTGACCGCGTTGAGCGAATCGGCGCTGCTTGCCGCCGTGACCAACAAGGACGACGAGCCCACCACCGGCACGATGACCCTGACCGGCACCTATGTCATCACCGACATCAAGACCGGCAAGCGTATCGCCTCGGGCAAGCGCAACGTGTCGGCGTCGTTCGACCGACCGCGGCAGGAGTTCGCCACGCTGCGGGCGCAACGCGACGCCGAGAACCGCGCGGCACGCGAGTTGGCCGAACTGCTCAGGCTGGCCATCGCCCAGGACATGTCCAAGGGCTGATGCCCGTTCGCTGAGGTTCGGTCGATGCGGCTGACGTCCTTTTCGGCTTCGGGGTACCGTTCGCTGAGATCGATCCGGCTCGACATCGGCCAGGCCTCGGTCTTCGTCGGCGAGAACGGCGTCGGCAAGTCCAACCTCTATCGGGCGCTGCAGCTCATCAAGGCATCCGCCGAGGGAACCCTCGCACGCGAAATCGCCGGCGAGGGCGGGATGAACTCCGCCTTGTGGTCGGGCAATCGCCGTGCGGGGCAGCCGGTTCGCGTGATCATCGATGCCCAGTTCGTCGATGACGAGACGGCGGCGCGCTACGCCTACAAGGTCGAGATCGGGCTGCCACCGCCACTGTCGGCGGGCTTCACCTTCGAACCCCATGTCAAGGATGAGAGCCTGACCGTCGAAGTCGGGCGTCGCCCTGTCGAGATGATGTCGCGCAAGGGTCAGGCCGTTTTCGCCCGCGACGGCGACGGCCGCCGCGTCGAGCATCCCGAACGCGTTCTGAACTCCGAGACCGCACTGGCGTTGCTTGGCGGGGCAGGACGCTATCCCGAGGTCGGCGACATGCGGGCCGCCGTCGCCGGCTGGCGCTTCTATCATGGCTTCCGAACGGATTCCGAATCGCCGGTGCGTCGGGCAGCTCTGGCGACGACCTCTCCCATGCTCGATGAGGACGGCGCCAATCTGGCTGCAGTGTTTGCAACGCTGAAGCATATCCGCGGCGATACGGTCGAGCTCGACCGTTGCATCGCCGACGCCCTGGGCTGCGCGCTGCTCGAGGTGCCGGAACCGGGGGAGACCGCGACCTTCGGGCTGGTATTACCGGAGTTCCCGCAGCGCATCTTCAAGCCACAGGAACTCTCCGACGGGCAGATCCGTTTCCTGGCGCTTGCCGGCGCGCTGCTGTCCTACCGCCTGCCCAGGCTGATCGCGCTCAACGAACCGGAATCCAGTCTGCATCCGCGCATGATGCCGGCACTCGCCGACATGATCGCCAAGGCAGCCGAGCGTACGCAGGTGTGGATCGTCACCCACTCACGCGAACTGGCGGATCTGGTGCGCGACCGAACCGGCACACGACCGTTAACGGTGGTGCGCAACGATGGGGCTACTACAATCGAAGGCATGCGCATCACCGGGCAGATGGACGACGGCGACTGAACTTCTCAGGCACGTGCGACGCGTGGCTTCACCAATGTCCAGCCCAGCGTCATGCCCGCTGCGGCGATCAGGATCGCGGCGGCGCCGAGCAATTGCAGCGGCTGCAGGCGATGGCCGAAGGCCAGGAAGTCTCCGAGGATCGCAACCACCGGGTAGATGAAGGACAGCGAGCCCACCAGATTCGTCGGGAGCTTCTGGATCGCACCGTAGAGCAGGATGTACATCACGCCGGTATGGATGACGCCTACCGCGACAAGCAGTGCCCAGGTCTTCGCGTCGCTCGGGAGCTCGGCGAAGTTGGCGAAGGGCGCCAGCATCAGGATGCCGACGGTCACCTGGATCAGCGCGATCAGATGCGGCGGCACGCCCTTGAGCTTCTTGGTGATGATCGCAGCGATGGCGTAGAAGAAGGCTGCTCCAAGCGCCAGCAGGATACCCGAGAGATAGTCGGTGCCGACTGCACCCGCGCCCGGCTTGGACTGGACGATCAACAGCATGCCGCCGAAGGCGATGCCGAGCCAGCTCAACTTGGTCAGCGTCAGTCGCTCGCCGAACAGCATTGCCCCAAGCGCCACCAACATGAAGGGCTGGGTGTTGTAGACGGCGGTGGCGATCGAGATCGAGGCGCGCGGGAAGGCGGCGAACAGCAGGATCCAGTTCGAGACGATGGCGATACCGCCAACGGCTGCCCAAGTGATCTGGCGACGGGTCATCACCTCAGGCCGAAACAGACCAAGAGCGGCACAGACGATCAGAAGTGTGACTGCGCCGAAGGCGCAGCGCCAGAACACCACATCCATGACCGGCTGGCCGGACAGGACGACAAACAGCCCGATTGTTCCCGAAATCACCATCGCGGCGGTCATTTCGATCGTCCCACGCGTCTTGTCCGACATATCCCTGCTCCTTGCTAGGCTAGGCATATTCTGCTCGGGGACAGGGCGGAAAACCATGGCTTGGAAGAGCCGATTGCTCGCATTGTCCTGATAATGTAAGGTCATCCCATGTTTTTGCCTTCGGAGCGTAACATGCTTGATGATATCGACCGGCGCATGGTCGAAATCCTGGTCGAGGACGCCAGGGTTTCCCTGAAGGAGCTGGCGCAGCGGGTTGGCCTGTCGTCGCCGAGCGCATCGGAACGGCTGAAGCGGCTGGAAGAGCGTGGGGTGATCCGTGGCTTCACCGTCGACGTCGACCCGGTGGCACTTGGCTACACGTTGCAGGCCATCGTCCGCATCCGGCCGCTGCCGGGCAAGCTGCATGTGGTGCAGGACCTGATCCAGCAGATCCCGCAATTCTCCGAATGCGACAAGGTGACGGGCGACGACTGCTTCGTCGGGCGGTTGCACATCCGCTCCATCGACGAGCTCGACACGATCCTCGACCGCATCGCCGACAAGGCGGAAACCAGCAGTTCGATCGTCAAGGCGCAGCCGGTCAAACGACGGCTTCCGCCGCTGGCCTGAGGTGCAGATACAAAAAAGCCGGCGCTGGTGGCGCCGGCTTGATTGTCTTGGCTGGAAGGATCAGCCGATCTTCTGGCCGGTCTTGGCCCAGTCGGCCAGGAACATCTCGAGGCCCTTGTCGGTCAGCGGGTGCTTGACCAGCGCCTTCAGCGTTGCCGGCGGAATGGTGGCGACGTCGGCGCCGATCAGCGCCGCACGCTTGACGTGGTCGACGGTGCGGATCGAAGCGGCGAGGATCTCGGTGTCGAAGCCGTAGTTGTCATAGATGTGGCGGATCTCGGCGATCAGCTCCATGCCGTCGACACCCATGTCGTCGAGACGGCCGATGAAGGGCGAAATGAAGGTAGCACCCGCCTTGGCGGCGAGCAGGGCCTGGTTGGCGGAGAAGCACAGCGTGACATTGACCATGCGGCCTTCCGAGGTCAGTGCGCGGCAGGCCTTCAAGCCGTCGAGCGTCAGCGGCACCTTGATGCAGATGTTGTCGGCGATCTTCGACAGCACCGCCGCTTCCTTCATCATCTCGGCATATTCGGTGGCGGCGACTTCGGCCGAGACCGGGCCTTCGACGATGTCGCAGATTTCCTTGGTCACTTCGGCGATGTTGCGGCCCGACTTGAGGATCAGCGACGGATTGGTGGTGACGCCGTCGAGAAGGCCGAGCTCGTTGAGCTCACGGATGTCCTTCACGTCGGCGGTGTCGACGAAAAACTTCATAACTGTCTCCTTGGCAATGGAAGGGTGCCCCAGGGGCACCGGATATGTCGGCCTTTGCTCTAAACCAAGTTCGGGGCAAGGTCACGCGTCATGACCGCCGATTCGCCAAGAACAAGGGCCGCCCCCGTGCTGGTGCCGATGCCGGCCGAGCGCGCCTACTCCTACGCCGTTCCCGACGGCATGCAGGTGGTGCCCGGTTCGATCGTGCGCGTGCCGCTTGGCCCGCGCGAAGTGGCAGGTATCGTTTGGGACGGACCGGTCGAAGCCGTCGATCCGAAGAAGCTCCGGCCGATCGCGCATGTCTTCGACTGTCCGCCCGTCAACGAAGAGATGCGGCGGCTCGTCGACTGGATCGCGCAGTACACCTTGTCGCCGCCTGGAATGGTGGCGCGGATGATCCTGCGCGCGCCCGAGGCCTTCGATCCGGAGCCCTGGACGGAAGGCCTCAAGCGCAGCGACAGCGAGCCCGACCGGATGACGGCGGCGCGCGCCCGCGTGCTCGAGATGGCCAATGACGGCATGGCATGGACGCGCTCGGGGCTGGCGCATGCCGCCGGCGTATCCTCCACCGTCATCGACGGGCTGAGGGCGCAAGGCGTGTTCGAAACGGTGATGATACCGCCGCGGCCCGTGGTAGCGCCTCCCGACACATCCTACGCCAGCGCCGAGCTGACCAGTGACCAGGAGGCGACAGCCGCAAGCCTGCGTACCCAGGTCGAGGCCGACAAGTTCGGCGTCACGCTGATCGACGGCGTCACCGGCTCGGGCAAGACGGAAGTCTATTTCGAAGCGGTTGCGGCCGCACTCGACAAGGGCAAGCAGGTGCTGATCCTGCTGCCCGAAATCGCGCTGACGCAGGCCTTCCTCGAGCGCTTCCAGAACCGATTCGGCGCCAAGCCCGCCGAGTGGCATTCGGACCTGCCGCCGAGGATGCGCGAGCGCGTCTGGCGCCAGGTGGCCGAAGGCGGGGTGCGGGTGGTGGCCGGCGCCCGCTCGGCGCTGTTTTTGCCGTTCAACAATCTCGGGCTGATCGTCGTCGACGAAGAGCACGACCCTGCCTACAAGCAGGAGGACCGGGTGTTCTACAATGCCCGCGACATGGCCGTGGTGCGGGCGCATATCGGCGGCTTTCCCGTTGTGCTGGCGTCGGCCACGCCCTCGGTCGAGAGTCGGGTCAACGCCGAGCAGGGCAAGTATGCGCGCTCGGTGCTCTCGGCCCGTTTCGCCGAGGCGGCGCTGCCGCAACTGGCGACCATCGACATGCGGCGCTCGCCGCCGGCGCGCGGCGGCTTCCTGTCGCCGGTGCTGCTCGGCAAGATGCGCGAAACGCTTGGCCGGCAGGAGCAGTCGCTCCTGTTTCTCAACCGACGCGGTTATGCGCCGCTGACGCTGTGCCGGGTCTGCGGCCACCGCTTTGGCTGCCCGGTCTGCTCGGCCTGGCTGGTCGAGCACCGCTTCCGTGGCCAGCTCGTCTGCCACCATTGCGGCCACAACGAGAAGCGGCCCGAGGCCTGCCCGGAATGCGGAACGTTCGATCATCTCGTCGCCTGCGGGCCGGGCGTCGAGCGCATCGCCGAGGAGGTGGTGTCGCATTTCCCCGACGCGCGCACGATCGTGCTGTCGTCCGACATGCTGGGCGGGGTGAAGCGGCTCAGGCTGGAACTGGAGGCGATCGCCAATGGCGAGGCCGATATCGTCATCGGCACCCAGCTTGTCGCCAAGGGCCACAATTTTCCGAACATGACGCTTGTCGGCGTTGTCGATGCCGATCTTGGCCTCGCCAATGGCGACCCGCGCGCCGCCGAGCGGACCTACCAGTTGCTGTCGCAGGTGACGGGCCGGGCAGGGCGCACCGGCAAGAAGAGCCTTGGCCTGCTGCAGACATTCCAGCCCGACCATCCCGTGATGCGGGCGATCGTCTCAGGCGATTCGGAGGCCTTCTACGATCGCGAGATCGCGGAGCGCGAGCGTTCGGCCTTGCCTCCCTACGGCCGGCTCGCTGGAATCATCGTCAGCGCGGCGACAAGGCCCGAGGCGGAGAGCCATGCGCGTGGCCTGCGGCGTGTGGCCCAGGTGGCGCAGGATGTCCATGTGCTCGGGCCCGCCGAAGCGCCGCTGGCGCTCATCGGCGGCCGCCATCGCTTCCGGCTGCTCGTGCAGGCCGACAGGAAGGCCGACATCCAGGGCTATATCCGTGCGCTGCTTGCCGCCGGGCCCAAGGTGCGCGGTTCGGTGCGCGTGCAGGTCGACATCGATCCGCAAAGCTTCTTGTAGTAGGACGAAGACCCGCTGATCATGAAGGCTTGGTGATCATGCCAAGCAGCGGCGGCTTCGGGTCCAAGCCGTGCAAGGTCTTTTCGAGCGCATAACCGGCAGCCTTGAGGCGCACCTCGATGGCGCGCTCGATTGTCGGGATCTGGCCGGCGCTGGGCGGTTCGAAAAACAGGTAGAGCCGGCCTTCCGGGGCGAGCAGCGAACGGATCAGCTTGAGCTCGCGCGCCGCCTCCAGCCAAAACAGATTGACGTTGATGGCAAAGACCTTGTCGAAGGGCCGCCCGGAACCGCTCCAATCGGCCAGTCCCCCTTGCGCCAACGCTGCCTTTCCAGCCGTGATCGCCGCGCGGTTTCTCTCCTCGGCGGAGCTTATGGCACTGTCCGACCGGTCAAGCCCGGTGATGTGGCCGTCGATCAGTAGTGGCGTGATCTCCGCCATGGCGACGCCTCGCCCGCAGCCGATTTCCAGCAGCCTGTCGCCCGGCTCAATGCCGAGGTGGTCGATCGCCCAGACTATTCGTTCCGGTATGGCCATGGTCCGCTCCCGTAGGCCCGCTGGCCGCAGCATACTTGTTCCGGCCGTCTCCGCCAGTTGCGCTCTGGCGCTCGACACGCCGTCGGATATGATCCCTGTGGATTCGCGGCCTGGCCGGAGGGGGAAATATGGAGTTCGCATTTCCGTGGCCGACGAGCCAAGGCGAGTGGCTGGCGTGGAGCTCCGCGGCGGTCACGCTGCTGTTCGGCGTCATCCTGTTCTTCGCCCCGAGAATCGCCTTCCGGCTGCTCAGGCTGCAGGCCCGGCCGGACAATCCGGAAGCCATCGCCCAGGGCCGCGCCACCATGGCTGGCTTCTTCCTCGGTGTCGGGCTGTGCGCGATTCTGCTAGCCCAGCCATGGCTTTACATGGCGCTCGGCGTGTCGTGGCTGTTCACAGCCTTCGGTCGGATCGTCGCAATGATGTCGGACGGTGCCAACACCCCATACAATTGGGTGGCGATCGTTATCGAACTGGCGCTGGCGGCCCTACCCCTTGGGTTTGTTTTCGGCTTCTGGCCGTGAATCGCCGTCAAGCCACTGCTCCGATGCGCAAGATGCGACAATAGTGCCTCAAAAGCCTGTTAGAGGACGTGTTGCGGTCCTCAAAAGCCTGTGCTAGACGGCAATCGACTTTCGGCCGGGGGGATGCGGCTGTCGCGAGCTCCGGGGTCAAAAAACGCAGTAAGGTCAAAGATTTAGCTAGAGTCTCACACTCGCGCCAACAATCTTGCGGCCTGTCAGACAAGAGAAAAGACGGTCCGTGACCCAATCTTCCTCGCCAATCTCCGGTGTTGCTGAGCGTTATGCGGGATCGTTGTTCGATCTCGCGCTCGAAGCAGGCGCTGTTGCAAAGGTAGAAGCCGACCTCGGTCGTTTCGCTGCGCTGCTCGATGGCAGCGCTGATCTCGATCGCCTGATCAAGAGCCCGGTCTTCTCCGGCGAAGATCAGGAAAAGGCCATTTCGGCGATCGCCGACAAGGCCAAGATCACCGGCCTGGCCGGCAATTTCCTCCGCCTCGTGGCGCGCAATCGCCGCCTGTTTGCCCTGCCCGGCATGATCAAGGCGTTCCGCCAGATCGCCGCCGAGCATCGTGGCGAGACGTCGGCAGAGGTGACTTCGGCGCATGCGCTGACCGCTGCGCAGGAAACGGAACTCAAGTCGGCGCTGAAGAGCGTCGCCGGCAAGGACGTGGCGATCTCGGTCGCCGTCGATCCTTCGCTGCTCGGCGGCCTGATCGTGAAGATGGGCTCGCGCCAGATCGATACGTCGCTCAAAACCAAACTCAATTCGCTCAAGCTTGCACTGAAAGAGGTCGGCTGATGGACATCCGCGCCGCGGAAATTTCCGCAATTCTGAAAGACCAGATCAAGAATTTCGGCAAGGAAGCCGAAGTTACCGAAGTCGGTCAGGTTCTGTCGGTGGGTGACGGTATCGCCCGCGTCTACGGTCTCGACAACGTCCAGGCGGGCGAGATGGTCGAGTTCCCGGGCGGCATCCGCGGCATGGCGCTGAACCTTGAAAGCGACAACGTCGGCGTCGTCATCTTCGGTGCCGACCGCGACATCAAGGAAGGCGACACCGTCAAGCGTACCGGCGCGATCGTCGACGTCCCGGTTGGTCCGGAGCTGCTCGGCCGCGTCGTCGACGCGCTCGGCAACCCGATCGACGGCAAGGGTCCGATCAAGGCCAAGGAACGTCGCCGCGTCGACGTCAAGGCGCCCGGCATCATCCCCCGCAAGTCGGTGCATGAGCCGATGTCGACCGGTCTTAAGGCCATCGACGCTCTGATCCCGGTCGGCCGCGGCCAGCGCGAGCTGGTCATCGGTGACCGTCAGACCGGCAAGACTGCCATCATTCTCGACACCATCCTGAACCAGAAGGCGATCCACGTCGCTGGTCCGGAGAAGGAAAAGCTCTACTGCGTCTACGTCGCTGTCGGCCAGAAGCGCTCGACCGTCGCGCAGTTCGTGAAGGTGCTCGAAGAGCGCGGCGCGCTCGAATACTCGATCATCATCGCGGCCACCGCGTCCGATCCGGCCCCGATGCAGTTCCTGGCTCCGTTCGCCGGCTGCGCCATGGGCGAATACTTCCGCGACAACGGCAAGCATGCCCTGATCGCATATGACGATCTGTCCAAGCAGGCCGTCGCCTACCGTCAGATGTCGCTGCTGCTGCGCCGCCCGCCGGGCCGTGAAGCTTACCCGGGCGACGTCTTCTACCTGCACTCGCGTCTGCTCGAGCGTTCGGCCAAGCTGAACGACGAAAACGGTGCTGGCTCGCTGACCGCTCTGCCGGTCATCGAAACCCAGGCCAACGACGTCTCGGCCTACATCCCGACCAACGTGATCTCGATCACCGACGGCCAGATCTTCCTCGAGACCAACCTGTTCTTCCAGGGCATCCGTCCTGCCGTGAACGTCGGTCTGTCGGTGTCGCGCGTCGGCTCGTCGGCCCAGATCAAGGCGATGAAGCAGGTTGCAGGCTCGATCAAGGGCGAGCTCGCGCAGTACCGCGAAATGGCGGCCTTCGCGCAGTTCGGTTCCGACCTCGACGCCGCTACCCAGCGTCTGCTCAACCGCGGTGCGCGTCTGACCGAGTTGCTCAAGCAGCCGCAGTTCTCGCCGCTCAAGACCGAAGAGCAGGTTGCGGTGATCTTCGCCGGCGTCAACGGCTACCTCGACAAGCTGGCCCTCAACCAGGTCGGCAAGTTCGAGCAGGGCCTGCTGGCTTACATGCGCTCGGAAGGCAAAGACGTTCTCGACGGCATCCGTACGGAGAAGGCGCTCAGCGACGATCTCCGCGGCAAGCTCAAGGGTCACATCGACGCTTTCGCGAAAAACTTCGCCTGACACTGACGGATAAGGCATGGCCTCGCTAAAAGACCTCCGCAACCGCATCGCCTCGGTCAAGGCGACGCAGAAAATCACCAAGGCGATGCAGATGGTCGCCGCGGCGAAGCTGCGTCGCGCCCAGGAAGCTGCGGAAGCCGCGCGTCCCTACTCGCAGCGCATGGGTGCGGTTCTCGCGAACATCGCCCAGGCTGTCGGCGGCGGTGGCGATGCTCCGGCGCTGATGACCGGCACCGGCAAGGACGACGTGCACTTGCTCGTCGTCTGCACCGCCGAGCGCGGCCTGTGCGGCGGCTTCAACAGCCAGATTTCGCGTTTGGCTCGCGACCATGTCCGCAAGCTCCAGGGCCAGGGCAAGACGGTCAAGATCATCACCGTCGGCAAGAAGGGCTACGATGTCCTGCGTCGCGATTTCGCCTCGCTGATCATCGATCGCGTCGAACTGCGCGACGCCAAGCAGGTTGGCTTCGTCCATGCCGACATGATCGCCAAGAAGGTGATCACCCTGTTCAACCAGGGCGGCTTCGACGTCTGCACGCTGTTCTACTCCGAGTTCAAGTCGGTGATCAGCCAGGTTCCGACGGCGCAGCAGGTCATCCCTGCCGCAGCTCCTTCGGCCAGCGCCGATGCCGCGACCAGCGGCGGTGCGGTCTACGAATACGAGCCGGAGCCGGGCGAAATCCTCGGCGATCTCATTCCGCGCAACATCTCGGTGCAGATCTTCCGGGCGCTGCTGGAAAACGCCGCTGGCGAGATGGGTGCCAAGATGAGCGCGATGGACAACGCCACGCGCAACGCAGGCGACATGATCAACAAGCTGACGATCACGTACAACCGCCAGCGTCAGGCCCAGATCACCAAGGAACTGATCGAGATTATTTCGGGCGCCGAAGCGCTCTAGCCACGTGATGGCTCGCCGCAAGGCGGGTCCGCGTGAAACAACGAACGGACACAGAGGTTAGAACGATGGCTAAAGCAGCTACTCCGAAAGCCGCTCCGGCGGCGGAAAAGGCCCCGGCAGCAAAGAAGGCGGCGCCTGCCAAGGCAGCCGCTGCCAAGGTCGAAAAGTCGGCGGTCGTCGCCACGGGCGCTGGCCGCGTTTCGCAGGTCATCGGCGCCGTCGTCGACGTGCAGTTCGACGGTGAGCTGCCGCCGATCCTGAACGCGCTCGAGACGATGAACGGCGGCAACCGCCTCATCCTCGAAGTGGCGCAGCACCTCGGCGAAAACACCGTTCGCTGCATCGCCATGGACATTTCGGAAGGCCTCGTTCGTGGCCAGGCCGTCCGTGACACCGGTTCGCCGATCATGGTTCCGGTTGGCGACGAGACGCTCGGCCGCATCATGAACGTCATCGGCGAGCCGGTCGACGAAGCCGGCCCGGTCAAGACCAAGTCGAAGCGCGCCATCCACCAGGAAGCGCCAGCTTACGTCGACCAGTCGACCGAAGCGCAGATCCTCGTCACCGGCATCAAGGTCGTCGACCTGCTGGCTCCATACGCCCGCGGCGGCAAGATCGGCCTGTTCGGTGGTGCTGGCGTCGGCAAGACCGTTCTGATCCAGGAACTGATCAACAACGTCGCCAAGGCGCACGGTGGTTACTCGGTGTTCGCCGGCGTCGGCGAGCGCACCCGCGAAGGCAACGATCTCTATCACGAAATGATCGAGTCGGGCGTCAACAAGGACCCGCATGAGAACAACGGTTCGACCGAAGGTTCCAAGTGCGCCCTGGTGTTCGGCCAGATGAACGAGCCGCCAGGTGCGCGCGCCCGCGTCGCCCTCTCGGGCCTGACCATCGCCGAGCATTTCCGCGACCAGGGCCAGGACGTGCTGTTCTTCGTCGACAATATCTTCCGCTTCACCCAGGCGGGTTCGGAAGTGTCGGCTCTGCTCGGCCGTATTCCTTCGGCCGTGGGCTATCAGCCGACGCTGTCGACCGACATGGGCCAGATGCAGGAACGCATCACCACCACTAACAAGGGTTCGATCACCTCGGTTCAGGCAATTTACGTGCCCGCCGACGACTTGACCGATCCGGCACCGGCAACCTCGTTCGCGCATCTTGACGCGACGACGGTTCTCAACCGCGCCATCTCGGAAAAGGGTATCTACCCGGCCGTGGATCCGCTCGACTCGACCTCGCGCATGCTTGATCCGCTGATCGTCGGCGAAGAGCACTACTCGGTCGCACGTCGCGTCCAGGAAATCCTTCAGCGCTACAAGTCGCTGCAGGACATCATCGCCATCCTGGGCATGGACGAGCTGTCGGAAGAGGACAAGATCACGGTCGCCCGCGCCCGTAAGATCGAACGCTTCCTGTCGCAGCCGTTCTTCGTCGCCGAAGTGTTCACCGGTTCGCCCGGCCAGTTGGTTCCGCTCGAAGACACCATCAAGAGCTTCAAGGGCCTGGTCGACGGCGAGTACGATCACCTGCCGGAAGCTGCCTTCTACATGGTCGGCGGCATCGACATGGCGATCGAGAAGGCCCAGCGCCTGGCTGCGGAAGCGGCATAATCATGAAAGCCGCAGCGCGGGCCTCTCGGTCCGCGCTGTTGCACCGATGACTGCCCGCTTGCGGGCAGGTCTGCTCGGAACTCCGTCCAAGCATTTGTGAGACACCATGGCTGAAGCATTCAAATTCGAACTGGTCTCGCCCGAGCGTCTGCTCGTTTCGGAGCAGGTCGAGTCCGTCGTCATTCCCGGCGCGGAAGGCGAAATGACTGTCATGGCCAACCATGCACCCGTCATGACCACGATCAAGCCGGGCGTCGTGACGGTGAAGGCCGTCGGCGGCAAGGAAGAGCGCTACGTCGTGTTCGGCGGCTTCGCCGACATCGTTCCGGCCGGCTGCACGCTGCTCGCCGAATCGGCGACGCCGGTGAAGGACATCGACCGCGCCGAACTACTGCGACGCATCCAGGAAGCGCGCGAGGACGTTTCCGACGCCAAGGAAGACCAGGCCCGTACCAAGGCGGAAGCCTATCTCAACCACCTGTCTACGCTGGAAGCCGCGATCTAAGGCTTTATTGCTCGGGTCTGCGCCCTGACGACAGAATTGCACAAGCCGTCGGTTCTACCGGCGGCTTTTTGCTTTTCGGATTTCTGGGTGCAGAGCCTTGGTCTAGGCTGTTGACGCGTAACTAGTTGCTCCACGCTCTGACTGCATCGGCCAGCGGCAGCAGGTCGCGAGGCCGAGGATGCGCTTCAGTCGGCGTGCCGGAAAATCGTGGTGCGGGCGCTGGCTGGGTGAGGCCGTCGATCTCGACGAAGCTCTGTCGGGCGACCAGATGCGGATGCTTCGCGGCCTCGTGAAGATCGAGCACTGGCGAAACGCAGGCGTCGGAGTGTTCGAGCAGCGCGAGCCATTCCGTACTTGGGCGTTTGATGATCAGCGCTGCTATCTTGTCTTTCAGTGCTGGCCAGTTGCGCGGGTCGGCACGTAAGGCATGGGCAGACTCGTCTAGCCCGACGGCTTGGCGGAACAGTTCGAAGAACTGCGGTTCGATCGGCCCGATGGCGATGTGCGTGCCGTCGGCGCATTCATAAGCGCCGTAATAGGGAGCGCCGCCGTCGAGCAGGTTGGCTTCGCGTTGCAGCTGCCATTGGCCTGCGGCGGCCAGATCATGGGCCATGGTCATCAGTTGGATGGTGCCGTCGCAAATGGCGGCGTCGACAATCTGCCCGGTGCCTGTGCGCTGCGCAGAAAGAAGGGCAGCGAGCATGCCGGAGACGAGGAACATCGCACCGCCGCCGAAATCGCCGACAAGGTTGAGCGGCGGCATGGGCTTGCCGGCTGACCCGATCGCCGCGAGCGCGCCCGTGATGGCAATGTAGTTGATGTCGTGGCCTGCGTAGGCTGCCAGCGGGCCGGTCTGTCCCCATCCTGTCATCCGGCCGTAGACGAGGCGCGGGTTGCGTTCCAGCAGGACGTCAGGGCCCAACCCCAGCCGTTCCATGACGCCGGGCCGGAACCCCTCGATAAGGGCATCGGCAGAGTCACAAAGCTTGCGGACCATCTCGGCCTGCTCGGAATCCTTGAGATCGGCCTCGACAGTCGGCCGCCCGCGTCCCGAAATTGGATCTGGAATTGTCGGTGTGGCATCCGGGCGCGCGATGCGGGCTACGTCCGCTCCCATGTCGGCGAACTGCATGGCGGCGAAAGGCGCAGGTCCGAGACCGACGAATTCGACGATGCGAAGCCCGGCAAGCGGGCCGGTGGCCGGTTTGGTCATGTTCCGCACTCCCTGTGGCGGAGACTAGAGGTTTGCGGAGGAGCTTGTGAAGCGGTCGCCTGAGATGGCAAGCGGCAAATCCGGCCTAGGATTGGGACTGTGCAGCTTTCCACTCGGCGTAAAGATGCTGGCTGTCCGGCGGGCGCACCGGGCGATACGCCACCTTCATGGATTGTTCGTGCGCAGGTCGCGCGAGCTCGGCATAGACCGCCGCCGTGGACAGGCCGTAGGGCTCGCCGTCGTCGTTCGAATAGGCGTATGCGACTTCGGTTATGCCTGCCATCCGCATAGCGCCCATGCACATCGGGCAGGGATGGCCGCTCGCATAGACTGCGCAACCGTCGAGCCGCGGAGAGGCTAGGACCTGGCTTGCTGCGCGGATGGCCGACATCTCGGCATGGGCAGTTGGATCGTTGAATGACAGAACTTCGTTGACGCCGCTGGCGACGACTTCTCCGTCTCTGACCACCACCGCGCCGAAGGGACGGCCGCCCCTCGCGATGTTCTCGCGTGCCAGCTCGATTGCCTGGCAAAGGAAATCACTCGCCTTGTCCAATTCGGCCTCCTTCATCGCGCGCCGGCGGCAACCAGGACCTTCTCGATCTCGGTGAAGCCGTGCTTGCGTGCGTTCTGCAGCGGCGTCACGCCGTCGCCGTCGGCAAGGTTGATGTCAGCGCCGGCGTCGACGAGCAGCTTGACGATGGCGACGTGGCGAGGGCCGCCATCGCCGAGCACGATCGCCTCCAGCAGTGCCGTCCAGTTGAGCTTGTTGACGTGGTCGACATCGACACCGGCCTCGATCAGCGTGCGCACGGTCTCGACATGGCCGCGTTCGGCGGCCGGGATCAGCGCTGTACCGCCATAGCGATTGATGCTCTTGAGGTCGGCGCCGTGGGAGAGCGTCATCTTCAGGATCTCGAGATGTCCGCGCGCGCCGGCATAGAGATACGGGCTGTCGTTGATGGCATCCTTGGCGTTGACGTCTGCACCGGCATCGATCAGCACCTTGGCGGCTCCGATCTGATTGGCATGGGTAGCGAGCAGCAGCGCGGTGCGGCCATTGTCGTCGCGCGCGTCGATGCTGGCGCCCTTTGCGAGCAGGTCGCGGACAGCAGTCGCGTCACCCTTGCTCGCGCTCGCATGCAATTCACGTTCGAGCATGTTTTCTCCTGCAGTGGCTGGCGCAATCCATGCCATGGCGGCGAATGCCAGGACAGAGGCGATCTTGAGCAATAGGCGATTCATGTTCGTACTCTTTCGACAGGTATGGATGGGCCGAGCTGGATAGTAGGCTCCGCTCCGCAAGCTTTACCTTCTGAAACCAAATCTGTTCGTGATTGTGGCAGATCACGTTGGTGTCTTGTTTGTGCATGCCATACGGTCTATTGCGGATTGTCAGCTGGGACGGGGGTCAAAGGCAACGACATCAGGAATCCACCGTGAAGGGAATCATACTTGCGGGCGGTAGTGGCACGCGACTCTACCCAGCAACACTTGCAGTATCGAAGCAGATACTGCCGATATATGATAAGCCGATGATCTATTACCCGCTTGGCGTTCTCATGCTGGCGGGTATTCAGGACATTCTTATCATCTCGACCCCGCGCGACCTGCCTCAGTTCCAGCAGCTGCTTGGCGACGGTTCGGCGTTTGGCGTGTCGTTCTCCTACGCTGTCCAGCCGTCCCCCAATGGTTTGGCCGAGGCGTTCGTCATAGGTCGCGAGTTCATCGGCACCAGCCCGGTGGCGCTCATCCTTGGCGACAACATTTTCTACGGCGATGGTCTGTCGGAGCGTTGCCGGGCAGCCGTCGCGCGCCCGAGAGGCGCCTCGGTCTTTGCCTATCATGTCGAGGATCCGCAGCGCTACGGCGTCGTGACATTCGACCGGGAGACACAGCGCGCCCTGTCGATCGAGGAGAAACCTGCGGACCCACGCTCGAACTGGGCGGTGACCGGCCTCTATTTCTACGATAATTCGGTGGTCGACATAGCCTCGTCGATCAAGCCGTCGGCGCGTGGCGAGTTGGAGATCACCGACGTCAACCGAACCTACCTCGAGCGCGATACGTTGCATGTCGTGCGTTTGGGCAGGGGATACGCCTGGCTCGACACCGGCACGCATGACAGTCTCCACGAGGCGTCGTCCTTCGTGCGTACCATCGAGCATCGCCAGGGCATCAAGATCATGTGCCCGGAAGAGATTGGCTTCGAACTCGGCTGGGTCAGTGAAGAGGATGTGCTGCGCCGCGCCGCCGAGCTCGGCAAGACCGACTATGCCCGCTATCTCGAACGTCGCGTCAGGGAAATCGGCCATGGTTGAAGTAAGCAAGCTCGGCCTGGACGGCGTTTGCGAAATACGCTTGCCCAGGTTCGAGGACGCGCGCGGTTTCTTTTCCGAGACCTGGAATGCCGGGAAGCTGGCCGAGGCAGGCATCGCCGTCGATTTCGTGCAGGACAACCACTCGCTGTCGCGCGAGCGCGGGGTGTTGCGCGGGCTGCATTTCCAGAAGCCGCCCTTCGCGCAGGACAAGCTCGTGCGCGTGCTGCGCGGGTCGATCTACGACGTCGCCGTCGACATTCGCGTGGGCTCGCCGACCTTCGGCAAGTGGGTGGGGCTGACGGTTTCCGCAAAAGAGTGGAATCAGATACTGGTGCCCAAGGGCTTCGCGCATGGCTTTGTCACGCTCGAGCCCGACACCGAAGTTGCCTACAAGGTGTCGGCACCCTATTCGCAGCCGCATGACCGCTCGATCCGCTTCGATGACCCCGACATCGCGATCGACTGGCCTGTGGCCGCACAAGACCCGATCCTGTCGGACAAGGATGCTGCCGCCCCCTTGCTGGCTGAAGTCGAAACCGGATTCGTCTACCCGTGAAAAACGTTCCTCAAACTGTGCTGGTCACCGGCGGTGCCGGTTTCATCGGCTCGGCCGTGTGCCGACATCTCGTGGCAACCGGCAAATACCGTGTCGTCAACCTGGACAAGCTGACCTATGCGGGCAACCTGACGTCGCTGCGGGATCTCGACGGCAATCCGAACTATGTCTTCCGGAAAGCCGATATCTGCGACACGGACAAGGTGCGCCGGATTCTCGCGGACGAGGCCGTCGATCTCGTCATGCACCTCGCTGCGGAAAGCCATGTCGACCGTTCGATCGACGGGCCGATGGCCTTTGTCACCACCAATGTGGTCGGCACCGCAAGCCTGCTGCAGGCAGTGCTCGACCATTGGCGTAGTCTTGGCGAGGAGGCGCGCAAGCGCTTCCGTTTCCATCACGTCTCCACCGACGAGGTGTTCGGCGACCTGCCTTTCGATTCCGGCGTCTTCACCGAGGAATCGCCCTACAAGCCCTCGTCGCCCTACTCAGCGTCGAAGGCGGCGTCCGACCATTTCGTGCGCGCCTGGCATGAGACCTATGGACTGCCGGTGGTGCTCTCCAATTGCTCGAACAACTACGGGCCCTACCATTTCCCGGAAAAGCTGATCCCGCTGGTCATTGCCAACGCTCTGGATGAACAACCGCTGCCGGTCTACGGCAAGGGCGCCAACATCCGCGACTGGCTGTTCGTCGAGGATCATGCCAGGGCACTCGAAGCGGTCATGACCAGGGGCCGGATCGGCGAGAGCTACAACATTGGTGGGCGCGCCGAGCGTACCAATCTCGAAGTTGTCGAAACCATCTGTGCCCTGCTCGACGCGCGCAGGCCGCGGGCCAGCGGCCGCTCGCATCTCGACCTCATCACCTATGTCACCGACCGGCCCGGTCATGACCGGCGCTATGCGATCGACCCGACCAAGAGCGAGCAGGAACTGGGCTGGACGCCGCTGGAGACGTTCGAGACCGGCCTCGCACGGACCGTCGACTGGTACCTCGCCAATGGCTGGTGGTGGCGTCCGATCCGCGAGCAGCGCTTCGACGGAACCCGCCAGGGACTGGTCGCTGCCAAGTGAAGATCCTGGTTACCGGAACATCCGGCCAATTGGCGCGCTCGCTTGCCGAGCGCGCTGAGGGCAGAGCGGATATCGTCCTTGTCGGTCGGCCTGACTTCGACCTTGAAAACCCCGCGACCTTTGCCCCGGTCCTGAGATCGGTCGCGCCTGACATGGTCATCAATGCCGCCGCGCATACCGGCGTCGACCTGCAGGAAGACGAACCCGAGCGCGCTTTTCGGATCAACGCCGAGGCGCCGGCGGAACTGGCGCGGCTGACCAGGCTCGCGGGCATTCCGATCGTCCAGGTGTCGACTGACTACGTGTTCGATGGCAGGGTCGCGCAGCCTTACATCGAGACTGATGTACCAAACCCGCAGACGGTTTATGGCTGCAGCAAGCTGGCGGGCGAGGAAGCCGTACGCGCGGGCAATCCGGACCATCTGGTGGTGCGCACTGCCTGGGTCGTCAGCCGCCATGGCCGCAACTTCGTCAAGACGATGCTGTCGCTCGCGGCGACACGCGACCGGCTGCAGGTCGTGGAAGACCAGTTCGGCAATCCGACGGAGGCCCATGATCTCGCCGACGGTTTGCTGGCGGCGGCCGCCTCGTGGCGCAAGCAAGGGGGCTTTCCGCAAGGTCTCTACCATCTCGCCGGCCAGGGTCGCGCAAGCTGGTATGAGCTGGCCGCCCATGTCTTCGCGGTCAGCGCTTCGCTCGGCGGACCATCTGCCCTTGTCGAACCGGTCGGCAGCGAGCACTGGCCGGCAAAGGCCGCGCGGCCGGCGAACTCGCAGCTGAGCTCGGACGCCTTTGCTCGCGATTTCACCTACCGCGCCGGTGAGTGGCGGGGGCGGGTCGCGGCCCTTGTCGCGGAGCTGGTCGGGTCGACAAACAGCTGAGCCTGACCCCAGAGCGCCTGTCGTAACGAATGCCAGTTGCCTGTCACCAGAAGGTTTCCCGTTTTGGTTGATCACCCGATTGCTACAGCGGAAAGAAGCTGTGATTGTATATGTGTTGTCCGGACGCCCGTTTCGCTGCATAGATGCGAAACGAGGAAAAGCTCATTGCTTTGCGCAGGAGTCGACATTTACGTTAAGTCAAGTTGATGCGGACGACTTTATGAAACCGGAAGTGGATCTGATCGTCGTTACCCACAACAGCGGCTCGGTCTTGCCAGTTTTTTTGGCGACTGTTCCGGGTTGTGCAAGCGTTGTTGTTGTCGACAATGCCAGTGTGGACGACTCCGTGACGCTTGCCGAGGCTGCCGGGGCAAAGGTCATCGAGATCGAGGAAAATGTCGGCTATGGCAGCGCCTGCAATGTCGGCGCGGCCGCCGGCAATGCGCCATTTCTGCTGCTTGCCAATCCCGACCTTCGCTTCGAGGCGGGTGCGATAGAGGCGCTTGTGGCTGCCGCCGCTGCTCACCCAGACGCCGCCTTCAATCCGCGCTTCTATTCCGGTCCGCGCCGACGCTTCAGGCGCTGGTCGCGGCTGCTGCCGGCGTCCGACTTTTGGCATGGGGCGCCGCCCAACCACGATTGCGTCATACCGGTCCTGCACGGAGCCTGCATCTTCATCAGGCGCGAGCATTTCGAGCGGGTCGGCGGGTTCGACCAGAACATCTTCCTGTTCCACGAGGATGACGATCTCAGCGTGCGGCTGCGGCAGGCAGGCGTCGAGTTGCGGCTTGCCGCAGGTGCTGCCGTCGATCACGCTGAAGGACGTTCCAGCGCGCGGTCGATCGAGTCGGGCCGCATCAAGGGCGAAGCGATGGGCCGATCGCTGGTCTATGTCATGAACAAGCACCAGATGCCGCTCGACGTGCCGGCCGAACGCTTCCGCACATGGCTGAAGTTGCTGTGGCCACATGTGCTGTTTTCCAGTGCGCGCCGCTCAAAGCTTCTGGGTTTTGCAAACGGACTGAATGGCGGCCCAATGAACAGTTTCGGCAAGCGCCGGTGAACGCGCTGTCAGGCGCCCCATGGCGTGAAAGGCCATCTTTCTTGCGCAGAGTCTGGGGAAAGTTGCGGCGGATCGCACAGCCGTCCCGCTGGCCGGCGAAGGCACAGCCTGCCGACCGGCTTCACGATGCGCATATCCGCAATCTCCTCGGCCATTATCCGGCCGGTGATTATAAGCCGATTGCAAGCCACAAGCCGCCCTCGACCGATGTCCGGCTTGTGGCGTACTACCTGCCGCAGTTCCATCCGACGGCGGAGAACGACGAGTGGTGGGGCAGCGGCTTCACCGAATGGCGCAACGTGGCGCGCGCGTTCCCGGTCTTTGAGGGCCATTACCAGCCGCGCCTGCCCGGCGAACTGGGCTACTACGACCTGCGCTTGCCTGAGGTGATGCGCCGGCAGGTCGAATTGGCCAAGCTCTATGGCATCTCTGCCTTCTGCTTCCATTTCTACTGGTTCGGCGGAAGGCGCCTGCTGGAAGGTCCGCTGGATCATTACCTCGCAACCGCCGATCTCGATCTGCCGTTCTCCCTTTGCTGGGCAAACGAAACCTGGTCGCGACGCTGGTCTGGCCGCGAGCAGGACGTGCTCCTGGCGCAACGGCATTCGGCGGAGGACGACATCGCGGTCATCCACGGCCTCGACAAATACTTCCGCGATCCCCGCTATCTCAAGATAGACGGCAAGCCGGTTTTCACCGTCTATCGTGCGAGCCTCTTCCCGGACATGAAGGCCACCATCGCACGCTGGCGCGCGGAGATGACCAAGCTGGGATATCCCGGAATCTATCTGATCGCGACGAACGCCTTCGACTTCAGCGCGCATCAGGACCATGGCTTCGACGCACTGTCCGAGTTTCCGCCGCACAACATCCGCACACCGAACATCGAAAGCAGCCTGGTCGTCTCCCGCTTCCGCGACAGCGGGCGCATCCGAAGCTACGCCGACGTGGTGGCAGCGGAAAAGGTGAAGTCGGTCGAGGCAGGTGTCGTCCATCCCGGCGTGATGCCGTCATGGGACAACAGTGCGCGTCGTCCGACGTCCGCCCAGATTTACCACGGTTCGACGCCTGATTTGTTCGAGCAGTGGCTCGGAGACGCGATGAAGCGCGCGCAAGCCAATCCCACGACCGAGCGCCTTGTCTTCATCAATGCCTGGAACGAGTGGGGCGAGGGGGCGTATCTCGAACCCGACCTGAGATATGGCTACGCCTATCTCGAGGCCTGCGCGGAGGCCCTTCGAAACCACCAACGACTGCCGGAAGACCGCACGACCTGACGGCCGGCTCCTGGCACAGAAGACTGCGCCGCTCTGGTACCGAGCTTTGCCATGTTCCCGGCCGGCAAAGCGCCTTATGGATTGTCCGATGACGCACAATTCGACAGACAGTTCCGAACCATCGCCGCGCCGGCGGCTGCGTGACCTGGGTATCGCGCCGGGTGTTTTCACCCCCGGCCCGCTCAATGCCATCACCGACGTCGCCGGCGTGCGGGTCGGGCATGCAAGCGTTGTCGAGGGTGCGACTATCCGCACCGGGGCGACCGCGATCCTGGCGCATGGCGGCAACATTTTTCGCGACAAGGTGCCGGCGGCAATCGCCGTGTTCAACGGCTATGGCAAGTTCGCCGGCTCGACCCAGATCGAAGAGCTGGGCGAGATCGAAACGCCTGTCGTGCTGACCAACACGCTGGCGACCGGCCGCGCCATCGAGGCGATCCACGCCCACACGCTGGCTCAGCCCGGCAACAGTCGCGTTGTGTCGATCAATGCCGTTGTCGGCGAGACCAACGATTCCCGCCTGAACGACATCCGTGCCGGCCGTCCAGACGTGTCGGAAATCAGGGCGGCGATTGCCACCGCCACGGATGGACCGGTGGTCGAAGGTGCTGTCGGCGCGGGTTCCGGTACAGTCGCCTTCGGCTTGAAGGGTGGTATCGGCACAAGCTCGAGGCTCGTGCCCTTCAAGGGCGGCGAGACCTTCACGGTCGGGGTGCTGGTGCAGTCGAACTATGGCGGGCGTCTACTGATCGATGGCGCGACCTGGAATGTCAGCCCGGCCGCGGAAGACAAGGATGGCTCGATCGTCATCGTTGTGGCGACGGATGCTCCCTTGTGCGAGCGCAATCTGAAGCGCCTGGGACAGCGCGCTTTCGGCGGGCTTGCCAAGACGGGGGCGGCGCTGAGCAACGGCTCGGGCGACTACGCTCTGGTGTTCTCGACCAATGAAAGCGTGCGGCGTACGCCTCAACGGCGTGCTGGCATCGTCATGACACCGACGCTGCCCAACGAACTGGTGTCGCCGCTGTTTGAGGCGGTGATAGAGGCGACGGAAGAAGCGATCCTCAATTCGCTCTGTATGGCGCACACGGTTGAGGGCTACGATGCCGGCAGCGGCAAGCCGTCTCGCGTCGAGGCAATTTCCCTGGAAGCGCTGAGTCTGTACAAGGCGCGCTGACATCTCACTTGCATTGGAGGGTATCTATATGGCCGGTGGACAAGACCGCATCGTCTGGCTGAATGGCAGCTACCTGCCGGCCGCTGAGGCCAAACTGTCGATCTTCGATCGCGGCTTCCTGTTTGCCGATGGCATCTACGAGGTGACAGCGGTTATCGACGGCAAGCTTGTTGACAGCGACCTGCACATGGCGCGGCTGGAGCGTTCGGCCCGTGAGCTTGGCCTGCACCTGCCCATCACCACGGCAGCGATCGAGGAGATCGAGCATGGCCTGATCGAGCGCAACGGCCTGCAGGAAGGGCTTGTCTACCTGCAGCTGACACGAGGTGCCGAGGAGCGGAACTTCCTGTTCGGCGAGGAACTGGAGCCGACGCTCCTGCTGTTGACGCAGCCGAAGGTGCTCGTCGATGTTGCTGCCGCGAGGACCGGCATCGCCGTCAAGACGCTGACTGACCTGCGCTGGGCACGGCGCGACATCAAGAGCGTCTCCCTGCTGCCACAGGTGTTGGCCAAGCGCGAGGCCAAGGCGGAAGGTTGCGACGAGGCTTGGATGGTCGAGGACGGTCATGTCACCGAGGGTGCGTCCTCGACCGCCTACATCATAACTCATGACGGCAAGATCGTCTCGCCCGCCAACAGCCAGCGCACGCTGCCCGGCTGTACGCGGCAGGCGCTTGTCCAGTTGGCCGAGGAGAGCGGCCTGACGCTCGAGCAACGCCGCTTTACCGTCGAGGAAGCCCAGGCTGCCGCCGAGGCTTTCATCACCAGCGCCTCGACCTTCGTCATGCCGGTGACCCGTATCGACGGCAAGCCGGTCGGCGACGGCAAGCCGGGGCCGGTCGTCAAGCGGCTGCGCGAGATCTATGTCGACCATGCCCGCAAGAGCGCGCGCTGACAGGCAAGGGCTCTGATCCATCCGGCCCCGCCGTTAGGCGGGCCGGCAAATGCCGTCACAGCTGCTGAAAATACACGGCCATCTTCAGGTGCCGGTATTCGTCCACGGTCGGCATCTCGTGCATGATGACGGTCAGAACTGCACCGCAAGGTCCGCCTTGAAACCATGTTCCTGTGCGTCGGAGGCCAATTGGCCGTGGTAGGAAAGGCCGATGCTTGCAGCCGGAGAGATGTCGAAGTCGAGCCCTGCTTCGGCGATGGCGCTGTCCCTGGCGATCGGTGCGCCCGCGACGGAGAAGGCGCTGGATCCGCCAAAGGCATGGACTGACAAAGGCGTCGTGTTGCCGAAAGCGTGCCGCCAGCCAAGCATGCCGCGCGCCGTGGCTTCCATGCCTGCCAGCGTAAATACGGTCGAAGCGCGCAGCCCGACGGTGGTGAAGGTGACGTCTGTCGAGTCGCCTGCAACGGTAAGAGCCGCGGCGCCGCCCTGTTCGGCAAAGCCATCCGTGTGGAGGTTGACGTAGGTGAGATTGGCGAAGGGTTCGAAGGAACCCTGGCCAGCCTCTATGCCATAGCCCAATTCGCCGAAGGCTTGTGTCGTGCCGGCGCGATAACTGTGCTTCAGCGTGTCGGAGAAGCCGGGGAAGCTGACCGTCCGGCTGCCGTCGATCTCGCTCAAGCTGTAGGCAAGACCGCCTCTGAAGGCGACGGCACCCCATTTGGTGCCGCCATAGATGCCGAGATGGTAATTGTCGCTGCTGCCTTGAGCGGCACGCGCGTCGGCGTCGAAGCTCAGATGGCTGTAGCCGGCAGTCAGGCCGACGCGCCAGTCGCCGACAAGGACGTCAGCTCCCGCAAGAGCACCAGCGCTCGAACTGTCGAGCCCGGTGGCGTTGCCGTCGCCGCCGGTCGATCCCCAGGCGCCGAAGCCCTGGCTCCAGAAGACCGGTCCGGAATGTGCGGGCAGTGCCGCGGGTGACGCTCCAGGGCCGTAGGCAAGTATTGGCGCCGCTGCGGTCCCTGCGGTTTCAAAGGCAGCGCGCAGACGGTCATTGAGAGCATCGCGGACAAAACGGCTGTCTTCGATCAGCGAGGTCTTGGCACTGGCATGGAGTTCGCCCGATAGTTGGTCGAAAGCCGCCCGCGCGGCGTCCTTGCTTGTCGAAACCACGACCGCCTTCCACACCGCACTTGTCGTGGGCAGCGTCTCGATTGCTGCACCCGTGGCGATCTGGTTGCGTGTCACGCCGATGCTGGCGAAGGCAATACGGTCAAGCTTGAGCGTCACGTCATTGCCGTCGCCGCCGTTGTAGTCGACCGTCGGGTCAAGGAAGATCAGGTCGCTGGTCACCTGGCCGAACACACCGGTTATGGCGCCCGCACCTTGCTTGTCGATGAGCGTGAACGGGCCGTTGCTGATGTCCCAGTTGGCCATAGCCGCTGGCGACAGCAGCAAGTTGAGCGTGGCGCCAGATATGTCGACGCTGCCGGCGACGACCAGCTTGTCGGCACTCGTCGGCGTGGCCTCGATCTCCAGGGTGCCGTGGTTGACGTAGTTGCCGGCAACGGTCTGGGTGCCGATCGATTTGCCGGGCGCATGCGTCGCACCCGAACCGATTGTGACGGTCGACCCGGCACTGCCGAGCGTGCCGATGCCGCCAAGGATGCCCCGGCCCGAGACCGTCACGCCGCCCGAGCCGGCCAGCGAACCGTCGACCTGCAAAATGCCCTGGGTTACGGTGGTAACGCCGGTGTAGGTGTTATCGCCGGCCATGATGAGCTTGCCGGAGCCCTGCTTGGTCAGCGATCCGGCTCCGGAAATATCGGCGCTGATTGTCGTGGTGTCGGTGAAATCCGCGACGATCCGGCCGTGGTTGGCGATTTCTGGGGCGATGATGGTGCCAGCAAGCTGCCCAGTGCCGATATTGATGACAGACGTATCGCCGACAGAGATCATCCAGGACACATCGACGATGCCACCATCGGCGACTGTGAGCGTTGACGTTGGGTCGCCGCAGAAGCAATCGATGCCAATGGCGAGCTCGTCAGCGACATTAAGCCTGGAGCCAGTGCCCGTAACGGTGATGCTGGAACCTGGAACGCCTGGGCTCGGACTGAGATCGTAGTAGAGCGAACCGTCAAGATTGACCGTACCGCCGGCGGAAATGACGAGCGCGGCGTTCCCACCGTTCCATCTGTTGCCGAGAAACATGTGTTGGTCGACATTCCAGGTCGATCCTGGTCCGGACACTGTCACCGTGGCCAAGGCACCGCCGTGGCCTTCGATGATCGCGCCGGCCCGGCTGTTCATGACAGCACCAGCCTTGATCGTCAGGGACGCTTCGGAGGTGCCGCCAATATCGGTATAGCTGTCGTTGTTGACAGTGGAATTCTCTCCAGAGACTTCCATGGCCGACTTGATCGACAAAGTTCCCATCGGATCGAGCAGGTTCAATGTCCCGCCATTGGTGACGCGCAGCAAGCCGCTTGCCACCTCGTTTGTGGCCATTGCCGCGCCCGACGACGTGCCCAAGGTGAGCGAGCCGCCATCGATCGCCAGGGTCGGGCCCGAATTGCCCTCGAGCTTGAGGCTGCCCTCGAGGGCGCTGGTTCCCGTCAACGATAGTTTTCCCGAGCCGATCATCGACAGCGAGCCGGTCCCGGAAATTGTGCCGGAAAAGACCGTCGAGGCGTTGTTGGCGCCGATCGCCAGGGTCGAGTTGGCACCGCCGATCTTGAGGTTCCCGGCGCCTGCCAGCGATCCGACGGTGGCAATATGCCAATCAGGTGCTGCGAGTTCGAGCGTCGCGCCGCTGTCGATCGTGTAATCGGAACGTTCGGAAAGCGCCGTGTCCCTGGTGGCGATGAGCTTGCCTTCCATAACGCGCGTCGCACCGGAATAGGTGTTGGTGCCCGAGAGCGTGAGGTCACCGGCGCCGGACTTGATGATTGCGCCGCCACCGCTGATGGTGCTGCCCAGGGCGATGTTGCTGGCCTGAGCGAAGGTCAGCGTACCGGTGTCCACGACGATGCCGCCGGTGAGGCCGGATGTGGCGCCGCCGAAGGTCAGCGTGTTGGTGCCGCCTGTAAACTGGATCGCTGCCGCCCGAGTGATGCCATTACCCGCAAGCCCGCCCGCGATCGTGCCAAAATTTGTGATGTTGAGATTGGAACCAACAATGCCAGCGCCGCCAGCGCCGGCAGCGCCATCGTTGCTGCCAAAGTTGGAGCCGGCGCCGCCATTGCCGCCTTGTACGGTGCCAACGACAATGATCGTGTTGGTGCTGCTGCCATTGGTGAAGGCCAAACCGACACCACCCGAACCGCCCGAGCCGCCTTGTTGGGTTCCGTTGCCATCGCCGCCGGCGCCACCGCTACCAGCCGTAACGTTGCCCGAGACGAGCCCGCCGGTCCCGGTAACGACCGCTCCGTACCCGCCTGCACCGCCGCCACCACCGCCGAGTCCAGCGCTGCCGGCCGCGCCGGCGGAGCCGGTGGCCGAAACAACTGGCAATGTTATACCGACATGGCCGTGGACACCGCCCACACCACCCGCGCCGCCGCCTCCGGCCCCACCATTTCCTCCAGTGCCGCTTGTCTCACCGGCGCCGCCGCCGCCACCACCGGAAGAGCCGCTGCCGTTGCCGCCAGCACCGCCAGCGCCGGTTGGGCTGTCGACACCGCCGGAACCACCCGAAGTGGGCTGGCCGACCTCGCCTCCGCCACTCCCGCCGCCGGCATGGGCAGCACCTGAAAGCAGTATCATTGCGGTACCCGCGATAGCCAGCATGCGGCCAGCCAGTGCGGTCGTGGAGAGCAGGCCACGCCTCGAAACGTTCTGAATCATGATTAAGAACAGAGCCCCAGCGCCATTAGCGTGTCTTGTAAATTACCGCTCGCAGGTAAGACAATTTATAGCAACAGGATTCCAACAAAAAGAAAGTGAAATGTAGTTATACGAAAACGACTACGGGGCATTTATATTAGTTGTTGCTGAATATATGGGGATGCTCGCCCATGGGGCGTATTGGCGAGCGCACATGGCCATTCTTGCAAGCGCCAGCGAAGATCATCGGCCCATCGCGACAGGTCTGGCAGATCTTGGCCGCCATTGCCGACATATTGAGCTCCACGGGAACCATGAACTTGAGAGGCGGCAACCGGAGCGACGCCCAGATTGTTCGCGTTCTGGAAAGAGCGAGCAAAAGAAGGGTTGGATGGTTAGCTCTCGCTGACGGGGCGTTGCTGGCGAGGGTGGGGCGTCCGAAGGCGCGGCAGATCAGGGGCTATGGCTGGTCCCAGAATTTCTGCCTAACCAAAGTCCCTGCAAAAGCAGGTTCAGTGGTCGGCTTGGATTTCTGGCTTGTCAGGCGACGATGGCGGAGAGGGAGGGATTCGAACCCCCGATGGGCTTGCACCCATGCCGCATTTCGAGTGCGGTGCATTCGACCACTCTGCCACCTCTCCGCGGTCGTGATCGGCCGTTGCCGGCGCGGCGCAGTAGATAACGGCTCATGGCCTGTCGCACAAGGCCAAATGTGACCGTGTTAGCGTATCTTTTTCATTGAGCCGATTTAGGCAGGCGGACGCTGCGTCAATCCGATGGAAAACCGGCTTCGATGGGCTGAATCAAGGGCGTGTGGCTGTCCAGGCGTTGCCACAGCGGTTGTCCGCTTTGGCTGAAGCCTGTACCCAAGCTTGGGTCCCCGCAAGGCTCGCGTCAGCACCGGGCGCGTGGCTGGCCGCAAAAGCGCAGCTTTGCCAAGGTGTTCGCCTTGACTTCATGGCAACCTTCGGTTACGGGACCCCTGCAATCGGCGTGGAGGGTTCTCTGCGCCGTTTGTCATGAACCCGTAACGACTGACAAAAAGACGGCCGAACCGCGCAGGTGGTTCAAAAAGGCCGACCGAACAGCGAAAGGCATAAAATGTTCGCAGTCATCAAAACGGGCGGTAAGCAGTATCGCGTTGCCGCCAATGATGTGATCAAGGTTGAGAAGCTCGTCGGCGCCGCCGGCGACACCGTGGAATTCGTTGAAGTGCTCGCCGTTGGCGAAGGTGAAAACGCCGAGATCGGCGCGCCCTTCGTTGCTGGCGCAGTGGTGACGGCGGAAGTGGTCGAGCACGGCCGCAACAAGACCGTCATCGCCTTCAAGAAGCGTCGTCGCCAGAATTCGCGTCGCGCCCGCGGTCACCGCCAGCACCACACCACTGTCCGGATTTCCGAGATCCTGACCGGCGGTGCGAAGCCTTCGAAGAAGGCGGCAGTGAAGGCCGAAGCCGCAGCTGACGTAGCTGCAGAAAAGCCCGCGAAGAAGGCAGCGCCGAAAAAGGCTGCAGCCGTCGCGGAATCAGAGTAATCAGAGCGCTGAAGGAGAACATCCATGGCACATAAAAAAGCTGGCGGTTCGTCGCGCAACGGTCGCGATTCAGAGTCGAAGCGCCTTGGCGTCAAGAAGTTCGGTAGCGAATCCGTGATTCCGGGCAACATTATCGTTCGTCAACGCGGCACCACCTGGCATCCCGGCGTCAACGTCGGCATGGGCAAGGATCATACGCTTTTCGCGCTCGAAGCAGGCGCCGTGACCTTCAATAAAAAAGCCAATGGCCGAACCTACGTATCGGTGAACCCGATTCTCAAGGCCGCGGAGTAGCCGGTTCCGCACTACAACACCGGCGCCCCATCTCGGGAACCGGTGTCTGGCCAAGCCAGGAAAAGGATCAGGGGAGATGGGTTTCCATCTCCCCTTTTTCATTTTTTCCTGGAGGATTTTGACATGGTTGCTGAAAAGGACGACGTCGAAGACGAAAGATTGTCGATCGACTGCCCGATATTGCTGACCGAACGGCTGGTCTTGCGCCCGCCGCACGAGGACGACATCCCCGAGCTGGTGCAGCTGGCCGACAACCGCCACATCGCCGAGATGCTGTCGCGGATGCCTCACCCCTACGGTGAGGCCGAGGCGCGGGCCTTTCTGTCGATGGCGCGTGCGCGAAGCGGCGGGGTGGTCTATGCCATCACGATCGCCGACACCGGCGCCTTCGTCGGTTCGGCCGGCCTCAATGTCACCGACCGCGGGCTCGAGCTTGGCTACTGGATCGGCGAACCCTACTGGAAGTCGGGCTACGCCACCGAAGCTGCGCATGCGCTCGTCGATCTCGCCTTCCGCGCGACCGATGTCGCCGTGCTCAACGTCTCGTGCCGGGTCATCAACCCGGCCTCGCGGCGGGTGATCCACAAGTGCGGCTTCCAGTATGCCGGCCAGGGCATGCTGAACTCGATCGTCGCCGGCCAGGTTCCGGTTGAGCGCTACCGGCTCGACCGCAAGACCTGGGCGAGCCTCAGGTCGTGGGCGCGCTTCTAAGCCAGCTGCTTAGTTCAGCTCGACCCACACCGGCTGGTGGTCGGAGCCTGCCGCATCACTGTCGATGCGGACGGATTTGACCTTGGCGGCAAGGTTGGCCTGAACGAAGACGTAGTCGATGAGGCGGGTTTTTTCCGGGTGGGTCGTGTCGGTCCAGGAGACCGATCCATCCGGGACACCACCCGCCAGCGCGTACGCATCGACAGGGTGATGGGCGACGATCTGCGGACCTTCCACCGGGTCGGGCACGCCGGTCATGACAAGGTGTTCGGGCGAGCCTGGCACCATGTTGAAGTCGCCCATAAGTACGAATTCTTCGGGGCAGGGGAGCTCGGGGAAACCGTATTCGGCGGCGCCGGTGAGGACGCCGCCTTCCGCGGCAAAGGCGTAGACCCGTTCCTTGAGGTGGCGGATCTGGGCGATGCGCTCCTCCTGACTGATGTGGTCGGTATGTACGGAATAGACACGCAGCGGGCCCGACGGCGCCATGACGAGCGCTTCGAGCGCCGAGCGTTGCAGGTTGCCGCGGCTGAGGCGCCTTGTGCGCGGCAGAAGCAGGTTGCGCGACGCGACGATCGGCCAGCGCGACATGACCATGTTGCCGAACTGCAGCCGCTTGTTGGCCGGCTTGCCGTTCTCGAGCAGACCGAAGTCGATGTCCATGGCGACGCCAAAGATGTGGAAGTAGTCGGGCAGCAAGTTGGCAAGCCCGGCGACCATGTTGTCCATGTTGTTGCGCATGAAATTGCGGGTCACCTCCTGCAGGGCGATGATGTCGGCGCCCCCAACGGCGGCCGCAATACGCTCGAGGTCATAGCGGCCATCCCGGCCGATGCCGTACTGGGTGTTGTAGGTGACCAGCTTCACTGTCGAAATCTCCCCGTCATTCCAGGCGGTTTCCAATCCGCTCTCGCCCTTAGCCACGCCTTGCGTTATGGCAGGTTCGCTGAAACAACCAAATAGCAACAAGAAACGAACAGTCCGATGAAATTTCTCGACCAGGCCAAGGTATACATTCGCTCCGGCAACGGCGGTGCCGGCGCGGTGTCGTTCCGGCGCGAAAAATTCATCGAGTTCGGTGGACCCGACGGCGGCGACGGTGGCCGTGGTGGCGACGTCTGGCTCGAGGTCGTCGACGGCCTCAACACGCTGATCGACTATCGCTACCAGCAGCATTTCAAGGCGCAGACCGGCATTCACGGCATGGGTCGCAACATGACCGGTGCCAAAGGCTCCGACATCACGCTCAAGGTGCCAGTCGGCACGCAGGTTTATGAAGAAGACAACGAGACGCTGATCTGCGACCTGACCCAGGTCGGCCAGCGCTATCTGCTTGCCAAGGGCGGCAATGGCGGCTTCGGCAACCAGCATTTCAAGACTTCGACCAACCAGGCGCCGCGCCGCGCCAATCCCGGCCTCGAAGGCCAGGAGATGTGGGTCTGGCTCAGGCTCAAGCTGATCGCCGATGCCGGGCTTGTCGGCCTGCCCAATGCCGGCAAGTCGACATTCCTTGCCTCGGTGACTGCGGCCAAACCGAAGATCGCCGACTATCCTTTCACCACGCTGCATCCGGGTTTGGGTGTCGCGCGCATCGACGCGCGCGAATTCGTCATCGCCGACATTCCCGGCCTGATCGAAGGCGCGCATGAGGGCGTTGGCATCGGTGACCGTTTCCTCGGCCATGTTGAGCGTACGCGCGTGCTGCTGCATCTGGTGTCGGCGCAGGAAGAGAACCCGGGCAAAGCCTACAAGGTCGTGCGTGGCGAGCTCGAAGCTTATGGCCATGGGTTGACCGACAAGATCGAGATCGTGGCGCTGTCGCAGGTCGACACGCTCGACCCCGACACACGCAAGAAGAAGGTGGCGTCGCTGAAGCGCGCGGCCGGACGCGCGCCGATCCTGCTTTCGGCGGTTACCCGCGAGGGCGTCGAGGAGACGCTGCGCGCGCTGATGAGCGTCGTCGAGGAAGCGCGGCTGGCCAGCGGTGAAGTGGCGCCCTCCGACGCGCGCTGGACGAAGTAGGCTCCTGCCATGACGATCCCTTCGCTTCGGACCTACAAGCGCATCACCGTCAAGATCGGCTCGGCGCTGCTCGTCGACCGCTCGACCGGCCTCAAGCGCGAATGGCTGGCATCGATGGCTGATGACATCGCGACGCTTGCCGAAGGTGGCGCCGACGTGCTTGTCGTGTCGTCGGGCGCCATTGCGCTCGGCCGCACCATCCTCGGCCTCGGCAAGCGCGCGTTGAAGCTCGAGGAGAGCCAGGCTGCCGCTGCCGTCGGCCAGATCGCCTTGTCGGGCGCCTGGGCGGAGGAGCTCGGCCGCAAGGGGCTGAAGTCGGGCCAGATCCTTGTCACGCTCGGCGACACCGAGGAGCGCCGGCGCTATCTCAACGCACGCGCCACCATCTCGACGCTGCTCAAGATGAATGCCGTGCCGGTCATCAACGAAAACGACACGGTGGCGACGAGCGAAATCCGCTATGGCGACAATGATCGCCTCGCGGCGCGTGTGGCGACGATGATGGGCTCGGATTTGCTGGTGCTGTTGTCGGACATCGACGGGCTCTACACCGCCCCGCCAGCAAGCGACCCGAATGCCAAATTCATCCCGGTCGTCGACCGCATCACGCCGGATATCGAGGCGATGGCCGGGGGAGCCGCCTCCGAACTGTCGCGCGGCGGCATGCGGACGAAGATCGATGCCGGCAAGATCGCCACTGCGGCCGGTACGGCGATGATCATTACCGCCGGCACGCGCCTGTCGCCGCTGATGGCGATCGAACGCGGCGAACGCTCCACCTTGTTTCGGCCGAGCGGCAACCCGGTGAAGGGCTACAAGACCTGGATCGCCGGCCAGTTGGAGCCGGCGGGGCGGCTGACCGTCGATGCCGGTGCCGTGGGCGCGCTGCTTTCGGGCAAGTCGCTGCTGCCCGCCGGCGTGAAGCTAGTCAGCGGCAATTTTTCGCGCGGCGACACTGTGGCGATCCTGTCGCCCGAGGGGCGCGAGATCGCGCGCGGGCTGGTTGCCTATGACGCAGCGGATGCCGTAAGGATCGCTGGGCTGAAGACGGCGGAGATCGAGACCGTTCTAGGCTACGAGGCGCGTTCGGCGATGATCCATCGCGACGACCTCGTGGTCAGCCATACGGACAAGGTTGCGGTGCAAGCGGAAGGGTAGGACATGCTGAAGGCGCATGAGAAGTCCCACGAGGATACGGCGCGGCTGATGGCCGAGATCGGCCGCAAGGCTCGTGCCGCCGCCCGCCCACTCGCCGTTGCCAGCGCCGAACGCAAACATGCCGCCCTGATCGGCATGGCCGAGGCCATCCTGCGCCGCGAACACGAAATTCTCGACGCCAACGCCATCGACGTGAAGAACGGCGAGGAGGCTGGCCTCAGCGGTTCGTTCATGGACCGCCTCAAGCTGACGTCCAACCGCATCCGCGACATGGCCGACGGCATCCGGGCGATTGCCGACCTCAGAGATCCGGTCGGCGAAGTGATCGCCGAATGGGACCGTCCCAATGGCCTGCACATCGAGCGCGTGCGCACGCCGCTCGGCGTCATCGGCGTGATCTATGAAAGCCGTCCCAATGTGACGGCGGACGCTGGTGCGCTCTGCCTCAAGGCCGGTAATCCGGTGATCCTGCGTGGCGGCTCGGACTCGCTCAATTCGTCGCTGGCGATCCATTCCTGCCTCGTAGAGGGGCTGAAGTCGGCCAACCTGCCCGAGGATGCGATCCAGTTGGTACCTGTCGCCGACCGCGCCGCCGTCGGCGAGATGCTCAAGGGCTTGTCGGGCAATCTCGACGTCATCATCCCGCGCGGCGGCAAGAGCCTTGTCGAACGCGTCCAGACCGAGGCGCGGGTGCCGGTCTTCGCCCATCTCGAAGGCATCTGCCACCTCTACATCGACAAGTCGGCCAAGCTCGACATGGCGGTGGGCATCGCCGTCAATGCCAAGATGCGCCGCACGGGCATCTGCGGCGCGGCGGAGACGCTGCTGGTAGACCGTGCGGTAGCTGCGACCCATCTGGTGCCGGTGCTCGAAGCCCTGCGTGCTGCGGGCTGCGAGATCCATGCCGACGAGGACGTGCTCGCGGCCTTTGCCGACGCCAAGCCGGCGACCGACGCCGACTGGGTGACCGAGTATCTCGACGCCATCATTTCGGTGAAGCTCGTCGACGGGATCGCGGGCGCTATCGAACATATCGAGACGTTCTCGTCGCACCACACCGAGGCGATCGTCGCCGAGGATGCGACTGCCGTCGAACGCTTCTTCAACGAGATCGACTCGGCGATCCTGCTGCACAACGCCTCGACGCAGTTCGCCGACGGCGGTGAGTTCGGCATGGGCGCCGAAATCGGCATCGCCACCGGCAAGATGCATGCGCGCGGTCCGGTCGGCGTCGAACAGCTGACCTCGTTCAAATACCGCGTGCGCGGCAGCGGCCAGCTTCGGCCGTGAAGGAAAGCATCGGGCTGGTGTGACGGCTCAGGGGGCCTAAAGTTGCTGTTGCCGTCAGAGCCGCCAGTTCCTCAAAAGTATCTCCGCATGCCGCATGCAATGAAGGGCATGCAGGTCGGGCTGTTCGGCGGGTCGTTCAATCCGCCGCATGCCGGCCATGGCCTTGTCGCTGAAATCGCCATGCGCCGCCTGCAGCTCGACCAGCTGTGGTGGATGGTCACTCCGGGCAATCCGCTGAAGAGCACGCGCGAGTTGGCACCGCTCGCCAGGCGCATCGAACTGTCTGAGCGCATCGCGGAAAACCCGCGCATCAAGGTCACTGCCTTCGAGGCCGCGCACCATGTGCGCTACACCGCCGACACATTGGCGCTAATCAAGGCGCGCAACCCCGGCGTCGATTTCGTCTGGATCATGGGTGCCGACAATCTGCGCGACTTCCATCGCTGGCAGCGCTGGCGGCAGATCGCCACGACTTTCCCGATTGCCGTGATCGACCGGCCGGGGGCGACGCTGTCGTTCCTGTCGTCGGTCGTTGCCAAGACCTTCGACTATGCGCGGGTCGACGAGGGCGACGCTCCGCTGCTGGCGCGGATGAAGGCCCCCGCCTGGACCTTCATCCACGGACCCCGTTCCCTGCTGTCATCGACGGCGCTCAGGAACGGGACCGCCAAGGACAAGCCTAGCTCTTGATCGGGATCCAGAGTTCGTAGCCGCCATTGCCGGTCGCAGGGTCGAAGCTTTCCGGGTAGAGCTCGAAATTGGGAGCGTCGGCAGCTTCATATCCCGATGTCGGCAGCCATTTGCTCCACACCGTATGGGTAATGCGGCGGATCATCGAGATGTGGTCGGTGGTGGCGAACACGGCATAGCGCTGCGGCGGGATGCGCAAGCGGCTGTACTCCGCTGTCAGATCGGCGAAATCCTTGACCTCGACGCCGGCGATGTATTCGAAGCTGTCGTCGTCGAAATTGCAGCAGACGCCGTAGCCGACATAGTTCTTCTGGCCGGGCACGCTGCCGAAATGCGGCCCGAAGCGCTGCCATAGCGACGGGATCGCCAGGCTGGTTTCGCTGGTGTAGCGCTGGCCGAAGCCAGCGATGAGCAGGGGGCCACCGTCGACAAAGCGCGACGGGGCGAGGTTTTCGACAAAGGTTTCATCCATCTTGAGAAGCTCCAGGCGTTGGGGCTGGGATACGGAGCCGTTCGCGCGCACCTCCTCGGGCGTCTGCCCGAAACGGTCGCGGAAGGCCCGGGTAAACGCCTCATGCGAGCCGTAACCAGCGTCGAGCGCGACCGCCAGAATGTCGGGCGCGCCCTTGGCCAGTGCCTGTGCCGCGTCGGTCAGGCGGCGGGCCCTGATATAGCCCATCACCGATTGCCCGGTGGCGGCAGCGAAGGCACGGGACATGTGGAAGCGTGAGACCCCACCGGCCGTCGCGATGTCGTCGAGGCCGATGTCCTTGGAGTAGTGGCTTTCGATGTACCAGATGGCTTTTTGGACGGGGGTCATGGGTCTTTCCGGCATGAGGACAGCCCCGGTATGCCTGCTCGCGGGGAAGTCCATTTGATCGTGCTTGCTGCACAGCGCGTTTTTGAGCCGATGTCGATGGCGAAAACACCGGTCGGTCCGTTTTTGATCCAGTGCGGACTATTGGCTGAACCTGCACGGCCGATGTCGCAAATGCAGCGGCGCCAAAGCATCCCAGCCGCGACACTGGTTACATGGAGCAGCGCCACGGGGTGACCAGCGAAGTCGAGGAAGGCGAGCACACGCCGGCCATTGCCGTCGCGGGTGTGATCCTGGCCATGGCGCTTGTCGCCGTCGGCAACGGGCTGATGTTCGGCTACATCCCCGTCAGCCTCGGTGCAGCAGGCTATGCGCCTGCCTGGGCGGGCACGATGCTAACCGGCCTGTCGGCAGGCGGCCTAGCCGGCTGCCTGCTCACGGGAGCGCTGGTGCGCCGCGTCGGCCATGCCCGCGCCTACATGGTGTTTTCCGCCCTGATCGTGCTCTCCAACGTTGCCGTCGCCGCCGGTACGTTCCCCTTCGTCTGGATCGCCGCTCGAGCGCTCTATGGCTTTGCCATCTGTGGTCTGTTCATCGTGGCACAGAGCTGGCTCAACGACGCTGTCGGTAACGACATACGCGGCCGGGTCATGGCAATCTTCTACGTTGCCTATGTCGTCGGCCTCGGCGTTGGCTCGTTCCTGCTGCGTTTCGTCGATATCGCAACTGCGCAAGCACCGCTGCTCTGTGTTGCCTTCGCCGCCATCTCCATCCTGCCTGTGGGACTGACCCGACTGCGGCAGCCGCTACCGCCGCTGGCTGCGTCGGTAGCGCTGGCGCGCGCTTGGCGCATCTCGCCCGTCGGCGTTGCCGGCATGCTCGCCGTCGGCGGACTGTCGATGATGATCGCCGGTTTCGCACCGATCCACGCCACGGCCAGCGGCTTCACCCAGCAGCAGGTGGCGACGCTTTTGTTCGCCATGCCGCTCGGCACGCTCTTGTTTCAAATCCCGCTCGGCTGGATTTCCGACCGCACCGACCGACGCTACGTGCTGGTGGCCGCGGGGCTCCTGGTGGTTGTCGCAGGCCTTGCCGCCAGCCGGTTCGACGGCAGTGCGCTGCCGATCATGGTTGCGATCTATGTCGTGTGGAGCGGGGCGAGCGAGTCGATCTATTCTCTGTCGAGTGCACATGCCAGCGACCGCGCCCACAAGGATGATCTCGTGGCCTTGTCGAGCAGCATGCTGTTTGCCTGGTCTCTGTCGGGCTTCATCGTGCCGGGACTTGGCACCGTCTTGACCGCGATCTACGGCACCCAGGCATTCATGCATGTCGCCATCGTCATTGCGGCTCTGTTTTCGGCATTCGTTTTGTGGCGGCTGCGCATCAGCCGGGCAGTGCCGGCGGGCGAGACGGGCAGCTTTTCGCCGATGTCGGCGCAACTGCCGCCGTCGGCGGATCCGTAGAAAGCCGTGCGCTGCCGCGCCAACCCGATCAACTTGTCGGGCCTTGTCTTGAAACTGTAGCCCAACTCTGCCTATCTAAATGGTGTCGCCCGAGTTCAGGGTGATTTGGTTGTTCCTGTCGGAAAGGAAAGACACTGAGAACAGCACTTCGGAAGAAGGCGGAAGTCATGCCTTCACCGGCCGGGATAGGCGAATTCGACGCCGTTGCCCGCGCCCTCAAGACAGTCCTTGACAGTCTGGAAGACTCCAAGGCCGAAGACATCGTCTCCATCGACATTCAGGGGAAATCGAGCCTCGGCGACTATATGGTCATCGCCTCGGGCCGATCGCACCGTCATGTCGCGGCGGTTGCCGATCATCTCCTCACAGCGCTGAAGGATGCCGGCCTCGGCACTGCCCGCGTCGAGGGGCTGTCCGGTGCCGACTGGGTCCTCATCGACTCAGGCGATATCATCGTCCATGTCTTCCGGCCCGAGATCCGCGAGTTCTACAACATCGAAAAGATGTGGCAAGCGCCGGATCTCGAGGAAGAAACGGTTCATTGAGCCGCTAGACGCCAGGGATGAAAGTCTGGGTACATGCCGTGGGCCGGATGAAAGCCGGCCCCGAGAAGGAACTTGCCGACCGCTATCTCGACCGGTTCTCGAAAAGCGGCGGTCCCCTCGGCCTCGACTTCTCCGGAGTCACCGAGATTGCCGAAAGCCGCGCCCAGACCGTCGATGAACGGCGGCGCGAGGAGGCCGACAGGCTACGCGCCCAGATGGCGGCTGGAACCGCACTCATCCTGCTCGACGAACGCGGCAAGAACCTCTCCTCGCAGCAATTCGCCGACAAGATGTCGTCGCTTCGCGACGGTGGCCAGCGCGGCGTGATGATTGCCATTGGCGGACCTGACGGCCATGACGAGGCACTGCGCAACGAAGCGCAAATGCTGATTTCGTTTGGTGCCGCGACCTGGCCGCACCAGATGGTCCGCATCATGCTCGGCGAGCAGCTTTACCGTGCGGCGACAATTCTCTCTGGACATCCCTATCATCGCGCCTGAGCGCCCGGAATTCGACAAAATGCACGGCAAGTTTGCCGGCGCGGCGGCCGCGGCCCAACATGGTTGATGGTTCGTTAACGATGCCGCCGCTAAGGTCGCAAGCATACAACCGGATCATCGCATGGCGCGGAATTCCCCAGTGAAGGCATGGCTCCAACCATGCCGCGGCATCGTCGCGGCAGGCTGGATCGCGCTGGCGTGCGGGGCGGCGTTTGCGCAGGTGGGGCCGCCCTTGCCGGACCCGGACCGAACCCGGTCCGAACTCGACAACCTGTCGCGCGTCATCGAGGTTTCAGCCGAGCGGCGTGAAAAGCTGGCGGCCGAGATCGCCCAGGTCAAGAAGGATCACGCCTCGATCACCGCGGCCCTGATCCAGTCGGCCAAGACGGAGCGCAAGCTCGCCCAAGACATCGAGGACATCGCCGGCAAGGTCGAAGGGCTGAAGGAGCAGGAGGCGGGCATCCGCACCTCGCTCAACATGCGCCGTGGCGTGCTGGCCGAGGTTTTGGGCGCGCTGCAGCGCATGGGCCTCAATCCGCCGCCGGCGATCCTGGTCAAGCCGGAGGACGCGCTGTCGTCGATCCGCAGTGCTATCCTTCTGGGCGCCGTGGTGCCCGAACTGCGCTCGGAAACCGAAATACTGATGGCCGACCTCAAGGAGCTGTCGCGCGTGGTTGCCTCGATCGAGGCGGAACGCGACCGCCTGACAACCGCGATGACGGCGCAGGCCGGCGAAAAGGCGCGACTCGACCTGCTGCTCGAAGCCAAGAACCGGCTGCGGTCGGAATCCGAGACAGCACTTGCCGAAGAAACGAAAAAATCAGCCGAACTTGCGGCGCGGGCCGAAAGTCTCAAAGATTTGATCGCCTCGCTCGACAAGCAAGCGGTGAAGAAGGCGGCCGATGCGGAGGCCGCGCGAAAGGCTGCCGAGGAGGCTGCAAAAGCAGCGAACGAACCCGTCGTCCCGGTGGTGCCCGAAGCCAACCAACTTGTTGCTTCCGCTCCGTTTTCTCTGCTCCAAGGACAGGTGGCGCTGCCTGTTTCCGGACGCATCAAACGCCGCTTCGGTGCCGACGACGGCATCGGCGGCACCATGCTTGGGGACATGGTTGCGACACAATCGGGCGCCATCGTCACCGCTCCGGCGGATGGAAGCGTTCTTTATGCGGGGCCTTTCCGCTCTTATGGTCAACTCTTGATCCTCAATGCCGGCGACGGCTATCATGTCGTCTTGGCGGGGATGAGCAGAATCAGCGTCGCGCCGGGTCAGTCCGTACTAGCAGGCGAACCGATCGGTGCGATGGGAGAGGCGAGGGTGGCGAGCACCTCAGCCTCTGAAAATGCGAATGCGACGCCGGAACTCTATGTCGAGTTCCGAAAGGATGGAAAACCCGTCGATCCGACCCCGTGGTGGGCGGACCGCACCTCTGGAAGGACATGAAATGATGCGTAAACTGTCGCTTCTGCTTGCCGGGGCGCTGATGGGAGGCTCCGCGATGAGCCTGGTGTACGGTGCGCCCGGCTCGACAGCGAATGCGGCGGGTTCCGAAACCTACCGCCAGCTTGCCATTTTCGGTGACATCTTCGAACGCGTGCGCGGCCAGTATGTGACCCCGCCGGACGAGAAGGCGCTGATCGAGAACGCCATCAACGGCATGCTGACCTCGCTTGATCCGCATTCGTCATATCTCAACGCTGAAGCCGCCAAGGACATGCGCGTCCAGACCAAGGGCGAGTTCGGCGGCCTCGGCATCGAGGTGACGATGGAAAACGAGCTGGTCAAGGTCATCACCCCGATCGACGACACGCCAGCCGCCAAGGCCGGCGTCCTGGCCGGCGACTACATCTCCAAGATCGACGGCGAAGAAGTTCGCGGCCTGACGCTGAATGACGCTGTTGAGAAGATGCGCGGCCTGATCAACACGCCGATCAAATTGACGATCCTGCGCGAAGGCGCTGACAAGCCGATCGAGCTGTCGATCATGCGTGACGTCATCAAGGTCAAGGCGGTCAAGTTCCGCGTCGACAACGACGTCGGCTACCTGAAGGTCACCTCCTTCACCGAAAAGACCTTCGACGACCTGCAGAACGCGATCGACACGATCAAGAAGCAGGTCCCGACGGACAAGCTGAAGGGTTACGTGCTCGACCTGCGTCTCAACCCGGGCGGCCTGCTCGACCAGGCGGTCAGCGTCTCCGACACTTTCCTCGACCGTGGCGAGATCGTTTCGACTCGTGGCCGCGACCCGAAGGACATCACCCGCTTCGACTCGCGCCCCGGCGACGACATCGACGGCAAGCCGCTGATCGTGCTGATCAATGGCGGTTCGGCGAGTGCCTCGGAAATCGTGGCCGGCGCGCTGCAGGATCTGCGCCGCGCCACCGTGGTGGGCACGCAGTCCTTCGGCAAGGGTTCGGTGCAAACCATCATCCCGCTGGCCGAAAACGGTGCTCTCAGGCTGACGACGGCGCTCTATTACACGCCGTCGGGCAAGTCGATCCAGGGCAAGGGCATCACGCCCGACATCAAAGTCGACCAGCCGCTGCCCGAGGATATGCAGGGCCGCGACGTGACCCGTGGCGAATCCGAGCTCAAGGGCCACATCAAGGGCGCCGAGGAAAGCGACAAGGGTTCGGGCTCGGCAGCCTATGTGCCGCCGGAGCCAAAGGACGACCTGCAGCTCAACTATGCGCTGGAGCTGTTGCGCGGACAGAAGACCGATCCGGCCTTCCCGCCCAACCCCGACAAGGCCGTGATGAACCAGCAGTAAGGGGCGGCCGGCGAAGCGCTGGCCTGCTCAACATGACAATGCCATGCTGCCGGGACCGCAAGGTTCCGGCAGTTTGATTCGGGGAGGCTGGCTTCGGCCATAAGGCGGCTTGGTGCAGATCGAAAAGGAAATCGAGCGTCCGCTCGGACAGGCGCCGCGCCGCCCGGCAGGCAAGCGCCTTGCCTGGTTGCGCAAAGGCCCGCTGCTTGCCGGCCTGTGTGTCGTTGCGCTGGTGGCTGCCTCGGCCTCGATCGCCCTTCGCCAGAAGCCGTTTCGCACACCTGAAGTTGTTGCCGTTGCAGCTCCTGAAGTGGTTGCCGCGCCCGCCCAGCCTGTAGCCACGCCGAAACCGGCACAGACGCCGACCAGTGGCGGCCCGCAGATCATCCGCGTCAATCCACCTGAGAGCGAGGGCGGTGCCGTTGTCGTCCGCGACCCATCGGCTGTCGGGCAGAATGTGCGCATTGCCCACCTGCCGGAGAAGGCGCTGATCGAGGACAGCGCGTCCGGGCCGTTGCCGATACGCGCAGCCGACGGGCGCCGCCCGTTCGACGTCTATGCCCGGGCCTGGTCCGGTGCGCGCGGCGCTCGTGTGGCGATCGTCATCGGCGGACTCGGACTGTCGCAGACCGGAACCCAGACGGCGATCGGCAAGCTGCCGCCGGAGATCACGCTCGGCTTTGCGCCGCAGGGCAACAGCCTTGGGCGCTGGATGCAGGCGGCACGGCGCGAAGGCCACGAGATCGTCATGCAGGTGCCGCTCGAGCCATTCGATTTTCCCAACGTCAATCCCGGCCGCAACACGCTGACCGTAGAAGCTGGTGCTGACGAGATCCTCAAGAACCTGCGCTGGACGCTGTCGCGGACGACCAACTACACCGCCGTGATGAACTACATGGGCGCGCGCTTCTCGACGAGCCCAGAGGCGATGGGCGTGATGATGGCCGAGCTCGGCAAGCGCGGCATCGGCTATGTCGACGACGGTACCTCTGCACGCAGTCTGGCGCCCGAGACGGCGTTGAAGAACGGCGTGCCGTTTGCCGCCGGCGACGCGATCATCGATGGCGTGCAGGATCGCGGCGCGATCCTCGACAAGCTGGACGAGCTGGAGCGGACGGCGCGTGCCAAGGGCTTTGCCATCGGCACCGGCAATGCATTCGACGTCACTGTCGACGCCGTGGCCTCATGGGCGACCGAGGCACGCAAGCGCGGCATCGAGATCGTGCCGATCTCGGCTGTCGCGAGCGATCCCGAACGAGGATAGGAATTGATGTCGAAGACCAAGATCGCGCCTGAAGACCTTCCGTACCGCCCTTGTGTCGGCATCATGGTGCTGAATGCCAAGGGTATGGTCTGGGCCGGGCACCGCATTGCCGAGCCGGACAGCGAACTGTCTGATACCGACCAGCTGTGGCAGATGCCGCAGGGCGGCATCGACAAGGGCGAGGATCCCTATCCTGCCGCCTTGCGCGAGCTGTACGAAGAGACCGGCATGCGCAGCGTCAGCCTGCTCGCCGAGGCGCCCAACTGGATCGACTACGACCTGCCGCCGCATCTGCTCGGCATCGCCTTCAAGGGCAAGTATCGTGGCCAGACGCAGAAATGGTTCGCCTTCCGCTTCGAGGGCGATGAGAGCGAGATCGCCATCAACCCGCCTCCGGGCGGTCATTCGGCGGAATTCGACCGCTGGGCATGGAAGCCGATGTTCGAGCTGCCGGAGCTGATCGTGCCGTTCAAGCGCAAGGTCTATGACGAGGTCGTCGCGGCGTTCCGGCACCTGGCTGGGTAGCGCCTGGCTGGCCGCCCTTGACAAGCAGGGCGGGGTCGGCGACCCTCCGGCCATGTGCACCTACGCTCATATTGGCAGCTTTGCCTTGTTCCGGGTCTGCCCCATCGCGGGATCCTAGCCCCGGCTCGGTCGCTTTGCGACGTCCGAGCCCCAGGGGCCCATTCTTCAACGCATGAATCATGAGAACCGGGCCCCGTAGCGGAACGGTCTGAACATTTTTGGGCACGTCCGCCTGTGCGCGGACGGACCGGTCGTGCGCCTTTTCATGCACCGGCCGGACGAGAATCTATGAGGCATCCATTGCGCCAGAACATCAAGCAGCGCCGCGAACATGAGATCGTGGTGAGCGAAAACGACCATGCCAGGCTGACCGGCCTCGCCGAATCCAGCCTCGACCGCCTGCCGGGCATCGCCGAGGAACTGCTCGCCGAAATGGAGCGCGCCAAGATCAAGCCGCTCAGCCGCATCCCGGCCAATGTAGTGCGCATGGGTTCGACGGTGACATTCCGCGGCGGCGATGGCGAGGTCAAGACCGTGACGCTCGTCTATCCCGGCAAGGCGGACATCGCCGAAGGCAAGGTCTCGATCCTGACACCTGTCGGTGCCGCGCTGATCGGTCTTCGTGAAGGTCAGTCAGTTGCCTGGACATCGCGCGACGGGCGCCGTCTCGAACTTGAGATCGTTGCCGTCGAAGCACCGCGCGCGGACGCCAACTGACGGCGCGCTAGCCTCAACCAGCCCAATTCTGAAATCCCGCCTGCGCGTCCACACCTTGACGCGTGGCGCTGCATGCCGGGCAACGCCCGGTGCTTGCGGAGACAAGCCATGTCCAAATGTCAGCTGACGACCAAGGATTTCGCCATCGTCAAGACGATGCTCGACCGCCTGGCCTGGTCGGGCGGCCCGCTGGTGGCGCTTCTGCGCCGGAAGCTCGCTTCGGCCCATGTGGTGTTTTCGAACGAGGCCGATGCCGACGTGGTGACGCTGAACAGCCGCGTCACCTTCAGCGTCGACGGTGGCGCGCCGCACACGCGCATTGTCGCGCATGGTCCGATGGACGGCATGGTCGGCCAGATCATCCCGATCACGGTGCCACGCGGGCTTGCCCTGCTCGGCCTGCGCAAGGGCCAGTCGATCTCGGTCGACTGCGGACGCGGCGCGACCGAGACCATCAGGGTCGACGAGATCCACTACCAGCCGGAGGCGGCGCGGCCGGGAATAGCTGCGCCGGAAGTCCGTCCCAACCCGACGGAACGCCGCTTTCCGGTGCTGGTGTTCAGCGCTGACGAGCCACAACCTCTTGGCGTGCCGACAAAAATCCGGCACATCTCGACAAACGGCGACGATCCCGGCCCGTCTGCGGCCTGACAGGCGCCGGCAGCTGCGCTTCGGGTGGGTGCTCGGCGCAGCAGCAAATTGAGAGTGTGCACGCCCCGAAATCGGTATGGGTTTCTGAGCGTGCATCTGGGGGCGCAATGAAGGTCATAGTCGTCGGCGGCGGCATCATCGGGGTGACGACCGCCTACTATCTCGCCGAGGCCGGGCACGAGGTGGTCGTCTACGACCGGCAGAAAGGACCCGCGCAAGAGGCGAGCTATGCCAATTCTGGCGAGATTGCCTCCGGCTGCGCCGCACCGCTGGCCGCACCCGGCTTGCCGCTCAAGGCGCTGAAATGGCTCGCCACGAAGGATGGGCCACTTGCCTTCCGGCCGAAATTCGACCCCAAGATGTGGATGTGGCTGGCCCGGATGCTGCGCAATTGCACGGCAGAAAGTTACACCGCGAACAAGTCGCTAATGGTGCCACTCGCCGAATACAGCCGCGACATGCTGCGGGTGCTGCGCGAAGGCACCGGCATTGCCTATGACGAACTCAGCCATGGCACGCTGCAGCTGTTTCGCACCCAGGAGCAACTCGACGGCATCGCAGCAGATGTTGCCGTGCTCGACAGGCTCGAGGTGCCGTACGAAATTCTCGATGCGGCAGTATGCGTTGAAGCGGAGCCCGGTCTCGCGCGCTCACGACATAGCATATCAGGCGGTCTGCGCCTGCCCGATGACGAGACCGGTGACTGCCGCCTGTTCACGCAACGGCTGACTGAACTCTGCATCGAGCGCGGCGTGGTGTTCAAGTTCGGCCAGAAGGTCTTTTCGATCGATGCCTGGTCTGGAAAAGTCCAACGCATAGCCGTTGATGGCCCTGGAGAAGCCGACGCGTTCGTTCTGGCGGCGGGCAGCTATTCCGAACGTTTCATGCGCAAGCTGCACCAGCGTTTGCCGCTCTATCCGCTCAAGGGCTATTCGCTGACGGTACCGATAGCTGACGCGGATGCCGCACCTGTTTCGACCGTCATCGACGATGCCAACAAGGTCGCCATCACGCGACTCGGCGACCGCATCCGTATCGGTGGCACGGTGGAGATGTCGGGCTTCGACCTGACCCTGCATGAATCGCGCCGCGCGCCGCTGGAGCGTTCGCTGCACGAACTTTTTCCCGGCGCAGGCGATCTGCGCGATGCGCGCTTCTGGTGCGGCTTGCAGTCGATGACGCCGGATGGCCCGCCGATCCTGGGCCGGACCAAGCTGCCGAACCTTTACATCAACACCGGTCATGGCATGCTTGGCTGGACCATGGCCTGCGGCTCAGGGAAGATCTTGGCCGACATGATCTCCGGCCGTCAGCCGGAGATCGATATCGGCGGCCTCGGCCCAGAGCGTTTCTGGGCCTGACGTCAGGCCACCTTCTTCAGCGACCGCGGCGCTTCCGCCGACTGGTACATCGAGATGACGTGGCCGTCGGGATCGGCGAATTCGGACGACCAGCCGCCCGGCGCGTGACTCACCGGAGTGACGATGGTCACGCCCTCGCCGGCCAGCGTCGAGACGATGTCGTCGATGCCGCCGTCGGCGATCTCGAAGACGATGATCGGCGAATTGCCGGGCCGGGACTCCATGGCAAAGAAGATCAGGTCGACGCCATTGGCGGTGTTGGCAAGCAGCCAGTCGCCGCCCGTGTCCTCGTCGCCTTCCATGCGCGTGACGTCGAGGCCCATGACGTCACGATAGAACGCTTCCGTCTTGTCGATGTTCAATACGTAGTAGCAGATGTTGCCGAGTTTGCTTTTGCCGAACATTTGGTCACTCCGTGAATTCGGTTGCACGCCTGTTGAGTTGCCGTGCGGCGAGGTTTTGTGAGGTGCCGATTACAAAAAGATGGCCGTCGGGGTCGTGGCTGGCGAGCAGGGCGCCCGGCTGCCTGGCCAGAGCGAGCAGGGATCGCCTGATGCTGCCGAAGGCGAGCGCGCCGGTGAGGCCCGGGATTTCTCCAACGGGACCGCCGCCAAAGGCCAGCCAGCGTTTGCGGATTTCGGCGATGCGCTGGCGAAGCGCGGGATCTGCAAGCCGCTGTAGCCAGGCGATCTCCTGCCGGGTATGGCCGGTCAGGGCCAGAAGCGTCGTCGTGCGCAGGCTGGGCGGCAGGGTCGCCACGAAGCGCACCGGCACGGTTTCATGGCTCGTTGGCTCGCAACTACCGACGGCGAATGGCGCCTCACGCTTTCTGCGTCGTACCGCCGAGCGTGCATCGAAAGCCGCGCGGCGACGCAACGCGCCTTCCAGCCAGCGCTGGTTCTCGACCTTCGACAGGTCGGTGCGCCCCGCTTCGACCGCAGCTACGAGGACCGTCTGCAACAGGTCCTCGGCCTCGTCGGCGCGTCGTGTGGCGCGCCGGGCCTTGCGCAGCAATTCTGCGTAGGGGCGGGGCAGCAAATCGGTTTCCTCGATTGGAACACCGATGTTAGCTGATGTGTGAGTTTGTCGGAAGGCTGTTCAGATGAACAGCGCGCGTTCGCGTTCCACTGCCTTGGTGATGAAACCCGCCACCGTCTGGATCCGGCGCAGCGGCCGAACGGATTCGTGATAGACCAGCCAGTAGGCGCGGCGGATCGGTGGGATCGCCGACACCGGCATGATCTCCGGAATGTTGCGGGCAATGAAGGTGTGCAGGATGCCGACGCCGGCGCCCGAGCGCACCGCCTCGACCTGTCCGAGCGCGGACGAAATCGAAAAGGCCGACTCCCACGACGGGCTGAATTCGGCGGCGTAGTCGAGCGAGGGGCTGACGACGAGGTCGGGCACGTAGCCGATCAGGCGGTGAGCCGAAAGCTCGCTGCGTGAGCTGGGAAGGCCGTGTTGTTCCACATAAGCGCGCGAGGCAAACAGGCCGAGCGAATAGTCGACGAGCTTTGCCGCCACCAGCCGGCCTTCGCTTGGCCGCTCGGTGGTGATGGCGATGTCGGCCTCGCGGCGTGACAGCGAAAACGTCCTCGGAACCGGCACCAGCTGGATGCGCAGATCGGCATGTTGCGCGGTCAGCGTGCCCAGACGCTGCGCTAGGAAGGCAACGCCAAAGCCGTCGGGCGCACCGATGCGCACGGTGCCCGACACCTCGTCGCCTTCGCCCGAGATTTCGGCGCGGGCGGTCAGCATGTCGGCTTCCATGCGCTCGGCGACTTCGAGGAAACGCTCGCCCGTCGGCGTCAGTTCGCTGCCGGTGGTCAGCCGCCGGAACAGCTTTGTCTTCAACGCCTCCTCAAGTGCCGCTACGCGGCGCGAGACCGTTGCGTGGTTGAGCTCCAGCCGGCGTGCCGCGCCGAGAATCTGGCCGGTGCGCGCCACGGCGAGGAAGATGCGGACGTCATCCCAGTTCATCAGCGGTTCCCACCTCAGGCGAAGGGCTGCAATCCGCGCACCCTACTATGCATGAAATCGCATTCAAGCTCCCGTCGGACTTTATTTTCCGCACAACGGTTGCGTTCACCCTCGCGTTGCAAAGGCGCGCGTTAAGCGGGACAATGCGCCATCAACAAAGAATTGGGAGAGAAGCAATGGTCGACTACGGTCATTTCATCGGCGGCAAGCATGTCGCCGGCACCAGTGGGCGCAAGCAGGACGTGCTGCAGCCGATGGACGGCTCGGTGCGCGCCACGGTCGCACTTGCCTCGGCGCAGGAGCTGCGCGCCGCCGTCGAAAACGCCAAGGCAGCGCAGCCCGCATGGGCCGCCACCAACCCGCAGCGCCGCGTGCGCGTGCTGATGAGATTCCTCGAACTGGTGCACAAGGAATACGACTCGCTGGCTGAGCTTCTGGCGCGCGAGCACGGCAAGACCATTGCCGATGCCAAGGGCGACATCCAGCGCGGCCTCGAAGTTGTCGAAGTCTGCATCGGCGCCCCGCATATGATGAAGGGCGAGTTCACCGACGGTGCTGGCCCCGGCATCGACGTCTACTCGATGCGCCAGGCGCTCGGCGTTGTCGCCGGTATCACCCCGTTCAACTTCCCGGCGATGATCCCGCTGTGGAAGATCGCGCCGGCCATCGCCTGTGGCAACGCCTTCATCCTGAAGCCTTCGGAGCGCGATCCGGGCGTGCCGCTGCGCATCGCCGAATTGTTCCTCGAGGCAGGCCTTCCGGCAGGCATCCTCAACGTCGTCAACGGCGACAAGACGGTTGTCGACGCCATCCTCGACGATCCTGACATCAAGGCCGTTGGCTTCGTCGGCTCGACGCCGATCGCCCAGTACATCTACAGCCGTGGCTGCGCCAACGGTAAGCGCGTGCAGTGCTTCGGCGGCGCCAAGAACCACATGATCATCATGCCCGACGCGGACATGGACCAGACCGTCGACGCGCTGATTGGCGCCGGCTACGGCTCGGCCGGCGAGCGCTGCATGGCGATCTCGGTTGCCGTGCCTGTCGGTCACGACACTGCCGAGCGGCTGATGGAAAAGCTGATCCCACGCGTCGAGAGCCTGAAGGTCGGCCCGTCGACCGACTCCTCGGCAGACTTCGGCCCGGTCGTCACCCGCGAGGCGCTGGAGCGCATCAAGGGCTACGTCGACATCGGCGTCAAGGAAGGTGCCAAGCTCGTCGTCGACGGTCGCGGCTTCAAGATGCAGGGCTACGAGAACGGCTTCTACATGGGTGGTTGCCTGTTCGACAATGTCACCGCAGACATGCGCATCTACAAGGAAGAGATATTCGGTCCGGTTCTTTCGGTGGTGCGCGCACCGACCTACGAGAACGCCATCAAGCTCGCCAACGACCACGAGATGGGCAACGGCGTTGCCATCTTCACCCGCGACGGCGATGCGGCCCGTGATTTCGCCTCGCGCGTCCAGGTCGGCATGGTCGGTATCAACGTGCCGATCCCGGTGCCGATCGCCTACTACACCTTCGGCGGCTGGAAGGCTTCGTCCTTCGGCGACCTGAACCAGCACGGCCCGGATGCATTCCGCTTCTACACCAAGACCAAGACGGTGACCTCGCGTTGGCCGTCGGGTGTCAAGGACGGTGCTGAGTTCGTCATTCCGACGATGAACTGATCGTCTCGTCGCTATCGAGGCAAAAAGAACGGGCGCCCAGTGGGCGCCCGTTTTACGTTTCGTCCTCGTCTTCCGGCCCCGGCTGGTACTCCAGCAGATCGCCCGGCTGGCAATCGAGCTCGGCGCAAATGCGCGCCAGCGTCGAAAACCTGACGCCACGCACCTTGCCGGATTTCAGCAGCGACAGGTTCTGTTCGGTGATGCCGATCTTTGCCGCGAGCTCCTTCGAGCGCATCTTGCGGCGCGCCAGCATGACATCGAGATTGACGACGACCGGCATCTCACACGAACCGCTTGTTGTCGTCGTCGATCTCCGACGCCACTGCAAGCAGGTGGCCAAAGACGATCAGTATGCCTGACAGGATCAGGGCCAGCAGTTCGTGCGTGCTGAAGCTGATTGCCAGGAAACGCTGGCCCGCAGGCATGTCCAGGCTGAGGATCAACGAAACCAGCGGTGGGGCCAGGATCGTCGCGACGGCATTGACCAGGAAGGCGACGCCCGACAGCCGCATCAAGCGCGCGCTCTCGGCTCCGACGATGTCATGCAGCGCCATTTCACGGAACGCCCGCCGCAGCGTCTGCAGCGCCCAGAGCAGCAAGCCCGCCTGCACGAGAAATGCGGTGGCCAGCAACAGCACGGTTGAAGCCGACAGCTGTGCCGGCTTGGGAAGCGCCAGCTTTTCGATGACGAAGTTGCTGATCCAGGCGGGGTCGGACCAGGCCAGCCATAGTCCATAGAGGACGAACAGGGTGATGACGCCCATCAAGGCCGCGATCAGCATTTCCATCCGTCTGCTCAGCAGCCGGGCACGTTCGCGGGCAGCCTTCATTTCTTGCCTCTTCAAATTCCGTTTGCAAAAATTATCGTAAAACAATAAGTCGACACTGTCAAACAACCATATGGAGGCATTATGTCGGCTCAAGGACGTTCGATTGCGGCGCTGGCCGGGCTGTTGGCGCTGTCTGCCTGTGCCTCGCTCAACCCGATGGCGCTGACCAAGCTCGCCGGCCTCGATCCCCTTGGCATCGCGCCCGAACAGATCAGCGTTGCCGCCGTCATGCCGGTTCCGCTCAGGCTGCGGACCGGCGATGTCGTGCTGCATTTTGTCATGGATGCGCCAGCGCCCTATGGTCCGATCGACGAGAAGCTGCCGCTGGAGATCGTCGCCGGCGACAATGCGCCAGGGGTGTCGGCAAGTCCTTCCTTCGAGAGGATCCAGGTCGCCCGCGTCGCCGAGGCCGACAGGGCCCGGCTGGCCGCCGCGCAGGCCAAGGCGCGCGCCTTCAAGGCGACGGGCAGGAAGGACGGCAAGGGCAGCATTTCAGTGGCGATTGCTGGCGGCTGCCGCGACGGCGCAATCAACCGCGGTCCATTGATGGCGGAGATCTACATGCGCAGCAAGACGGACGAGCAATACTTCCCGCTGATGTCGTCAGTGAATCTCAGGAAACTGGTGACCGATGAGGCCATCGCCAAGATGCCATTGTGCGATGGCACGTAGAGGCTGAGGGGTCGCTGCAGCTTGTCCCGGTGCCAGCGCACGCGGTAGCTGCCGAACCCCGTCTTCGTATCTCTTGCAGACAAAACGGTGGATAGCTCACGGGCCTTCTCCGGGCCGTTCGTGTTAAGATGTGCCCTGACCTTTCCGTACAGATGCGGCGGCAAGGAGGTGTCGAATGGCACTTGCGCCCGCAGTTCGTAGAAGCGGGCTGGCAGCACTCGGCGTTGCGCTGATGCTGCCGGCAACGCCTTCAGTCGCCGAACTGTTTTGCAGCAATCACGACGCTATCGTCGCTGGTCTGACCGACAGTTTTCACGAGCGGCGCTTTGGCTACGGCGTCGCCAGCGACGCCGCCATCATCGAAATCTACGTCTCTGACGACGGCACCTGGACCGTGCTGATGTCGGATGTCACGGGACGCAGTTGCGTGCTCGCCGCCGGTGACGGCTGGGAGAGTTCAGTCGACGAGGTACGGGAAACCGAACCCAGGCACTGATCAAATCTCAGGGCCTTACCGCGTCGCCGCCGCTTCGGCGTGGGCGCGCAGCATCGCCATCAGCCGCTCGGCTTCCCGGGCGGCGCTTTCCTCGTCATGCTCGAGGATGGAACGGATCAGCGCGACATGATGTTCGGCCGATGCGGCAAGGCCGGTATCGCGCTGGTAGCGGAACCAAAAGCGGCGGCTGTGGGTCTGCAGGGGAGCGGCGAGGCGGGCGGCGAAGTCGTTGTCGGCGGCCAGCGCGAGCGCCTCGTCGAGCGCCTTGTCGGCTGCGAGGAAGCCGAGCACGTCGGCTGTGATCACCGCCTTCTGCATTGCAAGCGCAGCTGCATGGAACTGGTTGGCGGCGTCGCGGGTGACGAAGCGCGCGGCGGAGCGGGCCAGCACGACCTCGATGCCGCGGCGCGCGTCGAGCACGCGCAGCCAGTCGCCGGGATGCAGCGGCGCGATCGCCAGGCCGGCGCGCGGCCTGATCTCGACCAATCCTTCCCAGGCCAGGCGCTGGATCGCCTCGCGCACCGGCGTGCGGCCAAGGCCGAGCCTGTCGATCAGCGAACCTTCGGTGGCGATGGTGCCGGGGGCGAGTTCCAGAGTTACGATCAGCCGTTCGAGCTCGTGGTAGGCCCGTGTCGCAGCCGGTTCCAGTTTCTCAGCTTGCATGACCGAATCTCTTGAAAGCGCAATGATATATTTTTGATATATCAGATGCGATTGCCGATTGACAATGTTGGTCGCCTCGTCATATATCACTGATATATCAGATGGAGAAAGCGCCATGTGGGCCGGAGTCATCCCAGCAGTCACCACCAAGTTCACGGCGGACGACCGCCTCGACCATGCCGAAATGGAGCGCTGCTTCGCGCTGCAGATGGAGGCCGGATGCGACGGCCTGATCGTCGCCGGCTCGCTCGGCGAGGGCCCGATGCTCTCGCATGACGAAAAGATCGAAGTGCTGAAGACCGCCCAGAAGGTCGCCGCTGGCAAGCCTGTGCTGCTGACGGTCAACGAGGCCGGCACCCGCGAGGCGGCAGCCATCGCCAAGCGCGCCGCCAAGGAAGGCGCCTCCGGCCTGATGGTCGTGCCGAGCCCGATCTATCACACCAATCCGGAAGAAACGGTCGCTGCCCTTCGCGCCGTGGCCGAGGCCGGCGACCTGCCGGTCATGATCTACTCCAACCGGCTCGCCTACCGCGTCGATGTCACCGTCGACCAGATGGAAGAGCTGGCGTCCGACAAGCGCTTCGTTGCGGTCAAGGAATCGTCCGACGACATCCGCCGCTCGACCGAGATCATCAATCGCCTCGGCAATCGCTACGACCTGTTCACCGGCGTCGACAACCTCGCCTTTGAGGCTCTGTCGGTCGGCGCCATCGGCTGGGTCGCCGGGCTGGTCGTCGCCTTCCCGCGCGAGACAGTCGCCATCTACCAGCTGATGAAGCAGGGCCGCCGCGAAGAGGCACTCGCCATCTACCGCTGGTTCCGCCCGTTGCTCGACCTCGACGTTTCGACCTATCTGGTCCAGAACATCAAGCTTGCCGAGGTCCTGGCGATCGGCTCCAACGATCGCGTGCGCATGCCGCGCAAGCCGCTGTCGGGCGAGCGTCGCAACGCGGTGGAGAAGATCATCAAGGACGCCCTGGAAATACGGCCCAAGCTGCCGTCGTTCTGAGTGCAGGTCCGAAAATCCGAATCGATTTTCGGACAGGATCATGCACCAATTCGACGACCTGCAGCGTCGCTCGTACGCGGCGCTGCAGACGAGGGGACCGGGGAGAGGCAAGGCATGAGTGCAGCGGTCGACGAGATCGACATCGCCATCATCGGCGCCGGCATTGTCGGCATCGCGGCGGCTGCCTATCTCGCCGAGGCAGGGCGCAAGGTGACGGTCTTGGACCGCAGCGGCGTCTGCGAAGAAACCAGCTCCGGCAATGCCGGGGCTTTTGCCTTCTCCGATGTGCTGCCACTTGCCCACAAGGGCATGATGCGCAACGTGCCGAAATGGCTGGCCGACCCGCTTGGTCCGCTCACCATTCCACCAGCCTATCTGCCAAAACTCGCGCCATGGCTTTTCCGCTTCTGGCGTGCCGGGGCGCCCGCCAACTACGAAGCGAGCCTTGCCGCGCAAGCCGGGCTGATGAAGCTCGCCGAGCAGGAGTGGGCGTCGCTGATGGCGCGCTCCGGCACCGGCTCGATGCTGCGCGAGGACGGTTCGCTGGAGCTCTACGAGAGCGAGGCGGAGTTCAAGGCGGCGCTGCCAAGCTGGACTGCGCGTGACCGCTTCGGCATAACCTACCGGCATCTCGAAATGCGCGAACTCGCCAGCTACCAGCCCGGGCTGGCCGAACGCTTCACCCGAGGCACCTTCGTGCCGGGCTGGAAGACAGTTTCCGATCCAAAGGATCTCGGCAAAGCGATTTGGCGCCACGCCGAGGCCAGCGGTGCCTCCTTCGTCAAGGGCGATGTCGGGCTCGTCAGGCTGGCCGGCGACCGCATCCTGATCCAGCTCAAGCAGGGCCGCACGCTGTTTGCACGCCAGGTGCTGATCGCCGCCGGAGCCTGGTCGCATCTGCTCGCCCGTCAGCTCGGCGACATCATCCCGCTCGAAACCGAGCGCGGCTACAACACCACGCTTCCCACCAGCGCCTTCGACGTGAAGCGGCAGTTGATCTTCTCCGGCCATGGCTTCGTCATCACGCCGCTCGCCACCGGCTTGCGCGTCGGCGGCGCAGTGGAGCTTGGCGGCATTTCGCGGGCGCCAAACTATGCCCGCGCGAAAGCGATGCTGGAAAAAGCGCAAAAGTTCCTGCCGGGGCTCGACCCCTCGGGCGGGCGCGAATGGATGGGCTTCCGCCCGTCGCTGCCTGACTCGCTGCCGGTCATCGGCGGCTCACGCAGCCATCCCAACGTTCACTACGCATTCGGCCACGGCCACCTCGGCCTGACCCAGGCGGCGGCCACCGGCCGGCTGGTGCGCGACCGCATGCTCGGTCAAAAGACGCCGCTCGATCTAACCCCCTTTTCCGCACAACGTTTCTGACGCAAGGTATCTGCATGGCGCGCCATTCCTTTTTCTGTATCGACGGCCACACTTGCGGCAATCCGGTGCGGCTGGTGGCGGGCGGCGGTCCCCGCCTCGAAGGCTCGACGATGATGGAACGTCGCGCGCATTTCCTTGCCGAATACGACTGGATCCGCACCGGGTTGATGTTCGAGCCGCGCGGCCATGACGTGATGTCGGGCTCGATCCTCTATCCGCCGACGCGCGAGGATTGCGACGTCGCCATCCTGTTCATCGAAACCTCGGGCTGCCTGCCGATGTGCGGTCATGGCACCATCGGCACGGTAACAATGGCTATCGAGCACGGGCTGATCAAGCCGAAGACGCCGGGTACGCTGCGCCTCGACACGCCGGCCGGGCTCGTCATTGCCGAGTACAAGCAGGTCGGCGATTATGTCGAGGAAGTACGCATCACCAACGTGCCGTCGTTCCTCCATGCCGAGGGACTTTCGGTCGAGTGTCCCGGCCTTGGCGAGATCAGGGTCGATGTCGCCTATGGCGGCAATTTCTACGCCATCGTCGAGCCGCAGGAGAACTACCGCGACATGGCCGATTACACCGCCGGCGACTTCATCGCCTGGAGCCCTGTCGTGCGTCAGCGGCTCAACGAGAAGTACCAGTTCGTGCATCCCGAAAATCCCGGCATCAACCGGCTGTCGCACATGCTGTGGACCGGCGAACCGAAGCATGCCGAGGCGCACGCCCGCAACGCTGTCTTTTATGGCGACAAGGCCATCGACCGCTCGCCCTGCGGCACCGGAACGTCAGCGCGCATGGCGCAGCTTCACGGCAAGGGCAAGCTCAAGGCCGGCGACGATTTCGTGCACGAATCAATCATCGGTTCGCTGTTCAAGGGGCGGGTCGAACGCGAGGTCGAGGTGGCCGGCAAGAAGGCAATAATTCCTTCGATCGGCGGGTGGGCGCGGATGACCGGATTGAACACCATCTTCATCGACGATCGCGATCCGTTCGCGCATGGGTTCATAGTCAAATAGTCGTATGGCGGGGAGTTGGAACAGCCAATATGTCTAGACATTCATAGGAAAGAGATCGTCGGCGAGACGCAAGGAGCTGTTGCGATTACGTATCTTGACGCTACATTCTTCGACAATGGCGCGCAAAATCACCGGAATCGGCAAAGACATTGCGTTGAGCCAATGATAGGTTTCGCGATAGTCCAGGGCTTGGACAACATAAAACAGAGGCGGCGGAAAACGCTGTCCGGCAAGCGGCAACGGGTTGAAGAATCACGTTGCAATCCAGGCTCGAAACTTTAGGACTAGGGGAAATATCAAAAGGAATGCGCGCATAGCGCGACATTCCAGGGGAGCCGCATCCATATGCAGTATTTCGTCCAGCAGATGGTCAACGGGCTGACGCTGGGGTCTATCTATGGCCTCATCGCGATCGGCTACACGATGGTCTATGGCATCATCGGCATGATCAATTTCGCCCATGGCGACATTTTCATGCTCGGCGCATTCGCCGCGCTGATCGTGTTCCTGATCCTGACCAGCCTCTTCTACTCGGTAAATGTGGTGCTGTTCCTGCTCGTCATGATGATCGTGGCGATGCTGATGACCAGCCTCTACAACTGGACCATCGAAAAGGTCGCTTACCGGCCACTGCGCGGGTCGTTCCGGCTGGCGCCGTTGATCACCGCAATCGGCATGTCGATCGCTTTGTCGAACTTCGTCCAGGTGACGCAAGGTCCGCGCAACAAGCCGATCCCGCCGATGGTCTCGACGGTTTACAACATCGGCGGCATCTCGATCTCGCTGAAGCAGATCATCATCGTCGTTGTTACCGTCGCGCTGCTGGCGCTGTTCTGGTACCTCGTCAACAAGACCTCGCTTGGCCGCGCCCAAAGGGCGTGCGAGCAGGACCGTAAGATGGCCGCTCTGCTCGGCATCGACGTCGACCGCACTATCTCCATCACCTTCATCATGGGCGCGGCTCTGGCCGCTGTCGCCGGCACGCTGTTCCTGATGTACTACGGCGTCGTGGCCTTCTCCGATGGCTTTGTTCCAGGTGTCAAAGCCTTCACTGCAGCCGTTTTGGGTGGCATCGGCTCGCTGCCGGGTGCCGTGCTCGGTGGCCTGATGATCGGCTTCATCGAAAGCATGTGGTCGGCCTACTTCTCGATCGACTACAAGGATGTCGCGGCGTTCTCGATCCTCGCCATCGTGCTCATCTTCCTGCCCTCCGGCATCCTCGGCCGGCCTGAAGTCGAGAAGGTCTGAGACAATGGCCAATATCGCACAAGCCATGCGCGACGAGACCGCAACGCCGCTTCAGCGCGGCCTCAAGGAGGCGCTCTATGCGGGCGCCATCTCCTTCGGCCTGTTTTTCCTGTTCATCGGCCTCAGGACCGACCAGAACATCTCCAACGAGTTGATCCTTGTCCCGCGCTGGCGGCTGCTCGCCGTCGTTGTTGGCCTGGTGATGCTCGGGCGCTTTCTTTACGTCGCATATGCGCAGCCATTCCTGGCCCGGCAGAAGATCGTCAACGTCGCCAGCGGCCTGCTGCCTGACAGCGTGGCGACCCGGTTCTTCCGGCTGCCTTATTTCATTGCGGCAGTCGTGATTGCCGTTGCGCTGCTTGCTTTCGCCGGCTCTCTTGATGGGATATTCGGGCCTGCCTTGGCTGGCTATGTGCGCTTCTTCCGCGCGCTGACGATCATCTACGCGCTGGCGTCGGTGATGTTTTATTTCCGAGCCTTCATCAGCTCGCATTTCTCGGCCCTGGGTATCGGCGTCCTGGTGCTTTACCCGATCGTTGTCGTGGTGGCCCTGACGATCATCACCGGTTCCGCGGCGTCCGGCTTCCAGGGTTCGCTCAAATGGGTCGACAATTTCGGCATCCAGATCCTGATCTATGTGATGCTGGCGTGGGGGCTGAACATCGTCGTCGGTCTCGCCGGCCTGCTCGATCTGGGATATGTCGCCTTCTATGCCGTCGGCGCCTATGCCTACGCATTGCTGGCCACGCATCTCGGCTGGTCGTTCTGGATCCTGCTGCCGGTCGCCGGCATCATGGCCGCCTTCTGGGGCGTCATGCTCGGCTTCCCGGTGCTGCGTCTTCGCGGCGACTACCTCGCGATCGTGACGCTGGCCTTCGGTGAAATCATCCGACTGGTGCTGATCAACTGGCGCGAAGTCACCAACGGCGCGGCTGGCATCTCCGGCATTCCCAAGGTCAGCTTCTTCGGCCTGATGTCGTTCAACGTCTCGGACCCGAACTACATCGCCAAGGTGCTCGGCATCGCCCAGTCCGGCGCCTACTACAAGATCTTCCTCTATTACCTCATCCTGGCACTGGCGCTGCTGACCGCCTTCGTCACCATCCGGTTGAGGCGCATGCCTGTCGGCCGTGCCTGGGAAGCGCTGCGCGAGGACGAGATCGCCTGCCGCTCGCTCGGCATCAACACGACCACGACCAAGCTGACTGCCTTCGCCACGGGTGCGATGTTCGGTGGTTTCGCTGGCTCGTTCTTCGCCGCGCGCCAGGGTTTCGTCTCGCCTGAATCCTTCGTCTTCCTGGAATCGGCGATCATTCTCGCCATCGTCGTGCTCGGCGGCATGGGCTCGCTTGTCGGCATCGCGGTCGCTGCCGCGGTGATGATCGGCGGCACCGAAATCCTGCGCGAGATGGAGTTCCTCAAGGTCGTCTTTGGACCTGACTTCACGCCGGAGCTTTACCGCATGCTGTTGTTCGGCATGGCGATGGTCATCGTGATGCTGTGGAAGCCGCGAGGTTTCGTCGGCAGTCGAGAACCCACGGCCTTCCTTCATGAGCGAAAAGCCATCTCCAGTTCCTTCACCAAGGAAGGACACGGCTGATGAACGCGAGCGCATCCATGAACAATTCGATCCTGCAGGTCGAGCATCTCTCGATGAAGTTCGGCGGCCTGGTCGCCATCGGCGACCTGTCGTTTGAGGCCAAGCGCGGCGAGATCACCGCGCTGATCGGCCCGAACGGCGCGGGCAAGACCACCGTCTTCAACTGCATCACCGGCTTCTACAAGCCGACCGAAGGCATGATCCGCTTCAACGGTCGGGAAGGCGGCGAGTTTTTGCTCGAGCGCATGCCCGATTTCCAGATCACGGCCAAGGCCAAGGTGGCGCGCACCTTCCAGAACATTCGGCTGTTTTCGGGCATGACGCTGCTCGAGAACCTCTTGGTGGCGCAGCACAACAAGCTGATGAAGGCCTCGGGCTATACCATCATGGGCCTGCTCGGGCTCGGCGGCTACCGCAAGGCATCGGCTGAATCTGTCGATCTCGCCAAGCATTGGCTGGAAAAGGCCGAACTGATCGACCGCGCCGACGATCCGGCTGGCGATCTGCCCTATGGCGCGCAGCGGCGGCTCGAGATCGCGCGCGCCATGTGCACCGGGCCGGAACTGCTTTGCCTCGACGAACCGGCAGCAGGTCTCAATCCGAAGGAGTCGCTGGCGCTCAACACGCTGCTCATCGACATCAAGAACAACACCGGCACGTCGATCCTGCTCATCGAGCACGACATGTCGGTGGTCATGCAGATCTCCGACCACGTCGTGGTGCTCGAATACGGTCGCAAGATTTCCGACGGCGACCCGATGTCGGTCAGGACCGATCCGAAGGTCATCGCCGCCTATCTCGGTGTCGACGACGAGGAGGTCACCACCGTCCTGGTCGAGGTTGGCGACGAACAGGTGATCGAAGAGCTCGAAGGCGTGCCCGATCCGGCGCATGGCCCCGGCTCGTCGTCGTCGATGATGGCTGGCCCGGTCAGCGACACCATCAGTCACAGCGACGGACACGGCGAAGTCGTCACTGTTTCCAAGGGTGCGTCGAAAGCAGCACAGGTCGAGGCTCGCGATGCCGCCCGTTCGGCGGCTGTGGCGGGAGCCAAGGCCAAGGCGCAGGCCAAAACGCCTGTGGCACCTGCCGCTGGGCTGATGGCTGCGCCCAAGCCGGCGAAGGCTGCTCCTGTCGCAAAAGCTCCAGCCAAGCCGAAAGCTCCGGCCAAGGGCTCGGCGTCTGCGGCACCAGCAGCCAAGGCGCCCGCGAAGACCGAGGCAGCCAAGCCTGCGGTGGTGAAATCTGACGCACCGAAAGCCGCTGCAAAGCCGACCAAGGCGCCGGCTGCGAAACCCGCAGCCAAGGCGGCGGCAAAACCCGCGGCGGCTGCGCCGAAGGCGGTGACTGCAAAGGTGGAGCCGGCGAAAACTTCAAAGGCTGCACCCGCTCCAAAGGCAGAAGCAAAACCTGCGACAAAGGCTTCCAAGCCAGCGCCGAAAGCGACGGTTGTCAAAGCACCGGTGAAGGCAGCGCCTGCACCCAAGGGCGAGGCCAAATCGTCCAAGCCATCTGCGGCGCCAAAAGCCGCGACGTCGGCCAAGCCTGCGTCGAAGGTACCGGCCGCCAAGGCGGCTGACAAGGCTGCGTCGAAGGCGGCGGCTAAGCTGACCACGGCACCCGTGACCAAGGTGACGGCTGCCAAGCCAGTAGCCAAGGCTTCGGCCAAGACTCCAGCAACCAAAGTGTCCGCTGCGGCCAAGGCGCCTGCCGTCAAGACAATCGCCAACGTGCTTGCTGCTCCGCGCGGCGGCGTGGCGGACCGGCTGATCCTGATCAAGGGTATCGGACCGGTCAACGAGAAGAAGCTCAACGACCACGGCATCTTCCATTTCGACCAGGTGGCGGGATGGAAAAAGTCGGACATCGCGGCGGCGGAGGCCTATCTCGCCTTCGACGGCCGGATCGAGCGCGAAGACTGGGTGGGGCAGGCCAAGGCGCTGGCGCGTGAAGCGGCCAAGCCGGCGAAAGCCAAGCGCGGAGGTGGCAAGTGACGGCGGCTAGAGCTTTGCTCGACATCAGGGGTGTCGAGACCTACTACGGCAACATCCGCGCGCTTAGCGGTGTCGATGTTGCGGTCAACGAAGGCGAGATCGTCGCCCTGATCGGCGCCAATGGCGCTGGCAAGTCGACGCTGATGATGACCATCTTCGGCACGCCCAGGGCGCGCCGCGGCACCATCACCTTCGCTGGGACCGACATCACTGACCTGCCGACGCACGAGATCGCCAGGCTACGCATCGCGCAGTCGCCGGAAGGACGGCGTATCTTCCCGCGCATGACGGTGATGGAAAACCTGCAGATGGGCGCAAGCCTCGACAACCTCAAATATTACGATGAGGACGTCGAGAAGGTGTTCACGCTGTTTCCCAGGCTCAAGGAGCGTATCACCCAGCGCGGTGGCACGCTTTCTGGTGGCGAGCAGCAGATGCTGTCGATCGGCCGGGCGCTGATGGCACGGCCCAAGCTGCTCCTGCTCGATGAACCGTCGCTTGGTCTGGCGCCGCTGATCGTCAAGCAGATTTTCGATGCCATTCGCGAGCTCAACCGCACCCAGGGCCTGACCGTATTCCTTGTCGAGCAGAACGCCTTTGGCGCGCTCAAGCTCGCGACACGCGGCTATGTCATGGTCAATGGCGTGGTCACGATGAGCGGCACGGGCAAGGACCTTCTCGCCAATCCAGAGGTTCGCGCGGCCTATCTCGAAGGCGGCCGCCACTAGGAGGATCCATCATGCACGGCATTCTCTACGAGGAAGCCTCGATCTGGCAGTTCTTTTTCGTCACCTGCGTTCTGGGTGGCTGGGCTGCCTGGATGACGGGCCGCGCCTGCGCCCAGACATGGCGAAGCTATGCCCAGCTCGTGCTCTACATATTGGGGCTCGGTATCGCTATCCGCTTCATCCATCATGCCCTGTTCGAAGGCACGATGTTCACGCTGCAATACTATGTCGTCGACACCATCGTGCTTTTGGCGTTCGCAATAGTTGGTTATAAATACACACGAACAAACCAGATGGTGACGCAATACAATTGGCTTTATGAAAAGGTTTCGCCTCTTTCTTGGAGATCGAAGTCCTGAGGGGCAGAAGCTAAATATCGGCGCCGATTCGCCAATGAATCGGCGTGACAACTGCCGGAAAATCGGCAAACTCACCTTTCTGCGATATGGGTGGGCATCGCAAGAAAGAAACTCCACGCCCACTCAATTAATGGGAGTGTTTCAATGAAAAAGTCACTTTTGTCGGCTGTTGCACTGACCGCGCTCGTCGCGTTCAGCGGCAGCGCATGGGCCGATATCATCGTGGGCGTTGCAGGTCCGATCACCGGCCCGAATGCTGCCTTCGGAGCGCAGCTCCAGAAGGGCGCCGAGCAGGCCGTTGCGGACATCAACGCAGCTGGTGGCATGAACGGCGAGCAGATCAAGCTCGTGGTTGGTGACGACGTTTCCGATCCGAAGCAGGGCATTTCGGTCGCCAACAAGTTCGTTGCTGACGGCGTCAAGTTCGTCATCGGTCACTTCAACTCGGGCGTTTCGATTCCGGCCTCGGAAGTTTACGCCGAGAACGGCATCCTCGAAATCACCCCGGCTGCGACCAATCCGAAGTTCACCGAGCGTGGCCTGTGGAACGTGTTCCGCACCTGCGGCCGTGACGACCAGCAGGGCGCCATCGCTGGTGCTTACCTCGCTGAGAAGTTCAAGGACGCCAAGATCGCCGTCATCCACGACAAGACGCCTTATGGTCAGGGCCTTGCCGACGAAACCAAGAAGGCGATGAACACCGCCGGCCTGACCGAGGTCATGTACGAAGGCGTCAACATCGGCGACAAGGACTTCGCCGCGCTGATCGGCAAGATGAAGGAAGCCGGCGTCACGATCATCTATTGGGGTGGTCTGCACACCGAAGCCGGCCTGATCATCCGCCAGGCGGCTGACCAGGGCCTCAAGGCGACGCTGGTTTCGGGCGATGGCATCGTCTCGAACGAACTGGCCTCGATCGCTGGCGACGCTGTTGCCGGTACGCTCAACACCTTCGGTCCCGATCCGACCTTGAACCCGGCCAACAACGCGCTGGTCGAGAAGTTCCGCGCCGCCGGCTTCAACCCTGAAGCCTACACGCTGTACTCCTACGCTGCGATGCAGGTCGTTGCGGGTGCTGCCAAGGCAGCAAACTCGGTCGATCCGCAGGAAGTCGCCAAGGCGATGAAGGCGAACACCTTCCCGACCGTGCTCGGCGACATGGGCTTCGACGAGAAGGGCGACCCGAAGCTGCCCGGCTACATCATGTATGAGTGGGTCAAGGGCGACGACGGCAAGTACACCTACAAGCCGCAGAAGTAATTTCAGCATCTTTTTGCTGAACAGAAATGCCCGGCGCAATGCGCCGGGCATTTTTTTGTGCCGTGGAAAAATGCCTGTCTGACCTAGGGGAAATTAAATCGATTTAGGAATGTGCGTTTTCGGTTGCACCGCAGCATTTTCCCGCTAATCATTCGCCGCCTCTTAAATATCCGGTTCCCTGGAGCGTATTCGTGCCGATCAGCAAGATCCTCGTCGCCAACCGATCCGAAATCGCCATCCGCGTCTTCCGCGCGGCCAATGAGCTAGGGCTCAAAACCGTGGCGATCTGGGCCGAAGAGGACAAATATTCGCTGCATCGCTTCAAGGCCGACGAAAGCTATCAGGTCGGCCGCGGCCCCCATCTCACCAAGGACATGGGGCCAATCGAAAGCTACCTGTCGATCGAAGAGATCATCCGGGTCGCCAGGCTGTCGGGCGCCGATGCCATCCATCCTGGCTATGGCCTGTTGTCGGAGAGCCCGGAGTTCGCCGACGCCTGTGCCGAAAATGGCATTACCTTCATCGGACCCAGGCCCGAGACCATGCGCCGGCTTGGCAACAAGGTGGCGGCGCGCAACCTCGCCATCGAGGTCGGCGTGCCGGTCATCCCGGCTACCGATCCGCTGCCCGACGACATGGACGAGGTCAAGAAGCTCGCTGCCGAGGTTGGCTATCCTGTCATGCTCAAGGCATCATGGGGCGGCGGCGGTCGCGGCATGCGTGCCATCCGCAGCGAGGCCGATCTCATCCGTGAGGTGACCGAAGGCAAGCGCGAGGCCAAGGCGGCGTTCGGCAAGGACGAGGTCTATCTCGAAAAGCTGATCGAGCGTGCCCGCCACGTCGAAGTGCAGGTGCTGGGCGACACCCATGGCAACGCCGTGCATCTGTTCGAGCGCGACTGCTCGATCCAGCGCCGCAACCAGAAGGTCGTCGAACGCGCCCCGGCGCCTTACCTCAGCGAGGAGCTGCGCCAGGAGCTGTGTGGTTATGCCCTCAAGCTCGCGCGCGACACCGCCTATGTCGGCGCGGGAACGGTTGAGTTCCTGCAGGACGCCGACACCGGCAAGTTCTACTTCATCGAGGTCAACCCGCGCATCCAGGTCGAGCACACCGTCACCGAGCAGGTGACAGGCATCGACATCGTCAAGGCGCAGATCCACATCCTCGACGGCTTTGCCATCGGTACGCCGGAATCGGGCGTGCCCGCACAGGCCGGCATCCGGCTCAACGGCCATGCCCTGCAGTGCCGCATCACGACCGAGGATCCGGAGCAGAACTTCATTCCCGACTATGGCCGCATCACCGCCTATCGCGGTGCCACCGGCTTCGGAATCCGCCTCGACGGCGGCACCGCCTATTCGGGCGCGGTCATCACCCGCTTCTACGATCCGCTGCTGGAAAAGGTCACCGCCTGGGCGCCCAACCCGGTCGAGGCGATTGCCCGAATGCACCGGGCGCTGCGCGAGTTCCGCATTCGCGGCGTCGCCACCAACCTGACCTTCCTCGAAGCGATCATCACGCACCCGGCCTTCCGCGATAATTCCTACACCACCAAATTCATCGACTCGACGCCCGAGCTGTTCGCGCAGGTCAAGCGCCAGGACCGTGCCACCAAGCTGCTCAACTACCTCGCCGACGTCACCGTCAACGGCCACCCGGAGACGCGTGGCCGCGCTGCGCCCAACCCGGAAGCCGCTGCACCCGTCGTGCCATGGTTCACCGGCCCGATCCCCGACGGCACCAGGCAGAAGCTCGACCAGCTCGGCCCGGAGAAGTTCGCCGCCTGGATGCGCGCGCAGAAGCAGGTTCTGATCACCGACACGACGATGCGTGACGGCCACCAGTCGCTGCTGGCGACGCGCGTGCGTACCCATGACATCGCCAAGATCGCCGGCACCTACGCCCGTGCGCTGCCGCAGCTTCTGTCGCTCGAATGCTGGGGCGGTGCCACCTTCGACGTTGCCATGCGCTTCCTTACCGAAGATCCTTGGGAGCGTTTGTCGAAGGTCCGCCAGGCAGCGCCCAACATCCTGCTGCAGATGCTGCTGCGCGGCGCCAACGGCGTTGGCTACACCAACTACCCCGACAATGTCGTCCAGCATTTCGTCCGTCAGGCCGCCGCCGGCGGCGTCGACCTGTTCCGCGTCTTCGATTGCCTGAACTGGGTCGACAACATGCGCGTGTCGATGGATGCCGTCGGCGCCGAGGGCAAGCTCTGCGAAGCGGCGATCTGCTACACCGGCGACATCCTCGACCCGAACAGGGCGAAGTACGACCTGAAGTACTACGCCGGTCTCGCCAAGGAGCTGGAAGCCGCCGGCGCGCACATCATCGCCGTCAAAGACATGGCCGGTCTGCTCAAGCCGGCTGCGGCGCGCGTGCTGTTCAAGGCGCTGCGAGAGGCCACCGACCTGCCGATCCACTTCCACACTCATGACACGTCGGGCCTGTCGGCGGCGACGGTGCTGGCGGCGGTCGAAAGCGGGGTAGACGCCATCGATGCAGCGATGGACGCTTTCTCCGGCAACACCTCGCAACCTTGCCTGGGCTCAATCGTCGAGGCGCTGCGCGGGTCGGATCGCGATCCGGGTCTTGCGCCCGAATGGATCCGCCGCATCTCGTTCTATTGGGAAGCCGTGCGCAACCAGTATGCCGCCTTCGAGAGCGACCTGAAAGGACCGGCATCCGAAGTCTACCTGCATGAAATGCCGGGCGGCCAGTTCACCAACCTCAAGGAGCAGGCGCGCTCGCTCGGGCTCGAGACCCGCTGGCACGAAGTGGCGCAGGCCTATCACGACGTCAACCTGATGTTCGGCGACATCGTCAAGGTGACGCCGTCATCCAAGGTCGTCGGCGACATGGCTTTGATGATGGTCAGCCAGGAGCTGACCGTCGCCGATGTCGAGAACCCGGCCAAGGACATCGCCTTCCCGGACTCGGTGGTGTCGATGCTGCGCGGCGATCTTGGCCAGTCGCCGGGCGGCTGGCCAGCTGCGCTGCAGAAGAAGGTGTTGAAGGGCGAGACGCCGATCACCGCGCGTCCCGGCTCGTTGCTCAAGGCCGCCGATCTCAAGGCCAACCGCAAGGAGATCGAGACCAAGCTTGGACGCAAGCTGTCCGAGGACGAGTTTGCCTCGTGGCTAATGTACCCGAAGGTCTTCACCGACTTCGTCGGCGCGCAGGAAAATTACGGCCCGGTCAGCGTGCTGCCGACGCCGGTCTATTTCTACGGCATGAAGCCCGAGGACGAGGTCTTCGTCGACATCGAAAAGGGCAAGACGCTTGTTATCCGCTGCCTGGCTGTCGGCGACGTCGACGAAAAGGGCATGGTCACGGTGTTCTTTGAGATCAACGGCCAGCCACGTCGCATCAAGGTGCCGGACCGTGCCCATGGCGCCTCCGCCTCCAAGGCACGGCGCAAGGCCGAAGCGGGCAATGATGCCCATGTCGGCGCGCCGATGCCGGGCGTCGTCTCGACGCTCGCCGTCTCAGCCGGCCAGCCGATCAAGGCCGGCGACGTGCTGCTGTCCATCGAAGCGATGAAGATGGAAACGGCACTGCATGCCGAACGCGATGGCACCATCACCGAGGTGCTGGTGCGCGCCGGCGACCAGATCGACGCCAAGGACCTTTTGGTGGTCTACGGCTGACAATTTCAGGCCGGGCGCATTCGACGCCGCCCGGCCGTCCACCCCAGGCCTAGAACAGGCCTTGGCCTGCCTTTGCTTCTTCCGCCACGGTGCGGCGGATCAGGTTCTTGTACATGTAGCCGCGCTGGCCCTTGTAGACGACCGTGCACCAGTTGCAGTCGACTTCGGCTTCGATCTCGGCATTGGCCGGAACGACGACGATCACCTTGGCTTCGTCAGCCGGTCCGTCGCGCAGGTTGGCGTATTTGACCACCTTTGCTGGGCGCAGGTCCGGCAGCGGGCCGGCTGTCGCCTGGGTGGTATCGCCGGTCGCGTCGTCGATCATGCCGGTCTGCTGCTCGAGCATCGCCACTTCTGTCTCGGTCTCCGCCACCTGGACGTCTATCGAGCCACGCAAGCCTTCCGTCGCGATCGCCGTAGTCCGAGCCGGATCAGGCGCCTCGTCGGCTGTCGCAAAGGGAAATGGCGTTGCGGTGGTCTCGCCGCGCTCGTCCGGGCCGGTGGCTGCAGGCGGCACGGGCCTTTCGAAGTGGCCCGTTGCGGGCGCTGAGGCCGGTGCCGCCAGGAGCGGCGTAGGCGCTGGCGCCGCAGCCGTAGCGGCTGCCCCTTGAACGGTAGCCGTTGCGATCGGCTTGGCTGCCTCTGCGGGAATTTCCGTGCCAACAGCCTTGGTTTCGAGGCGCGGCGGCAGGACGGCCGCGGTCTCTATCGGGTCGGGCTGGTCGCTTCCGGTGAACCCGAAGGCGACGATGGCGACTGCCAGCGCCGCTGCTGCGCCAAGCAAGCCGATTTCGAGCTTCGACAGATGCAGCCGAGGCAGGCGGGCGGCGATGCCGCTTGATATCCCGGCAAGCCGGAAGGCGGGGGTATTCATGGTACAAGACTCCACACTGGCTCAACCCGGCGACAATGCCGAAAGCCGACCCCCCAGCCCGATTTGGCATGCAATGCATCGAAACGATTGCGAACGTGGAGTGTGTTGCCCGTCCCGCCGCAGTTTCTAGGCTTCTGAGCTAGCCCAGCTATTCGACGGAATTCGGGCAATCGTTAACCTTTGTTACCGTTCTGGCCCAATGCTTGTCGCGAGAGTCGTCTTGACGAGCGATTCAATCGATTTAAAAATGTACTGCAGTTATAAGCCACCGCCGTTCCAAAGGATGGCGGTCACTTTTTGAATCCGGCGATCACGGCAGGTTGAAATCGATTTCAGCTGCCCGGCAGCTATGTTAGGAGTTGCGCCCGATGAGCACCAAAGATGCCACCCCGACATCCGCCAACGCATCGGCCCGATGGGCTGTTGCGGCTGCATTCTTCATGAACGGCTTCATGACCGGAAGCTGGGCGCCGCAGATCCCGCTGCTGGTCACCCGGCTTGGCATCAGCGAGTTCGTGCTTGGCCTGCTGATCCTTGGCTTCGGCATTGGCGCGCTGACGGCAATGCCTTTCTCTGGCTACCTGATGACCAAGCGCGGTTCGCGCCCTGTTGTCATCGGCTTCGCCTGGATTCTGGTCTTCGCATTACTGCTGGTGGCGCTGGCGCCCAATGTCTGGCTGACGGCGGTGACGATGTACATCTTCGGCGCCACGGCAGGTGCCATGGATGTCGCCATGAATGCCAATGCGGTCGCCGTGGAAAAGCGGCTGTCGCGTGCCATCATGTCGTCGTCGCACGGATTCTGGAGCCTTGGCGGTTTCGTCGGCGGCGGGCTTGGCGGCATCATCATCCAGCAGTTCGGGCATCTGCCGCACGCGCTGTTCGTCACGGTCATCGCAGCCGCCATGACTGCCTTTGCCCTGCGCTACCTGATCGAGGACAAGCCGGTGGCGCATGAACACCGGCATTTCCGCATGCCGCGCCTGGCGGCGATCTATCTTGTCGGCCTCATGGCGCTGTTTTCGATGATCCCGGAAGGTGCCGTGCTCGACTGGGCTGCACTCTACCTCAAGCAGGAACTCGGCGCCGACATCGCCACCGCCGGCTTCGCCTTTGCCGCCTTCTCCGGCATCATGGCGCTGATGCGGTTCCTGGGCGACGGTGTGCGCAACCGCTTCGGTGCGGTCAACACGCTGCGCGTCTCGGCGCTGGTCGCCGCTGCCGGCATGCTGGCTGCAGGCCTCGCGCCCAATCCCTGGATCGCCATCGCCGCCTTCGCCATGTGCGGACTGGGCGTCGCCAACATGGTGCCGATTGCCTTTTCCGCCGCCGGCAACCAGCCCGGCGTGGTGCCGAACATCGGCATGAGCGTCGTCACCACGATGGGCTATTCGGGTATCCTGGTGGCGCCGTCGGCGATCGGCTTCGTTGCCGGCCATACCGGCTTCGCGCCTGTTTTCGTCACCTTGTCCGGGTTGCTGGTCGTGGTGTCCGTGATGGCCGGGCTCGCCCGCCATGCCGACTTCAGGGCCGTGGCTCAAACGGCGCCGGCGGAATAGCGCTTCAGCTCGTCGTTCAGGAAATCAGCGACGCGGCGGATGCGTACGCTTGCGCGCACGTCGCGATGCATGGCGAGCCATACCGGCAGCACAGGCAGCGTCAGGTCTGGCAGGACGACCTCCAGTCCGGGCTCGCGCCGGATCAGCGGCAGCTGGGCAACGCCAATGCCGTTGCCGGCCCGCACGGCCTCCCAGAGCACGATGTGGTTGTCGGAGCGGAAGCGAAAGGCATGCCGCGTCATCTCCGGATAGAACCGTTCGAGGCCGCGGATCATCTCGTCGCTGCGGTCGAACCCGATCAGGTCATGCTGCTGCAGATCCTCTGGCCGCTCCGGGCGGCCACGCCGATCGAGATAAGTCGACGTCGCGCACATCCGTAGCGCGATGTCGGTGACCTTGCGGGCCACCAGCTCGTTCTGGGCCGGCTGCACCATGCGGATCGCGATGTCGGCGTCGCGACGCAGAAGGTTCTCGACCTGGTTCGACGCGACGACCTCGACCTCTATGCCGGGCTCCTCCAGTCCAAGACGGGCCAGCATGGCGGGCAGGACGTGGGCAGCCACCATTTCACTCGCCGCGATGCGGACCGTGCCTTCGATCGCTTCCACCGCGCCCAGGGCGAGCCGTGCGAAGGATGTCGCCTGTTCGCTGACGGCGCGGCCCCGCTCGAACAGCAGGCTGCCGGCCTCGGTCAGCACATAGCCCTGGCGGCCGCGCCGGAACAGCGTGACATCAAGCGCCTGTTCGAGCTCGGCTATATGGCGGCCGAGGGTCGGCTGGCTGGAGCCCAGGCTGCGCGCCGCGGCCGACAAGCTGCCGGTTTCGGCGACCGCGACGAAGCTGCGGATCAGATTCCAATCAATCTCAGGCATATTCAAAATTGAATATCATGACGCCATCTTCAGTCAATTTATTTCCCGAAATGAATGAACGACATTGCGGTCACACAACAACGCAACTGGAGTGACCGACATGACCAAGATCGCAATATTGGGTGCCCGCGGCCGGCTTGGCCGCGCTGTTGCCAAGGCCTTTCTCGATGCGGGATACGAGGTGAGGGCCATTACCCGCGACGGCAAGCTGCCCGCGGAGCTGCAAGGTGCGGAGGCGTACGCTGCCGACGCGCTCGACCGGCAGTCGCTTGTCGCCGCCACCAGCGGCATGGACATCGTCTTCAACGGGCTGAGCCCGGTCTACTCCGATTGGAGCTCGGTGCTGCCGATGGCCGAAAATGTCATGGCGGCGTGCCACGCTAGCGGCGCGCTGCACATGGTTGCCGGCACCGTCTACAATTTCGGCTCGCCGATGCCCGCTGTCATCTCGGAGGACACGCCGCAACACCCGACGACCGAGAAGGGCCGCATCCGGGCGGAGCAGGAGCAGCTTTACCGGCGCGAGGCTGATGCCGGCCGGGTGCGCACGGTCCTTCTGCGGGCCGGCGATTTCTTCGGCGGCAAGGGCACTGGTTCCTGGTTCGACCTGGTGATTGCTTCCAAGGTTACCAAGGGCGTCTACACCGCGCCGGGACCTGTCGAGCTGGTGCACGCCTGGGCCTATCTGCCCGATCTCGCCAGGACATTCGTGGCGCTGGCCGAAAGGCGGGAGGATCTAGGCGCCTACGAGAGCTTCAACCTCCCGGGCCATTCCCTGACCGACCTCGAGATCAAGGCGGCGGTGGAGCGGGTGATGGGCCGCAAGCTCAAGTTTGCCAGCATGCCGTGGTGGGTGCTGCGCGCCGGCAGCCCGTTCGTGCCAATGTGGAAGGCGATCGTGTCGATGTCCTATCTGCGCTTCGAGCCACACAGGCTTGTCTCGACGCGGCTGGAAGCGGTGTTGGGTGAGATCCCGCACACGCCGCTCGATGAGGCGGTGAGGGGTGCGCTCGGCGACCTCGACCTGCTCCCCTCCAGGCTAAAGGCTGCCGCCTGAGGCCTTTCGCCTTCCAGACAGTGGCTACGCATGAGATAGTCGCCGTCTGGAGGGCATAGGATGACTGTATTGACCGGCATCGCCATGATGATCGCAGCGCAGCTTGCGGCTGCGCCGACCCTGGCCGATGCGCTCGCCGACAGTCGGGACCTTCACGACACGATCTCGGCCCGGTCGGCAGTGCTCGAAAGCCTGATCGAGAAGGTGGATGACGCCACCCAGACGGCAGCCGACATTGAGCGGCTCGTCTACGTGCCAAGCTCGAAGGGCGAAAGGGCCTGGACCCTCAAGGCCATGGAGGCGGGTGGCACCGACAATCCATACCGGAAGTACACGGTCTGCCTCGAGGCGTCGTCCGACTTCAATGCCTATGTCACGGATATCCAGCATGCATTGCGGACCGGCGTGACGGTGCCCGAAATCCCCGCCCAGCGCGATTATCGCAAGGGACTGGCGACCTGCGCAGGCTTGCTCCGGTCGCCATAGCGCCTGCGCCTGGCGACGGTCAGACCCTGCCCATCAGCATCAACACGAGCAGCACCACCAGCAGGATGCCGACGATACCCGATGGGCCGTATCCCCATCCGCGCGAGTGCGGCCAGGCGGGGACGGCGCCGAGCAGGATGAGGATCAGGATGATGATGAGCAGCGTTGAAATCGTCATTGTTTTTGCCTCGGATTCTTGTGTTTCATCGAGGCAGCAACGCAAAAGGCCGCCCGGTTGTTCCTGGGCGGCCTTCATACACTCTTGCTAGGTCAGGCTATTCCGCAGCCTTGGGGAAGGCGACCGCGGGTTCGTCGGCACCGGTTGGCGTCGTCGCGCCGGCCACGGGCTTGTCCTTCCTGCCAAAGCGGAAAAGCCTGCTGAGCCAGCCACGCTGGCCGGGCTTGCGCTTGTCGCGCGTGAACACCATCAGCATCGCAGGCGTCACCACCAGCGTCAGCACGGTGGCGAACGACAGGCCGAAGACGATCGCCGAGGAGAGGGCAATCCACCACTGCGTCGACGGTGCGTTGATCGTCGTCTCGTGGTGGAAGATCTCCAGGCCGAGGCCGAAGGCGATCGGCATAACGCCAAGGATGGCCGACAGCGCGGTCAGCACCACCGGACGCGCACGTTCGCGGCAGGTCTGCAGCACCGCGTCGAGCTTGTTCCAACCTTCATCGCGCAGCCGGTCATAGGTGTCGATCAGCACGATGTTGTTGTTCACCACCACGCCGGCCAGTGCGATGAAGCCAATGCCCGACATGACGATGACGAAGGTCTGGCCGGTCAAGAGCATGCCGAGCAGCGCGCCGATCACCGCCATGACAACGCAGGACAACACCAGAAGCACGCTGGTGAACTTGTTGAACTGCGCCAACAGCACGATGAAGATCAGGAAGATCGCGGCACCGAAGGCATTGCTGAGGAAGGCTGCTGCCTCGGCGCTGTCTTCGTTCGAACCGGCGAGTTTCCAGTCGACGCCAGGCTTGGCGATTTCGCCGACGGCCTTGGCCACCGCTGCCTGCACTTCAGCGACCTGGAACCCGCCAGCCACATTGGCCTGGATGGTGATGGTGCGCTTGCTGTCGATGCGCTTCAGCACGCCAGCGGTCGGCTCCGGTTTGCGCGAGACGAAGTTCGAGATCGGCACGGAACCTTGCGCCGTTTCGATGCGCAGCTCGTCGAGCGCCGACAGTGTGCGGCGGTCTTCAGGCAGGCGCAGCCGAATGTCCACGGCGTCATCGGTGCCCGCCGGGCGATAGTCGGTCAGTTTCAGGCCCGTGGTCACGAGCTGAACAACGGTTCCGACCGACGTCGGGCTGACGCCGAACTGCGCGGCCCTGGAGCGATCGACCTCAAGCGCCCAGTCGACGCCAGGAGGCGGCAGGCCGTCGGAGAGGTCGATGACGCCGGGGACCTTGGCAACGGCCGCAGCCACCACCTTGGCATAGTCGTTGAGCCCGGTCGGATCGGTCGCCGAAAGCTGGACCTGGATGGCCTTGCCGGTCGGCGGACCAGCGTCCGGAACGCGCACTTCGACATCGACGCCTGGAATGCCAGCCATCGCGACACGCAAGTCTTCGAGAATCTTGTGCGCCGATTGGCGCTCGCGCCAGTCGATGAACTCGTAGTTGATGACACCGACGACGTCTTCCGGAACGTCCTCGCCGCCGCGCGTCTTGCCGACCTTGGTCAGCACCGACTTGATGCCGGGCCAGCCGATGATCCTGTCCTCGGCGATGCGGGTCGCCGCGTCCATTTCTTCAAGCGAGAGGTTGCCGCGGGCATGCACGTAGAGCAGGCCGTAGTCCGGCTCGACCGACGGGAAGAACTCGACGCCATTGCCGAACTTCACGTAGGAATACAACCCGCCGCCAAGCAGCAGCAAGGTCAGCATGATGGCGGTGATCGGGTAGACCACGGCCTTCTTGACGATGGCCATGTAGAGGCCGTCGCGGTTTTCTTCCTCGCCATGCAGCGGCGCCTTGCCGATGATGGCGCCGATTGCCGGCGCGAAGATCAGTGCGTAGGCCATCGAGGCGGCAAGGGTGACGATCAGCGTGATCGGCAGGTACTTCATGAAGTCGCCAACGATGCCCGGCCAGAACAGCAGGGGCGAGAAGGCGGCGATGCGGGTCAGCGTCGCGGCGATGACCGGTCCGGCCATGCGCTTGGCAGCTTCCTCGAAGGCCTGCTCCTTGGGCATGCCTTCCGACATGCGCCGTTCCGCATATTCGGTGACGATGATCGCATCGTCGACGAGCATGCCGACCGCCAGGATGAGCGAAAACAGCACGATCATGTTGATCGTGTAGCCCATCAGGGCAAGCAGCAGGATACCGATCAGGAATGACGACGGAATCGCCAGTCCGATAAGCATCGAGGCGCGCCCGGAGAGCGCGTAGAGAATGACGATGAAGACCAGGATGACGGCAATCATCACGTGGTTCTGCAGGTCGTTCAGCAACTGGTTGACGAAGACCGACTTGTCCTGGGTATAGGTCACCTGCAGGTCGGGCAGCGCCTGCTTGCTCTTTGCCACGAACTCTTCGGCGACCTTCTTCGAGCCCTCGATGGTCTCGACGACGTTGGCGCCGATGCGCTTCTTAACCGCCAGCGTGATCGCCGGCCGGCCGTCGATGCGGGCGATCGTCTCGGCGTCCTTGAAGGTCGAGCGCACGGTGGCGACGTCGCGAACCCGGACGACGGCGTTCGGGCCGGCCACGACGGGCAGGTTTGCGACATCCTCCGGCGTTTCGATCAACGACGGCACCTTGACCGCGTATTTGCCTTCCGCCCCCTCGATGGTGCCGGCGGCGACAAGGCTGTTCGATGCGCCGACGCCCTGGATGAGCTGGTCTAGCTGCAGGCCATAAGACGACAGCTTCACCGGATCGACGATCGCCTCGACGAGCTCGTCGCGAGATCCCTGGATCTCGGCCTCGAGCACACCGGGCACCTCTTCGATGCGGTCGCGCAGGTCCTTGGCGGCAGCGGTCAGCGCGCGTTCCGGAATGTCGCCGGACAGCGTGATGAACACGACCGGGAATTCGGACAGGTTGACCTCGTTGACCGTCGGTTCCTCGACGCCCGCGGGCAGGTCGCGCTTGGCGTCCTGAACCTTGTTGCGTGTGTCGATCAGCGCGTCGCCCAGGTCGACCGACGGGTCGAACTCGACGATGACGTTGGCGCCGCCCTGATAGGCGTTCGACTTCATCTCCTTGAGCCCCTTCAGGCTCTTGAGCTGGGACTCGACGGGACGAAGCAGAAGGCGCTCGGCATCCTCGGGCGAAATGCCGTTGTACACCAGGCTGACATACATGATCGGAATGGCGACGTCGGGCTCGGCCTCCTTGGGCACGGCGCGGTAGGCAAGCGCCCCCGCGATGACCAGGAAGAGCAGGACCGAAAGAGTCAGTCGCGCATTGCGGATCGCAAGCTTGACGATATCCATTGTTACTGTGTCCCGGCCGCGCTTTCAGCGAGTTTCTTGAGAGCCGCCTCGTCGGCGACCTGGGCCTGCACTTCGTCGCCTTCCTTGACCAGGTCCTGGCCGGCGATGATGACCTTGGCGTCGGCGGGAATGCCGCCGAGCACGAGACCCTTCTGGGTGTCGTCGACCAGGTCGATCGGATAGAAGACCACCTTCGAGGCCGCGTCGATGGCGCGGATGCCGAGGTCGCCGTTCTTGCCCAGCGTCACCACCGAACGTGGCAATACCACCGCGTCGGTCGGGTTGGCGCGCACGGTGATTTCCGCGGTCATGCCGGCCGGGATGGCGTTGTCCTTGTTCGGGACCGCGATCTCGATCGGGAAGGTGCGGGTCTTGGCCGTGGCGTCGCGGCTGATGTAGCGGACGGTGCCCTTGACGACTTCGCCGTTGATCAGGCTGACATCGGCCTCGTCGCCGATCTTGACGTAGCGCAGGTCGCGCTCGCTGATCTCGCCCTTGGCGAGGATGGGGTCGAGGCTGAGGATCGTAGCAACCTCACCGCCCTGGGCGACCGAGGAGCCGAGCTCCACCGAGACGCGGTCGACGACGCCGTTGAACGGTGCCTTGACCTGGTTGCGCGACAGCTCGGCTTCGGATGCCTGGAGCTGCGACTGGGCGGTCTGATAGTTGGACCAGGCAATGTCGCCAGTCAGCTTGGCCGCAGAGCCCGCCTTGGTCAGCTTCTGGGCTGCTTCCCATTCTGCCTTGCGCTGCGACAGCACGGCCTTGGACGTTTCGACGGCGGCAGCCTTTTCCTCGGCGTCGAGCATCAGGATCAGGTCGCCCTGCTTGATGTGGTCGCCCTGCTTGACCGGCAGTTCGGCAATGATGCCGGCCGCACGGGTGGCAAGCGTGGCGCGCTTTTCTGCTTCGGTCTGGCCGGAAATGCGGATGGCGCGGGCGTGTTCGACGCGTGGGGGCGCGACAACCATGACAGTGCGCAGCGGCGCCTTGGGCTGTTCGGCGGCCTGGGCAGGTTTTTCGTCGGGTTGGGTCTGAGCGCTGCCCACCGAAGAGAATTCGCCAGTGCCCATCCACGCGGCGAATGCCACGAGCACGACCAAGGCTGCAAGCTTATGGAACCTAATCTTCGACATTGTCGTTATCCGTTAAGGACGGTTGCGGCTACCGCCATCTTGCCTGGCGCGTCGCCCCGATATGGTGGCGCGCAATACCGCATTCAATCCGCCGCGGGGGCAAAGTGGCGGAAGGGCGTCTTCTACATCAAATGTAGTTCGCAAAATAGTGATAAAAAAGAATGGAAACATCATCCTGACAAAACTGGCAGGATATGTCAGCACGCTGCGGTTGCCGCGCCAAAACCCCGGATTTTCGCGGTTTAGTTGTGATGGCGAGCGGCAGCCGGCTTGGTTCTGGTGGCCAGAAACTCCCGTACGCGGCGTCCGACGGAGGGGCCGTGCAGCGGCTTGAAGCCATCGTCGAGTTGCCCGGATAGGTCGAGTGTCGCCTTGGTGCCGACCGAATCAAAGTTGTCTTCGAGCCAGTCGCTGGCGGCAGTGCGGCCAAGGTCGCGCAAGTATTCGAGGAACGCCCACTCGGCATTGACCTTCGACGACGCCGAAAGATCCTTGAAAGCCTCGTCGGCATCGATGCGGTGCATGCGGATGTCGCGGAATTCGCCATGCGGCAGGCGCCCGGCGGCGATCAGTTCCTTGATGAAGGCGATGGCGCGGAATTCGCGCAGCAGCCCGGCGTTGAAGGTGATCTCGTCGATGCGGTTCTGGATCTCGTTGGCCGTCTTCGGCGTCTGTTCGCGGATGACGGGGTTGATCTGGACGAGCAGGACATCGTCCGTGTCATTGGCCTTGAAGAACGGGTAGATCGCCGGATTGCCGCCATAACCGCCATCCCAATAGGGCACGCCGTTGATCTCGACGGCCTGGAAGATCTGCGGCAGGCAGGCCGAGGCCATCACCGTGTCGAGGTCGATCTCGCCGTCGCTGAACACGCGCAACTGGCCGGTCTCGACATTGGTTGCCGAGATGAACAGGTCGATATCCTTGCAGGCACGGACATTGGCGAAGTCGATCTCTTCGGCGACGACGTCGCGCAGCGGGTTGAGGTTCAGCGGGTTGGCGACATAGGGCGACAACACCCGCGACATGGTGTCGAACCAGATGTAGCCGGGCGTGTTCTCGATCGACCAGTTGCCCCACAGCACATCCCAGGGCGAACGCTGCACCGGGCTGAAGCGGCCCTTTCGCGCCACAGCCCGCCAGAAGTCGGCAAGCTTGGCACGCGCACCTTCCGCGCCACCGCGCACCCAGCCGTCGGCAAGCGCCACGGCGTTCATCGCGCCTGCGCTGGTGCCCGAGATGGCCTTGATGTCGAGCCGGCCGTCCTCCAGCAGACGGTCGAGCACGCCCCAGGAGAAGGCTCCGTGCGAGCCTCCGCCCTGCAGCGCTACGTTGATCGACTTCTTCTCCTCCGCCCTGCCGTTTCCAGTCATGGCGTCATTGTCCTTTGAGTCTGGGGTGTCTGGGGGGTTGTCCGCCTGGCGGCGCCTCACTGGGCCGTCCAGCCGCCGTCCACCGAGATGTGGGTGCCGTTGATCTGGCTTGCTGCCGGGGAGGCGAGGAAGAGAGCGGTCGCCGCGATCTGCTCGACGGTGACGAACTCCTTGGTCGGCTGGCGGTCGAGCATGACCTCGCGGATCACCGTCTCGCGGTCCATGTTGTGCGCCTTCATCTGGTCGGGGATCTGCGCTTCAACCAGCGGGGTCAGCACATAGCCGGGGCAGATGGCGTTGCAGGTGATCTTGTCGAGCGCGACTTCCAGCGCCACCGTCTTGGTCAGGCCCATGATGCCGTGCTTGGCCGAGACATAGGCCGACTTGTAGGCCGAGGCGACGAGGCCATGGGCGGAAGCGATGTTGATGATGCGGCCGCCACCGGCCTTCTTCATCAGCGGGATCGCGGCCGCGGTGGTGTGAAACGCCGAGGTCAAGTTGATGGCGATGATCGCGTCCCACTTCTCGACGGGGAAGTCCTCGACTGCGGCGACATGCTGAATGCCGGCATTGTTGACGAGAATTTCGACGGAACCGAATTCTTCAGCGGCCTTGGCGACCAGCGCCCGGCATTCCGCCGCTTTCGACATGTCGGCCTTGATGTAGACGACCTCGGCCTTGTGCTCCTTCGACAGCCGCTCGGCGATGGCATGGTCGGCCGGCGTGTCGGAGAAGGAGTTGATGACAACGTTCATGCCGTCGCGGGCAAAAGCCTCGGCGATGGCGAGGCCGATGCCGGAAGTCGAGCCGGTGACGATGGCGGTCCTGGTCGCGGTCATGCAGGAAAATCCTTCGGGAATCTCTATGGTGCAATGCAACATATACGTGCTGTGCGGCGCAAAAGAAGCACCGCTGTCGCACAGTTTCGTGAAATTGTGGTGTGAGGACCGCTCTTTTCTACCAGTCGTCGTAGGAGGGGCACTCTGAAACGGGGAGCTTCGACAGCAGGAAACGCTTGTCGTCGGCACCAGACGACAGCTCGACCCCGCCGTCTTCGTCCTCGCCGCAATCCGATGTCATGCGCAGCCGGCCGAGCGCCTCGAGATCGACCATGATCTTGCCGTCGCCGCTGCGTTTGACCATCACGCCGCCGCCGTCGCAATCGACGCCGCAGAAGATCGACTTGCCGTCATCGCTGGGGCTGCATTCGCCCATCGCGCTCAGCGGCTTCGCCTGCTTGTGGCCGCGCAGCCTGGCCAGGATTTCGAAATAGTAGTTGCGCTGGCCCTTCGGCGCGAATTCGTCCGGATCATGGATGTAGTAGGCGAGCCGGAACTGCATCTCCGTCACCTGCTGCTTCGGGTGCGCCTTGAGATGCGCCTCGTCGTAGATGCGGCCGAAACACGCGCGGGCGCCGGCCTCGGGCGGGATGAAGTTGGCGAGTTCGCCTTCCTTGCCGGGTTCGATTGCCTGGGCGCGGGCATCGGCGCAAACTAGCAGCGCTGACAGGGCGACAAGCGGCAAGACGGGACTGCGGAGCGATGCTGCCATGAAATCCCCCATGGATATCAGTCCACACTACAGCATCGGGCGTCGTTGTTCATCTCGCCGCTTGCAGCCAGGTTAACGCCGCCCTTGGCGGGCGCGACCACCTGCGATATTGACATCGCGCGCAGCGCGCGCCACCTCAGGCGCGGATACCTCGAGCTTCAAGAAGGCCGTCCGATGACCGGCTATTTTTCGTCCCCATTTCCCCGCCGCAAGTCGGTTGGCGTCAGCGTCGGCGGCGTGGTCGTTGGTGGCGAAGCGCCTGTCGTCGTGCAGTCGATGACCAATACCGACACGGCCGACATCGACAAGACGGTCGCCCAGGTCGCAGCCCTTCATCGGGCCGGCTCCGAAATCGTGCGCATCACCGTCGACCGTGACGAGAGTGCCGCCGCCGTTCCGCATATCCGCGACCGTCTCGCCCGCCTAGGCATCAACGTGCCTTTGGTCGGCGATTTCCATTACATCGGCCACAAGCTGCTTGCCGACCATCCCGCCTGCGCCGAGGCGCTTGCCAAGTACCGCATCAATCCGGGCAATGTCGGGTTCAAGGAAAAGAAGGACAAGCAGTTCGCCGACATCGTCGAGATGGCGATCCGCTACGACAAGCCGGTGCGCATCGGCGTAAACTGGGGCTCGCTCGACCAGGACCTTTTGACCCGGCTGATGGACGAGAACCAGGCGAACGGCTCGCCGCTCACCGCCAGCCAGGTGATGCACGAGGCCATCGTGCAGTCGGCGCTGATCTCTGCGGATCTCGCCGAAGAGATCGGCCTGCCGCGCGAAAACATCATCCTGTCGGCCAAGGTCAGCGGCGTCCAGGACCTGATCGCCGTCTACACCATGCTCGCTGCGCGCTCCAACCACGCGCTGCATCTCGGCCTTACCGAAGCCGGCATGGGTTCGAAGGGCATCGTTGCCTCGTCGGCAGCCATGGGCATCCTTTTGCAGCAGGGCATCGGCGACACCATCCGCATTTCGCTGACGCCGGAGCCCAATGGCGACCGCACTCGCGAGGTCCAGGTGTCGCAGGAACTGCTGCAGACGATGGGCTTCCGCCAATTCGTGCCGATTGTCGCCGCGTGCCCGGGCTGCGGCCGCACCACCTCGACCGTGTTCCAGGAATTGGCCCAGAACATCCAGGACGATCTGCGCAAGAACATGCCGGTCTGGCGGGAGAAGTATCCCGGCGTCGAAATGCTCAAGGTCGCGGTGATGGGCTGCATCGTCAACGGCCCTGGCGAATCCAAGCATGCCGACATCGGCATCTCCTTGCCCGGCACCGGCGAGACGCCGACGGCCCCTGTGTTCATCGACGGCAAGAAGGCGGCGACGCTGCGCGGCCCTGCCATTGCCGCCGATTTCGAGAAGATGGTCGCCGACTATATTGAGCAGCGTTTCGGTCGCGGCCAGGCGGCAGCCGAATAAGGATGCGGAACCTGTCGAGGGCAGCTCTGGCTTTCCTCGTTTCGCTGGCCATGTGCGTACCTGCACTGGCCGATCCGCCGCGGTCGCCGAAAAAAGCCCATGCCGCGCGCGTCTGCGAGCTCATCGACACCCATGCCCGGCGCCACGGTCTGCCCAGCGAGTTCTTCGCCCGGTTGATCTGGAAGGAAAGCCGCTTCGATCCGAACGCGGTGAGCCCGGCGGGTGCCGAGGGCATCGCCCAGTTCATGCCAGGCACCGCCGCCATGCGCGGTCTCGCCAATCCGTTCGACATGGAACAGGCGATCCCGGCGTCAGCCCGGTATCTCGGCGAACTCAAGTCCGGCTTTGGTAATCTCGGTCTCGCTGCCGCCGCCTACAATGCCGGCGAAAACCGCGTCGCCCGCTGGCTTTCGTCAGGCGGCTTCCTGCCGCTCGAAACCGAGGACTATGTGCTCGACATCATGGGCGAGCCAGCCGACAACTTTGCCGACAAGGCCCATGCCGGAACGAACCGGCCGCTCGATCCGAAGATGTCCTTTGCTGCTGCCTGCCAGAATCTCCGGGTCATCATGTCCCAGACCATCGCCATGGCCAGTGTGCATGTGAAACCCTGGGGCATTCAGGTTGCCGGCAACTTCCGCCGTGCGGCAGCGATCAAGCAGTGGCAGCGGCTCGAGGGACGGTTTCCGAAACTGCTGTCGTCGCATGAACCGGTCGTCAGCCGGGTGCGCACGCCCATCGGTCGGCGTGGCATCTATGCTGTGCGCATCGGCGCCGATGATCGCAATGAGGCAGGTCAGATCTGCCAGAGTCTGCGCAGCATCGGCGGCTCCTGCATCGTGGTCAGGAACCGCTGAAGCCGGTCTGTTCAAGCGGCAGCAGAGCTTTTGAGCGGCGGTTGATCCGTGAGCAGGCGATATGCCGTTGCAGCATCGTCGGCCTTGCGCAGGCGCGCCACTACTTCGACGTCACGCAGCCGCCGCGCAATCTTGGCCAGCACGTTGAGATGTTCCTGCGGCGAGGTCTCTGGCAACAACAGCAGCACGACAAGATCGACATCCCGGTCGTCGATGGCCTCGAACGGACAGGGCGCAGCGAGGCGCGCAAACGCGCCATATGGCCTTTGCAGTCCGCGCATCTTGGAATGAGGGATCGCGACGCCCTGGCCAAGCCCGGTCGATCCGAGCTTTTCCCTGGCTGCAAGCACCGAACTGATCTCGGCGGCCGGGCAGCCGGTGCGCTGCGCCGCACGGGCCGCAAGCGCTTTGAGCAGCCGCATCTTGCTCTCCGGCCGGAGGTCGAGGACCACGTCCTCGACCGAAATCACGTCCGAGATTTCCATTGTCAGCTTGAAAGCATGGTGGCCAGAGCGAGGCCACCCAGCAGCACGCCGGTCACGAAGAACAGGCGGGTGAACATGAAGGGTTCGGTCTGGCCCTTGACCAGCTTGCTGTCATTGGCGGCATCGCGGCGCGTGGGCTCTGCGGTCCGTGCGCTGACGAACCGGTCGGGCATCTGGGTACGAAGCATTTTTTTACTTCCTTGTTGTTCGCGCCGGAGCGGCGAGGTCGCCGTCGTCCGGTCGCGTCAGGAAGGTAAAAGCCACCGCATCAGGATTCGAGACGGGCGGGACTGCCAAGAAATAAAGAAGTCGTAGGGATCCCGGCGGCCCTTATGCCGACTGCACCAGTTCGACGCTCTCGCTCAGCCAGGTGCCGATCTTGGCGCCGAGCTTGTCGGGCGATACCGGCTTGGGCAGGTAATCGTCCATGCCGGCATCAATGCATTTCTCGCGATCGCCCTTCAGCGCATGCGCCGTCACGCCGATGATTGGCGTGCGGCTGCCATTGGCTGCTTCCTCCGTGCGGATGGCGCGCGTCGCCTCGTAGCCGTTCATCTCCGGCATCGAAATGTCCATCAGGATCAGCTTCGGCTTGAAGGTGCGGTACATCTCAACCGCCGTGCGGCCGTTGCCGGCGATGCGGTGGCTGAGGCCGAGGCCCGACAGAATCTGGCCGAAGACGAGCTGGTTGACCTCGTTGTCCTCGGCCACCAGGACATCGAGCCCGTTGCTCTGCAGAGCCGCTGGCTCCGGATGGGCAAGTGGTGCAGCTGCAGGGCCGCGGATAACGGTGAAGGCCGGCGGCGGCGCGTGGCGGACAGGCTCGCGCACGAATTCGGTGCGGCCGGCCTGCGAACGGGCCTTCTGCACCGCGGCGATCACCGTGCCGAGCAGCACCGCCGAGCGGGCCGGCTTGGTCAGGTGTGCCGCGATGCCGAAATCGAGCACCATGCGGGAGAAGTCGATCTGGTCGACCGAGGTCAGCAGTACCACCGGGATTGACAAGATACGGCTGTCGGCGGCGATCGCCTTGGCGACGTCGGCGCCGTTCATGCCGGGCATCTGGTAGTCGAGGATGACGCAGTCGACGCTGGCGCCGAGCTGGGCGGCGCGGTCGAGGAAGGCGAGGCCGATGGCGCCGCTTTCGGCGGCGGCGCAGTCAAAACCCCAGCTCTTCAGCTGTTCGATCAGGATTTCGCGGTTGACCGGGTTGTCGTCGATGACAAGCACGCGCGCGCCGGTGACGTCGACCGGCACGACGCTGCTTGCCTGCTGTGCTTCATAGACAGGCAACATGGCGGTGAACCAGAACACCGAGCCCTTGCCGAGCTCGCTTTCGACACCGATGCGGCCGCCCATCAGGTCGACGAGGCGGGCTGCGATGGCAAGGCCGAGGCCAGTACCTTCGTGGCGGCGGGTCGAGCTGCCGTCGACCTGGGCGAACTTCTCGAACACGCTCTGCAGCTTGTCTGAGGGGATGCCGATGCCGGTGTCCTCGACGCGGATGCTGAGCGCCACGGTACCATCGACGGTCTCGCCGGTCACGTCGACAAGCACATGGCCGCGCTCCGTGAATTTCACCGCATTGCCAAGCATGTTGGTGATGATCTGGCGGAAGCGGCCGACATCGCCGGTCACGTGGGTGGGCAGGCGGGGGTCGACGCGGACGATGAGCTCGAGGTTCTTTTCGGCGACTCGGGCTGAGATCAGTGTCGCGACATCCTCGACCGCCTCGCCGAGATGGAACGGGGCGGGATCGAGCGTCAGCTGGCCGGCGTTGATCTTGGAGAAGTCGAGCACGTCGTTGATGATCGTCAGCAGCGCGTTGCCCGACTTCACGATGACTTCGGTGAAGGTCTTCTGGCGCGGCGTCAGGTCGGTTCGCGCCAAAAGCTCGGCCATGCCGAGCACGCCATTCATCGGCGTTCGGATTTCGTGGCTCATATTGGCGAGGAATTCCGATTTGGCGCGGTCGGCGGCTTCCGCCTTCGACAACGACTCGGCGCTTTCCGAAAATGCCTTGCGGATGGCGTGTTCCATCGGGCGGAAGACCCATGCCGCGACGCCGCCGATGACCAGGATCAACAATGCGCCTGCCGTCGTCAGCAGCCGGTCGCTGCGGGTCTCGGCGTAGCGGCGCTCGTTCTCCATGGCGGCGGTGGCGCGCAGCAGCATCGGCTGGGCAAACAGGTCGTTCTGGTTGCGGATCTCGCGATAGCTCCACTCGTCGGCGGTCTGTGCGCTCGCCAATGCTTCGAGGTTGTGGGTGATGTCGCGGGCCGACCAGAACAGATCGCCATTGACGGAAGCGCTGTCGAGTTCGCGCACGGATTTGTCGGACAGGCTGGGCCGTACCGTGTCGATCGAGCTGGTCAGGTGGCCGATGCGGGCGTCGAGTCGGGCGGCGTGGTTGCGGGCGGCGGCAGCAAGCGCTTCCTGCGTTTCCGGCCGCCAGGTGCCATTTGTCGTCTCGGCGAAACTGCTGGCGTTGCGCAGCTCGCGTGAAAACAGCTGCAGCTCGGCGGCAATCGCATCGACATCGCGGCGATAGGTGTTGCCCTGGCTGAAGGCCAGCACGACGACGATGGATGTCAGCGCGAAGATCAGGAGACCCGAAACGTATCGGATCCGTATCGAACGGATGAAGGACGAGTGCTCCGGCATGCGCAACCCCAAACACATACGCACAATTTTACAGAGCCGGAATAGACACCATTAACATTAAGAGTTTCTGACCCGCACAACTTGCCCGCGAGATTGTTGCTTGCCGGTCGACAATAGAGGTCAGCTGTTGCGCTCGGCGACGAAACTTGCGGCAGCCTTGAGCATGATTGCGCGTTCGCCGAAGGGCTCGAGCAGATCGTGCGCCTGGTTGACCAGACCGACGAGCTGGGAACGGGCCCAGTTCGGGCCGTGCAGCGACACCAGTGTCGCCTTGCCGGCGGCGGCGTCCTTGCCGGTGGCCTTGCCCATCGTCTCGGCGTCGGCTGTGAGGTCGAGCAGGTCATCGGCAAGCTGGAAGGCGAGCCCGATCGCCGAACCGAACTCGGCCAGCCTTTCGCGCTCGTCGGCCGAGGCGCCGCCGACAATGGCGCCGGCCTCGCAGGCGAAGCGGATCAGTGCGCCGGTCTTCATCGCCTGCAACCGGATGATGCCTGTTTCGTCGGGCTTGTTGCGTTCGGCGTCGAGGTCGAGTGCCTGGCCGCCGACCATGCCGCCGGGGCCGGACGCGCGGGCGAGCGCCAAAACAAGGGCTGCGCGTCGATCCGCCGGCAGCGGCGTCGCCTCGTCGGCGATGATGTCGAAGGCAAAGGTCAACAGGCCGTCGCCGGCAAGGATCGCAGTCGCCTCGTCGAAGGCCTTGTGCACCGTCGGCTGGCCGCGGCGCAGGTCGTCATCGTCCATCGCCGGCAGGTCGTCATGGATCAACGAATAGCAGTGCACGCATTCAAGCGCTGCTGCGACGCGCAGGGCTGCCTCGCCATCGGCTTCGAACAGGGCGGCACTTTCCAGCACGAGGAACGGACGCAGCCGCTTGCCGCCATTGAGCACGCCATGGCGCATGGCAGCCATCAGATGCCCGGGCCGCGCGATCTCGCCGGGCAGGGGGCTTTCGCCGAGCAGCTGCCGCAGCTGCGTTTCAACGGCCTCGGCGCGCATGCGCAGGAAGGTTTCGAACATGATATCGCTATCGATCGTCATGGCGGCGAGCGGTAGCCGACAGTCAGACGTTGCGCAAGAAGCCAAGCGCCTTTATGCCAAAAGGCTGACAAGGCAGGGCGGACGGGTTGTCGGAACCGATCATAGAGCCGGAAACCGAAAGGCTGGAGATGGCAGCAGCGCGACGCGGGATGTTCTCGCGCGGAAGCCTGCGCCGCTGGGTGCGGCTCGGTGCGCTGCTCGCCGCGCTCATGATCGCGCTGCCGGTGGTTCTGACCATCCTCTACCTTCCTCCCGTCGTGCGCCCGATCTCGACGCTGATGATCAAGGATGTCATCACGCTGCAGGGCTATGACCGCCAGTGGGTGGCGCTCGACGACATCGCACCCGTCATGGCGCATTCCGTCATCATGTCGGAGGACGGGCAGTTCTGCACCCACAGGGGTGTCGACCTGGGCGAGCTGCGTGGCGTCATCAGCGACGCGCTCGACGGAGAATCGACGCGCGGCGCCTCGACCATTCCGATGCAGACGGTGAAGAACCTCTATCTCTGGAATGGCCGCTCGTTCCTGAGGAAGGCGCTGGAGCTGCCGCTGGCGATCTATTTCGACGCGCTGATGCCCAAAAGGCGGATCATGGAGATCTATCTCAACATCGCCGAGTGGGGTCCCAACATCTACGGCGTCGAGGCGGCATCGCAGCATTATTTCGGCAAGCCGGCCAGCCAGCTGTCGCGGCGCCAGGCAGCTCTTCTGGCGGTGACCTTACCCAATCCCGCGGCACGCAATCCGGCCAAGCCGGGAGCCGGGCTCAGGCGCCTTGCATCGGTCATCGAGCGCCGCGCCACCAAGGCAGGCGCCTATGTGCAGTGCCTCAACTAGGTTAGCTGTCGCAGGACTGAAAAAAGAGTCGCTTCGGGCTGGTCAAGCCCGCTTTCGCCGTGTATAGGCTCGCCAACTTTCTCAGTTTCCGGCCCATGCGCGGCCCTTTCACGAGGGCGGACAGGGTCATTTGACCGATTGGTGGAGTATATCCATGGCTGTTCCAAAACGAAAAACCTCCCCGTCCAAGCGCGGCATGCGCCGCTCGGCTGACGCGCTGAAGGCCCCGACCTATGTCGAGGACAAGAATTCCGGCGAAATGCGCCGTCCGCACCACATCGACCTGAAGACCGGCATGTACCGCGGTCGCCAGGTTCTGACGCCGAAGGAAAGCTAAGCAGCTTTCCCCGGGGGGAAGCCAAGCAGCTTTACCTCAGCGAGCGAATTGGGAAAGGACCGGCCTTGCCGGTCCTTTCTTTTTGCGTGTTCCGGTGATGGTGCTGAATTTTCTTGACGCCCGGGCGTCGGGGGATTCTAGAAGGTGCCAGCGCAAAGCGGAGACCGGTCCATGCTCGCGGGCATTCCCCTTCTGATCATCCCCTTCATCCTCTACAACATCGGCCTTGCCGGCCTGTTCGGCACAGGTGTGAACGGCGACCCGTGGTCCGGCGAGATCCTGTCGCTCAACATGATGTCGGGGGGCGTGTTCACGCTGACGCTGGGCAATCTGATGGTGGTCATCGGATTGCTGCTGTTGTTCGTCGAGATCGTGAAATCGACGCGCACCAGCAACGCGTCCGTGGTCGACCATCTGCTGTCGACCTTCGTCTTCGTCGCGTTCCTGGTCGAGTTTCTTCTGGTGCGCGGCGCCGCGCACCCGGTGTTCTTCACCTTGATGGTGATCGCATTGCTGGATGTTCTTGCCGGCTTCTCGGTTTCGCTCCGCTCCGCCAGCCGCGACGTCACCTTCGGCCGCGAGTAAAAGCGCGCTCCCTTAGGGAACGCGCTTCGTGGTTCAGACCTTGGCGACGAAGCCGGCCGATTCGATGCCGGCCATGGCGGCCAGTTCGTCATTGTCCGAGGTATCGCCGGAAATGCCGACCGCGCCGAGCACGTCGCCATTCTTGTTGCGGATCAGCACGCCGCCCGGCACCGGCACGATCTTGCCGCCCGATACCGCCGAAAGGCCCTGGAAAAAATGCGGACGTTCGACGGCGGCAACGCCGAGTGCACGCGAGCTCGAGCCGACGGCAAGCGCGCCATAGGCCTTGCCCGACGCCACCTCGGCGCGGATGAAGGGCGAGCCGTCCTGGCGCTGGAAAGCCAGCAAGTGGCCGCCGGCGTCGAGCACGGCGACGCCCAGCGGCTTGAACTTCTGCTCGGCGGCGAGACCGAAGGCGGTCTCAATGATGGCGTTGGCCTTGGCCAGCGTCAGTTCGGTCATGTGCAGTCCTCCTGATGAAATCGATGGGCGTCTAGCAAACACCCTCCCGACGCCGGGCAAAACCCTGCGTCAGGTTGAAAATCTCTCGTCCAAATGGGTAGGGGCGGATGGGATTATCCTGCAGCCGAAGTCGGCTTGCCTGCTGATCGGCCTCACCTGGCCACGTAAGATTGGCTCGCCACCAAGTTCGAGGTTCTCCGGCCCTTCGCTGTCGCTCCGGGCGTTCGACGCTCGGAAAGCCAAGCAATTGGCTTACCGTCGGCCTGAAAGGAAACTGGCAAATTCCCTGCCGGGCCCCCGCTGCCTGCGGCAGCTCCCCGGCGTTCGCACCCTTTGAAACGTCCACCGGACGTTTCAATCCGCCAAGGCGGACCGGGTGCTCACCCCATCGAATCGATCTTGCGCTGCATTGCGGCGAGCTGGTCCTTGAGTTCCTTGAGCTCATCCGGCTTTTCGGGCGCTTCTTTCTTCGCAGGCTCGGCGGGTGCTGCGGCACCAGTGCCTGGCATCGGAAACGGCGTGAACATGCGCATCGCGTTCTGGAACAGCTCCATGTTGCGACGCGTCTGTTCTTCCAGCGCCTTCATCGGTGCTGCGCCCTTCATCATGTCGATTGGCGCCTTGCCGAAGGTCGCCTTCATCTGCTCGCGGAAACGTTCCTGTTCCTTCGAGAAGGCCAGCATCGACTGTTCGAGGAAGCTTGGCACGACCATCTGCATCTGGTCGCCGTAATAGGAGATCAGCTGCCTGAGGAACGGGATCGGCAGCATATTCTGGCCGTCCTTGTTCTCCAGTTCGAAGATGATCTGGGTCAAAACCGGGTGCGTGATGTCCTCGCCGGTCTTGGCGTCCTGCACGGTAAACTCTTCGCCCTTCTTGACCATTTCGGCCAGGTCCTCGAGCGTGACGTAAGTACTCGTGCCGGTGTTGTAGAGCCGGCGGTTGGCGTATTTCTTGATTACGATTGGCGTGTCTTTTGCGGCCATCAGCATCCTCCCCCGGAAGACCGGAATGCCATGTAAGCAGCCGGTAACATTTCGCCGGTCACGAGGATAAGCGCAAAGCAATCGCAAATCCAAGTGGTTTGTGCACTGCAAGAAGGCAAGGCGGGTCAACGCCGGCAAAAAATTGCTGCGCAGCATTGCTGCAGTGCGGCCGCAGCATCGGCAATCCGCTGATTTTCCGGTTTGACTCGGCTCCTGGAACGGGCAAGAAAAGTCATGAGCGCCAATGTCCTCGACGCGCAACAACCATTCGTCAAACGAAGTCTGGAGAGAAACATGTCCGCCTCGTCCTCCATCGTCGTCGCCAGCGCCGCCCGAACGCCGGTCGGCTCGTTCAACGGTGCCTTCGCCAACACACCGGCACATGAACTCGGCGCTGTCGCGGTCCGCGAGGCGCTGGCACGCGCCGGTGTCGACCCAAGGGAAGTCGACGAAGTCATCCTCGGCCAGATCCTTGCCGCCGGTGCCGGCCAGAACCCGGCCCGCCAGGCCGCCATGGCTGCTGGCGTGCCGCAGGAGGCAACCGCCTGGGGCCTCAACCAGCTGTGCGGCTCGGGCCTGCGCACCATTGCCATCGGCATGCAGCAGATCGCCACGGGCGACGCCAAGATCATCGTCGCCGGCGGCCAGGAATCGATGTCGATGGCGCCGCACTGCCAGCATCTCCGCGGTGGCGTGAAGATGGGCGACTTCAAGATGATCGACACGATGATCAAGGACGGCCTGACTGACGCCTTCTACGGCTACCACATGGGCAACACCGCCGAGAACGTGGCGCGCCAGTGGCAGCTCACCCGCGACGAGCAGGACCAGTTCGCCGTCGCCTCGCAGAACAAGGCAGAGGCCGCCCAGGTCGCTGGCCGGTTCAAGGACGAGATCGTGCCGGTCACCATCAAGGGCAAGAAGGGCGACACCATCGTCGACCAGGACGAATACATCCGCCACGGCGCGACGCTCGATTCACTCGCCAAGCTGCGCCCTGCCTTCGACAAGGAAGGCTCCGTCACCGCCGGCAACGCCTCGGGCATCAACGACGGCGCTGCCGCTGTCGTACTGATGACCGAAGCCGAGGCCGTGCGCCGCGGTCTCACCCCGCTGGTCCGCATCGTCTCCTGGGCGACTGCCGGCGTCGATCCGCAGATCATGGGCACCGGCCCGATCCCGGCTTCGCGCAAGGCGCTCGAGAAGGCCGGCTGGACCGTGAACGACCTCGACCTCATAGAAGCCAACGAAGCCTTCGCCGCCCAGGCCTGCGCGGTCAACAAGGACATGGGCTGGGATCCATCTATCGTCAACGTCAACGGCGGCGCCATTGCCATCGGCCATCCGGTCGGCGCTTCCGGCGCCCGCGTCTTCAACACGCTGGTTTACGAGATGCGGCGACGCAGTGCGAAAAAGGGTCTCGCGACCCTGTGCATCGGCGGCGGCATGGGCGTCGCGATGTGTGTCGAGGCGATGTAAATCGAAAACAACCAGGGCGGCCCATGTGCCGCCCTTTTTGTCTCTAGCGCATGACCCCCGAAAATCGGGGTCGATTTTCAGAAAGGATCATGCGCCAATTCAAAGTGTTACAGCGTCCTTTGCGCGTCCAAAGGACGCGCGGCGCTGTAAGAGCCTGTCGCAAGGGCAATCCATCAAGCAGCAGAAAAGGGGAAACGTATGACTAAGGTTGCACTCGTTACCGGCGGATCGCGCGGCATTGGTGCTGCGATTTCGATCGCGCTGAAGAACGCAGGCTACAAGGTCGCCGCCAACTATGCCGGCAATGACGAAGCTGCGCAGAAGTTCAAGGCCGAGACGGGCATCCCGGTCTACAAATGGTCGGTTGCCGACTACGACGCCTGCGAGGCCGGCATCAAGCAGGTCGAGGCCGACCTCGGCCCTGTCTCGGTGCTGGTCAACAATGCCGGCATCACGCGCGACTCGATGTTCCACAAGATGACGCGCGAGCAGTGGAAGGAAGTCATCGACACCAACCTGAACGGTGCCTTCAACATGACCCATCCGCTGTGGAGCGGCATGCGCGACCGCAAATTCGGTCGCGTCATCACCATCTCGTCGATCAACGGCCAGAAGGGTCAGGCCGGCCAGGCCAACTATTCGGCTTCCAAGGCCGGCGACATCGGCTTCACCAAGGCGCTTGCTCAGGAAGGTGCGCGCGCGGGCATCACCGTCAACGTCATTTGCCCGGGCTACATTGCCACTGAGATGGTGATGGCGGTTCCCGAGAAGGTGCGTGAATCGATCATCGCCCAGATCCCCGTCGGACGGCTCGGCGAGCCGGAAGAGATTGCGCGCTGCGTGGTGTTTTTGGCTTCTGAAGAGTCGGGCTTCGTCACCGGGGCGACACTGAGCGCCAATGGCGGACAGTACTTCGTCTGATTCACACTGCTTTGCTGGAAAAGAAAACGGCGCCGAAAGGCGCCGTTTTCGCGTCTGCCCGATGCAGGCTCAGTCCTTTTCGAACATCGCCTTGTGAACGATGCCGGCGATTGCCGCGCCGACGATCGGGGCAACCCAGAACAGCCAGAGCTGCTGCAGGGCCACGCCGCCAACAAACAGTGCTGGGCCGGTCGAGCGGGCCGGGTTGACCGAGGTGTTGGTCACCGGGATCGAGATCAGGTGGATCAGCGTCAGCGCCAGGCCAATGGCGATCGGTGCGAAGCCGGCGGGCACGCGACCATGGGTCGAGCCCAGGATGATCATCAGGAACATGAAGGTCAGGACGACTTCGATGATCAGTGCCGAGGTCAGGCCATATTTCCCGGGCGAAGCGTCGCCATAGCCATTGGTCGCGAAGCCACCGATGCCGGCGAAGTCGGCCTTGCCGCTGACGATCAGGTAGAGAACCGTCGAGGCGACGACAGCACCGACGACCTGGGCGATGACATAGGGCACCAGGTTCTTGGCTTCGAAGCGCCCTGCCATCATCAGGCCGACCGAGACCGCGGGGTTGAAGTGGCCGCCTGAGATGCCGCCGACGGCATAGGCCATGGTCAGCACGGTCAGGCCGAATGCCAGCGCAACGCCGGCAAAGCCGATACCGAGTTCGGGAAACGCAGCAGCAAGCACGGCACTGCCGCAGCCGCCAAAGACGAGCCAGAATGTGCCGAGGAACTCGGCGAATAGACGTTTGGACATGATCTTCCCTCCAGATGTCGTGCGCCTGCGTGGTGCGCCGCATTTTCCGGAGGCCCCGCCTGGGCAACCCCCGCCGCGCAGACTCAACGTCTGGGATGGAGACACGGCTCGGCGCCGGGCACAACGGGTGTAGTTCCCTTAACGTAATGCAATCACAGATATTTTTGCTCGGATCGGTATGTGCCGCTATGGCACGCAAAGGTTAACGCGCCCGAGAGGCTGTTGTGGGCAAGCCTGTGACTCCCCGGTGGATAATCGGTGGATCAGCAAGGGCAGGCACAACATCTAGCGGTGAACAAATCAGGAAACTTGTCCTATCAGTGATTCGTCGCCTGTTCGTTCCGCATTTGGTTCAAATCTTAACGAAATGCCGTCCGCCAGCCTTCCCCGTGTTAACCTGGAGGTAGGAAACATCAACAAAATCATTATTTTGCACCGAGCATAAAAGGCCGTTCCGGCGCTTGGCCGGCAAAGGTTAACAGCAGCGCGCTAAAGCATGAAACGGGCCACTTTAGAGAATCTGCATGTGGTGCGGCTTGCCAGAGCAAAATCTATATGTTGGGGTGAACAAAACCTGAATCTGCCGGAGTCAGTGATTCGTCGCTGATTCGTTCCAGACTCGTTCCATCTCTTAAATCTGGAACATTCCGCTTTCGCTTCGCCGCGCAAATCCCTATGTGTCCAGTCGTCGTGAAAGCGGCGCAACGCCGGGTGGTCCCGGCGCCGAGGGCGGTTCCTTAGAATGAATGTCCACTTCAAGCAGAATGACCCCCTGATCCTGTCGGGTCGCGATGTGACAGCGGTCCTTGGGCCGACCAACACCGGCAAGACACATCTCGCCATCGAGCGCATGGTCGCGCATGAAAGCGGCATCATCGGCCTGCCGCTGAGGCTGCTTGCCCGCGAGGTCTATGGCCGGCTCTGCGAGAAGGTCGGCGCCCACAAGGTCGCGCTGGTCACCGGCGAGGAGAAGATCCTGCCGGCTGGTGCGAAATACTCGGTCTGCACCGTCGAGGCGATGCCGCGCCAGACCGACGCCGCCTTTGTCGCCATCGACGAGGTTCAGCTCGCCGGCGATCTCGAGCGCGGCCATATCTTCACCGACCGCATCCTGCACCTGCGTGGCAGGCAGGAAACGCTGTTGCTTGGTGCCGCCACCATGCACGGCATCCTGCAGAAGCTTCTGAAAGGCGTGTCTGTGGTCACCCGGCCGCGCCTGTCGCATCTTGCCTATGCCGGTTCCAAGAAGCTGACGCGGCTGCCGCGCCGCTCGGCCATCGTCGCCTTCTCGGCCGACGAGGTTTACGGCATCGCCGAACTCATCCGCCGCCAGCAGGGGGGTGCCGCCGTTGTGCTCGGTGCGCTCAGCCCTCGCACCCGCAACGCCCAGGTCGAGCTCTACCAGTCCGGCGACGTCGACTACCTGATTGCCACAGATGCCATCGGTATGGGCCTCAATCTTGATGTCGACCATGTTGCCTTTGCCCAGAACCGCAAGTTCGACGGCTATCAATATCGCCAGCTGACCGCTGCCGAGCTTGGCCAGATCGCCGGTCGTGCCGGGCGCCATCTGCGCGACGGCACCTTTGGCGTCACCGGCCAGGTCGATCCGTTCGACGAAGAACTGATCGAGAAGATCGAAGGGCATGATTTCGAACCGGTGAAGGTGCTGCAGTGGCGCACCGCCCAGTTCGACTTCGCCAGCCTCGACACACTCAAGCGTTCGATCGACACGGTGGCGCCCGTCGAAGGCTTGACGCGTGCGCTGCCAGCGGTCGACGCCCAGGCGCTCGAACATCTTTCGCGCGACGAAAACATCCGCTCGCTCGCCACCAACCGCGAACGCGTCGCCTTGTTGTGGGAGACATGCGCGCTGCCCGACTACCGCAGGATCGCTCCGGCCCAGCACGCTGACCTCATCGCCTCGATGTATGACGATCTCGCCCGCAACGGCCATGTCGATGAAAACTACATGGCCGAGCAGGTACGCCGCGCCGATTCCACCGAAGGCGACATCGACACGCTTTCCCACCGGATCGCACAGATCCGGACCTGGACTTTTGTCTCAAACCGCCCTGGCTGGCTTGCCGATCCGGCACACTGGCAAGAAAAAACGCGAAACATCGAAGACAGATTGTCGGATGCACTGCATGAGCGGTTGACGAAACGCTTTGTAGACCGCAGGACTTCCGTCCTCATGCGCCGCCTTAGAGAAAACACTATGCTTGAAGCCGAAATAAGCCCGTCCGGAACTGTCCTCGTCGAGGGTCATCACGTCGGCGAACTGCAAGGGTTCCGTTTCACCGCCGACCAGAGCGCGGGTGGAGAAGACGCCAAGGCTGTGCGCACGGCAGCCCAGAAGGCGCTCGCCACCGAATTCGATTCCCGCGCCGAACGTTTCTCGGCGTCGCCCAATGGCGATATCGCGCTTGGCTCCGATGGCGTGCTACGCTGGATCGGCGCGCCGATCGGCACGCTCGTTGAGGGCGAGGACGCGCTCAAGCCGCGCGTCGTGCTGCTTGCCGACGAACAACTGACGGGCCCGGCCCGTGACAAGGTCGCGGCGCGCGCCGACCGTTTCGTCAATTTCCAGATCGAGTCGCTGCTCAAGCCGCTCGTCGATCTCAAGGCCGCCGAACAGCTTTCCGGCATCGGCCGCGGCATCGCCTTCCAGCTGGTTGAGAATTTCGGTCTGATCAACCGTCGCGACATCGCCGAAGAGGTGAAGTCACTCGATCAGGAAGGCCGTGCGGCCCTGCGTCGCCTCGGCGTGCGCTTCGGCGCCTACCATGTCTTCGTGCCCGCGCTCATCAAGCCGGCGCCGGCGGGTCTGGTGACGCTGCTCTGGGCACTCAAGAACGACGGCAAGGACAAGCCGGGCTTCGGCGATGTCGTCCATGCGCTTGCCGCTGGCCGCACCTCCGTCGTCATCGACCAGGCTTTCGACAAGAGCTTCTACAAGCTTGCCGGCTTTCGCAATCTCGGCCGCCGCGCTGTGCGTGTCGATATCCTCGAGCGCCTCGCCGACCTGATCCGCCCGGCGCTCGCCTGGAAGCAGGGCATCGGCGCGCGTCCGGACGGTGCCTATGACGGCAGCTCGTTCATCGTCACGCCGCAGATGATGTCGATCCTTGGCGCCACCGGCGACGACATGGAAGAAATCCTCAAGGGTCTCGGCTATCGCGCCGAGCCGAAGCCGGCTGCCGAGGTCAAGGACAAGCTCGAGACCATCGACGCCGCCACGCGCGAGGCGGTGGCCAAGGCGCAGGCTGACAAGGCTGCAGCAGCTGCCGCTGCTGCCGGCGAGGCGACCGAAGTTTCCGCGGAAGCATTTGGCGAAGTCGCGCAGACTGCGGATGCCGAGCAGGCGCCGGACGCCGTTGCCGAGGTTGCAGCAGAGCCTGTGGCCGAAGTGGCTGCTGAGCCTGTCGCCGAAGCCGAGGTTGTTGCTGTACCTGCCGAGGAAGCCGAAGCCGTTGCTGAGCCTGCGGCCGAAGCCGAAGCGCAGTCGGAAGCGGTAGCCGTCGAGGCCACGGCTACTGAGGCCCAGCCTGCGACAGCCGAGCCTGCCGAAGAGCCCAAGCCGATCCTGCTGTGGCGCCAGGGCCGCTTCGAACAGCGTCCGCGTCATCGCCAGGACAACCGCCCGCGCGGTGGCCAGCGCGAGCAGCGTGCCGCCGGCGCGCCTGCCGCCCGTCAAGGCGAAGGCAACCGCAATGGCGGACGCGAGGGCGGAGAAAACCGTGAAGGCGGTCGTCCGCGCTTCGACCGCAAGCCTGGCGGCAAGCCGCAGGGTGAGGGTGGACGTCCCGACAACCGTGGCCGTGGCGAGCGTCCGCAGGGCGAAAGGCACGGCGGCGACCGCAACGGCTCCAAGGGCAAGCCCGCCTTCCAGCCGAAGCCGCGCGAGGAGCGTCCGGTGCGCATCGATCCGGATTCGCCCTTCGCCAAGCTCGCCGCGCTGCGCGACCAGCTCAAGAAGTAAACGCCTTGTCCGGCGAGGGAAGACAGCGCATCGACAAATGGCTGTTCTTCTCGCGTGCGGTCAAATCTCGTTCACTTGGCGCCAAGCTCGCGCAATCGGGCGGCGTCAGGTGCAACGGCCAGAAGCTCAGCCAGGCCTCCGACATCGTCAAGACAGGCGACGTGCTGACGATCACGCTCGATCGCCGCATCCTGGTCTATAAGGTTCTGCTCGCTGGCGAGCGGCGCGGGCCGGCCGAGGAAGCGCGCAAACTCTACGACGACATCTCCCCGGCACCCACGCCGAAGGACCAGGCGCCGCCCGACGCCAAGCCGCCGCTGCGCGAGGTTGGCAGCGGCCGTCCGACCAAGAAGGAACGGCGCGCCACCGACAGGCTGCGGGACCATTGAAGCAAAGCCTTTGGAGCCGCGGCAGCCAAGTTGAGAATTGCGTTTCGCCAACAGGCTTCTGCGCGGAATAGCCGCCCTTGCAACGGCTCCGCAAAGGGGGTACCTCACCCGAAAGATACAAAATACGGGAAGTCCCGGAGCCTGCTTCATGACCTACGTCGTCACCGACAACTGCATCAAATGCAAATACATGGATTGCATCGAGGTTTGTCCGGTCGACTGCTTCTATGAAGGCGAGAACATGCTCGTCATTCATCCTGACGAGTGCATCGACTGCGGCGTCTGCGAACCGGAATGCCCGGCCGACGCGATCAAGCCCGACACTGAGTCGGGGCTCGACAAATGGCTGCAGATCAACACCGAATATGCCGAAAAATGGCCAAATATCACGGCCAAGAAGGAACCTCCGGCAGACGCCAAGGAATTTGACGGCGTCGAAGGCAAGTTCGAGAAGTTCTTTTCGGCCGAGCCTGGCGAAGGCAACTGAGGGTAGCGCGCCCTAAATGGCGCTAGATCGTTGGATTGAGAGCCGGCGTCGACTCTTGACGCGGCAGATTGTTCGCGTATGCAGCAAAATCTTGATTCTTCCGACTTTTTGTGTTAGAGCTAGCCCAACATGCCGATGACACAACGTCGATTTATGGCGCATAGCCTAATTCACTGAAAGGTGACAACCCTAATCCGGACCAGAGTAATCTGGGCCCGGCGGTCGCAACATTTTGCGGTTTGCTGGTCCAGGCTCTTCCGATTGGGGGTCGATTGTCGTGCGGCAGAAGGTCGCGTTTTGCGACCGTCCCGATCAACCGGCCTCGGCGGGCCGGTGTCACAAGAAGGAGTTCAGGGCGTATGGCAACTTCCATCCCGCAGAAGAAATCCGCAGCACGTCACGGTTTCAAGACTGGCGAGTACATTGTCTACCCGGCGCACGGCGTCGGCCAGATCGTATCGATCGACGAGCAGGAAGTGGCGGGACACAAGCTCGAGCTGTTTGTGATCGATTTCCAGAAAGACAAGATGCGCCTCAAGGTGCCGGTCGCCAAGGCAACGTCCATCGGCATGCGCAAGCTGTCGGAGACCGACTATGTCGAGCGTGCCTTGAAGGTCGTGCAGGGCCGCGCCCGCGTCAAGCGCACCATGTGGTCGCGCCGCGCCCAGGAATATGATGCGAAGATCAATTCAGGCGACCTGATCTCGATCGCCGAAGTCGTGCGCGATCTTTACCGCGCCGACAACCAGCCAGAGCAGTCCTACTCCGAGCGCCAGCTTTATGAAGCAGCGCTCGACCGCATGGCGCGCGAGCTGGCAGCGGTCAACCGCCTGTCGGAGACCGAGGCTGTCCGTCTCATCGAGACCAACCTCAACAAGGGTCCGAAGCGCGGCGCCAAGGCTGACAACGAAGAAGCCGACGCCGAGCAGGAAGAAGCTGCCTGATAGGGCTTCTCAGTTCAGTTATGAAAAACCCGGCCATTGGCCGGGTTTTTTTGTTTGTGGAACAGGCGGCGTGCGCCGGACAGGAAGCGCCGTGCGTCGTGCGCATAGGATGCGTGAAGCGTTCTGCTGCGTGGGCACTTGGCTCGTTGCACGCCGCAGCGTTCGTTGGCTGCAGCCTCCGTTGGAGCGATGCAGGCATGTCTGGACCGTAACCCCAATGGCCAGGTCACGGCATGGATCCCCGGGTCTGCGCAGTTCGCTTCGCTCCAGCTCCGCCCGAGGATGACGATGGCATGGTGGCTCGCAGCTAGTCGCCGACGTTGGAGGTTGGCAACCAGTGTCGATGGTCCATGCTCGGCTCTCCGGCTCTCCGGCTCGCCAGCTTATCCACTGGTCGCCTTGCTCTGGTGGTCGTGCCCGCCCGTTACCGGCCGTCATCCGGCTATCGTCAGAAGTTTCGGCCAAGCGCCATTCTTTGAGATTAGCCGAAGGTCAAAGTGCCTTCGTCATCCTCGGGCAAGCAGGAGCGAAGCGAACTGCGCAGACCCGGGGATCCATGCCGTGATCGGGCCGCTGTGAGGACGGTCCAAAATGTGAGCCATGACGTGACCTTGCAACGTTGGTGACGGTCCAGAAGGTGAGCCTCGCCGGGCGAGTGTTTCGTTTGAAAGTCGCTACTGAACCGAACCGTTTTGCTGTATCGAGACCAAACACGATCGCTTCAGGACAGACGGCAGATGGGCAAAGCGCTTCTTATCATCGACGTGCAAAATGCAATCCTGAGAGGCAAGGGCACCCGGGAACGGCAGCCGCTGCTGGAGGCCGCGCTCGACGATACGATCGGCAGGCTGCGCAATCTCCAGGACAAGGCGCGTTCGGCAGGCGTGCCGGTCATCGTCATCCAGCATGACGGCCCCGCGGGTCACCGCCTGGCGGTCGGGACAGAAGGCTGGGAAGTCCGGCCGGAGCTGGCCGCGCAGCCCGGCGACATTCTTGTTCGCAAGGCAAGCTCGGACTCGTTTCACGAGACGGAGCTGGGCGCCCGTCTGGGCGAGCTTGGCATCTCGCACCTTGTCGTCGGCGGCTGCATGACCCAGTTTTGCGTCGACACCACAGTGCGGCGCGCCGTGTCGCTCGGCTACGATGTCACGCTTGTCGCCGACGGCCATACGACCGCCGACTCGGCAAATCTTGCCTATGCCGACATTGTTGCCCACCACAATGAAACGCTCGACGGTTTTGGCGCCGGCGATGCCGTGGTCGATGTCCGCCCGGCCGTGGAGATCTCGTTCTGACTATCACTTGGTACAGCGGCGAGGCCTAGCCTTCGCCGCCCTTGCCGTGCTCGTGCTGATGCGTGATCGTTGCGATGAACCGCTTGGTGCGCTCGTGCTTCGGATTGCCGAAAACCTCGTTCGCCGGACCTTTTTCGACCACCGAGCCCGCTTCCAGAAACAGCACCTCATGGGCGATCTTGGAGGCCAGGCGCAGGTCGTGCGTGGCGATCACCATGGTCGTGCCTTCGCGCGCCAGCTGGCCGAGCACGTCGACGACTTCCTGCGCCAGTTCCGGGTCAAGGGCCGAGGTCGGCTCGTCGCACAACAGCACCTTGGGTGACGGCGCCAGCGCGCGTGCGATGGCCACGCGCTGCTGCTGTCCGCCCGATAGCGTCGCCGGCCAGGCATCGACCTTGTGGCTCATGCCGACCTTGTCGAGCAGCGCCAGCGCACGTTCGCGTGCCTTGGCTTCCGGCCATCTCAGCACGGTCACCAGCCCTTCCATGACGTTTTCGATCGCCGTGCGATGCGGAAACAGCTGGAAATTCTGGAACACCATGCCGGTCTGGCGCCGCAGCTGCTGGATCGCCTTGGTGGCGACCCGATGGCCGGGGCGGAATTCGAGCGTGTCGTCGCCGATGCGCACGGTGCCGGAGGTCGGGATCTCCAGGAGGTTGATGCAGCGCAGCAGCGTGCTCTTGCCGCCGCCCGAAGGTCCGACGAGGGCCGTGACGCTGCCCTCGCGGATCTCGACCGAGACGTCCTTGAGCACGACATTGTCGCCGAACTGCTTGATGATGTGGGACAGTCCGATCATGACCGCGCCTCCAGGAAGCCGCCGTAACGGTTGAGCCGCTTCTCGAGCCTGACCTGCAGCGAGGACAGCACCGAACTCATCGCGAGATAGAGTATGGCTGCTTCGACATAGAGGATCAGCGGCTCATAGGTGGTGGCAACGATGCGTTGTGCCGCCTGGAACATCTCCGGCACGGTGATGGCCGCAGCCAGCGACGTGTCCTTGACCAGCGAGATGAAGGTGTTCGACAGCGGCGGCACCGCGACGCGCGCTGCCTGCGGCAGGACCGTGCGGCGCATCGCCTGCGACCATGTCATGCCGATCGAATAGGCCGCCTCCCATTGCCCCTTGGCCACCGAGCTTATGGCGGCGCGGATGATCTCGGAGGAGTAGGCGCCGACATTGAGGGTGAAGCCGATCAGGGCCGCCGGGAAGGCGTCGAGCACGATGCCGATGCTGGGCAGGCCGTAGAAGATCAGGAACAGCTGTACCAGCAGCGGCGTGCCGCGGATGATCCAGACGTAGAAGCGGACGATCGCCGACAGCCAGGCGGGCCCGAACAGGCGGGCAAGGGCTGCACCCAGCCCGACCGTCAGGCCGAAGGCAAAGGACAGCAGTGTTAGGGGGGCTGTAAAAACGAGCGCGGCCCACAATAGCGGGCCGAGCGAGTCCAGCATCAATTGAAGCCAGTGGGGCAAGATGAGTGATCCCTTCCACAATAGAGCGCCGCGAGTCCCGTCAGGACGCGCAAAGGATGCTCCATCAGCACAAAACAACTTGCCCGGAAAATCGCAGATTTTCCGGGCAAGTTCATGGGAAAAAATGAGAGGTGGAAAATGAGTGCCGTTCAGGCGGTCGCCACGTCGGGCGCCGCCTGAGGGGGCAATGCCGCTACTGCGAGACGTCCGCGCCGAAATAGGTCTCGGAAATCTTCTTGTAGGTGCCGTCGGCCTTGATCTCGGCCAGCGCCTTGTTGATCGCCTCGACCAGCTCGGGCTCGCCCTTGCGCACGATGACGCCCGAGAAGTCCGCCTTGGCCTCTTCGGCGACGATCTTCACGTCGGCGTCGGGCTTGTGCTTCTTGAAGTCGAAGAAAGACAGCGAGTCGTTGATCGTGGCGTCGGCACGGCCATTGAGCACCAGCTGGATCGACTGGTCGAAGCCGTCGGTGCCGACGAGTTCGGCGCCATTGGCCTCGGCGATCTTGCCGAAGTTGCTGGTCAGCGACTGGGCCGACTTCTTGCCCTTGAGGTCGGCGAAGCCCTTGATGTCCTCGTTCTTGCCGCTGACGATCAGCACGGCCTTCGAAGCGATGTAGGGATCGGAGAAGTCGTACTTCGCCTTGCGCGCCTCGGTGATGCCGACCTGGTTGATGACGGCGTCGTAGCGCTTGGCGTCGATGCCGGCGATCAGGCCGTCCCACTTGCCTTCGAGAAACTCGGCCTTGACGCCGAGGCGCTTGGCGACTTCCTTGCCGATCTCGACATCGAAGCCGACAAGCGCGCCCGATGCGTCGTGATAGGTGAAGGGCGCGTAGGTGCCCTCGGTGCCGATCTTGAACACGCCGGCCGCCTTGATCTCATTGAGATTTTCACCGGCATGGCCGGCGGCGACGGCTGCGAGCTGGATCGTTGCGGCAACGGCCAGCGACTTAAACCACTTCATTTTGTGTGATCCCGATTTTGTGCCCGGCTTGCTGGCCGGGAAAGTTGTGATTGGCGGCAATCTGTCAGAAGCCAGCCTCCCGCATAAGGAATGAAATTTCAAATATGGCGTAATACTGGAATGTGAATCCGTATCGCATGATAGCCGTCGGCCACCCCGGAACATTCGCCGAGACGGCGCGTTATTGGCCCTGCGGGGCAGCGCGAAAATTGCGACGCGCGTCCGGCTGCTCTCGAGACAAGGGGCGCAAGATGTACATGGATCGGGCAGGCCTGGCCGGCGAGCAGATGATGCTGAGGGCGGCGTCGCGCGCACCTTATCTGGAGCGAGGCGAAGAACTCGAGCTGGCGATCCGCTGGAAAGAGCGGCACGACCAGGACGCGCTCAACCGCATTACCACCGCCCATATGCGCCTTGTCATCGCCATGGCGGTCAAGTTCCGGCGCTACGGTTTGCCGATGGGCGACCTCATCCAGGAAGGCCATGTCGGGCTGCTCGAAGCGGCGGCCCGCTTCGACCCTCAGCGCGAGGTCCGCTTCTCGACCTATGCCACCTGGTGGATTCGCGCCTCGATGCAGGACTACATCCTGCGCAACTGGTCGATCGTCCGCGGCGGCACGAGTTCGGCGCAGAAGTCCCTGTTCTTCAACTTGCGGCGCATGCGCGCCCGTCTCGCCCAGGGCAGCGACCCGCTCGGTGGCGCGTCCGCCTATCAGGAGATCTCGGTTGCCCTTGGCGTGTCGGAAGCCGACGTTGCGCTGATGGACATGCGCTTGTCCGTGCCCGACACCTCGCTCAATGCGCCGCTCAGCGACGATGGCGATTCGGGCGAGCGGATGGATCTGCTGGTCTCCGACGATCCGTTGCCGGACGAACTGGTCGGCGAGGCCATCGACATCGAGCGCCGCTCGGGATGGCTGCATGACGCGCTCACCGTGCTCAACGCCCGGGAATTGCAGATCATCGAGGAGCGCAGGTTGACGGAGGAGGGTGCTACGCTCGAAGAACTTGGCACCTCGCTCGGCATCTCCAAGGAGCGGGTCCGCCAGATCGAGACCCGCGCCATGGAAAAGCTGAAATCCGCCCTGGAGCGCAAGAACCCGGCGTTCCAGGTCGCCTGAGCGCTGACCTCTTGAATCTGCGCATCGAGCTTTCCGAAAATCGGATCGATTTTCGGCCGATGACCTACCGGTCGGTGACGATCTTGACCTTGTCGCCGGCAGAGACCGAAGCGCCGGGCGCCAGCGCGTTCAGAACCCTGAAGAGGTCGAGCTTGCGATCGACGCCGACCATGCTGGCGGCGAGCGAGCCCATGTTCTGGCCCGGCTGAACGGTAACGACGCGGATGCGCAGCGGCTTGAGTGCCGCCTTTTCCGCTGCCGTCATCACCCGGAAGCTGGAGCTGACCGAACGGGCGATTGTGTCGAGCGTGGTGCTCGCGGTGGGTGCCGCCGTCAACAGGCGGTAGACCTGCGCGCCATTGCGGATCACGACGATGTCGAACTGCCAGCCTTCGGCGCTCGCACGGGCAAAGGCTGCCTCGTTGCCGTTGATCGTTTCCGCGCGCACGCTCGACGGGTCGAGACCTGCGACCCAGCCGCTCTTGACGTAGTCGACCAGCGGCAGCTTGGCGTCGATGGCGACGCCGTCGAAGCGGATGGCGGTGTTATCGGGGCCGGTCGCGGTGACAGCGGCGGCGGTGTTGTCGATGACGAAGCCCTGCGGCACGGCAAACGAGATGCCGAGCTTGGGGTGCATGAAGGTCGTGCCGCGGACATAGCCTTCGTCGGGCGTGTCGCCGAACAGCAGGCCGTCGATGCCGGCCAGGAAGGAGTCGCGGTCGCGGCGGCCGATGCCCGGCGCGCCGAACTGGCGGGCGTGGCGCTGGGCAAGGTCGATGCGCTGCGGCGCGTTGGGGTGGCTGGCCAGGAAGTCGAGGCTGGCGTCGGTGGCGCCGCTGACTGCGCGTAGGTCGGAATAGGCGGCCATCGACTGCAGGAAGCGCCCGGCGGCAAACGGATCGTAGCCGGCCTGGCCGCTCATCTTGATGCCGATGCCGTCGGCTTCCAGCTCCTGGTTGCGCGAGAACTGGGCGAGCCGGAGCTTGCCGCGGATCAGCGCTGCCTTGGCGGTCGGGCTTTCGCCGAGCACGTCGGTGACAACCTTGGTCGCCAGCACTTCCTCGGCTTCCTTCTGCTGGCGCTGGATGCCGTGGTTGGCGGTAACGTGACCCATCTCGTGCGAGATCACCGCAGCCAGCTCGGCCGAATCATTGGCCAGCGCGAGCAGGCCGCGCGTGACATAGAGATAGCCGCCGGGCAGCGCGAAGGCGTTGACGTTGGGCGAATTGAGGATCGTGATGCGATAGGTCTGGTTCGGGTTGCTCGACACGGTGGTCAGGCTGCCGACAACCTTGGCGACCATCCGCTCCAGCTTGGGATCCGAGTACTCACCGCCATAGGTCGCGAGGATGCGCGGATGCTGCGCCTTGGCGATTTCGGCGAGCTTGTCGTTACGGGTGACGTTGTCGACGGTGACAGGATTGTTGGACGGCTGGAACCCTGACTCGCGGACATCGGAGGGGTTGAGTATCTGGCAACCCGAGACAAGCGCCGACAGCGCGACGGCGACCATCAGGCGCGCATAGCGGGGCGTTCTCGTCTCGATCAACGTGTCGCGGCAGGTGGGCAGAGCTCGCGTCCTTTCAAAGTCCTCAGGCGGCAGGCAAAGCAGATGCGGGCCCGACCAGACGGACGTAGCCAGACTCAGCTAACCAACGCAATAAGGCCAATACCGCCAATATGGCGATTTGGCTGTAAATTATGTCCGCTTCCGGGCAAGTCGGCGTGATCGCGTCATCACCGTTCACCGCCGATATAGTGTCTGAACGCTTCAGGTCCAGCATTGGTAAAGAAATCCGCAGTCTTTCCGGCCGCCGCAACAGTGCCAGCCTCGACGAAAACCATGTTTTTAGCCAGTTTTCGGGCATCTTCGGGCTGGTGTGTCACGAAAAGCACGGTCATGCCGCGTTCTGCATGAAGGCTTGCCACCAGATCCAGCATATCTTCGCGCAAAGCTGGTCCAAGCGAGGCAAAGGGTTCATCCAGCAGCAGAATCGGCCGGTCACGCACCAGCACGCGGGCCAGCGCCACGCGCTGGCGTTCGCCGCCCGACAGTTCGCGTGGCAGGCGCTTTTCCATTCCGGCGAGGCCGACGCGGGCCAGTGCGGTCGCCACGTCCTGCCTGTCCGCAGCGCTCAGGCGCAGTGCCGGCGAGCGCCCGAGCCCGACATTCTTTTCGACGTTGAGATGAGCGAACAGATTGTTTTCCTGGAACACCATCGACACCGGCCGGTCGGCCGGCGGTGCTTTTGTCACGTCCATGTCGCCGATCAGCACGCGGCCCTCGCGCGGCGTCTCAAAACCGGCGACGAGGTTGAGCAATGTCGACTTGCCGGCACCGCTCGGTCCCATGATCGCGGTGATCTCGCCCGGGGCAAAGGTCACGTCGAAGCGCACCATGGTGTCGCTGTAGCTGAACACCACATGGTCGAGGCGCACCGCGGCACTGGTCGAGGTCATTTCGAAGTCTCCCTGCCGAGGCGGTCGGCGAGCATCGTCAGCGCCAGGCACAACAGCCCGAGCATCAGCGCAAGTCCCGCCGCGTCGTCGGTGCGGTAGCTGCCCATGCGGGCGAGCAGAAGGTAGGGCAAGGTCTGCACCGCGTCGCTGCCGAACAGCGCAATGACACCGAGATCGCCGAGCGACAGCGCCATGGCAAAGGCGAATGCGGTGGCGAGCGGACGCTTGAGCACCGGCCAGTCGATGAGCCGAAGCCTGTTCCAGCCCGATATGCCGAGCTGCGCGCACAGCCTTTCGTGGCGTTCGCTGGCCGCATCATAGGCGGGGCGGACTGCGCGGACGGCAAACGGCATCGCCATCACGGCGTTGACGGTGACGACCATGAATGGCGCAAGCGCAAACACGTCGACCGATTGCCGCACCAGCACGAACCAGCCGGCGCCGATGACGATCGGAGGCACCACCAGCACGAAGCCGGCGCCGGTGTCGGTGAAGCGTTCGAGCACTGTCTTATCGCCGCCCGCCCTGCTGCCGGCCAGTGCCCGGCGCGCCATAACGAGGGACAAGGCGAGCATGGCTGCCAGCGTCGCCGATAGCGTGGCAAGCACGATGCTGGTCAGCGTCGCCAGTTGCACCGATGCCTCGCCTGCCAGCCGGCCGAGATCGGCTTCCAGCCCCGAGGCGATCGTCGCCAGCATGGGGCCACCGACGAAGATGAGTGCCACGACGATGATGGCGGAGTTGAGCGCCTTCTCGCCCGCCTTTGCCTTGATGTAGTTGCGCTGCGCCACCGGCAGGTTGGCATCGCCCGTCGTGTTGGCACCGAGCCGCATCAGCACCAGCACCACGATTGCCGTGAGGCCGATCTGCAGCAGGGTCAGGGCGACGGCCCGTGCTGGGTCGAAGTCGAAACGCAGCGCCTGATAGATCGCCACCTCGAGCGTCGTGGCTGCCGGACCGCCGCCGAGCGTCAGGACGATGGTGAAGGAGGTGATGCAGAGCATGAACACCAGTCCGGCGATGCCGGGCAGGGCCGCTCGCATCGCCGGCCATTCGATCAGCCGGAAGCTCGACCGCGCACCCATGCCTAGCTGGCTCGCCAGCCGCCACTGGTCCGCCGGCACTGTCTGCAGCGCCTCCAGTATCAGCCGCGTCGCCAACGGCAGGTTGAAGAAGACGTGAGCAACGAGGATGCCCGACAGGCCGTAGATGCCGGGCCATGTGCCGCCGGCCAGCGCTGCAAGCGGTTCGGCGAAATAGCCTGCGCGGCCGTAGAGCGACAGGATACCAAGTGCCGCCACGATTGCCGGCAAGGCCAGCGGGATGGCGAACAGGCGCAGGATCAGCGCCCGGCCGGGAAAAGCGGGATGCCGCGACAGGGCGCGGGCAACAAAGATGGCGGGCACCACCGACAGCAAAGTCGACAGCAGCGCCTGCCACAGCGTGAAACGGGCGATGCGGAAGAGATAGGAATCGAAAGCGTCCGCCGCGCCTTGCGGGTTGCGCACGGCCTCGATGCCGAGGCCTGCGAACGCGCCGCCGATCAGGATGCCGATGGCCGCCAGCGCGATGACGCCGGCGGCGATGCGGGGGTCGGTGCGGCTCACCGACATTTCGGGCCGTGGTCAGCTAGGAGCAAATTAGTCAGACGCGATGGGTTGCGCTCCGTCCCATCCCTCTCTGGCCTGCCGGCCATCTCCCCCGCAAGGGGGGAGATCAGCAGCTTGAACGTCCACGCGCTACCGACCACTTCTTGGGTTGGCGAACGCCATGCCACAGCCAATCTCCCCCCTTGCGGGGGAGATGGCCGGCAGGCCAGAGGGGGGTGTTCAAGTGCAGCCATGGCAGGTCGATAGAGCCTACTTGCTCATCACACCGAGCCACTCGTCGACCCAGGCCTTGCGGTTGGCAGCCACTTCGTCGGCGCTGAAGATCAGCGTCTTTGACGGCTTCACCAGCTTGTCGAAGGCGGGGTTGAGCGGCTTGTCGGTCTTGCCGGCGGGCAGCATCCAGTTGGTCTCAGGCACCGCGTCCTGGAAGCCTGGGCTTGTCATGAAGGCCATGAACTTCTCGGCCAGCGGGTTCTTGGCACCCGTGGTGGTGATGCCGGCAACCTCGATCTGCAGGTAGTGGCCTTCTTCGAAGGACGCAGCTTGGTAGCGCTCGGTGCTTTCGGCGACCATGTGGTAGGCCGGCGAGGTTGTGTAGGACAGCACCATCGGCGCCTCGCCCTTGGTGAACAGGCCATAGGCCTCGCTCCAGCCCGGGGTGACGGTCAGCACGCGGTCCTTGAGTTTGGCCCAGGCTTCCGGCGCCTTGTCGCCATAGACCGACTTGACCCAGAGCAGCAGGCCGAGGCCCGGCGTCGAGGTGCGCGGATCCTGGATGGCGATCTTCTCTTCAGGATCGCCTTCGACAAGTTCCTTCAGGCTCTTGGGCGGGTTCTTCAGCTTCTCGGTGTCGTAGACGACGGCGAAGTAGCCGTAGTCGTAGGGAACGAAGGTGTCGTCCTTCCAGTCGCCCGGCACCTTGACGTCGGCGCCGGCAGCATGCGGCACGAACAGGCCGGTGGCCTTGGCTTCGGCGGTCAGGTTGGTGTCGAGACCGAGCACGATGTCGGCCTTGGTCGAAGCGCCTTCGAGCTTGACGCGGTTGAGCAGTGCCACGCCATCGGCAACCGACACGAAGTCGACAGTGCAGGCGCAATCGGCCTCGAACGCCTTCTTGACCTGCGGGCCGGGACCCCACTCGGAGGTAAAGCTCTCATAGGTGTAGACGGTGAGCTTGCCTTCGGCCGCGGCCGGGAAAGCAGCCGTGGCCAGAGCCAGGGCGGAAGTCATGGACAGGATCAGCGAGCGCATGGGCGCCTCCTTCATTGGTGTTGAAAGGGAATTTGAAGCGCCGGGCGTCCGAAGCATCTAATCCCTCCGCCGGTACAAACCGGATCAGGTTCAGCGGGTTGGCCGGGACGGTTCCCTATGCCTCTCAGCCGGCACGCAATTGCGCGACCGGCACCCCGTTAGAGCGGCTCAACAAATAGGCCCGCGCTTCAGGCCGCGCAAGCGGTAGTTTGCCGGCCACCAACCATGCCGCGGCCTTCCGTTTCGGCTGCCGGGCTGGTAATGCGCATGCCATGACCCGGTTCACCATACTTCTCGGCGGCGAGCTTTTCCGCACCCCGCGCCTCGACCGCCAGGTCGCGGGCAGCCGCGTGATTGCGGCCGACGCCGGTATCCGCCATGCGGCCACGCTCGGGCTGATGCCGGAACTGTGGCTCGGCGACTTCGATTCCGTGCCAGCCGATCTTGATCCGCGCTTTGCCGAACTGCCGCGTTCGACCTTTCCCGCCGAAAAGGACAGAACCGACGGCGAGCTGGCCATCGACGCCGCGCTGGGGCTCGGAGCGACATCGCTCGTGCTGGTCGGGGCCTTTGGCGGCCCGCGCGCCGACCATGCCTTTCTCCACCTCGCGCTGGCGCTGAGATTGGCCGAGGCCGGTACCGAGGTGTTGCTAACCAGCGGGCGCCAGGAGGCGCTACCGCTTTTGCCGGGTAGCGCAAGCTTTGACTATGAAGACGGAATGCCGTTTTCCGTGCTCGCCTTCTCCGAACTCACCGGGCTCTCGGAAGAAGGCTCCAAATGGCTGCTCAACAGCGTTGATGTACCGTTCGGCTCGTCGCTGACGATGTCTAACGAAGTGCGAGGCAATTTGCGTATTTCGCTCGGTAGCGGCCGCGCTTTGCTTCTCGCCCATCCCTTTCCCGCCTCGGAATTTTGAACATGGCGCCACCGCTTCTCAATCTCGACGGCATCCGTCTGACCTTTGGCGGCACGCCGCTGCTCGACGGCGCCGCATTAACGGCCGCCTCCGGCGACAAGATCGCACTTGTCGGCCGTAACGGCTCGGGCAAGTCGACACTGCTCAAGATCGCCGCCGGCATGATCGAGCCGCAGGACGGCGTCGTGTTCCGCCAGCCCTCGGCGACGATCCGCTATTTGCCGCAGATGCCCGACATGGATGGTTTCGCCTCGGTGCGCGCCTATGTCGAGGCCGGTCTTGGACCTGCTGATGATCCGCATCGCGCCACCTATCTGCTCGACCATCTCGGCCTGACCGGCGAGGAATCTCCGGCTGACCTGTCGGGCGGCGAGGCCCGCCGCGCAGCACTTGCCCGCGTCATGGCGCCCGAGCCCGACATCCTGCTGCTCGACGAGCCGACCAACCATCTCGACCTTGCCGTCATCGAGTGGCTGGAAGAAGAACTGATCCGCACCTCCTCGGCGCTGATACTGATTTCGCACGACAGGCGTTTCCTAGAGCGCGTCAGCCGCAACACCGTCTGGCTCGACCGTGGCCAGACGCGCCGTCTCGACCGCGGCTTCGCCCATTTCGAGGAATGGCGCGACCAGATCCTCGAGGAAGAGGAACGCGAGCAGCACAAGCTCGGTCGCCAGATCGTGCGCGAGGAGCATTGGCTGCGCTACGGCGTGACTGCGCGGCGCAAGCGCAACATGCGCCGGCTCGGCGAGTTGCAGACGATGCGCCAGACGTTCCGCAGCCATCGCGGCGCCGAAGGCGTCGCAACGATGGTTGCCAGCGAGGCGGCGGAATCGGGCAAGCTCATCATCGAGGCCAAGAATATCGACAAGAGCTTCGGCGAGCTGAACGTCGTCAAGGGCTTCTCGACGCGCATCCAGCGTGGTGATCGCGTCGGTCTCGTCGGCCCCAACGGTGCCGGCAAGACGACCTTGCTCAAGATGTTGACCGGTGAGTTGGAGCCCGATGCAGGCAGCGTGCGGCTGGGCGTCAATCTGGAGATCGCCACCCTCGACCAGAAGCGCGAGGCTGTCGATCCGAACGAGACGCTGTCGAGCTACCTGACCGACGGCCGTGGCGAAAACCTGGTCATCAATGGCGAGCAGCGCCATGTCGTCTCCTACATGAAGGACTTCCTGTTCAAGCCCGAGCAGGCACGCACGCCGGTGCGCGAGCTCTCCGGTGGTGAACGCGCCCGGCTGATCCTGGCGCGTGTCTTGGCGCGTCCGGCCAACCTGCTGGTGCTCGACGAACCGACCAACGATCTCGACATGGAGACGTTGGAACTGCTGCAGGAGTTGGTCGCCGGGTTTGCCGGAACCGTCATCCTGGTCAGCCACGACCGCGACTTCCTCGACCGCACGGTGACCAGCATCATCGCGCCCGATGGCGAGGGCCGCTGGATCGAATATGCCGGTGGTTACGCAGACATGTTGGCCCAGCGCGGCGGTACCAAGCTCGACGATCGCAAGTCGCGCAAGGCCGCCATTGGCCAGGCCTCGGCTGGCCGCAATGACGCCGAAGCGCCCAAGGCGGCGTCGAAGAAGCTGTCGTTCAAGCAGAAGTTCGCACTCGAAAGCCTACCCAAAAAGATGGAGGCGGTGACCGCATCGATCTCGCGGCTGGAAAACCAGATCGCCGACCCGGCCTTCTACGAGCGCGACCCGCACGGCTTCCAGAAGACCATCGCTGCCCTCGACAAGGAGCGCGCAACGCTAACTGCGTTCGAGGAGGAGTGGCTGGAGTTGGAGATGCTGCGCGAGGAGCTGGAAGGGTAAGCTGGACTAGAGACAGGCCTCGCAGATCGCCGCGATATGGCGGTGGTCGGTGCCGCAGCAGCCGCCCAGAACCTTGATGTGGCCAAAGCTGTTCCGCATCGCGCGATAGCGGCGGGCGAGATCGGCAGGATCGCCGGGGTCGAGCTCGGTTGCGGCGTCGAGTTCGGCGTGGCTCTTTGCCGAAGCGTTTGCCCGCACGCCGCCGATGCGGCGAACCCAGTCACCGGCTTCCGCCAGCACGCTGTCGAAATGGCTGGGATGGGCGCAGTTGATCATGAAATAGGCGGGCGCGCCGTCGGTCTCGTCGTCGACGATCTCGATCGCTTCCGCCAAGCTTTCGCCCGACGGCAACCGCCCGTCGGTCTCGACCGTAAAAGAAATCACCGAGGGCAGGCCTTCGCCCATGGCGGCACAGGCGATGCCCACCGCTTCCTCCGGATAGTTCATGGTCACGGCGCTGACCATGTCGGCGCCGGCGTCACGAAACGCGACGACCTGGTCGCGATGATAGTCTGAGGCCTCGACCGGCGTCATCTTCATGTCGGGACGGTAGCCATCGCCGCGCGGCCCGAGCACGCCGTTGACTGGCACCGTCATGCCGCGGGCGACATAGGGCGCTCGCAGAGCCTTCGCCTGGGCGACGGCGCGACGATTGATGTCAGAGAGGGCCGTGGGGGAGTAGCCGAGCTTCTCACCCCAGTCGGGGTTGGCGCGCCACGTCGGCGTGTCCAGCACAAAGCTCAAGCCGTGTTTCTCGGCGATATCGAGATAGTGCCGGAAATAGCTGTCCAGCCTGTCGCGGCCGGTTGCATCGAGAAGCAGCGGAAACGCTGCGAAGCACGGCAGGTCCATCCCTTCCAGGAAGACCAACGTCGTCTCAAGGCCTCCATCGGTGAGGGCGATGGAGGCGCCGAGATGCGGAAGATCTGTCGTCGCAGGGCACATGATGACCCCGGAGGTATCTGGCTTGACGTTGACTAAATCCGCCAGGACACGCTGTTAAACGAGGCCTTCAGATTAACATCTTAATTTAGCATCAGCTACTCGAAGCTGCCGAGAGTCGGATCAAGCTGACGCGAACGGTCGTTCGCGCCAGTCACCGAGCCAGGCTCAGCCAGCTTCCTTGGCCTGCCAGGCCTTCATCGCGTCTTCGAACACCTTGTCGCCAGGGATGCCCTTTTCGAGCGTGAACAGCGCGCGGCGGCCCGACTTGTAGACCACCGGCACGTCGATCCAGCTCTGGCGACGCAGAAGGTTCAGATTGGCGTCGACCTCGGCCTTGGTGTCGTTGAGGGCAACGAGGAAGAAGCCGTCGGCGATCTTGGCCGGAATGCCGAGCAGCGAGTTGCCGGCGTCCTGTTCCGAGCTCTTCATCGCGACGCGCAGGATGTTTTCGATGCCGCCGCCGTCGAAGCCCTCGGGCGTCAGGAAGATCATTTCCAGGATGTGGCTCGCCGGCAACGTCTTGTCGGCGTTGCGGCGGATGGTCATGCGCAGCTGGATGTCCTTGCCGGGGATGGTCGCCTCGGCGCGAATGGCAGGCTCGGGCGGCAGGTCGCCGCCGGGCGACTCCTGAACAACCGTCCAGACCACGGAACCCGGTTCAGCCGAGCCCTGGGCCACGTTGGTGCGCTCTTCGTAGAAGATCGCTTTCTGGCCGACGGCCACGGGTGCGTTTTCGCCAGCAGCCGGAGCTGTCGTTGCCGGGGTTCCCTCGGCAGGCGTTGCCGGAGGGGTTGCCGGCGTGGGCTCGGGCGTCGCCGGCGGCGTTGCCGGAGCCGGCTGGGTCAGCGCTGCGACCGAGGTGCCTTCGCCGACGCCATTGCTGCCACTGGCCGGACCCGGATCGACTTCCTTGCCGTCAGCGGTCATGCGCTGGGTGAACTTGCCCGGCTCGCCAGCTGCCGGCGCCTGCGCCGCCTGGCCGCCATTGGCCGGCGGAGGGGTTGCAGCTTCATTCGGCGGGGGTGGCGTTTCAGCCGCCGTGTCGCTACCGCTGCCGAGGAAGGCGTCGCGGTTGGACCACAGCGCATAACCGCCTGCGCCGACGACCACCACGGCAAGGGCCGCGGCGATCAGGCCACCGCTGATGCGCCTGCGCGGCTTCTGCCGCGTATTGGCGAAGGGATCGCCGCCATTGGTCGCAGCGCCGTCGAAACGGTCGTCGCCTTCGCCTTCCGGCGCTTCGTCATCGTCGCTTGCCGAGAAGTCGGGCAGCGGCTCACGCTGCTGCGGCGTGTAGGCGGGAATGGGAGGGGCCGCAGGCGGCGGTGCGACCGGAGTCGCCGGGCGGTACGGCTCCGGTTCCGGCGTGGACCGGCTGTAGGCCGGCTTGTCCTTGTTGCGGGCGATCGAGCTAAAGACGTTTTCCAGCTCGGCCAGCGGATCGTCTTCCACCACAGGCGGATTGAACTCCGCCTCGACGATGGCGATCGCGTCCTCGAGCGACTTGGTCTGGCGTTCGGCAACGGCTGCGGGCGGCTGCGGATTGAGCGCGGCGAGCTTGGCCGCGATGGTGCTGCGGGCCTTGTCATACACCCGCGCGCGCATCGCCGGCGTGGTGTCACCCATGCCATCCAGCGTCTTTTTCAGAACCGCTACGAAGTCTGCCATTCTCTCGTCGACCTATCTCTTCTTCTGGGCCGCGGCGATTCCGGCGGCAAATCAGCCGCCGGAAAGTTGCCAAAACTAGTCTTCAAACGGGTCGGTCACAAGTATCGTGTCATCCCGCTCGGGGCTGGTGGAAAGCATCGCGACAGGAGCGCCGATCAGCTCTTCGATGTAGCGCACATACTTCACCGCCTGGGCCGGCAGGTCGTTCCAGCTGCGGGCGCCCGCGGTGGTGCCCTTCCAGCCTTCGAGCGTCTCGTAGACCGGTTCGACGCGCGCCTGCGCACCCTGGCTCGCCGGCAGGTAGTCGATCAGCTCGCCGTCGAGCATGTAGCCGGTGCAGACCTTGATCTCGTCGAGGCCGTCGAGCACGTCGAGCTTGGTCAGCGCGATGCCCTTGATGCCGTTGACGGCAACCGCCTGGCGCACCAGCACGGCATCGAACCAGCCGCAGCGGCGCTTGCGGCCAGTCACGACGCCGAATTCATGGCCGCGCGTGCCGAGGAATTCGCCGACCTCGTTCTGCTGTTCGGTCGGGAAGGGGCCTTCGCCGACGCGGGTGGTGTAAGCCTTGGTGATGCCGAGCACATAGTGGATCGAACCCGGGCCCATGCCCGAACCTGCTGCCGCCTGGCCGGCGACCGTGTTCGACGACGTCACGAACGGATAGGTGCCGTGGTCGATGTCGAGCAGCGTGCCCTGGGCGCCTTCGAACAGGATGCGCTCGCCGGCGCGGCGCTTGTCATCCAGCACCTTCCAGACGCGGTCCATATAGGGCAGGATCTTGTCGGCGATCGAGGTCAGTTCGGCCATGATGACGTCATGCGTCACCTCAGGGTGGCCAAGCCCGCGGCGCATTGCATTGTGGTGCGTCAGCAAGCGGTCGACCTTTTGGGGAAGCGTTTCCAAATCCGCCAAGTCCATCACCCTGACGGCACGGCGGCCCACCTTGTCTTCGTAGGCGGGGCCGATGCCGCGACGGGTCGTGCCAATCTTCGTTCCGGAATTGGAGGCGGCGTCCTCGCGGAAACCATCCAGCTCACGATGCAGGGACAGGATAAGCGCGGTGTTTTCGGCGATTTTCAGGCGGTCGGGGCCGATCTCGACACCCTGGGCGCGGATCTTCTCCAGCTCGGCGACAAAGGCATGCGGGTCGAAGACCACGCCGTTGCCGATGATCGACAGCTTGCCTTCGCGCACGACGCCGGATGGCAGCAGCGACAGCTTGTAGACCACACCGTCGACCACCAGCGTATGGCCGGCATTATGCCCGCCCTGGAAACGCACCACCACATCGGCGCGTTCCGACAGCCAGTCGACGATCTTGCCCTTGCCTTCGTCGCCCCACTGGGAACCGACGACCACCACATTGGCCATAATATTTTCCTTCCGACATCGCGGCTGAGGCCGCGAACAGTGCAAAATGACAGGCCTCTATAACGCCAAGCAATTGGATGTGCGACCTTTCTTTGCCGCCTCAGGCACAACAATTTCCGCCTTTGGGCGCATTTACTTGTCGAAAGCCAGCACCTAGGCCGGCATGTAGCCCCTCGCCAGCGAAAGTCCGGCCGCATGCACCGAAACGCCTATGTCCTGCTGCTGGCGACCACGCTGTTCTGGGGCGGCAATGCGGTGGCGGGCAAGCTTGCCGTTGGCCATGCCTCACCGATGCTGCTGACCTCGCTGCGCTGGGCATTCGCGGCCGTGCTCCTCGGTGCCGTCGGCTGGCCCCGCCTTCGGCTCGATTGGGCGGTGGCGCGCAAGCACATCTGGCTGCTCATCGCATTGGGCGGGCTTGGCTTCACCGCCTTCAATGCCGCCCTCTATTCGGCGCTCAACTTCACCTCGGCCATCAATGCCAGCATCGAGCAGGCCGGCATGCCGATGGTCATCTTCGCCGCCAATTTCATCCTGTTTCGCATGCGCGTCAGTTGGGGCCAGATCCTCGGCTTCCTGCTGTCGCTTACAGGCATCGCGCTGACTGCCAGCCATGGCGATCTCAGGACGCTTCTCGCCCTCGACATGAATTTCGGCGACGCGCTGATGCTGATCGCCGTCCTTGTCTACAGTGCTTACACCGTGGCGCTCCGCTTCAAGCCCGAGATCCATTGGCTGAGCCTGATGATCGTCATGACATCGGCCGCCTTCGTCACTTCGATCCCGTTCGTCGCCTGGGAAATCGGCACCGGCCGGGCCATTGCGCCCGATGCGACGGGCTGGGCGATTACGACCTACATGGTGCTGTTTCCGTCGATCCTGGCGCAGATCTTCTACATCAGGGGCGTCGAGCTCATCGGCGCCAATCGCGCCGGCCTGTTCATCAACATGGTGCCGATCTTCGGCACGCTGCTGTCGGTGATGATCATCGGCGAGGACTTCCAGCTCTACCACGCGGTGGCCATAGTGCTGGTGTTCGGCGGCATCTGGCTTGCCGAACATAGCGGGCGCAAGATGGCGAGTGCCGAGGAATTTCTAGCTGCCGAAAAGCCCAGCTCCGATACTTGAAAGAAAAAGGCGCGGGACGAGCCCGCGCCTTTCGTGCCTTGGGAGGCTTTTCTCAGATCCCGTTGACGTCGAACTGCAGGCGCTTGGCCGAGTCGATCGACTTGTGGTCGCGTACCTTGGCGAGCACGTCTTCGGGGAACGGCGCATCGAGATAGAGCAGGGCAATCGCATTGCCGCCCGGATGGTCGCGACCGAGCTGGAAGTTGGCGATGTTGACGCCGCTCTCGCCGCACACCGTGCCGAGCAGGCCGATGATGCCGGGCGCATCCGCATTGGTGGTGTAGAGCATGTGTTGGCCGACCTCGGCATCGAGATTGATGCCCTTGATCTGGATGAAGCGCGGCTTGCCGTCGGAGAAGCAGGTGCCGGCGATCGAACGCGTCATGTGCTCGGTCTTGACCGACAGCTTGATGTAGCCGTCGAAGACGCCCGACTTGTCGCGCTTGACCTCGGCGACGATGATGCCGCGTTCCTTCACCATGATCGGCGCCGACACCATGTTGACGTCGGAGACCTGCGGCCGGATCAGCCCGGCAAGCGCCGCGCTGATCAGCGCCTTGGTGTTCATCTGGGCGGTCTGGCCGTCGAACAGGATCTCGACCTCGGTGATCGGGTCTTCGGTGACCTGGCCGACAAAGGCGCCGAGCACCTCGGCGAGCTTGACGAAGGGCTTGAGCCGCGGCGCTTCCTCGGCGGTGATCGAGGGCATGTTGATGGCGTTGGAAACCGCGCCCTTGACCAGGTAGTCGGCCATCTGCTCGGCGACCTGCAGAGCCACGTTTTCCTGCGCTTCCGAGGTCGAGGCACCGAGATGCGGCGTGCAGACGACGTTGTCCATGCCGAACAGTTCGTTGCTTTCGGCCGGTTCGACCTCGAACACGTCGATGCCGGCGCCCGCCACCTTGCCGCTCTTCAGGCCGGCGATCAGGTCCTTCTCGACGATCAGACCACCACGGGCGCAATTGATGATGCGCACGCCCGTCTTCATCTTGGCGATGGAGTCGGCGTTGATGATGTTGCGCGTCTTGTCGGTCAGCGGCGTGTGCAGGGTGATGAAGTCGGCACGTGCGAACAGCTCGTCGAGCTCGACCTTTTCAACGCCAAGCTCCTCGGCGCGATGCTCCGACAGGAACGGGTCGAAGGCAACGACATGCATCTTGAGGCCGACTGCACGGGTGGCGACGATCGAGCCGATGTTGCCGCAGCCGATCAGGCCAAGCGTCTTGCCGGTGATCTCGACACCCATGAAGCGGTTCTTCTCCCACTTGCCGGCATGGGTCGAGGCGTTGGCTTCGGGCAGCTGGCGAGCGACCGCGAACATCAGTGCGATGGCGTGTTCGGCCGTGGTGATCGAATTGCCGAAGGGCGTGTTCATGACGATGATGCCGCGCCGCGAGGCGGCGGGGATATCGACATTGTCGACGCCGATGCCGGCGCGGCCGATGACCTTGAGATTGGTCGCCGCCGCGATCAGCTTTTCGGTGACCTTGGTCGCCGAGCGGATGGCAAGGCCGTCATACTGGCCGATGACTTCGAGCAGCTTTTCCTTGTCCTTGCCGAGGTCGGGCAGATAGTCGACCTCGACGCCACGATCCTTGAAGATCTGGACGGCGGTGGTGGAGAGTTTGTCGGAAACGAGAACGCGGGGCGCCATAGCTGCCTCCTTGAAGAGTGATCAAACTGTTCGGGGAAATGGGCGGCCCGGAGGCCGCCGCAGGTCTGGTCAGGCCGCGGCCTTGAGCGCTGCCTTCTGATTGGCGAAGGCCCAGTCGAGCCACGGCATCAGGGCTACAAGGTCGGAGGTCTCGACGGTGGCGCCGGCCCAGATACGCAGGCCGGGAGGCGCGTCGCGATAGGCGCCGATGTCGAAGGCAACGCCTTCCTTTTCGAGCGCCGACACCATGGCCTTGGCGAATGCCGCCTGGCCGTCCTTGTCGAGGCTGGCGACTTCAGGGTCGACGATCGACAAACAGACCGAGGTGTTGGAACGCGTCTCCGACACGACGGCCAGATTGGCGAGCCAGCCGGACTGCTGCACGAAGGCGTCGATTGCCGCGAAGTTGGCGTCGGCACGGCCGATCAGCGCATCGAGGCCGCCCAGGCCCTTGGCCCAGTTCAGCGCGTCGAGATAATCCTCGACGCAGAGCATCGACGGCGTGTTGATAGTCTCGCCCTTGAAGATGCCTTCGATCAGCTTGCCGCCGGAGGTCAGGCGGAAGATCTTGGGCAGCGGCCAGGCCGGCTTGTAGGTCTCGAGCCGTTCGACGGCGCGCGGGCTCAGGATCAGCATGCCGTGCGCGCCTTCGCCGCCAAGCACCTTCTGCCAGGAGAAGGTGACGACATCGAGCTTGGCGAAATCGAGGTTCTGGGCAAAGGCCGCCGAAGTGGCATCGCAGATGGTCAGGCCCTTACGGTCGGCAGGAATGAAGTCGCCGTTGGCGACGCGCACACCAGAAGTCGTGCCGTTCCAGGTGAAGACGACGTCGCGATCGAAATCCACCTTGGCGAGATCGGGCAGCTCGCCATAGGGCGCCTCGAACTTGCGGACGTCTTCGAGCTTGAGCTGCTTGACCACGTCGGTGATCCAGCCGGCGCCGAAGCTTTCCCAGGCGACCATGTCGATGCCGCGCTCGCCGAGCAGCGACCACATCGCCATCTCGACCGCGCCGGTGTCGGAAGCCGGAACGATGCCGATGCGATAGTCGGCGGGAACCTGAAGAACTTCGCGGGTCAGCGCGATGGCCTGCTCGAGCTTGGTCTTGCCGACCTTGGCGCGGTGCGAGCGGCCGAGCGGTGCGTCGGCGAGTGCTTGAAGCGACCAGCCGGGACGTTTTGCGCAGGGACCTGAGGAGAAATTGGGGTTTGCCGGACGGAGTCCAGGCTTGGCGACGATCGTCATCGTGATGCTATCCTTCCAGATAGGTGGCCCCTCGTTGGGGAGGGGTGGCCCACGGACGGCGATATGCGTTTAGCGTTCAGGCGTCAAGAGGAAAGTTTCTGTCGCAAAGAGGACATGCCCTTAAGGCATTGAAATGCTGGCAGCGCTGGTCGCCGATCGGTCATGACCGCAAGCCGTAACGGCCGCTCACTCGGCTGGCTGCAGATAACCCGCATGCACCAGATGCTCGTGCAGCAACTCCCTGATGGCTTCCTGCCGGCTGGCCTCGTTCTGTTTGCCCCGACGATATTCGTCCACGGCGTCCAGCACGGCCGACGGAAACCTCATATGCACGGCCTCGGTCCCCGCCGGCCGCCGCCCTCGTTTCGCAAGTCGTTCACGCAAGTCCGGCCCCAAGGAAAGTCTAATCTAGGAAAATTAATTTCCTATGGATGAAATTGCAAGGGCGACGGCAGGTGAGGCGGAAAGGCCTCCTGCGCTCCTTGTGGGTACAAGGAAAACCAGCTGCGGCGTGGGCCGGTGGTTGTGTGGCTGTTAGAAGTAACGCAGAACGGGCATCGGTTTGCGGGGCTTGTATTAGGGGGCGGCTCGTGGCTCAGGTGTTTTCACTCGGTCTTCGGTTCCAGGAACGGATTGCAGCCCGTCCGCTAGCCGTGACCGTGGCTTCGCTGGCTGCAATCGTCGGCATTTCTCTGGCCCTTGGCTTCTACAATCTCGACTTCCTCTATGGCGCCCATGTCGACGAACCGACGAAGGTGGCACTGGTCGCGGACAAGCCCCACAATTACTTTCACCCACCGTTGCTGATCGTTCTGGCGAGGGCTTTGGCGTGGCTAGGGTCTGCTTCCAGCGATCTTGAACCGCTTTGGGCCGGTCGCCTTGTTAGTGTGATGGCGATGACTGCTGCCGGTGCGCTCTTCTACCTCGTGTTGATGCGCTACGCTGATCGTCTGCAGGCGCTCATCTGGAGCTGTGTTTTCGCGTCGTCTCCGGCAATTGCCGTGCACGCCCATTACTTCAAGGAAGATGCGCTGCTCGTGTTCGCCATCTGCCTTGGCCTCCACGCGCTGGTGCGGCTTGTGGAAAGAATTGACCTGCACAATCTGGTCTATTTGGGCATTGCTCTCGGTCTTGCGCCGTCGGCCAAGTATGTTGGTTTCCTGAACAGCGTCGGGCTGTTCGCCTTTGCCCTGTGGTACTGCCGACTAGGTGCGAGGGATGCCGCATTGGTGGTCGTCGCGGGCGCCGCCACCGTGCTCGCCATTCTGCTCGTCTCGTTCGCGGGCGAAAGCGGAACCGGTCTTGGCGATGTGCTGACGGGTCTCGCAAGGGAACTCAAGCATGCCGAGAGCGGTCATGATCTCGGGGAATGGTTCTGGGCAGGCTATGGGCTCACTCATCTGCGCCACCACCTGCTTCCAAGCATCACGGCGATGACGTTTCTGATCGGCCTCGCGGCAATCTGTCTCGCGCTGGTCAAGGACAGGGACCGGCGAGTCGCAGCCTTTGCGGCTGCCGCGTTCATATGGTTGTTCGTGCTTGAACTCTCGCCGCTCAAGATCGTCGGGCAGATGCGCTATGTGCTTCCAGTTGTCGTTTATTTCATGCTGGCTGCCGGGATCGCCAGCTCGCGCTCAATCGCCATGCGGAGCCGCGCCGGCGCCACGGCGTTGGCTCTCGTTGCGCTGACGGTCACTGCACATGCGGGCATTTCCTATGTTCGGAACATGAATCCCGGCAAGGACACGCGGACGAAGGCTGTCGAGTTCCTGACGGCCAACGGAATGACCAATGTGGTCTCCGACTATCCGACCGGTTATCCGGTGGCGCAGACATGGGACTATGAAGCGTTGGCCTCGTATGACTATCTGCTGTCACTCAGATTCGAGCGCTATTTGCGCGGTGGCGAATTGAGAGCACAAGACTCGCAAGTCTACGCCCTGGCGTCGATGTTCCATTGCCTCGACGGATATGCCGTCGCAACGTTTTCCCGGCTCTATGGGGACTATGGCTTCGTGGCGCCGACTGTCAGGATATACGATCTAAAGCGCGGCGCTTCATGCATCCCGCCAGCAAAAAGCCGGCCGTGAGGCACGGCCGGCCTTTTTGAGGAGCTTCGTGGTTGCCTACCAGAGGTCGTAGCGCAGGCCGACCTTGACCTGGTGGTAGTCGACGCCTTTCTTGGTCGTGAGCGTGCCGAAGTCCATGTATTCCAGATCGGGGGCGCTCAGGTACTGGTAGCCGACGTCGATCGAGGTGTTCTGGGCGACGCGATATGCGACACCTGCGCCGACCGAATATGCGAGCTTGCACTGCGCGTCGCGGGCATAGAAGTCGAGTGTCGGGTAGGCACTTGGCCAGATTTGGTGCCGATGCCTGTTGGGAATGGAGCCTAGTAGCAATGTCTACTTGGCCGGAGCGCATGCGCTGGGTATATAGCCGTTAGTCGATGTTAGCGGATAGGTTCTCGACTCGCCGCCAGACAAGTGATCGGTCGGAGGTGCGCATGCCAGAGATTTCAAGAGAGTAGCTGCTGAATGAATGCGACCACGGGGACAGCGGAGTTCTCCACGCGATACGGGCCTGTGCTCATCAAGGCACACGACCGTCCGATTGCAGATTCGTTGTCCAAGTACGGCGAGTGGGCGCAGATCGAGATCGACTTCCTTGCTCAATTCATTTCGCCAGGCAGTCTCGTTCTGGATGTTGGAGGCCATGTCGGGCTTCATGCGCGTGCCTTTGCCAGTATCTCCAAGGGTGTGAGAGTCCACTCGTTTGAAGCGCAGCCACAATTGGCCGGTTTGCTGTCGCGTAACGCTGAGCAATTTGAAGGGCAGATCAGTGTTCACGTGGGGGCCATCGGCGAGAAAGCCGGACGTGCCTATATCGGGCGGCTGCCTGACGATCAAAATGTGAATGCCGGCGCACAGTCGGTCAAAAGCGTGGCTGGCTCAAATGACATTGCTGTCGAAGTCAGGGCGATTGACGACTATCAGTTCGACCGGGTTGCCTTCATCAAGATGGATATCGAAGGCTATGAGTCCCTGGCGCTGAAAGGCGCCTTCAAGACGATCAAGCGCGACAAGCCGGCAATCTTTTGCGAAGTGAACTCGATAGGGCATGCTTCGGGCCTGTTTGATGTGATGTCCGCGCACGACTACGTCTCGTACTTCGTGTCGACATCCGCCTACAACGCTCAAAACAGCAATGGCGATCCGGAGAATATGTTCGGTGTCGCGCACGAGACAGCGCTGCTGTTCCTGCCGGCAGATCGCCAGGCCCCGTTGCAAGGCCGCGCCAGCGTGTGCAAGAGGGTGGACGGCATCGACGAGCTCGTGCCGTATTTCGTTGCTGCTCCGCGCTATGGCGACGATACGGACCACGACCGGAATTGGGTCGCGCTCAATGAAGAACTGGTCGCTGTAAAGCGTATGCTTTTCGAGGCAAAGGCTGAGGTAGTGTCCCAGCACGCCGACGTTGCGGACCGTGATCGCAAGTTGGTCGCGCTCGATGAAGAACTGGCCGCTGCAAAGCGCACGCTTGCCGAGGCAAGGGCTGTGGCAGAGTCCCGGCAAGCCGATGTTACGTACCGCGATCGCAAGTTGGTTGCCCTCACTGAAGAGCTGGCGGTCGTAAGGCGCTCGCTAATCGAAGCGAAAGCTGCGGCAGCGCTCCGACAGGCGGATGAACCGGATCGCGACCGGAATTGGTCCCCCGATGAACAGCTGGCAGTCGTGCGGCGCGAACTGACCGAGGCTAGGGCAACCGCATCCAAGCATCAAGTCGAAGCTGCGATCCACCGTAGCGAAGTTGCCCGGCTTAACGAGGCAGCCAGCTTGTATCGCATTCGGCATGACCGTTTGTCCGAGTACATTTCGGATGGGCAACTAGCGGCACGCCGGCGCAGTGCACTGGGAACCCTGGCGCGCAGGTTCGGGCGTTCGGAACTGGCGCAGATCTGTCGAACCTTAGTCAATTCGGGGCTGTTTGACCGCAAGTGGTACAAGGACAGCTACCCTGATGTCGGCGCCTCCCGGCACGAGCCAGTGGTCCACTACGTGCTCTTTGGCGCCTATGAAGGGCGCGATCCATGCAAGGGCTTTGATAGCTCCTACTACCTCGAAAACAATGCGGACATTCGCCATTGGGGTGGTAATCCACTGTTGCACTACATAGAGCGCGGCGAGAATGAGGGCCGGTGGCCGAACGAAAACTTCGATCCCGCGTCCTATCTCAAGGCCAATCCGAACGCGGACAGGACGAAGACGCTGTTGAGCCAGCATCTCCAGGGCGTCGGCAGTGATGAGCATTTCAAGCCTTCATTTCGCCCGTCAGCTCCGGACTGGGATGCCTTTGAAGCCTTGGCAGCTGATATCGCTGCTCCCGTCGGATCGCCTGCTACGGTAGACGTGATTGTCCCGGTCTATCGCGGCTACGACGACACGCTGGCTTGCATCATGTCGGTGCTGACGAGCACGAATAAGACGGATCTTGAGCTGATCGTGGTCGATGACGCTTCGCCGGAGCCCGAGCTTTCGCGTGCGCTGGATCGGCTTGCGGGTATGGGCCTCATCACGCTGTTGCGAAATCAGAAAAACCTGGGTTTTGTCGCGACAGTGAACCGCGGCATCGCCCTTCACCCCGATCGCGACGTGCTGTTGCTCAACAGCGATACTCTGGTCTTCAATGATTGGCTCGATCGGCTGAAAGATCATGCCATGGGCAGTGAGGTGGCGACTGTAACGCCATTCACCAACAACGGTACAATCTGCAGCTACCCGAAATTCTGCAAGGACAATCCCGCCGAACTGGATGTTCCCTTTGCCAAGATCGACGAATACGCGGCTGCCGCAAACCGGGGCACAGCCGTCGAGGTGCCGACAGGTGTCGGTTTCTGCATGTATGTGACGCGTGCGACATTCGCAAAGATAGGCGATTTCGACGTCAAGACCTTCGGTCGCGGCTATGGCGAGGAGAACGACTTCTGCGTCCGCGCTGAAGCGCAAAACATGCGCAACCTGCACGCACTGGATGTCTTTGTCTTCCATTCGGGCGAGACGTCGTTCAGCTCGGGGGCTGCGCAGGCCAAGAAGGACGGTTACCGCGCGCTGATCAAGAAGCATCCTCACTACGCCCGTTCTGTCCAGCAATACCTCGCTACCGATCCTGCGAAAGCCGCGCGAGCACGGCTGGACATAGCCCGTCTTGTCGAAGGTCGCCTCGCACGGGTCGTACTTTGCTTTACCCATGGCTGGGGTGGCGGAATCGATCGGTACCTTGCCGACCGCGCGGCTTCCGGCATGTCGAGCGGGGAAGCGCTGCTTTGTGCTGTGCCTGTGCGGGATGGTACGGCGGTCAGAATCACCAATGTCGCATCGCAAGGCGACTTCGCAAATCTCGAGCCTTTTGCGGTCGAAGGCAGCCTTTCAACGCTTGTCGAGCAGCTCCAGGGTGTCGTTTCGCATATCGAGGTCCACAGCACGGTCCGATGGTCAAGCAAGATCCTCGACTTGGTGCCGGAACTGGCGCGCGAACTGGGCGTGACCTATGGCATCATGTTGCATGACTATGTGTCCATTTGCCCGCAGATAACCCTGATCGACGGTTCGGGGCACTATTGCGGTGAAGCGGGTGACGATCAGTGCAACCGTTGCATCGGCGAAAACCCCAAGTCTCCCCACACCATCCATCCAGACTGGCAGTCCACCGACATGACGGAGATTGACGGCTGGCGGCAGCGCTACAGGGGTTTCGTCGCGGGGGCGCGCGAAGTGGCCGCGCCCAGCAACGATGTCATTCAGCGCATGGCGCGCTATCATCCTGGTTGCGAAATCGTGCTGCGTCCGCACGCCGAACCCGACCGGCCTTTTGCCCGTAAAGTTGCTCTTCCGTATGAGGGCGGGGTGCTGAAGGTCGTGACAATCGGCGCTATCGGCGACCATAAGGGCGCCCGCATCCTAGAAGCCTGCATCGACGATGCCCGAAACCGCGAGCTTCCCATCGCGTTTTCGATCGTCGGCTTCACCAGCAGCACAAAGCTCAATAGCTCCTCGGAAATCCAGATCACCGGCGGCTACAAAGAGGACCAGGTATTCAACGCGCTTGACGACGTGAAAGCGCATGTGGCGCTTTTGCCTTCCGTTTGGCCGGAGACCTATTCCTATGCTCTGTCCATAGCGTTGGAGGCTGGCTACCCGGTCTGCACGTTCGACATGGGAGCCCCGGCCGAGCGCCTTCGCGCCTTGGGCACGGGGTTGCTCCTGCCGCTGGAAACGATGTCGGACCCGGCCAGGATCAACAACATGCTTCTGGCTCAGTTTGCGCTGGCCAAAAAAGAGCTGCTGCGAGCTTCGTGATCTGAATACATGCCATACCCAGTTCGCGCCAAGAGTAGGATGGTTGCCGAAGCTATCATCTTACTTACAACGCGAACTGCCTTTTTTGCCCTACAGATAGTCAGACTCGAGTGCAGGGCGAAGGTTCTCCATAACACGTACAAAGTCGGCGCGATCAGATCTGAACTTTTGTTCCCATTCTCGGCTCTTTTCGTCCGAGATTCTCTCGATTTGTCCCGTCTGAGCTTTCAACTTCTGAGGCGCTCCATGAATATGCGAGGCAATCCAGCTAAGGACTTCATCTGGGTTCTGGGCGATTTCCTCATAGAAAAATCTTTTGGGCTTGATTCCGCAGCGCGTGAAAAGCCGAGCAAACGCTATTTCGTCGTTTAGTGCGTGATGGCACCAGTGTTCGATCTTTTGCTCGCTGTATTCCATGGCGGCATGTCTCGTAACTGAATCGTCTGTCGCTTGGTGGCTGTGGTAGAGGCCGCTCTCTACGCTCCTGTAAAGCGATACAGCTTGAGCAATTATGTCTTTGCGGCGCAAATAGAATTCCACCAGTCTTGGCCGTGGAAGTTCCAGCATTTCGGCAACACAACTTGCCTGAAAATAGGACAACTCCAGGCCGACGACGCCATTTGAGGACCTGCTTATTCTGACGTGCTCAAGCAGGAGTTCGTTGACATCAAGCGGCGCGAATGGGCTGCCAACAATGTTTTCGTTAAACCATTCATCTGGCTTTCCGAGGACGCCGGTTCTTTCGGCCATTTCCATCAACCATGTACTTCCAGAACGAGCAGTGAAGTAAATGACGTATGGAACTGTCGTTTTTTTTATTTTGATTATCGTCTTTCGACGGATAACACTATTGTGCCCAAATGCGCTCCAGACCCAATCCCTAGGATGCATGCTGTTTTACTTTTCGCTCATTCTCGAAGATATCACTTCCCGGACGAGTTTCCGAGTTTTCCATAAGCTTCAGGGAATAGGTCCGTTCTGGAACTGGGTCAACGTGAGGGCGGCTCCTATCGACCTGTTGAAGACTCCAAACGTGCAAACGGCGGGCCTTGGCCCGCCGCTGTTGTGTTATCGGAGACCCGGCGCCTACCAAAGGTCGTAGCGTAGGCCGACCTTGACCTGGTGGTAGTCGACGCCTTTCTTGGTCGTGAGCGTGCTGAAGTCCATGTATTCCAGATCGGGGGCGCTCAGGTATTGGTAGCCGACGTCGATCGAGGTGTTCTGGGCGACGCGATATGCGACACCGGCGCCGACCGAGTATGCGAGCTTGTACTGCGCATCGCGGGCATAGAAGTCGAGCGTCGGGTCGACATCGTCGATGCTGACGCGCTGGCTTGAATAGATCAGGCCCAGGCCGGCGCCGACGTAGGGCGTGAAGCCGGCAATGGTGCCGAGATCGGCATAGACATTGGCCATGCCGTTCCAGAAGCTGTTCTTCAGAGAGACATCGGTGTCGACATCCGAAGCGTTGAAACTGTCGGTGCCCAGGAAGCCAACATTGAGCTCGCCACGCAGGAAATCACTGAAATGGTAGCCCGCGCCGATGCTGCCGGTGATGCTGGTGCTGTCCGATTCAGTGCCGAACAGCGTGAAGTCGTAGGGCGACTTGGTGATGTTGTAGCCGACGTCGCCGCGCAGGTACCAGCCGGAGCCGACTTCGACGGGGACATATTCCGGCGCCTCGTCGATGACAATGGGTGGGTCGTAGTCGGCAGCGCTGGCTGCCAGCGGCCAGAGCATGGTCGCGGCGATGGCCAGCGCTATGCGAGACTTCAAGGTCATGATCGCATTCTCCCGAAATGGCGCCAGGTGTTGCCGAGGAAACCAGCAGCCGTTCAGGTCATCATTAACCATAGAGGTTAAGTCGCGGTTAAGGATAACAGATGGTTAGCCGGTGTTTTGCGGTTGCGGCCACAAAGAAAAACCGCCCGGCGAGCCGGGCGGTTGGATGCTGGCAAGAACTGAGCTTTGCTTAGTTCAGCGAGTAGCGGACACCGAGCTTGAAGTCATGCGAGGTGATGTCCTTGAAATGCATGCCGTCGTTGGGACGGTTGAAGGCCGGGTCGTCGTTGTAGATCGTTCCGGTGCGTGCGTCACCGAGATTGACGAAGCTGTAGCCGAGGTCGACGGTCATCCGTTCGGTGGCCTTGATGCCAAGGCCTGCGTGCAGGGCCCAGGCAAAGTTCCACTTGGACTCTGAGCCAGCGTAGCCGCCGCCGTTAGCGATGACATTGGTGTCGCGGAAGCCCGAGATGGTGTTGCGCGACGCGCCAATGCCGGCGCCGACGTAAGGCGTAATGCCGTAGAAGGTGCCAACATCTGCGTAGGCGTTGGCAAGGAACAGCCATTCCGATTTCTTGGCGCGGTAGTCATTTGTGTTCGTCACGATAACGCCACCACCACTGTCGAAGGTGACGTAGTCAAGCGCGTTGAAGTTGGCCGATCCGCGATATTCGGCGGTGATGTCGCCGCGCAGGAAATCGTTGTACTGGTAGCCGACGCCGACGCTGAAGATGGGCGCCGAGCCGAAGCCACCCTTGTCGAGCCAGCCGCGGTCGACGATCGCCGGATCGTCAAACAGAACCGTATCGAGGGTCTTCACCCGCTGGTTGCTCATGCCGATGTGGCCGCGCAGATACCAGCCGCCATAGGATGGCTGCTCGACCTCGATGATCGGCTCGGGCATGTCGGCGGCGAATGCCGGTCCGGCAACGCCGACGAGCAGCGCGGCGAATAATGCGTTCCTTCCAATATTAAACATGCTGATAACCCTATCCTTGCGGACCGCAACGCGCCCGGCCATGACTAACCCGCGTGGATAATGCTTGGTATAGGTTAAGGCGTGCTTAACCGTGCTGGTTAACCACGTTACTTTGCAATCAGCGGTTTCATCGGCTGCCGCCAATAGTTTCGGCGCATGAAAAAAGCCCGCCGGAGGCGGGCTTTTCCGAATGTCTGAAGTTTCGAAATCAGGCGGCCGTGCGGCTTTCCGAGATGACGCCGACAATGTCGTTGACGACGGTTTCGACCAGCTGCGGGTCGTCGCCTTCGGCCATGACACGGATCAGCGGCTCGGTGCCCGAGGGGCGGATGACCAGGCGGCCGGTCTTGCCCAGCCGGTTGCGGCCGTCCTCGATCGCCGCCTTCACCAGCGTCTCCTCGAGCGGCTTGCCGCCGGAGAAGCGCACGTTCTTGAGCAGCTGCGGCACCGGCTCGAAGGTGCGGCTGAGCTCGCTCATCGGTTTGTTCGAGCGCTTGATGCAGGCCAGAACCTGCAGCGCCGCCACAAGGCCGTCGCCGGTGGTCGAATAGTCGGTCAGCACGATGTGGCCCGACTGCTCGCCGCCGATGTTCAGGCCATGCGCGCGCATGTGCTCGACGACATAGCGGTCGCCGACCTTGGTGCGGTGCAGTTCGAGGTTGAGTTCGCCGAGATAGCGCTCGAGGCCGAGGTTCGACATGACAGTCGCCACCACGCCGCCGCCGGCGAGGCGTCCGCTCTGCTGCCACGACTGGGCGATCAGCGCCATGATCTGGTCGCCGTCGACGACGGTGCCGTTCTCGTCGACGATGACGACGCGGTCGGCGTCGCCGTCGAGCGCGATGCCGATGTCGGCGCGGACCTCGTGGATCTTCTTCTGCAGGCCGGCCGGATGGGTCGAGCCACACTCGGCGTTGATGTTGAAGCCGTTGGGCTCGACATTGATCGGAATCACCTCGGCGCCGAGTTCCCAGAGTGCTGCGGGCGCCACCTTGTAGGCGGCACCGTTGGCGCAGTCGACGACGATGCGCAGGCCCGACAGCGACATCGAGCGGGGCAGGGTGCGCTTGGCGAATTCGATGTAGCGGTCATGCACTCCGTCGACGCGCTTGGCCCGGCCGAGCCCGTCGGAATCGGCGAGCAGCGCCTCGACGTCCTGGTCGAGCATCGCTTCGATGCGTTCCTCGATCTCGTCGGAGAGCTTGTAGCCGTCGGGGCCGAACAGCTTTATGCCGTTGTCGTGGTAGGGGTTGTGCGAGGCCGAGATCATCACGCCGATGTCGGCGCGCAGCGAGCGCACCAGCATGGCGACAGCCGGCGTCGGGATCGGGCCGAGCAGGAACACGTCCATGCCGGCGGCGCACAGGCCCGACACCAGCGCGTTCTCGATCATGTAGCCCGACAGGCGCGTGTCCTTGCCGAGCACGACGCGGTGGCGGTGGTTGCCGCGCTGGAACGACAGGCCGGCGGCCATGCCGACCTTCATCGCAACCTCTGCGGTCATCGGAAATTTGTTGGCCCGTCCGCGAATGCCGTCGGTGCCGAAATAGCGTCCAGCCATGTTTAGCCTGTCCCCGTGAAGTCCACCCGCGCTTGCTTTGCCACAACGCGGGCCGACCAACGCATCACATTTGGTGATTTTATGTCACAAAAGCTTAGAAAAGGGTTGGGGTTTTTGGGAGGGAGCGAAGCCTGATATCAGTGAGGCGTGGCAAATGACGATGCTCAAGCCTTTGAGAACAGCGAGAGGTCTGCCAAGTATGCATCGATAGCGCCCTGCAGTTCCGTCAAATGCAGGAACCGCGACCGGATCATCTCGGAATTGTAGCCGTATAGGGGTTTGCCGATGCCAACCCCTGCATATTTGCGGAATGTGTGTATCGCAGGAATGATTAGAAACTGCTGTTCGTTGATTGTGGGGAGATTGAATGCACTTCGCAACTCAGGAATTTTCGCGCAATCGAAAACTACACCATGGGCGATGTCGTTTCGAATTCCAGCGAAACCATCACAGAACTGCCTAATTACAGCGAGGCCAGCCTCCATTTCTTGGCTTGGCCTCTTAACAAAAAAGGTATCCGCAGCATCGGCTAGTTGCTGAATTCTGTATTTGTACACCAGTCCGTCGCCATACCGCCGGATGGTTTCCCAGTCGTCCTCAGCTGCGTGAAAAAGCGAGTACAATCGAGCAAGTTTGAATTCGATGTACTCCCAAGCAGACAAGAACTCGCCGACCGCTGAGAACAGCGGTGAAAATGCTGAATCTGCCCTATCAGGCAGTGGAGGCGACTCCCAAGGTTTCGGCATCTTCAATCATTTCTTGCATTGTGCGGAACAGGATGTTCCTGTTTTGTACTGAAATTGCAGGCAAAATCAAGGTACTCTGCGTACCTCAAGGGCCGCGGCAGATTAGCCTTCGGTCTACCAGTCCTTCTTCTTCGCTGTCCAATCCGTCTGGGTAGCGGCTGTGCAGGTACCCGCTCCACCTTGCCATTCCCCCAAATCCCGCTAGACAGGAATTCCGGCTCCAATCGAGGAACACGATATGCCGGATATCTCCACACTCATGCTTTTTGCCGCCGCGTCGGTGGTTTTGACCGCCACGCTCGGTCCCGACATGCTGCTCATCGCTTCGCGTAGCATCAGCCAGGGGCGCTCGGCGGGCTTCCTAACCTATCTCGGCATCGCGCTTGGCACCTATAGCCATGCGCTTGCCGCTGCCCTTGGGCTTTCGCAGCTGTTTGTTGCGGTGCCCGTCGCCTATGAGATCGTGCGCTGGGCCGGTTGCGCCTACCTGCTCTACCTTGCCTGGAAGACGCTGCGATCCGACGGTACAGCCCTTGCGCCGACCTCCGATCTCAAGCGGTACTCGCCAAGGCGCATTCTCGGCGAGGGGCTTGCCACCAACTTGCTCAACCCGAAGATGGCACTGTTCGTGCTGGCGCTGTTTCCGCAGTTCATCCGTCCCGAAGCCGGATCGATGATCGCACAGACACTGGTGTTGGCGACAGTGCTCAACGGGATCGGCTTCATCGTCAATGGCTCGGTCATCCTGCTGAGCAGCCACCTGCGCCAGCGCGCCGGCGGCCTGGTGCGGCTGGGCAAGCTGCCGCAGTATTTCCTCGCCAGCGTCCTTGCCGGTCTGGCATGCCGGGTGGCGCTGGGCAGCCGAAACTGAGCACACCGAAGATGAAGAACCACCGCTGAGTTTCCTCGGCGGCGGTTCTCTGAGGCGGAATCAGCTCACGTCGCTAGCCTGGCGCCGGCCAGCAGGTCGTCGATGACCGATGCCCGGAACGCGCCGCTCTCCGGAGTGCCGTCGTTGTTCATGAGAAGTGCTGCCACGTGGCTCTGGTCCTCCGACAGCGCCACGATGTTGGAGGCCCCGTTGTCGCTGCCGGTGTGGCCGACGACCTTGCGGCTTGCGGTTTCCTCCTCGGTCCAGCCGAGCCCCTGATACGGGTAAATTTTCGTGTCGACCTGCCGGCGCAGCATTTCGGCTGACGCGCGCGCAGACAGGATGGCATCAGGGCTTCCGCCCAGCATGGCATGCAGCGATTTTGCGAGATCGCTCACCGAGCAGCGCAACATGCCGGCGGGAACGTCGGGATAGCCCTGCTGCGGCAGTTCGACGAACGCGCCGTCCTCAAAGCTGTAAGGTTTGGACAGCACATCGGGCTGGAACTCCCTCAGATACCAATGGGCATTGCTGACGCCGATCGGGTTGAGAATGTTCTCCTTCACATAGGCCGAGAAGCCTTTCCCGCTGACGCGTTCGACGACGTAGCCAGCCAAGGCAATGGCAACGTTGCTGTATTCCCATTTCGCGCCCGGCTCCGTCCTGAGAAAGGAGGTCTCGGGCGCGTAAGTGTTGCCGCCCTTCACAAGATAGTCCCTCAGGAAGTCCGACAGGCTTTGCGTCGGGTCGCCCGGGAAAGACACGTCGCCGTGGCCTTCGTCAAAAATGCTGGAGGTGTGGGTCAGCAAATGATGCGGCGTGATCGGCAGCTGCGGATGGTGAGGGTTGCGAACCTGAAAGTCGATGAACCCGCTGACGTCGCCATGCAGATCGAGGCCCTTGCGCTCAAACAGCTGCACCAGCGCTGAGGCCGTGAAAAGCTTGCTGACGGACGCCAGGTGCATGGGGGTATCAGCGGTAAGCTTTCGCAGCTGTTTCAGGTCGGCAAAGCCGAATGCGCCGGTGTAGAGCGTGGCGTTGTCCCTTGATGCGATGGCCATGGCAGCACCCACGACATTCGCTGATTTCATTCGTGCGGGAATGCCGGCTTCGAAGTCGAGGCGCCAAGCCTCGAACGAGGGGGTCTTCGCCTCATCCACGAAGGCCAAGGAACCTTGAGGAATGAGCAATCCGGTCAGTCCCAGTTTGAGCAATGAACGACGCGATGCGACCATGAACTGTTCCGCTTTCTGGCAGCCTGCCGGTGGAATGCGATTCGGATGCGCCCCAAGCACTGTGGCAGCGTGCCGACGACTTCGGCGAAAGCTTGGCAAAAACGATTGTCTACTTGGAGGGCGGGCCCGGAATGCAAAAACGCCGCCGAGTTTCCTCGGCGGCGTTTTTCATTCAGTACCGGCGTCCGGGCCTCAGCTCGACGGCTGGGGCTCCATGCCGCCTTCGGGCTCCGAACCCTTCTTCTTGCCGCGGGTCGAGCCGGCCTTGGGCACAGCCGAGCCGCGCGACGGCGGGGTGTCGTCGCCCATGTCGCGGGAGGGCTTGTTGCCGGCGATCAGCTGCTTGATCTCTTCGCCAGACAGCGTCTCGTATTCGAGCAGGCCTTCGGCGAGTGCGATCCAGTCCTTCTTCTTCTTGGTCAGGATGGTCCTGGCCGTCGAATAGGCCTCGTCGATCAGGCGGCGCACTTCGGCGTCGATGATCTGGGCGGTCTCTTCAGAGACGTTCTGGGTGCGGGCCACCGAATGGCCGAGGAACACTTCTTCCTGGTTGTCGCCATAAGCGACATGGCCAAGCTTGTCGGAGAAGCCCCAGCGGGTGACCATAGCGCGTGCCAGCTTGGTCGCCTGCTCGATGTCGGAGGAGGCGCCGGAGGTGATGTTCTCCTTGCCGAACTTGAACTCCTCGGCGACGCGGCCGCCCATCATGATCGCCAGGCGCGAGATCATGTACTTGTAGCTCATCGAATAGCGGTCGCCTTCCGGCAGCTGCATGACCATGCCCAGCGCACGGCCGCGCGGGATGATTGTCGCCTTGTGCAGCGGATCGGCCGACGGCACGTTGAGCGCCAGGATGGCATGGCCGGATTCGTGATAGGCGGTCAGCTCCTTCTCGGCCAGGGTCATGGCCGACGAGCGGCGCTCGGCGCCCATCATGATCTTGTCCTTGGCGTCCTCGAACTCCTGCATGGTGACAAGGCGCTTGTTGCGGCGCGCTGCCATCAGGGCGGATTCGTTGACCAGGTTCATCAGGTCGGCGCCCGAGAAGCCCGGCGTGCCGCGGGCGACCGTCTTGAGGTCGACATTCGGTGCCAGCGGAACGTTGCGGACATGGACCTTGAGGATCTTCTCGCGGCCGACGATGTCTGGGTTCGGCACCACGACCTGGCGGTCAAAGCGGCCCGGACGCAGCAGCGCGGGATCGAGAACGTCGGGACGGTTGGTCGCGGCGATCAGGATGATCGACTCATTGGCCTCGAAGCCGTCCATTTCGACCAGCAGCTGGTTCAGCGTCTGCTCGCGTTCGTCGTTGCCGCCGCCGAGACCGGCGCCACGATGGCGGCCGACGGCGTCGATTTCGTCGATGAAGATGATGCAGGGCGCGTTCTTCTTGGCCTGCTCGAACATGTCGCGGACGCGGGAGGCACCCACGCCGACGAACATTTCGACGAAGTCCGAACCGGAGATGGTGAAGAACGGCACATTGGCTTCACCGGCGACGGAACGGGCAAGCAGTGTCTTACCGGTGCCGGGAGGGCCAACGAGCAGCACGCCGCGCGGAATCTTGCCGCCCAGGCGCTGGAACTTCTGCGGGTCGCGCAGGAACTCGACGATCTCTTCGAGGTCTTCCTTGGCTTCGTCGACACCGGCGACGTCGCCGAAGGTGACGCGGCCATGCGCCTCGGTCAGAAGCTTGGCCTTGGACTTGCCGAAGCCCATGGCGCGGCCGGAACCGGACTGCATCTGGCGCATGAAGAAGATCCACACGCCGAGGATCAGGATCATCGGCAGCCAGGACAGCAGCACCGAGAAGATCGAGCCCGAACCGTCATTTTCAGGGCGGGCGTTGATGGTCACGTTCTTTTGCTCGAGGCGCGACACCAGCGTCGGGTCGCCCGGCGAGTAGGTCTGGAAGCCTGTCGAGTTGTCGATATAGGTGCCGCTGATACGATCACCGGCAATCGTCACCGTCTTGACGCGGCCCGAGTCCAGATCCTGGAGGAACTGCGAATACGCCACTTCGCTGGACGCGCCGCGGGTCTGCGGGGTCTGGAACAGATTGAACAGGGCGATGAGCAGAACGGCTATGATCGCCCACAGCGCGAAGTTGCGATAGTTCGGATTCATCGAGTTTCCCGTTGGCGCTCACGGGGAGCGCGTATGGTGAGAGTAAGCTTGCCCCTAACATAGGCACGGGCTCCCACATTGCCAAGCGCGTCCCTAAGTCTCGGTTAAGGTCAAACACCAATGTGACCACGGCATGGCGAGGCCGGGATCGGGCGTGCGCCAATCAGTTTTTGTACTGCCCGGGCCGGGGCAAGGTCGAAGCCCGGCAGGAATCGCGCCCAAGGGGCGGTCACCGCGTCAGCATTTGTTAGAAACGCTGGGCCGGCCAATGTTCCGCCACTCCACAAAGCTGGCTCGGTCGCAAGTGCCGCCCTGACAAGACTTTGCGGCGCATTTGCCTCCGGCGACATCGAGATCGCTGCCGTCAATCCAAGCGGCGCGACGGTCATTTCAGCTTGTCCCGGCTGTGGCGTGGAAATGCTGTAGCGGCCATCCCACAGGCCTGCCGCCAGTGGCATCGCCGCCGGCAATCCGCGCCCCTCGCGCAGCAGGAAAATGCCGCTGTTCCTGCTGTCGACGAGCGCGCGCGACAATGTGGCGCGGGCGGGTTTTTGCTTAGCCGACCCTTCGGCGAGACGCTTCAGCAGGTCGTGGACATTTGCCTCGTCAGGCAAATGCGGCATGCCTCCTGATACCGCGATCAGAATGCGCAGTGCATAGGCTGCGGCATCGCTGTCGTGCGCCTCAGCGAATGCCGGGTCGAGACGGGTCAGGCCGGGGCCGACGCGGCTGGAGTGGGCGGCAATCAGTGCCGCGGCGCGTTCGCCCAGTTCGGTCCGAGCCACACCCGCCTGCCGTGCGTTGGCAAGGGCGGTCTCGACCTGCTGATCTCCACCTTGCTGGAGCGCCTGCCGCATGCGCGGGCGCTCATAGGCATCGTTGGTGTTGGTGGGGTCGTCGATCCAGTCGGTGCCGTGCGCCCGGAGCACGTCGCGCAGCCGCTCGCGGCGCTGGCCAAGCAGGGGGCGGACGATCCAGACGTCGCCATCGAAAAGCGTTACGGGGGCCATGCCGGCGGCACCACGGCCGGTGCCGCGCGCGCCGCGCATCAACACCGTCTCAGCCTGGTCGTCGGCGGTGTGGCCGGTGACGACGATCGTCGCGCCTGCCTGCCGCGCCGCCTCGGCCAGGAGATCGTAGCGCGCGTCGCGCGCCGCGGCTGCGATGCCGGTCGACGGCTTGTCGCCGCTCCAGCGTATCGTGCGGTGGGCGATATGGTATTGGGCGCAGAGCTGTACCACGACGTCGGCCTCGGCGCCCGAACCGGGGCGCAGCGCGTGGTCGACGGTCACCGCCAGCAGCCGCGTTAAGGGCGCGTACCGGTCGAGATGCGATTTGAGAAGAAGAAGAAGCGCTGTCGAGTCGCTGCCGCCTGATACCGCTGTGACGATCGTTGTCTGCGAAGCGAAGTCGAACTCGGAAAAGTCTTGATAAAAATCGGCGTCGATCGGCTGCGTCAGCACGCGGCGAGAGCCCGTTCCTGCTTGACCCGCTCCTTGATCGCGCCGGAGACGTCGGGGTAGCGCTTGCCGATCTCACCGAAGGTGGCGCAGGCAACTTCGCGCTGCTTCAGGCCGACGAGCGAAACGCCGAGCTTGAGCATCATTTCAGGCGCCTTCTTGGACTTCGGATATTCCTTCGAGGCGTTCAGGAAAATCTCGGCGGCGTCGCGGTACTTCTTCTGCCCGAGAAGGGACTCACCTAGCCAGAAGCGGGCATCGGCCGTCTTGGGGTCGGCGGGGAAGCGCGAGATGTGGTCGCGAAAACCCTGTTCTGCGGTGGTGTAGTCGCCCGAAAGCACGAACTGGTAGGAGTTGCGGTAGAGCTCGTCAGGATCGTTGGTGTCGGGCAATGCGGCAACGGCGGTGCCATTGCTCTTCGGCTGCGCCGGCTGTGCTGCGACGGGCGCCTGGGGGTGGGCCGGGGCGGCGGCCTGCGGGTTGGCGGATTCGGACACGACGTTGCCATTCGCATCGACGGTGATGGTGCCGAAGGTCGTCGGCGGCGCGCCGGTACCGCCGGCAACAGCACCGGGCTCGCCGGTTCCGGATTCGGTGATCACTTCTCCGGCGCTGTTCGTGCCGGCCGCCGGTGCGGTCGCCGTCTGCGCCGCACCAGGTTGAGGCGCCGTGGGCGCCTCAACGATCGAGCTGTTGCTCTTGCCGGAGGCGTCAGACTTCTTCTGTCCGCCGCCCTCGATTTCCTGGAAGCGGAACTCGTTGTCTTCCTGCATCTTCCGCATCTGCTCCTGCATCTGCAGGATCTGGAAGTTCAGCTCCTCGATGGAGCCGTTGAGCTTGCGGATTTCCTCCTCGAGCGCGGTGACGCGCGGATCGCCCGCCTGGGCGAGCTGGATCGGAGCTTCGGTGCTCTCAGTCTTGCTGCCGAAAACGCCCGGCAGGCCGATCTTTGGGAAGTCGATGCCGATGCCATCGCGCGCATGCGCCGCAGCTCCCGACAGAAGGAAGATGGCAAGTGTGCCACTCAGGATTGATCGAAAATGCATTAGCCTCTCGCCATGGAAGAGAAATTGGTTGCTTCGCGCCGATGCGCTCTCGTCATTTATCAGGACCGGAGACTTCGGCCAAATTTTGTTTCGGACCGCCAGATAAGCAAAAGGCGGCCCGAAGACCGCCTTTCGTTCAACTTGTTGGCTTTCGTGCAGCTCAGCTGCCGGCGCCCGACAGCGTCGTGACGGCGCGGCGGTTCTGCGACCAGCAGGAGATGTCGTCGCAAACCGCGACCGGACGTTCCTTGCCGTAGGAGATCGTCTTCAGGCGGTTCGAGGCAACACCCTGCGAGATCAGGTAGTCGCGGGCAGCAGCGGCGCGACGTGCACCGAGTGCCAGGTTGTATTCGCGGGTGCCGCGTTCGTCGGCATGGCCTTCGACAACGACGGCGTACTGGCCGTACTTGTTCAGCCACTGTGCCTGACGGCTCAGGATGCCCTGCGCGTCGGCACGAACCGACGAGGAATCGGTGTCAAAGAAGATACGGTCGCCGACATTGACGGTGAAGTCCTGCGACGAGCCCGGCGTAGCCGAACCGGCGCCACCGCCGAGGCCGAGGTCGGCCGCGTTGTTCGGGGTTTTCTTCGAGGCGCAGCCTGCAATCGCCAGAGAGGCGATCAGGGCCACGACCACAGGGTTGGTTGCAAATTTTGCGATACGGCGCATCCAGCCTCTCCTTCGCATTCGAGTGATTTCGTTGAACATCCAGTAACCACGTTGCGGTTAACCGGCATTCAATGAACGTGGTTAAAATTTCGTTGCCGCTCGCTGTGGCGTCCCCGCATACGGCAGTCGTCGAACATGCACTTCGCCGCGCACCGTAGGCGAAAATACGGCAGAAAGGCGGCGTCATTGGGCAAATGACGCCGCCTGGTCCATTAGTCGCGCCTTCACGAGGGAAGGTTAACGAAAGTTCTTAATCGAGCAGCGGCGACCATGCCGGGTCGGAGGCAAAGCCCGAGGTCGGGATCGCCTGTTCGTTGCGGCCGGTCAGGTCGACCGAGTAGAGCTTGGGGCCGCCGCCGCCGGGCTGGTCGCGGAAGAACATCACGACGCGGCCGTTCGGCGCCCAGGTCGGGCCTTCCTGCTGGAAGCCGGTCGACAGGATGCGCTCGCCCGAGCCGTCGGTCTTCATGACGCCGATCTGGAACTGTCCGCCCGACTGCTTGGTGAAGGCGATAAGGTCGCCGCGCGGCGACCACACGGGGGTCGAGTAGCTGCCGCCGCCGAAGGAGACGCGGGTCTGGCCCGAGCCGTCGGCGCCCATGACGTAGATCTGCGGCTGGCCGCCACGGTCGGAGGTGAAGACCACCTTGGAACCGTCGGGCGAATAGGACGGCGAGGTGTCGATGGCGCTGGAATTGGTCAGGCGCGTGGTGGTGCGGCTGCGCAGGTCCATCGAGAAGATGTTGGAATTGCCGTCGTCGCGCAGCAGGCTCATGATCACCTTCTGGCCGTCGGGCGAGAAGCGCGGCGCAAAGGTCATGCCGGGGAAGTTGCCGACAAGTTCGCGCTGGCCGGTCTCGATCTGCAACAGATAGACCTGCGGCTGGCCGCTCTCGTAGGACATGTAGGTGATTTCCTGGCGCGTCGGCGAGAAGCGCGGGGTCATCGCGATCGAGCGGCCGTCGGAGAGGTAGCGCACATTGGCACCGTCCTGGTCCATGATCGCCAGGCGCTTCTTGCGCGCGGTCTTGGCGCCCGACTCGTCGATGAACACGACGCGGGTGTCGAAATAGCCCTTTTCACCGGTCAAGCGCTCATAGATGGCGTCGGCGATGATGTGGGCGATGCGGCGCGAATTGGCCTTGTTGGCGAAGAACTGCTCTCCGGCAAGCTGCTGGCCGGCAAAGGTGTCCCACAGCCGGAACTCGGCCTTCAGCCTGCCGTCTGCTTCCTGGCTGACGCGGCCGGTGACCAGCGCCTGGGCGTTGATGACCTTCCAGTCCTCGAAGCGCGGTGCGACATCGGGGTTGGAGATTTTTTCGATGAAGGCACCCTTGTCGATCGGTGCGAACAGGCCCGAGCGCTGCAGGTCGGCGGCGACGATGCCGGCGATCTCGGCGCCCATCGCGTCGCCCGACAGGAAGTCGGTGATGGCGATCGGCAGCGGCTCGACATTGCCCTTGTTGACGTCGATCTCGACCAGCGCGTGCGCCGGCAGGACGGCGAGCGTGCTCATGCCGCTCATCATCGCGCCAATCAAAAGGATCGTTTTAAATAGGTGCTTCATCAGAAAGGGCCTCTTTGTTCCTGGTCGGCGCTTGGCGCTCAGAACATTTCGCTCGGGTCGAAATTGACGATGACGTCCGCCCAGGCTTCATACTTGTCGGCGGGGAGATTGTAGGGCGCGCATTGCAGCACGGCGCGGCGCGCCGATTCCGCTGCCGCACGTTCGATACCGGCCGAACCGCCGCCGGAGATGATCTCCGGCCGGCCTTCGATCTCGCCGGTCTGGGTCAGCTTGAACTGGACGGAAACCTTGAGCGCGCCGCCATCCATGGCGCCGGCAGGCACGTTCCAGCAGCGCTGGATCTGGCCGCGCAGCGCGTCCATCTCGCTCTGGCTGAGCTTCGAGCCGCCGGTGTCCTTCTTGCCGCCCAGCGATGCCTGTTCGGTCGAGCGCTTGGCGCCGCCGCCTGAGGGCTTCTGCTTGTTGAGCAGGGCTGCAACCTCGTCGGCGTTGAATTCCTTGTCTTCCGACTTCGGCTTGGAGGAGGCCTGCTGGGTCTGTTTGTCTTCCTGCTTGCGCTCGGGCGTCTTGGCCGTCTGCGCCTGGGGCGGCTGCGGCTTGGCTTCCGGCGCCGGCGCATTCTCGGGCAGCTTGACGGCTTCCGCCTCGGCCTGGTCGGAGACGATGGTCTCGGCAACCGGGTCGGGCTTGACCTCCTGCTTGGGCTGGGGCTGCGGCGTCACTTCCGTCGCGGGCACAGGCGTCGGCTTGGGCTCGGCCTGCTTCACCGGCTCGGGCTTGGGCTGCTCGACAGGTGTCGGCTTCGGCTCGGGCTTGGGCGAGGGCGGCGGTGCGGCTGCGACGTCGACTTCCTTCTGCGTTGGCTCGGGAGTCGGCGGCTTGTCGCTGTCGGTCTTGTTGTCACCGACGTTCTGGGCGTCGGGCACGATGTCGGGACGGCTCGTCGGCTTGGGCGCCGGCTTTTCGTTGGCCGGGGCCTTCTTGTCGCCCTTCTGGATCTGGGTGATCGATTCCACCGGCACGATGTCGACCGGGAACGCCTCGACGTCGGCGACTTCGAGGGCGCTGGGTGCCGACAGGGTGAACAGGCCGAAGCCCAGCACCGCCGCATGCAAAACCACAGATGTCGTGAGGCCGGTCTTCATTTTGCGGGCTACTGGTCCTGTTCCTGCAGCGTGACGAGGCCGATCTTGTTGTAACCGGCGGCCTGGATACGGGCCATGACCTTCATCACCGTGCCGTAGTCGGCGGTCTTGTCGCCGCGCACGTAGATGCGCTCCTCGTAGCCGGCCTTGGCGATGGCGCCCAGCTTGGCGACGACCTCGTCGATCGGGATCTCGGTTTCCTGGATGTGGATCTGACCGGCTTCGTTGATGGAGATGGTGATCGGCTGCGTTTCCGAGTTCAGCGCCTTGGCCTGGGTCTCGGGCAAGTCGATCGGCACGCCGACGGTCATCAGCGGTGCAGCCACCATGAAGATGATGAGCAGCACCAGCATCACGTCGACGAACGGCGTGACGTTGATTTCGGACATCAGGCCGTGATGGCGGCCGCGCCGCCGGTGGCCGCGCCCGCCGCGGCCTGAACCGCCCGCGCTAACTGACATACCCATGGTCTACTCCTCAGGCCCGCTGCGCGACTTTTTCATCGATTTGGCGCGAGAGTATGGCGGAGAACTCGTCGGAGAAGCCCTCCATGCGCATGCCGATCTTGCCGGCGTCGGATGACAGCTTGTTGTAGGCGATGACGGCGGGGATAGCGGCCAGCAGGCCGATCGCGGTCGCCAGCAGCGCCTCGGCGATGCCGGGGGCGACGACGGCGAGGTTGGTCGACTTCGAGCCGGCGATGGCCTGGAACGAGGTCATGATGCCGACGACGGTGCCGAAAAGGCCGATGAAGGGAGCGGCCGAACCGATGGTGGCGAGGAAACCGAGGCGGCCTTCCAGCCGCTCCATCTCGCGCGTCAGCGCAAGGTCCATAGCCTTGTCGATGCGGGTCTGCAGCGCCAGTGGCGACTTGGCACCCTTCTCGAAGCTCTTCTTCCACTCCTTCATGGCAGCGACGAAGATCGCGCTCATGCCGGTGGTCTTGCGGTCGGAAAGGTTGCGATAGAGCTCTTCCAGCGACTGGCCTGACCAGAAAATCTGTTCAAAGCGGTTCAGCGCTGCACGCATGCGGTTGTAGGCAACCAGCTTGTCGACGATGATCGCCCAGGTCCACACCGACGCGCCGAGCAGGCCCAGCATCACCAGCTTGACCACCCAGCCGGCCTGCCAGAACAACGCCCAAATCGACAATTCCGCGCCGGTCTGGGCGAGAGGTAGGTTTTCCATCTTGTAACAGTCCTTAAGATTTCCGGGCCCGGCTCGCAGCTAGCCCTTGCGCATCATCCCATCGTGGTCCGTTCGCGCGAAGCTTCCGGAAGTGCCCCAAAATGCGCCTTTTCGGCCTTTTCGGGGCGAATTTTGGTGAAAGGAAGGCCGCTCGGAATCCTTACGACTTTCACCGACCCCTTAATGGACCGTTATGGTTAAAGATGGGTTAGGAACATGCTGCCGCGCTAACCTGCCGCCCCAGCGGGGCGGGGTTGGAGCGCTCAGGAGGGCGGAATCGCAGCTCCTGCGTCACACGATCTTGTGATCAGTGAACTTTCTCGGCAGGCCCGCTCGGGGCATGCTGCCGCTTGGACGACGTCACCGTCCGGGCATGAAGGCTTCGATCCAGTCCTTGGGGAAGCGCCTCGGGCGGCCGTTCTCGCCGATGATCGCCGCTTCGACCTTGGCTTCGACCAGCACCTCGTCGCCGCGTTTCAACTGCTGGGCCATGGTGATGCGGGCGCCGGAGATGTCCTGGGTCCGGGTCTCGATGGTCAGGATGTCGTCGATCTTGGCCGAGGCGCGGAAATCGATCTCCATGCGGCGCACCACCCAGACGATCTTCTCGCCATGCTTGCCGTCGGCAAGTTCGGTGTGGTGGACGCCGGCTAGGCGCAGGAAGTCCGAGCGCCCGCGTTCGAAGAATTCGAGATAGCGCGCATGGTAGACGACGCCCGAGAAGTCGGTGTCGGCATAATAGACTCGTGCCATCAGCCGGTGGCCGAACGGCGTCAGGGCGCCGGAAAGCCCGGCCACCAGCAAGTCCTGGTCAACATGATCCGCCATCGTACGTCCTCGTTCCGGCCGCATTGCCGGGAAAATCCGGCAACACGGCAGGGAATCCGATGGCATTATCGGCGGCAGCGATCAAGAACTGTCTCGTGGCGTTGCCGCGCAGGCTCTTTGATCGCCATGCCTCCCGCGAGGGGCAGAGCGGCGTGTTGTAAGGTTTCCGTCAGACCCTCTCGCCCTGCCGTTCGGCCGGCGCGACGCTCTGTTCCTGACGTACCTGCGGCATGCGAGCGTGCGTGTTCATCAGCCCCGGGCGCTTACGCGAGAACACCAAGAGGTTGGTGCGCATTGCCGGCGGCATGAACCATTGCAGCAGGGAGACGAAGGCAAAGCCCGCCGTCGTCCCGCCATGATATTTCGGCGTGCCGTTGGAAACGTAGCCGTGGTGCGACCAGCCCTTTTCGTCGAAGGCGCGGCGAATGCTGGCCAAGGTGTTCATGCGGTAGAATGTCGGGAACGCATCCTCCCGTGGCCGCTCGGGCCACACCAGCCGCATCATGCGGTCCTTCACTGTCTCGGGCACGATGTTGGTGCCGATGCCGACATAGCCAAGGCGGTTCGGCGTGAGCGCGCAAAGCCAGCCGCCAGGCTTGAGAACCCGGTCAATTTCCTGCGCGAACTGCCTGGGATGTTCGACATGTTCGATCACCCATTCGCAGATGATCACGTCGACGCTTGCATCTTCCAGCGGAAGCCGGCCGCCGGGCTCCATGACAAATGCTTCGTCGAGATGCGGATGGGTCAGCACCACCGGGTCGACGTCGATGCCGATGACCTTCTTCACGCGGCCATGGAAATTGCAGAACCACTTGCGGAACGGCGCGCTGCCCTGGTCGAAACGGGAGCCACGTCCTGCACCCAGGTCGACGACCACCATGTCGGGGTCCACGAGGGCGTTGACGCGCGTGTAGAACTCGATTGCCTCGTCGTCCCGCGTAAATCCGCCGGCCGCCGTTTCCGGCCGCCATCTATCAACCACTGTCACCGTAACACCCCCCACCGCGCGTTTGATTGAATGCGGACACTATAGGGTTTCTTAACGAAGAAATAACCATCATGTTCTGGTGAATCTGAAAGATCACCATTTACGGTTAATCTGCGTTCCCCTTTGATGTGACGCAAATCCACCAGCATGAAGCCGGCGCAGGTTTGGTGATGAAAGTTGAAGGTCAATTTCAGAAAAGTACTACTTAGAGTATCCTTTAGTTGTCTGCCAATCTGGCCTTTTTCATTATGTTCGGCCTTGGGGCTTTCCTTTTTCCAGGCTTTTGGGCACCAGTCTGTGTTGGGCAAACGGGATGGCGGCAATGGTGGCGATGATCAGAACCTCAATCATGGCACTGTTGGCGTTTGCCCTGCCAATCTGCGCGGCCGACGCCGCGACATTTTCGATGAAGCGGGGCATCAATCTCGACATCTGGGAGACTTGGCCCGGCGAAGACAAATGGGGCGATGCCAACGTCATCCTGCCGTTTCCCGAATGGCGCAAGCGGCTCGGCGAAGATGACCTGAAAGCGCTCAAGGCGGGTGGCTTCGATGTCGTGCGCATTCCCGTCGATCCCTCGGTTTTCCTGTCCGAAAAGACCGAGCCGCTGCGCGAGCAATTGCTCGAAAGCGTCCTGGAATCGGCCCGGATGGTCAACGCCGCCGGGCTCAAGGTGGTCGTCGATCTTCACCTCATCCCGGCCGGCGGCAACGGCCAGATCGGCATGTCCGAGGTGATGGACGATCCTGCCAATTTCGACCGCTATGTCGAACTGGTCCGTCAAATGGGCCTCACCTTGGCCAAGGAAGACCCGGGTCAGGTCGCCTTCGAGCTGATGAACGAGCCGGTCGTTGATTGCGAAGCCGGCGAAGCCAAGGTCTGGCCCGAACGCCTCAAGCGCCTTTACGCCGCCGCGCGCTCGTCAGCGACCCGCCTGACCCTGGTGCTGTCGGGCAGCTGCTGGGCAGGCGCGGAAGGTCTCGCCGCGCTCGACCCCAAGGACATCCCCGACGACAATGTCATCTGGACGTTCCATTCCTACCAGCCGTTCCTGCTCACCAGCCAGGGCGCCACCTGGGCTGGCGATTTCATTCGTTATGTCACCGGGCTGCCTTATCCGCCCTACGCCGTGCCGCGCGCCGAGCTTGACGCTGTGCTGGACAAGGTCAGGGCTAAGATCAGGTCCGAGGCGCCCATGCTGCGCCGCGCCGGCATGCTCGCCTATCTCGACGAGCAGATCGCCCTGATCGACAGCAAGGAAAAGCTCGAAGCCGAACTCGACGCGCCGTTTGCCCAAGTCGACGCCTGGGCGAAGAAGTACGGCATCTCGCCCGACAGCATCTATCTCGGCGAGTTCGGCATGATCCGCCAGGAGTACAACAACCCCTACGTCATGCCCGGCGCCTGGCGCGCCGCCTATGTCAGCGACATGATCGCCCGCGCCGAAGCGCGTGGCTACGCCTGGTCGATCTGGGGCTACGGCGGCGCCTTCGGCATCGTCGACGAATTCGAGGGGCGGAAGGCCGAGCCTGATGTGCTGGAGGTTGTGAAGGGGCTGAAGTAGCAGTCTCGAATTCTATCATTGATTGTAGGAATATTTTCTTGTACCATTGTCGTTGTTTGGCGATGGGACAAGCATGACAAACACAAACGATGAAGAGACTGCCCTCCGAAAGCTCAAGGCGAGGCACGCTGACCTCGATCTGGACATCAAGCTTCTTCGCTTCGGCCTGAAGGCAGGGTTTAATCCCAGCCAGCCACGTGTGCCGGCAGGCGATCCTGATGGCGGGCAATGGACAGATACCGGTGGAGGGACCGGACGCTCGCGACCCAATCGTAATCCGGCCGGCCCTGGCGCCTCGCCGGGCATGAAGCCAGGCCGGGCAGCCGGGGCGGGGTCTGCAGACAACCCGAAGATTGACGTTGCGCGCATCGCGACGCGTCCTGGACCATCCAATCGTCCGGGAAGCCCTGATATCCGGCACACGGTAAGCCTTCCGGGCGGACGACGTTTCGTCTTCCAGACCGAGGGCACGAGCCAAACCGTGTTTGACGGTGCCGGCAATCCGATCAGCAAGACGCTGTGGACGCCGCAAGGGCCGATGTCGCAGCCGGTCGTGCGTCTCGCGAGCGGAGATGACACGCAGGGTGTCTTCGACGCGGCGCGGCGGCTTTACAACCGGTTGTCCGGGACCAACACACTAGACCAGAGAGCCTGCCTCGCCTTCACGGCGAAGGAGTTCCGGCCGGACGGCTCGTTGCTGACGCCACTGAGCTTCGTCGGCATGCTTTCGCGCGCCGAGACGGAAAAGGTCTGCACGAAGCTCGCACTTGTTCAAAGGTTGTCAGACGAAGCGATGCAGGAGGCCAAGCTCATGGGGTCGTATTCGAGTGCAACGGTGTTTGGCACCGTGGTGCATACGCGACTGCGACGAAAGATCCTCCTGCTCGAAGATCCGAATTTGAAAACCGAGGTTTCGCTTCTCAAAAGAGTTGAGGAATCGCCGCTGGATCTCAGCGCAGTTCGGGTCGACGTACTCGAGAATCGCGGGATTGGACCAATATGCGTTTATGACCTCAAGACAGGACGCAGAGGGCTTAGCAATGCCAGGACAATAGAGTTTGCCACCCGCCTCCTCAGGTACGGGCGCCCTATCATTGTCATTGAACTTAGGCCGTTCGAATGAGCTCATCACAACTGATCAAGAGCCGTCTCGCACCGTTGTTCGCGCGCCATCCGGATTTGGTACCGGTGGGAAGGTGGATTGTTATGAAGCCAATCCGCCACGTCATGCGGGGGGTAGTACTTACCAGCTGGGAGAAGGGCGAGTACTTTCTACCCCAATGGGCCGTGACGCATTTCTGCGAACCTGTCGGCAACTTCCCGCTCAACTGGGGCGAGCGTCTTTATCGAGATAGCCCAGGCCTTTGGCTGTGGGATGATCCTGATATGCCGGAGTACTTCTTCTCCAAGCTCGAAAGTGTGGTGCTGCCGGTCTTCCGCAGCATCCAGACGCTTGACGATCTGGTCGCCTACGTCGAAACCAAGCCGCTCCCGTATCGCGATTTTGAGATCGACGAACTACGCGGTGCCTGTCTGCATGCGGCACGTGGCGATCTCGAAACGGCGCGATCCAAGCTAGACGACCTCAGGAATGGCCGCTCCTATTGGTGCATGCCGGGATTTGCGGAAGCGGAGGTGGCCGCAGTCGTCGATGGGCTCGGGCCGGCGCTCGACAAGGGCGACAGGCTTGCTATTGCCCGGCAGTTGGCCAATTGGGAACAGGCGCGCATGGCCAAGCTTCCCAAAGGCTTCGCCCGTATCTGGGAGCCGACGCCGTTCCCGGTGGAGACACCGTAGAACGGGTGATCAAGTCTTGGCACCCGGGCGCTCGAAGCGTTGCTCGCGCACGCCGCCCGACCACTGGTCGCGCTCTTCTTCGGCAACGAGGGCGAAGCCGAACGACTCGTAGAGGTGACGGGCCGGGCCGAGTCCGGCGAATGTGGTGAGATAGACGCCGGGAAAGCCCCTGGCGTCGGCATGCGCCATGGCCTGGTCCATCAGCCGGCGTCCGAGGCCCGTGCCGCGCGCGCTGTCACTGGTGATGAACCAGCGCAGATGCGCCAGCGGCTCCGTCGAGGTCGGTGCCTCCAGGCTGATCGTGCCGAGGAGCGTGCCGTTGTCGTCATCCTCGGCGGCGAAGAAGTCGAGGCCGGGCCTGAAATCGCGCATGAAGGCGGAAAGCTCGCCAGCGACCTTGGCTTCGAAAGGCAGGCCGAAACCCCAGTCGCGGGCATAGTATTCAGCGTGCAAGCGGATGATGTCGGCTAGCAGTCCGGGACGATAGCCGGGCATGCTCAGTCCTCTTCCTGGAACAGGTTGATCTGCTGCACGGCGAGCTCGCGCGGGATCTCGAGGCCGAGATGTTTCCAGGCATTGGCCGTCAGCACGCGGCCGCGCGGTGTGCGCTGGATGAAGCCCTGCTGGATCAGATAAGGCTCGATGATGTCCTCGATGGCGTCGCGCGGCTCGGACAGGCCGGCGGCGATGGTCTCGATGCCGACCGGGCCGCCACCAAAATTCATCGCGATCATCGAGAGGTAGCGCCTGTCGAGCGAATCGAGGCCGAGCGCATCGACCTCCAGCCGTGACAGCGCTTCGTCGGCGACGCGGCGGTCGACGGGGCCGGAACCGGCGACGGCGGCGAAGTCGCGGACGCGCCGCAACAGGCGGCCGGCGATGCGCGGCGTGCCGCGGGCGCGCCGCGCAATCTCGATGGCACCGTCATCGGCCAGCGGCATGCCGAGGATACGGGCGCCGCGACGCACGATCAGCTCGAGCTCTTCGACAGTATAGAAATTGAGCCGGGTCGGGATGCCGAAGCGGTCGCGCAGCGGGTTGGTCAACAGACCGAGACGCGTGGTTGCGGCCACCAGCGTGAACTTGGCGAGGTCGATCTTGACCGAGCGCGCCGCCGGGCCTTCGCCGATGATCAGGTCGAGCTGGTAGTCTTCCATCGCCGGATAGAGTATTTCCTCGACCGCCGGGTTGAGCCGATGGATCTCGTCGATGAACAACACGTCGCGTTCTTCGAGATTGGTGAGCAAGGCGGCGAGATCGCCTGCCTTGGCGATGACGGGGCCGGAGGTCGAGCGGAAATTGACGCCGAGCTCGCGCGCCATGATCTGGGCGAGCGTCGTCTTGCCGAGGCCGGGCGGGCCGACGAACAACACATGGTCGAGCGCCTCGCCACGACCCTTGGCCGCCTCGATGAAGATCTTGAGGTTGGCGCGCGCCGCCGCCTGGCCGACGAAATCGTCGAGCGTCTGCGGGCGCAGGCTGTTGTCGGCGTCCTCGCCGCGCTTGTCGGGGGTGATGAGACGGTCGGGCGAATTCATGCGCCCGTCCTCGCACGGCGCCCGGCTGCGGGCAAGACGCTCACCGCGCCAGCTCCTTCAGGCCGAAGCGGATAAGCTTGGAAGAATCGGCGTCCTCGCCGGCGGTTTTCATGGCAGCCGCAATGGCGTTGGCGGCGATGTCGCGGGAATAGCCGAGATTGACCAGTGCCGAGACTGCGTCGGCGATGGGGGCAGGGGCGACGCCTTCGCCCAGCTCCTGCTTGAGCCCGATCGTGCCCGTCGCCTCGCCGGCAAAGGCCGGGGCCTTGTTCTTGAGTTCGGTGACGATGCGTTCGGCGACCTTCTTGCCGACGCCAGGCGCGCGGCTGACCATGGCGATGTCTCGCAGCGCGATTGCGTTGGCGAGGTCGGAAGGCGCCAGCGTCGACAGGATCGCCAGTGCCACCTTGGCGCCGACACCTTGGACATTGGCCATCAAGAGCTTGAACCACTCGCGCTCCAGCTCGGTCTTGAAGCCGTAGAGCCGGATCATGTCCTCGCGGACATAGGTTTCGATGAACAGGATGGCGGCCTCTCCGGCGCCGGGCAGGGCGGCGAGCGTGCGCGTCGAGCAATAGGCGACGTAGCCGACGCCATGCACGTCGAGCACGCAAAAATCCTCGCCGATCTCGTCGACGGTGCCCTTCAACTTGCCGATCATGTCTTTAGCCTCGTCATGGATGGGTGTCTGGGGCGATGATTTCGAGGTCGGGGAAATAGGTGCGGTAGCGCGAGGCGTCGCGGGTCAAAAGGCGGTGTCCGGAGACAAGCGCATGCGCCCCAATGAGGAAGTCTGGCAATGTCCGCTCACGGCGCCCGCCGCGCAGCCTGTATTCGCGGTGCGCCCAACCGGCGGCCAGCGCCGCCTCGAAAGGTATGTCCTCGTAAGTCCACAGTGCGGAGACGAAGACGCCTTTATAACGCTCTGCCGAAACGAACTCATGTGCAACTTCGGCTGCGACGACGACATTGAAAATAAGGTCGCCATAACGCCGCGCTTCTCGAATCTGTTGCCTGGACCACGTGGCCCACTGCGACCCTGGCTCGACGACATCAATGATGACGTTGGAATCAATGATTGTCGCGGACATCACGATCCCTGGTCATGGCCATGATGTCATCGGCAGTCAGGTTGCTGTCACCTGTGCCCTCAATGCGGCGGAACCAATCCTCCAGACTACGGTCAAGCGCCTTCGCTCGCATGTCTGGCTCGGTACCGCGCACCAGTTCGACAGCGCCATCGGCGCGTTCGACGAATTCCACCTCCGAGCCCGCCTCGATGCCGAGCCGGTCGCGGATTTCCTTTGGGATGGTGACCTGGCCCTTGGTGGTGACTCGCATGGTAATACCTCTGAGGTATTACTTACTGTCCGAACGAGAACAAGTCAAGAACATGCGCGGCTGCCTTCATCGCTGCATGGCGAGCAACGACAGTTCGTCGGGGCCGATCGCAAGGTCGGCCGCGCCTTCGAGGCGGTCGAGAATCGCCAGGATCCGATCGAGCCGATCGCGATCAGCCAGCCTGTTGATTTCATCCTTGGGCACGATGGTGATCTTGCCGCCCTCGATGCCGAAGATCACCTCGGTGTTGGCGCCGATGCCAAACGTTTCGCGCAGGTCGCGCGGAATCGTCACCTGGCCTTTGCTGGTCACCCGCATGGAATCATTCCTCTTCTTGCCGGCAAGGAATGTTTCAGCGGTGAGAACAAGTCAAGAACATCAGGCGTGAGCGGCAGCCAATGCTGCCAGTCTGTATGCAGGGCTTTGGCGGTGATGGGCATGGCAGATGGCGATCGCCAGGGCATCGGCGGCGTCGGCTGTGTCGAACACGGCCTTCGGCAACAGCACCTTGACCATCATGGCGATCTGCTTCTTGTCGCCATGGCCGACGCCGATGACCGCCTTCTTCACCGCATTGGGCGAATATTCGGCGACGACAAGCCCGGCGCGGGCCGGCACCAGCATGGCGATGCCGCGTGCCTGGCCGAGCTTCAGCGTTGCCGTCGCGTCCTTGTTGACGAAGGTCGCCTCCACCGCTGCCTCATGCGGCATCTCGCGGTGCAGCACGTCGGCAAGGCCGTCATGCAGCTGGCAAAGCCGGCTGGCGAGCGCCGCCTTGTTGTCGGAGCGCACGGTGCCGGCGGCGACAAAGCGCAGCGAATTGCCTAGGCTCTCGATGATGCCCCAGCCGGTGCGCTGAAGCCCTGGGTCGATGCCAATGATACGAATCGTCTCTCTCATCCGCGAACTCTATCTTCACGGAGACAAGACGCCAGAAAAATGTGAACAAAACAGAAACAATCCCCGCGTCGTCGCAGGGATGTCCTTGATCAGTTGCGGGCAAATGCCGTGTTGAGCAGGCTGATCTGGTCGGAAACAGGATTGCTGCGGCGCATCGCCTGCACCGGCACGACGGTGGCGCCGTTGCCGTAGATCTCGTCATCCATGCGGCGAACATGCGCCTGCAGGCGCAGCGAGCGGCGCACAAGGTCGACGAAGTCGGCCGGCAGTTCGTTCCAGCCGGCGGCGTCGTCATGGGCGGAAGCCGTGTCGAGCCGCACCTTGGACTTCTCCGAGGCGACCTGGTCGCGGGTCATCTCGCCAGAGTTGGCGGCACGCTGCAACAGCAGCCACGAGGCGATCTGCATCAGGCGCGTGGTCAGGCGCATCGATTCGGCGGCGTATAGCGTGGCGGCAAGCCGCGACAGCTTCTTGGCCTCCACGCGGCCGGCGCCGTCGAGATATTCGGCGGCCTGTTCGACCAGCCCCATTCCCTCGTTGTAGAGGGGCTTGAAGGACGGCGAAAACACCCGCCTCTCCGCGAGCTTGATCGTGTTTGCGCTTTCCCTCGAAGGCTCGTTCATCATCGCTACCCTGCAACCCTGTTCGCGTTCTGCCCGTCTTTTTCGACGGATTCTGCGCGGCCCGTTCCTATACGCCAAGCCCGATGAAAATGCGCTTCCGTCGGTGTGAACGCAAGCGCATGTTTAACAAAGGGTTAACGCGCCGGATTGGACTGCTTTTGGAGGGCGTTCCGAAGGCGCGCGGGCGAAAAAAAAGAGCCGCGGAAAAGCGCGGCTCTCAGGAGTTTAACAGGGAGGCGTCAAACAAAGTGGCTCCAACCACTCGGTAAGAATCCAGATGACTGGATACGCACAGTAAACACTGGGAATGCTTAATGGGCGCTTAAGATCGGTGCCGATTTCGCCTTATGGCGCGTTAGACTGTGCCGGCACGGCACAACGTCGCGGCGTTTCCGGCAGATGCGATCTTATGCCGACTCAGGACTTCCACACCGTCGGCAGGGCGATGAAGGCAAACAGCAGCATCGCGGCGTAAAAGCCCATCGACGACATCGCCACCACCGGTTCGATCGCTGCATTGCCGCCGAGCAGGAAGAACAACCCGACCAGAAGGCCGATGCCGCTGACCGCCGTCAGCCAGAAATGGATCTTGGCCAGCACCTTGTCCCGCGCCACTGGGAACAGGTGGTAGAAGAAGGCGAACACCGCCGACATCAGCCAGCCCGCCACCATGGTGTGGGCGTGGACCGGCATCTGGCTGTGATCCTGGCTGATCGACATGTGCAGGCCAAGCGCCATGCCGCACAGCGCATAGACGACGGCCAGCGTGAAGAAGTTCCGTGCTACCCCTTGCATTGTAGTCTCCTGATGCCTTTTCCCCCCGCAGGGAATGGGTTGATTTCCGGCCCGTCGCGAGCCGTCCTGCCGGCGCATGTGCACCGGCCCGTGTTTCCGCCGCATGCCGCGCGGCCGGGCCACGCGCATGTCGGGTCGTTACATTGCAGATGTCTTTGGTGATGTGTCCGGCCATTCGCCCCCGCGGCCGGTTGGATACGCGCCCCTCCAACGCTTGACCGACGATATCACGCCACCAAGCAGGCGTTACATGCCTTGTTACTAAAGTTGCGTGTTATCCCCCGCCACCGCGTGGGGGCATGCATCGTTTCCCTATCCATCGTTTCCCTTGCCGAAACATGCCGCTGTTTTCACCGACACACAGCCGAAACAGCGTCGGCGCTATTAGCCGGCGCCGAAAATCAGCGCCGCCTGAAGTGGTTGCTGTACCGGATTGGAAAGGTTCGGAAGATGGATTGGTACTCTCTCGTCAAGTTTCTTCACGTCGTCGCTGCCGTCGTGTGGGTAGGTGGCGGCTTCGCGCTGATGCTGCTCGCCGTTCGAGCGGACCGTGCCGGCGACACGGATGGCATGCTGCAGGTCGTGCGTTCGGTCGGCGAGCTCGGCAACCGGCTGTTCATGCCGGCGTCGCTGGTCACGCTTCTGCTCGGCCTCGTCATGTGCTGGTTCTGGGTCGGCTTCTCCGATCTCTGGATCGTGCTCGGGCTCGCCGGCTATGCCACGACCTTCCTGATCGGCACTCTCGTATTCAAGCCGACCGCCGACCGCATGGCCGCGATCATCGCCCGCGATGGCGTGACGCCTGCGGCGCTCGACCAAGGCCGGCGCATCCTCAAGGTGGCGCGCTTCGACTATGCGATGATGCTGATCATTGTTGCCGACATGGTGCTGAAGCCGACGGCTTCCGACGTGCCGATCCTGTCGGCGATGGTGGTTGTTTTCGCGGCCGGCCTGTGGGCAGCCTTCGATGGCCTGCGCACGTCCACCGTGGCCGCCGCCTGACGGTCTGGGCGGCGCCCGTACGCCGCCCTCGTTTTCTATCCCTTGGCCATGTCGCGCAGCCGGAATTTCTGGATCTTGCCGGTCGAGGTTTTGGGGATCTCGGCGAAGATCACTGCCTTCGGCACCTTGAAGCGGGCAAGCAGCGAGCGGCAGTGCTCGATGATCTCGAACTCGGTCGCGGTCTTGCCTGGCTTGAGCTCGACATAGGCAATGGGCACCTCGCCCCATTTGTCATCGGACTTTGCCACCACACCGCACGAAGCGACCGAGGGGTGCTTGTAGAGCGCGTCCTCGACCTCGATCGACGAGATGTTCTCGCCGCCCGAAATGATGATGTCCTTGGAGCGGTCCTTGATCTGGATGTAGCCGTCGGGATGCATCACGCCGAGGTCGCCAGAATGGAACCAGCCGCCGGCGAAGGCCTCGTCGGTCGCCTTCTTGTTCTTGAGATAGCCCTTCATGACGATGTTGCCGCGGAACATCACCTCGCCGATGGTCTCGCCGTCGGCGGGCGTCCTTTGCATTGTCTCGGGATCCATCACCGTCAGCTCTTCGAGCGCGGCATAACGGACGCCCTGCCTGGCCTTCTTCGCCGTACGCGGGCCTTTCTCAAGTGCGTCCCATTCGCCATGCCATTCGTTGACGACGGCCGGTCCATAGGTCTCGGTCAGGCCATAGAGATGGGTGACGGCGAAGCCGGCGTCGGCCATGCCCGACAGCACGGCTTCCGGCGGCGGCGCGGCAGCCGTGTTGAAGGTGACCAGCTGCGGAAACGCGCGCTTGTCCTCGTCGCGAGCGTTGATCAGGATCGACATGACGATCGGCGCCCCGCACAGATGGGTCACGCCATGGTCGGCGATGGCGTCATACATCTGTTTTGCGCGTACCCAGCGCAGGCAGACATGGGTGCCGGCTTGCACCGCGAGCGTCCAGGGAAAGCACCAGCCGTTGCAGTGGAACATCGGCAGCGTCCAGAGATAGACGGCGTGCTTGGCCATGCCGGCATGAATGGTGTTGGTATAGGCCATCAGCGCCGCCCCGCGATGATGGTAGACCACGCCCTTGGGATTGCCGGTCGTGCCCGATGTGTAGTTGAGCGAGATCGCATCCCATTCGTCGTCGGGCATCGACCACGCGAAGGCCTGGTCGCCGGTGGCGACGAAGGCCTCGTAGTCGAGGCTGCCGATGCGGTCGCCCTTGGGGTAGGGAGCGTCCTCCGGGTAACAGGGGTCGTCATAGTCGATGACCAGCGGCTTCACCGAAGCCAGTGCCAGCGCCTCCTTGACCACTCCGGAGAACTCGCGGTCGACGATCAGCAGCTTCGTCTCGGCATGGTCGAGCTGGAAGGCGATGATCGCCGCGTCGAGCCTGGTGTTCAACGAATGCAGCACCGCCTTCGTCATCGGCACGCCGAAATGCGCTTCCAGCATCGGCGGGGTGTTGGACAGCATCACCGTCACCGTGTCGCCCTTGCCGATGCCCTTGGCGGCGAGAGCCGAGGCAAGTTTCAGCGACCGCTCCCACCATTGGCGATAGTTCGTACGCTGGTCGCCATGGATGATGGCGACATGGTCGGGGAACGTCTTGGCCGCCCGTTCGAGGAAGCTCAGCGGCGTCAGCGGCTGGTGGTTGGCGGGGGTCTTGTCGAGGTTGTCCTCGTATTTGCCCATGGCGTTTCTCCCTTGTGACGCCGAGCCTAATCCACCGCTTCGATGCGGTCATCCTCACATAAAGTCGACGACCCCGTCATAAAGCAGCTTCAGCGCGACGATTGCCACCGTCGCGTAGGTGAAGGGGTAGAAGATTTCCGGCCGCATCCGCCTGACCAGCCATGCCCCGGCGAGTGTCGCGAGCGGTGCCAGTGGCATCAGTGCCAGTGAAGCAGTGAGATTCGCTGTATCGAACTGGCCGAGTGCGAAGTAGGGCACCAGCTTGATGGCGTTGGTCACGGCAAAGAAGATGACGCTGGTGCCGGTCAGCACCTTCGGGTCCATCCTGAGCGGCAAGGCGTAGACCTGGAAGGGCGGACCGCCGACATGGGCGACGAAGCTGGTGAAGCCGGCGATCGATCCCCAGAAGGCGCCGGCCACGCCGTTCGGCTCGGTCTTGTGGTCGGCGCCGTGGCGCAGGCTGGTGTAGATCCAGCGCGCCACGAAGATGAAGGCGATGGCGCCGACGATGAAGCGCACATTGTCCGCAGTCACTACCGAGGCCATCAGCCAGCCGATGCCGATGCCGATGATCGACCCCGGTAGCATCTGCCACAGGATCTTCCTGTCGAAGACGCCGCGCCAGGTCCACAACGACACCACGTCCATCAGGATCAGGATCGGCAACAGGATCGCCGCGGCCTGCATCGGGGAGATCACCAGCGCCATCAGCGGCACCCCGACGAAGCCGACTGCACCGCCAAAGCCGCCCTTGGAAAGGCCAACCAGAATCACGGCAGGAACTGCCGCTGCATAAAACCACGGGTCGAGAAGAAGTTCGGTCATCGGCGGCCTCTCGAAACCGCAATATCGGGATGTCTGGCGGTTGGCGAGTGCCCGTCCCATGTTTTCATGTGCTTGGGGTCTTCAGCGCATCCTGTTCAACGGCGGCACTTTGTTCTATGCCCCAATGCAAACATGATCGCCTTGCATAGGCGTCAAGCACCCGGATCGATGCACATGAACCCAACCACGCCACCCAATCGCTGCCGTATCGTGCTGATCGCGCCACCGACAGTTGCGCCGCAACAGGTCGAGGCGGCACTCGCCGGTGGCGACGTCGCGTCGCTGATCCTGTCTGGCGAGGGCGTCGACGAGGCGTCGTTCCAGAGCTTTGCCGAAAAGGTCGCGGATGCCGCACGCGCAGCCGGTGTCGCGGTGGTGATTGCCGGCGACACCCGCGTTGCCGGTCGTGTCCATGCCGACGGCATCCACGTCGAGGGCAAGAAGGCCGAGCTGGCCGAAGCCGTCGAGAACTACCAGCAGCGCATGATGGTCGGCGCCGGCGGGGCCAAGACGCGCGATGACGCGCTTGAGCTTGGCGAAGAGCGGCCCGATTACATCTTCTTTGGCCGCTTCGGCTACGACAACAAGCCCGAGCCGCATTCGCGCAATCTCTCTCTCGGCCAATGGTGGTCCGAGATGATCGAAATCCCCTGCATCGTGCTGGCCGGTTCGGACATCGCCTCGGTGGAAGCGGTGGCGGCTACCGGCGTCGAATTCGTTGCCGTGTCGTCGGCGGTTTTCGGCGAAGGCATCGACCCGCGCGAGGCGGTGGCCCGCGCCAATGCGCTGCTCGACGAGACCGCGCCGCGTTTCGAGGAGTAGTTACCGATGGACCGTTCGCGCCTTCTCGCTGCTTTGCTGTGCCTGGGCGTTGGGCTCGAGCCCGCGATTGCCGTTGAGAGCGCGCCGATCACGCCGTCCGACCAGGGGGCCGTTCCTTCGCTCGGCAAGTCGCTCGACCTGATCGATCCCAACCGTTTCGGCCCGGCCCCGATGCCGCTCGATGCCACTCCCATGCCGGTCGTCGAGCCGGCGCCGGCGCCTCAGACTCCTGATCTTGGCGCCAACCCGGCGGCCAAGACGACCGATGGCATCGACCCCAACCGTTTCGGCGGCAAGCATTCTGACGAGGCCTACGGCGCCTTCCAGCGTGGCCTCTACAAGACGGCCTACAATCTCGGCATCACGCGCGCCGAAGCCGGCGATGCCGCGGCGCAGACGCTGGTGGCCGAAATCCTTTCGCGCGGCCTCGGCGTTGCACGCAACGATGGCGAGGCGGCCAAATGGTATGCGCGCGCGGCAGAGCAGGGCATTCCCGAAGCCCAGTTCCAGTATGCGCTGATGCTGCTCGATGGGCGCTATGTCACCCGTGATGACAAGGCCGCCAACGCACTGATGCAGGCAGCAGCCGAAGCAGGCAACCGTTTTGCCCAGTTCAACTACGCCCAGATGCTTGTGCAGCGCGAACCGGGCGGCAAGGGCCTCGAAAAGGCCGTTCCTTATTACGAGCGGGCGGCGGCCACCGGGCTGCCCGATGCCCAATACGCCATGGCCCAGGTCTACGCCAACGGCGTCGGCGGCAAGCGCCGCGACGACAACCAGGCGCGGCTGCTGCTCGTCCGCGCCGCCAGACAGAATTATGACTCGGCCCAGTTCGATCTCGGGCTGTGGATGGCCGACGGCCGTGGAGGCGACCGCGACCTGAAGTCGGCCTTCGGCTGGATGAAGCTGGCCGCCGATGGCGGCAATGTCGCGGCACAGAACCGGATCGCCAAATTCTACATGGGTGGTATCGGCGTCGATCCCGATCCCATTCTGGCTGGGGCGTGGTACATCAGCGCCCGCCGTGCCGGGCTCAACGATCCCGAGATGGACGACTTCCTGCGCGGCCTGACCGACGCGGAGATGAAGCAGGCGCTGGAGCGTGCCAACCGTCTGCGCTGATCCAGCGAAAATCTCGACTTCTCTTGCCTAAAAAGCCATTTTGTGGTCTTGGAGGCGCCGATAGCGCCCCTTCCGGCGCAAACCTCTCTTCCGGAATCCAATCATGGCCAAGATCAACGGCAACGAAATCCGTCCCGGCAACGTCATCGAACATGACGGCGGCCTCTGGGTGGCGGTCAGGACCAATCACGTCAAGCCCGGCAAGGGCGGCGCCTACAACCAGGTCGAACTGAAGAACCTCATCAACGGCACCAAGCTCAACGAGCGTTTCCGCTCGGCTGAAACCGTCGAGAAGGTCCGCCTGGAGCAGAAGGACTTCTCGTTCCTCTACGAGCAGGGCGACGCCCTGGTGTTCATGGACACCGCCAGCTACGAGCAGCTCGAACTGCTGAAGGATTTCGTTGGCGATCGCGCCGCGTTCCTGCAGGACGGCATGATGGTCACCGTCGAGCTCTATGACGAGCGCCCGATCGGCATCGCGTTGCCCGACCAGGTCACGCTGACGATCACCGAAGCCGATCCGGTCGTGAAGGGCCAGACGGCCGCTTCGTCCTATAAGCCGGCAGTGCTGGAAAACGGCGTCCGCGTCCTGGTGCCGCCCTTCATTTCGTCGGGCGAACGCATCATCGTCGACACCAACGAGCTCACCTACGTCCGCCGCGCGGATTGAGCACGGCAACACGGAGTCCTAGATCATGGCGCGTTCAGCGATCCTAAATGTTATGGTGCAGGCCGCCATGAAGGCCGGCCGCTCGCTGGCGCGCGACTTCGGCGAAGTGCAGAACCTGCAGGTCTCGCTGAAGGGCCCGGGCGACTACGTCAGCCAGGCCGACCGCAAGGCGGAAGACATCCTGTTTGCCGAGCTGTCGAAGGGCCGCGCGGGCTACGGCTTCCTGATGGAAGAACGTGGCGTCGTTGAGGGCGAGGACGACCAGCATCGCTGGATCGTCGATCCGCTCGACGGCACCACCAACTTCCTGCACGGCATTCCGGTGTTCTCGATCTCGATCGCGCTGGAGCGCCAGGGCCAGATCGTCGCTGCGGTCGTCTACAACCCGGCGATGGACGAGCTCTACACCGCCGAGCGTGGCGGTGGCGCCTTCCTCAACGACCGCCGCTTGCGCGTCTCCGGCCGCACCAAGCTTGTCGATGCCGTCATCGGTTGCGGCGTGCCGCATCTCGGTCGTGGCCATCACGGCAACTTCCTGCTCGAACTGCGCAACGTCATGGGCGAAGTCGCCGGCATCCGCCGTCTCGGCTCGGCGGCGCTCGACCTGGCCTATGTCGCTGCCGGCCGCATGGACGGTTTCTGGGAAACCGCGCTGTCGCCCTGGGACGTCGCTGCGGGCATCCTGCTGGTGCGCGAAGCCGGCGGTTTCGTCTCCGACGACAAGGGCGGCCAGGACATGCTCGACGGCGGTTCGATCGTCGCCGGCAACGAGACCATCCACCGCGCGCTCATCAAGACGCTGAAGCGGCCAGTCACGCCGCGCTGATCCGCCGCGCAGCCGGTTGCTTGCACATCGTGCCTGCGCCTGCCCATATTGGGGAGGGCGCAGGGACGGACCATGTCGGACAATCACCGCAAGCCTGAGACAGCCGTGCCCTTCGTCGGGCGCTACAGCCATTCGCGCGCCGAGCTGATCGCTGACGGCGTGGTCCATGCGATCGGCATCGTGCTCGCCGTTGCCGCCGGTGCGGTGCTGCTTTCCGTTTCCGCCTTCTACACCGCCACGGGCGAATATCTCGCCGCGATTGTCTTCGTCGTCGCCCTGCTCACCGTGCTGTCGGTGTCGTGCGCCTACAATCTGTGGCCGGTGTCGCCGGCCAAGTGGGTGCTGCGCCGCTTCGACCACGCCGGCATCTACCTTTTGATCGCTGCCACCTACACGCCGTTCCTCGTCCAGCTCGAAGATCGCACGACCGCAAGCTGGATGGCCTGCATTGTCTGGTCGGCGGCGGCAGCCGGCATGGCGATCAAGCTGTTCCTGCCCGGCCGTCTCGACCGGCTGGCGATTGCCTTCTATCTCGCCATGGGCTGGAGCGGTGTCGTCATCCTGCGGCCGCTGATCGCCACCTTGCCAACGGCGACGCTGTGGCTGCTATTTGCCGGTGGCATGGTCTATTCCTGCGGTGTCATCTTCTATGCCTGGCAGCGGCTGCGCTTCCAGAGTGCGGTCTGGCACGGCTTCGTCATCACCGGGGCAGGCTTGCATGTGGCCGCGATGATTGACCTTTTGGTTGTGGCCCGCCTCTGACCGACAGCCGCTCCCCAGGTCAGCGCGCGCAAGCGTCTTTCATTTTCGTCACATTTCCGCTTACAGTCGTAGTCCACTAACGTAACGCGCCGAAACTCTTGAAAAGGGAGGCGCGTAGACTTCAAGGTGATGGAGCGGCCAGGCGCGTCCGAATGGACAGGCCGGGCTCCAACCGCAGGAACCGGGGCGCCGATGGCATTGTTGAAATCTCTCGGGGTGGGCAAAGGCTCCGATGTGCTGAACTACGATCCGCACCGCCTGTCTTCTCCGCAGGTGTTCCTGCTGACGATGATCATCTTCCTGGCGATCGTCGCTTTCATCGCGGCGATCCTGACGCGGCAGATCTCCAGCGCCTTTGGCACCAATCCCGGCCTCAACGGCCTGATCCTCGGCGTGCTGTTCGTTGGCATCGGGCTCGCCTTCGTCCAGGTCGGGCGGCTGTTCCGCGAGGTGCGCTGGGTCAATTCCTTCCGCGCCGGCTCCGAAGCCACCGAACCGGTGCTGCTGGCGCCGATGAAGGCGATGCTCGGACGTTCCGCCTCGATGGCGTTCTCGACAAGCTCGATGCGCACAATGCTCGATTCCATCGCAACGCGCCTCGACGAAAGCCGCGACGTCTCGCGCTACCTCGTCGGCCTTCTCGTCTTCCTCGGCCTGCTCGGCACCTTCTGGGGCCTGCTCGGCACCATCGGCTCGATCGGCGAGACCATCCAGTCGCTCGACCCCGGCTCGGGCGACGCTTCTGCCGTGCTTGAATCGCTGAAGGCCGGCCTCGCGGCTCCGCTGCAAGGCATGGGCACGGCGTTTTCGTCGTCGCTGTTCGGCCTTTCCGGCTCGCTGGTGCTCGGTTTCCTCGACCTGCAGGCGGGCCGTGCCCAGACGCGCTTCTACACCGAGCTTGAAAACTGGCTGTCGTCCGTCACTGACCTGTCCTCCGACATGGTCGTTGCCGACGCCAAGAACGGCTCCTCCGACGAAATCCGCGTGCTGTCCGAGCGCCTGCGCAACATGCAGGAGCAGGGCGGCTCGAACCCGCGAGTTGCTGCCGCCATGGCCAACCTCGCCGACGGCATCTCCGGCCTCGTCAAGAACATGCGCAGCGAACAGCAGATCATGCGCGACTGGGTCGAGGCGCAGTCGGATGAACAAAAGGCGATGCGCAACACGCTCGAAAAGATCGCCGACGCCCTGAAGAAGGAAGGGGTGCACTAAGGTGGCATTGGCGCGCGGGCGGCGCGGCGACCGCCGCATCGACTATTGGCCGGGCTTTGTCGACGCTTTGTCGACGCTGCTGCTCGCCATCATGTTTCTTCTCTCGGTCTTCGTGCTGGCGCAGTTCCTGCTCAGCCGCGAAATCTCCGGCAAGGACGAGGTGCTGACCCGGCTCAATTCGCAGATCAACGAGCTGACGCAGCTCCTGGCGCTCGAAAAATCGAGCTCGCAGGACGCCGAAGATGCGCTTGCCAACCTGCAGGCGTCGCTGTCGGCTGCCGAGAGCGAAAAGAGCCGGCTCGAACAGCTGCTGTCGCAGGGCGCCGGCGCCGGCGCCGAGGCCAATGCCCGCATCGGCACGCTGTCGGGCGAACTGGAGAGCGAACGCCAGGTCAGCCAGCGTGCGCTCAGCCAGGTCGAGCTGCTCAACCAGCAGATCTCGGCGCTGCGCCGCCAGATCGGCGCGCTCGAGGAGGCGCTCAATGCCTCCGAGGCGCGCGACAAGGAATCCAACACCAAGATCGCCGACCTGGGCCGCCGCCTGAACGTGGCGCTGGCCCAGCGCGTGCAGGAACTCAACCGCTACCGTTCCGACTTCTTTGGCCGCCTGCGCGAGATTCTGTCCGACCGCGAGAACATCCGCATCGTCGGCGACCGCTTCGTCTTCCAGTCGGAAGTGCTGTTCCCGACCGGTTCCGAGCAGATCAACGAGGCCGGCCGCGGCGAGATGAAGAAGCTCGCTGACGCCATCATCGAGCTACAGAAGGAAATCCCGCCGGAGATCAACTGGGTGCTGCGCGTCGACGGCCACACCGACAACATCCCGCTGTCGGGCACCGGCCGATATCGCGACAATTGGGAGCTTTCCTCGGCGCGATCGACCTCGGTGGTCAAGTTCCTGATCGAGAACGGCGTTCCGGCCAACCGCCTCGTCGCCGCCGGCTTCGGCGAATTCCAGCCGCTCGACGAAAGCGGCACCGACGAGGCGCGCTCCAGGAACCGTCGCATCGAGCTCAAGCTGACCGAGCGCTGACGCGGCGTCTGCATCATCCGAACGGCGAGCTCATTTTCAAGATTTCGTGTGCGAAACGGCCTGCCCCAACAGGGGCGGAGCCGCGGCGGGCCGAGGCCGATTGTGGCGGCCAAGATTATCTTTTCTTAATTAGGCTTCCGCCGGCCACGCGCCTAGCTTTCGCAGGCAGTCCGGGAACCGCCGGCGATGACCTCCCACCGCGACGCGACGGTTTCAGACGGCCTGCAATTGACGGGGCGCGCCTGTCGCGCCCCGCAAGCTCGGGAGTCGCAAAAATGCGCTCTATGGCATTCAAGGCGGCGCTTGCCGTTATCCTAGTTTCAACGCCCCTGGCGACAGCTTTCGCCAAGGAGCATCACGGAACGATGCGTGAGTTCCCATCCCAGGTCAGCCCAAGTGGCGGCGATACGCCGGACTCACCCGCTCCCTCCTACGGCTATGCGCCCGGCGGCCAGTTGCGCGCGATCCTTGACGATCTGCAAGGTGACGATGCCCGTATCATGAGCGACCGCCAGGCCAGGCTGATCACGCCGGCCGAGATTCGCAGCCTGCGCGGCGAAGAGGCGATGATCCGCAGGACGGCTATGCGCGATTCGGCCCGGGACGGCGGCAAGATCCCCGCGGGGGCCTACGACCAGCTGATGGCTGAGGTCAACGATCTCGGCTTGCAGATCGGCCACGACGCGGTTGTCCGCTAGACGAAACGCGCATCCACTCGCCCCCGGATCGCTCCCCGGGGGTGAGCGGGTTTCAGGCTACCAGCCAAGCCAGAGTGCCGCCAGCGCAAGTGCCGCCGGCACGGTCTGGATGTAGAGGATTTTGCGGCTGACGGTCGCTGCGCCATAGAGCCCGGCAATGGCGACGCAGAGCAGGAAGAACACCTTCACCTGGAAGCCTGCCTCACCCAGCCACAGGCCCCAGATCAGGCCGGCGGCGAGGAAGCCGTTGTAGAGCCCCTGATTGGCGGCCAGCACCTTCGAGGCCGTGGCGAAATCCGGTTTGAGGCCGAAGGCCTTGTGGCCGCGCGGCGTGTCCCACAGCACCATTTCGAGATAGACGATGTAGAGATGGATCAGGGCGACGAGCCCGACCAGTATGTTTCCGACCATCGACGCCCCCTTCGACCTCAGTTACTTAACTTGAGCATGGCGCCTGCCGTTCCGGCAAGTGGTGGACCAGCCGAACTGTCTTGCGAAGGCGCGCGGATTGGTATCCTCTCGCCGCGAATTTGAGACAGAGGAAATGCCATGTCCTTCGCAAAACTCGACGAACTCGGCCGCAAGCTCGAAGCGCTGGAACATGCGCTCGCCATCCTTGGCGCCGACGAAGCCACCCACATGGCGGTCGGCGGCGGCGCCAAGCGCGCCGAAGCGCTGTCGGCGCTCGCCGGCATGCATCACCGCCAGGCAACCGCACCCGAAATAGCAGACTGGATCGCTGCCGCCGAGACCGAGACGCTCAATGACGATCAGCGTCTCGCCGTGCGCGAATTCCGCCGCCAGTACACCAACATGACCTGCCTGCCGACGGAGTTTGTCGAGCGTCAGACCTCGGCTCGCCTGCGCTGCGAACAGCTGTGGCGCGACCTCAGGGCCAAGAACGACTGGGCCGGGTTCCAGCCGGCGCTCGAAGGCATCGTCGCCATCGCCCGCGAGGAGGCGGCGCTGCGTTCGGAAGCGCTCGGCCTCGATCCCTACGACGCGCTGATGGAGCAGTACGATCCCGGCAACCGCACAGCCGACATCACGCCCGTCTTCACCGACCTCAAGGCCTTCCTCAAGGATTTTGTGCCGGAGGCGCTTGCCGTTCAGCAGGAGCGCCTGGCCAAAAGCCCGAAGCGGCCGCTGTCGGGCGTCTACGCCATCGAGCGCCAGCGCGAGCTTGGCCTCGCCATGATGGGCGCCGTCGGCTTCGACCTGACACGCGGCAGCCTGTCTGTGTCGCACCACCCGTTCTGCGGCGGCGTGCCGTCGGACGTGCGCATCACCACGCGCTACAAGACCTCCGACTTCCTGTCGGCGCTGATGGGCGTTCTGCACGAGACCGGCCACGCGCTTTACGAGCAGAATTTGCCGGAAGCCTGGTCGCATTGGCCGCTCGGCAAGGCGCGCGGCATGGCTGTGCACGAGAGCCAGAGCCTGTTCGTCGAAAAGCAGCTCGGCCGCAATCCCGCCTTCTGGCAATGGGCGCTGCCGCTGGTCGAGCAGCATCTCGGCGAGCGCTGGTCGATGGACGAGATCCTGCCGCATGTGCACCATGTCGAGCGCGGCCTGATCCGCGTCGACGCCGACGAGGTCACCTATCCGCTGCATGTCATCCTGCGCTACGAGCTCGAGCAGGAGCTGATCTCCGGTCGTCTCGCGGTCGCCGACCTGCCCGAGGCGTGGGACGCCAGGATGCGCGACTATCTCGGCCTGTCGACCATCGACAATCCGGCCGACGGCCCGATGCAGGACGTGCATTGGCCAAGTGCCGCCTTCGGCTATTTCCCGTCCTATACGCTCGGCGCCATGATGGCGGCACAGCAGTGGTCGGCGCTGACCAGCGAACATCCGTCGGTCGACGACGAGATCGCGCGCGGCCATTTCGAGACGGTCAACACCTGGCGCCGCGACAAGATCTGGTCGCAGGCCTCGCGCTGGTCGACCCCCGACCTGCTCGAACGCGCCACCGGCGAAAAGCTCAACGCCGCGCATTTCACGACGCATCTGAAGAAGAGGTACGGGGCATAAGCCGGCTTTCTCTCCCCGCAATGGGGGACGGCCAAACACCCCCGCCCCAACAAAGTGGGGAGAGGTGGCCGCGCAGCGGCCGGAGAGGGGGCTTTTCCATCTTCCCCAGCGGAACCAGTCCGCCCAGACTTTCCGCTTGATCTTCAAGCCCTTTGCCCGAAACTCGCCGCGACACCAAAAGACCTTGGGAGGGGCAGTTGGCGGACCGGGCGGATGCGATCGTTGTCGGCGGCGGGCTCGCGGGCCTCGTCGCCGCGGCCGAGCTGGCCGATGCCGGCAAGCGGGTTATCATCGTCGAGCAGGAGGGCGAGAATTCGCTCGGCGGCCAGGCCTTCTGGTCGCTCGGCGGGCTGTTCTTCGTCGACAGCCCCGAACAGCGCCGCATGCGCATCAGGGACAGCCGAGAGCTCGCCCTGCAGGACTGGATGGGCTCCGCCCAGTTCGACCGGCCCGAGGACCACTGGCCGCGCAAGGTCGCCGAGGCGTTCGTCGATTTTTCCGCCGGCGAGATGCGGCCGTGGCTGCATGCCCAGGGCATGCGCTGGTTTCCCGTCGTTGGCTGGGCCGAGCGCGGCGGTGCTTTGGCGCATGGCCACGGCAATTCGGTGCCGCGTTTCCATGTCACCTGGGGCACTGGCCCTGGCGTGCTCGAACCGTTCCTGCGCCGCGTCCGCGACCACGCCGCAGCTGGCCGCATCGCGCTGAAGTTCCGCCATCAGGCGAGCCGCCTGATCAAGACCGGCGCGGCGGTAACAGGCGTGTCGGGCGAAATCCTCGAACCCTCCACCGTCGAGCGCGGCCAGCAATCCGGCCGCAAGGTGACGGGCGATTTCGAGTTCCATGCCGGGGCCGTCATCGTGACGTCGGGTGGCATCGGCGGCAATCATGCGCTGGTCAGGAAAGCCTGGCCGGCCGACCGGCTCGGGCCGGCGCCGAAGAAGATGGTCGCCGGCGTGCCGCATCATGTCGACGGCCGCATGGTCGCGATCACTGAAGCCGCCGGTGGCGCGGTCATCAATGGCGACCGCATGTGGCACTACACCGAGGGTGTGACCAACTGGAACCCGATCTGGCCCAACCACGGCATCCGCATCCTGCCCGGGCCGTCGTCGCTGTGGTTCGATGCGCTGGGTGAGCGGCTGGAAGCGCCGTTCCTGCCCGGCTTCGACACGCTCGGCACACTCCGGCGCATCCTGTCCACCGGCCACGAATACTCCTGGTTCGTGCTGACCCAGAAGATCATCAAGAAGGAGTTCGCGCTGTCCGGTTCCGAGCAGAACCCGGACCTGACCTCCAAGCGCTGGATCGAGGTGCTGAAGAGCCGCCGCGCCAAGGGCGCGCCGCCGGCGGTAGAGGCCTTCAAGCAGCATGGCGAGGATTTTGTCGTCCGCGACAACCTCCGCGATCTCGTCTCGGGCATGAACGCGCTCGCCGGCAACGACTTCATCGAGTACGACCGGTTGCATGCGCAGATCGCGGCGCGCGACCGCGAGATCGACAACCCCTATTCCAAGGACGCTCAGGTCACCGCCATTCATGGCGCGCGGCGCTATCTCGGCGACCGGCTGGTGCGCACGGCAAAGCCACACAAGATCCTCGACCCAGACAACGGCCCGCTGATCGCCGTTCGCCTCAACGTGCTGACCCGCAAGACGCTGGGTGGGCTGCACACCAATCTCGACGGCCAGGTGCTAGGCATCGACGGTGAGACCATCCCCGGCCTCTATGCGGCGGGCGAGGTCGCAGGTTTCGGCGGCGGCGGCTATCACGGCTACAACGCGCTCGAAGGCACCTTCCTCGGCGGCTGCATCTTCTCGGGCCGCAACGCCGGCCGGCACGCGGCGCGCTAGCCCGGCCAATCCGGCGCATCGGGTGCCATAGCCGGCGGCTTGGCCAGTCCCTCAACTCGCCCTGCCAGCCCTTGCTGCGGCCTCCGCGAGGCTCATCCCCTTTCTGTCTTCGCCGTGTCGAAATACGCCATCTGCCGTATTTTTCCCGACCCTGTCACCGCGTACTCCTGCCGTCTGGCGGGGCAGTCGCGACGTGTGGCTGCTTGGTCGTTGTCCCACCATAGCGCGGGCGATGGCCACAGCCGGGCGCTTGGCGGCGAAGCAGGTGTCCGGTGCTGGTGAAGCGAAATTCCGCCTGATGGGACCGACATGCCAACACGACATATTGCAAGAAACGCCTTTTCCGGTGTGTCGCTGATTGCCCTTTCTGCCTTCGCGCAGCCGGCTCTTGCCGCCACCTTCAACGTCACCAACGAAACCGAGCTTGCCGCCGCGATCAGCACCGCCAACAGCAATGGCGATACGTCGAACACCATCAATGTCAGCGCCAACATCACCCTGACCAGGCCGCTGCCGCCGCTCGGCCTGCGCGACGCCTCCGGCCAGCCGTTGGCCACCAGCCCGCTCACCATCAATGGCAACGGCAACACCGTCAGCGGCGGTGGCACCCAGCGCATCTTCTTCGCCAATTCAGGCGAAATCGCCATCAACGACGTGACGCTTGCCGACGGCCGTGCCAAGGGCGGCGATGGTGGCGATGGTGGCTGGGGAGAATCCGGCGGCGGCGGCCTCGGGGCCGGCGGCGCGCTGTTCGTGCGTGGCAATGATGCCGGTCTTGGCACGGCGCCAATGGTGACGATCTCCGGCGTTGTCTTCACCGGCAATGCCGCCGTTGGCGGCAATGGCGGTGCAGACGTCTACGCGAGCGGCGCTGGCGGTGGCACCGGAGGTGGTGGCGGCATGGGCGGGAATGGCGCAGCGGGAGGGCTCGTCGACGCTGGTGGTGGTGGCGCCTTCGCCGGCCAGAACGGCACGCATCTGGGTGGCGGCGGTGATCATGGCGGCCCGAAAGGCCAGCCGGGCGGCGATCTGTCGGGCGGGGGGCCAAACGCTGGCGGCGGTTTCGGCGGTGGTGGCGGTGGTGCCGATGCCGGAGCTACCGGCGGCAAGGGCGGCTTCGGCGGCGGTGGTGGCGGCGGCGCCTTTGGCGGCAGCGGACCCTGGGTGGGCTCCGGTGGCGCAGGCGGCTACGGCGGCGGCGGAGGAGGAACGCTGGGAGGCTCCAATGCCAAAGCCGGCAGCGGCGGCTTTGCTGGCGGCAATGGCGGCCTTGGCATGGACAGGTCTGCCGGAGGCGGCGGCGGCGCACTCGGCGGCAGTCTTTTCGTCGCCGATGGTGGCAACCTCCTCATCAAGGCCGGCGGTTCGATATCGGGCGGCAGCGTCACTGCGGGCGCTGCGGGCGCCGTCGCCGGCGGTGCCGGCACTCTGCCGACCTCGGGCCAGGCCGCCGGCACCGGCATGTTCCTGCAAGGAAATGGGCGGTTAGGCTTCGCGCCTGATGCCGGCCAGACAATCACCGTTTCGGATGTCATCTCCGACGAGGAAGGTTTTCTGCGGGCAAATCCCGGCCGCTCGCCGCATCCGGATTTCAGCGCCGGCAGCTGGCATCTGGAGAAGTTTGGCGCCGGGACGCTGATCCTCTCGGGAAACAACAGCTATTCCGGCAGCACCACCATCGAAGAAGGCACGATAGCCATCGGCAATGCCTCGGCATTGGGAACGGGGTCACTAAATTTCGGAGGCGGGACGCTGCTGGGCACCGCCGACCTGTCGCTCGACAAGAACGTCAGTATCCGGTCCGGCCTTTCAGGCACCATCGCCGCAGCAGCCGGCACGACATTGGATTTCACGGGCCTGCTGCGTTTGAGAGACGACGCAACGGTGGTGTTCGGCGGTTTGGCCGCTACCGGCACCGTCGTGATCAATTCCGACCTGGAGTTGAACGGCGCTATGTCGGTCGTCGTCGCGGGTGGTACGCTGAAATCCGGCAACCATACCGTAGCCGAAATGACCGAGGCGGCGACATCGACGACCGTCGCCGCAGGCGCGACGCTTGATTTCAACAGGCAAACCGTTGCGGGCTCCAGCCCCACCATCCGCAACCTGCAGGGCGCCGGCACCGTCACCAACAGCGCGGGGATCATCGTGTCGAGCGGCAGCTTCAGCGGTGCCATTGCCGGCGCCGCCAGCTTGACCAAGTCAGGTGCCGGCACACTCACGCTTTCGGGCGTCAGCACCTATGCCGGCGGCACCAGCGTCGAGGCCGGAACGCTGATCGTCGGCGTTGGCGGTGTCGGCTCGATCCTCGGTCCGGTCGCAGTCATGTCCGGCGCGCGGCTCGGCGGCAGCGGCATGATTGGTGGCACCGTCACCGTCGCTGCCGGTGCCACCCACGGCGCCGGCAATTCGGTCGGCACCCAGACGATCAACGGCAACTATGTCAACCGCGGCACCCTCGAAGTCGAGGCGACGCCATCGGGTGCGGACAGGCTCAACGTCAACGGCACCGTCGACATCTCGGGTGCCGCTCTCCAGCTCCTGCTGTCGCCGCCGAGCAGCGCGTCGTGGAACTGGCTCAACGGTCCCTTCGTGCTGATCGCCAATGACGGCGGCGAGGCGGTGGCCGGCACCTTCGGCTCGGTCGGCGACCTCAACAAGCTGGTCTTCCTCGACCACCTCATCAACTACGCCGGCGGCGACGGCAACGACGTGACGCTGACCTTGACCCGCAACGACGTTTCGGTCGGCGACGTCGGCCAAAGCCGCAACCAGATTGCCACAGGCACTGCAGTCGATGGCTTGGCTACGAACACTCCGGTTCGCGCCGGACTGATCCTGTCGACCGACGAAGGCCAGGTGCGGGCGGCGCTCGATGCGCTGTCCGGCGAGGTCCATGCCTCGCTTTCGGGCAGCTTCATCGAAGCCAGCGGCCAGCTGCGCGATGTCGCCTCAAGCCGCATTCGCTCGGCCTTTGGCGACGTTGCGGCGGCCGACATGCCTGTCATGGCCTATGGCGAGGACGGCGCCGAGCTGGTCGCCCCCGACAGCGACCGCTTCGTCGCCTGGGGCCAGGCGCTGGGCAACTGGCGCTCGGCTGACGGCGACGGCAACGCCACTGGCTTCAGCCACAGCGGCGGTGGCATGCTCGCCGGCGGCGATGCCATGGTCGGCAACAGCTTCAGGTTCGGCCTGCTCGGCGGCTACAGCCGCACCAGCTTCGAAGCCAACGGCCGCGCCTCGTCGGGCTCGAGCGACAACTACCACCTCGGCGTCTATGGCGGCGGCGAGTTGGGTGTTCTCGGCCTGCGCACCGGCGCCAGCTATGTCAGGCACGCCGTCGAGACCACGCGTTACGTCGTCTTCCCCGGGTTCAGCGAAACGCTGAAGGCCGACTATGACGCGGGCACGGCGCAGGCCTTCGTCGAGGCAGGCTACCGCATGGAGATGGGCCGCGTCGCCTTCGAACCCTTCGCCGGCCTTGCCTATGTCTCGACCTCGACCGACGCCTTCACCGAAACCGGCGGCACAGCTGCCCTGACCAGCGCCGGTGTCACCAATGCCGCCACATTGACGACGCTCGGCCTGCGCGCGGCAACGGACTTCACCCTCGGCGACGCCAAGGCCTCGGTGCGCGGCATGGTCGGCTGGCGTCATGCCTTCGGCGATGTCGCGCCGTCGTCGCTGGTTTCCTTCGCCGGCGGCGACAGCTTCACCGTTTACGGCACGCCGATCGCCCGCGACGCGCTGATGCTCGAAGCCGGGCTGGATGTCGCGATTTCGCCCAAGGCGAGCCTTGGCCTGAGCTACACCGGCCAACTGGCCAGCGGCGCGCGGGAACATGGCGTCAATGCCAGCCTGGCGGTGAAGTTTTGAGCCATGGCTGCCGCCGGAGCCGCGCGGAACTGATCTGTCAAATATCCGATTCCGGAATTAGACCCAAAAATGGCGCGGGGCGAAATCTTCCCAACCATTCCTTTGTCGTTTAGGTGTGGCTCATTCATTTTGGGCCTGCCTGAGGGATAAGCTCCCCTCCCGACGGCAGGTGGGGAGCATACAGTGCCTGCCATTTTTTCCAGAACGCGCGCTCTTTCGGGCGTGTCACTTGTTGTCCTGTGCGGCTTGCTCCAGCCCGCCTGGGCCGATCCGGTGGTTCTGCTGGACGGCCAAGACATCACCGATGACCTCGGCATTTATTCGCTCCAGGAATTCGATGTGGGTGCTGGTGCGACCGGCACCTATTCGGGCCGAATCCACGAGTTAGGTGACCCCACCCCTATTCGCAAAATCGGCGATGGCACGCTCATCGTCACCAACAACAGTAATTCCTTCGGCTCCGGCGCCATCATCAGCGCGGGCACCATTCGTGTGACCGGCAATTCTGTTCTTGGTCTGGGAACCATCAAGCTCGATGGCGGCACGCTGCAGGCCGGTGCCGCCGGGCTTAGCCTTACAAACCAACTCATCGAGTTCACTTCGGCAGGCGGTGCGATCGACACCGGCGCTTTCGATCTGACGACCCAAGCCTGGATGATCGATGGCGATGTTCCGCTGGGCACCTTTACCAAGCTAGGCACTGGCACACTTACTATTAATCGCCTTTATGACAACAACTCCTACGCCACTGCGACTAGCGTCGCGCAGGGTACGCTTGCGGCCGGTGACACCGACATATTCAGTGCCAACAGCGCGTACTCAATTGCTAGCGGTGCTGCGCTTAAGTTGAACAACTACAACCAGGCGATCGGCTCGCTCGCCGGCGCGGGCACCGTCGACCTCGGCAGCGCCACGCTGACGACCGGCAGCGACAACAAGAGCACCACATTCTCAGGCGTCATCTCGGGCGGGGGCAAGCTGGTCAAGACGGGCAGCGGCACCCAGACGCTGACGGGCGCCAATCTCCATTCCGGCGGCACTGTAGTCGACGCCGGCACGCTGATTGTCGGCGTCGGTGGTGCCGGCTCGGTCGCCAGCTGGGTCGAAGTCAAGTCGGGCGCCCGGCTCGGCGGCAGCGGCACCATCGGCGGCAGTGTCACCGTGGCTGACGGCGCCACCCACGGCGCGGGCAACTCCATCGGCACCCAGACGATCAACGGCAACTACGTCAACAACGGCACCCTCGAGGTCGAGGCGACGCCTGCGGGCGCCGACAAGCTGGTGGTCAACGGCACCGTCGACATCTCGGGTGCAAAGCTCGATCTCGTGCTGTCGCCATCGAACATGGGTGCCTGGCTTCCGGTCAACGGCCCCTTCACGCTGATCGCCAATGATGGCGGCGACGCGGTCACGGGCACGTTTGCCTCGGTCGGCAATCTCAACAATCTCCTCTTCCTCGACCATCTGATCGACTATGCCGGCAACGACGGCAATGACGTCACGCTGACGCTCAACCGCAACAATGTCACGCTGGAAAGCATCGCCGATGCGCCCAACCAGGCAGCGGTCGCCGGTGCAGTTGCCGACTTGCCGAACTCCAACCCCGTCGCGGCCGCCTTCCTGATGTCGACCGACGAGGACGAGGCGCGCGATGCGCTCGAACAGCTTGCCGGCGACGTGCATGCTTCGGTCAGCGGTGGGTCGACGCAGACGAGCCAGTTCCTGGGTGAGTTCGCCAATGACCGCGTGCGTTCGGCCTTCGGCGATGTCGCGGCACCCGACCTGCCCGTCATGGGCTATGGCGAGGGCGGGCTCGAACTGGTCGCCGCCGACACCGACCGCTTCGTCGTCTGGGGGCAGGCGCTTGGCAATTGGGGCTCGTTCGACGGCGACGGCAATTCGGGCGGCTTCGAGCATTCGAGCGGCGGCCTCGTTGCCGGTGGCGACACGATCGTCGGTGATGGCTGGCGTCTCGGCCTGCTCGGCGGCTACAGCCGCACCAGCTTCGACACGGATGACGGTGCCGCCTCGGGCGACAGTGACAACTTCCATGTCGGCGTCTATGGCGGCCGCCACTTTGGTGATGTCGCCCTGCGCGCCGGGGCGTCCTACACCAGGCATGCGATTGACACGAGCCGCACGGTCTCGTTCCCTGGTCTCACTGAAACGCTCAAGGCCAGCTACGATGCCGGCACGGCGCAGGCCTTCGTCGAGACCGGCTACAAGGTCGAGCTGGGCCGCGTTGCCTTCGAACCCTTCGCTGGTCTGGCCTATGTCTCGACCTCGACCGACGGCTTCACCGAAATCGGCGGCTCGGCCGCACTGACCAGTGCGGACAAGAGCTTCGACAGCACCACGACGACGCTCGGCCTGCGTGCCGCCAGCGACGTCAACCTCGGCGACGCCAAGGCGACGGTGCGCGGCGGTCTCGGCTGGCGCCATGCCTTCGGCGATGTCACGCCCGCCTCGACGGTTGCCTTCGCCGCTGGCGGCGACAGCTTCACCGTCCATGGTGCGCCCATCGCCCGCGACGCGCTCTTGATCGAAGCCGGCCTCGACTTCGCCATCTCGCCCAAGGCCAATCTCGGCCTGAGCTACAACGGCCAGATCGCCAACGGCGCCCGCGACCACGGCGTCAAGGCAAGCATTGGCGTGAAGTTCTAGTTGGAGCAGGGCGACGCCGCTCTAGGCGTCGCCAATCCCCGTTGACGCGGGCGATGGCATTCGAGATTGTCGCCGCAATCGAGATCCTGGGGAGGAACACATGACCGTCTCAACCGCGCACGCCTATCGCACGCTGCCGCTGCCCGACTACAAGGAAAAGCCGGTCGAGGAGATGCGCGCCGGGGCGCAGTCGTTTTATGACGAGATCCGTACACGCCACACCGTGCGCGATTTCTCGACGCGGCCGGTGCCGCGCGACATCATCGAAACCTGCATCATGGCTGCCGGCACAGCACCCAACGGTGCCAACCATCAGCCCTGGCACTTCGCCGTCATTGGCGACGCCGACATCAAACGCCAGATTCGCGAAGCGGCCGAGATCGAGGAGCGCGCCTTCTACGAGGGCCGCGCCGGCGAGGAATGGCTGAAGGCTTTGGCGCCGCTCGGCACCGATGCCTCCAAGCCCTTCCTGGAAGAAGCGCCGTGGCTGATCTGCATCTTCGGCGAGCGCAAGAGCCGCTCGGCCGACGGTGTGTCGCGCAAGAATTATTACGTGCCCGAATCGGTCAGCATCGCCACCGGCTTCCTGATCGCCGCATTGCATCGCGCCGGCCTGGCGACGCTGACACATACGCCGAACCCGATGAGCTTCCTCAACGAGATCTGCGGCCGCGACCCGCACGACAAGCCCTATATCCTAATGGTCGTCGGCTACCCCAAGGAGGGCGCCACGATCCCCGTCCATGCCACCGAAAAGCGCCCGCTGTCGGAGATCGCGACGTTCCTGTGAGGGCCCTAAGACGAGGGCTCGCTCGTTAGCCTACTCCGCGGCGCCCTGGAAGGCGCTGGCGCCGGTGTCGAACTGGAGCTTGGCGAGACGGGCATAGATGCCGCCCTTGGCGACGAGGCTGGCATGCGTGCCTTCCTCGACGATGCGGCCACCATCCATGACAAGTATGCGGTCGGCCTTCAGCACGGTCGCCAGCCTGTGCGCGATGACGATGGTGGTGCGGCCCTGCATCAGGTGCTCGAGCGCGGTCTGCACCTGCCGCTCGCTGTCGGCGTCGAGCGCCGATGTCGCCTCGTCGAGCAGCAGGATCGGGGCGTCGCGCAGGATCGCTCGGGCGATGGCGATGCGCTGGCGTTGGCCGCCCGAGAGCGTCACGCCGCGTTCGCCGACTTCGGTGTCGTAACCGTTCTGCAGCTTTTCGATGAACTCGTCGGCGAGTGCTGCCTCGGCCGCCTTGACGATGTCGGCCTGCGATGCGCCGGGCCGGCCGAAGCCGATGTTCTCGCCCGCCGTGCTGGCAAACACGGTTACGTCTTGCGGTACGATGGCGATGCGGTCGCGCACGGCCTGCGGATCGGCCTTCTGGAGGTCGATGCCGTCGATCAGCACAGCACCGGCTTCGGGATCGTAGAAACGCAGCAGCAGTGAAAACACCGTGCTCTTGCCGGCGCCCGAGGGGCCGACGATGGCGACAGTCTCGCCCGGCTTCACAGCGAAGCTCAGCCCATGCACGGCGGCGCGGTCGGGCCTGACCGGGTAGGAGAAGGTCACGTCGCGGAATTCGATCGCGCCGCTGCTCCTGGCGGGCAGGGCGACCGGTGAGGCCGGTGCCGCGACGGTCGGCTGTTCAGCCAGGATCTCGGTGATGCGTTCGGCGGCACCGGCGGCGGAGCTGAGTTCGCCCCACACCTCCGACAGTGCGCCAAGCGCGCCGGCGGCAAACACCGAATAGAGCAGGAACTGGCCAAGCGTGCCGGGCGACACCACGCCTTCGAGCACGTCGCGCGAGCCGAACCACAAAACGGCAACGACCGAGGCGAAGATGGTGAAGATGGCAAAGAAGGTCAGCACGGCGCGGGCCAGCACCGAGGCGCGGGCGGCGTTGAAGGCAGTCTCGACGGCGGCGGCGAAGCGGCCGGTGACGAGCTTTTCGTTGGTGAAGGCCTGCAGCGTGCGGATGGCGCCGATCTGCTCGCTGGCAAAGGCCGTGGCGTCGGCAAGCGTGTCCTGCGCCAGCCGCGACTTGCGCCGCACCGAGCGGCCGAAGGCGACCAGCGGCAGCACGATCAAAGGAATCGCTGCGATGACGAGGCCCGACAGCTTGGGGCTGGTCACCACCATCATGGCGAGCGCGCCAAGGCCGAGGATGACGTTGCGCAGGGCGACCGAAGCGGTGGCGCCGACGGCCGACTTGATCTGGGTGGTGTCGGCGGCAAGCCGCGACACGATCTCGCCCGACATCGCCGTGTCGAAGAAGGCCGGCGACAGCGAGGTGACATGCGAAAAGACGTCGCGGCGGATGTCGGAGACGACGCGCTCGCCCAGCGTGATGACGAAATAGTAGCGGCAGGCCGAGGCCAGCGCGAGCAGGGCCGCGATCGCCACCAGCATGGCGAAGTATTTGGCGATGAAGTTCGAATCGGCCGAGGAGAAGCCGTGGTCGATCATCCGGCGCACGGCGATCGGCAGCGTCAGCGTGGTGACGGCGGCAGCGACCAGCGAAATGATGGCGCCGACGACCAGCCTGGGATAGCGATAGAGATAGGGCGAAAGCCTGCTCAGCGGGCGCAGCGAACGCCGGCGCTCTTCATTAGCGGCCGTTGTGGTGTTCGCCATGTCAATTCCCTCTCGGCCGCGGGCCATTTGCCGGCTGCGCGGCCTTGTGATTCGAAATCGGCTGATGTATAGGCACGCCGACCGTTTCTGAAGCCGTGGCCTATCTAGCCGTGGCTTCGAATTTTCGAAAGAGGCGCATCGCCGCAGGATACCTGCGCAAGCCGCGCCGCGACAGCAGGAACAGAGCGATGAAAGCCGATATCCATCCCGACTACCACACCATCAAGGTCGTCATGACCAATGGCACCGAATACCTGACCCGCTCCACCTGGGGCAAGGAAGGCGATACGATGAACCTCGATATCGACCCGACCACGCACCCGGCCTGGACCGGCGGCCAGCACAACCTGCTCGACCGCGGTGGCCGTCTGTCGAAGTTCAAGAAGCGCTACGAAGGCCTCGGCATCTAAGCCGGCCCGCTTCACCGAATACAAGAACCCGCCCTCGTGGCGGGTTTTTTGTTTGGCGGATCGTGTGCACGCGAGTGTAGCACAGACGCGTGAGGATGGGCCGGGCGCTGACGCCCTCCCTCTCCCTAAAACGCCCCAATCTCCCGCAGCGCCATCGCCTTGTAGTCGGCCACCAGCGCGTCTCCCTCAGCGCGTTCGACCGAGATCGCGAGCCGCATTGTCGCCTCGCCCAGCGACATGATTAGGAATGCCCTACGCTCGACCTCTGCCGCATCGGCGTCGGGCGCGACGCGGTGCCAGGCTTCCGCCAGCAGCGCGCCATTGGCCCTGGAGTCGCGCAGGTCGATGTCGCGCAGCGCCTTGTCAGCCTGCGTGCCCGACCAGATGTCGCGCATGACAGGTTCGGCGAGGAAGATGCCGTAATAGACGTCGATCAGCCCGCCGAAGGCGTCGATCAGCCCCTTCATGTCGCCCACGCCGGCGAGCCCATCCGAAATGCAGGCGCGGCCTTCGGCGTTGTAGCGCTCGGCCAGCGTGCGGATGATCGCGCCTTTGTCGGGAAAGTATTGGTAGAGCGAGCCGATCGACACGCCGGCGCGTTCAGCCACCTCGCCCATGCGCATGGCGTCGCTGCCGGCCTCGGCAACCAGCGCACTCGCCGCCTGCAGCATGCGCTCGACGCGCTCCTGGCTGCGTTTCTGGCTCGGCGCACGCCGCAGCGCCTGGCCCGAGCTGTCTTCGATCGCTTCCATGGTGTCTCGCCCGCAACGAATCCGCTTGACCTGCATAATATGAGGGTTTATCACATTTGCAAATGTGAGGATTACTCACATTAATGAAGGAGGCCAAAATGACCGCATCCCAGCATGACATGAAGCCCATTCTCATCCTTGGCGGCACCGGCAAGACCGGCCGCCGCATCGCCGAGCAGCTCGCAGCCCATGGCTTGCCGGTCCGCATCGGTTCGCGCAGTGCCACCCCGTCCTTCGACTGGGAGGATCCCAAGACCTGGGCCGCAGCTCTCGATGGCGTTCGCGCCGCCTATGTCTGCTATTACCCCGACCTTACCGTACCGGGTGCTGACGAGGCCGTCGGCGCCTTCGCCCAGCTTGCCGTCGCCATGGGGGTCAAGCGCCTGGTGCTTCTGTCCGGCCGCGGCGAACCCGCGGCGCAGCGGGCGGAGGAGCTGGTGCAGCAGTCCGGCGCCGACTGGACGATCCTGCGCTGCAGCTGGTTCATGCAGAATTTCAGCGAGAGCTTCTTGCTCGATGCAGTGCTTTCCGGGGAGGTGGCATTGCCAGTGGGAGCTGTCGGCGAGCCTTTCGTCGATTGCGACGACATCGCCGACGCCGCGGTCGCTGCCCTCACCGATGACCGCCACATCGGCCATCTCTACGAACTCACAGGGCCGCGCCTGCTGACCTTTGCCGAGGCTGCTGCCGAGATCGCCAGGGCCACCGGCCGTGATATCCGCTTTGTCGAGATCAGTATCGGCGACTTCAAGGCGGGCCTTATTGCAGCACAGCTGCCTGAGGATCTCGTCGGCCTGCTGATGATGCTGTTCACCGAGGTGCTCGATGGTCGCAACCAGCATGTTGTGGATGGCGTCAGCCGGGCGCTCGGCCGCCCCGCGCGCGACTTCACCGACTATGCCAACAATGCCGCCGCAACCGGTATCTGGGGAGAAGCACAATGATCGCGTCTGTTTTCACCGCACTCGTCTTCGTCGCCATGCTTGGCAGCGGTATCGCCGCCGGCCTGTTCTTCATCTTCTCCAACACCATCATGGCATCGTTCGCGCGGTTGCCGGTGCCGCAAGGCATCGCCGCCATGCAGCAGATCAACGTCACCATCATCAACCCGCTGTTCATGCTGGTGTTCATGGGGCTCGTGGTGCTGTCGCTGGTCCTCGGCGCCAAGGCGATCTTCGGCTGGAGCGAGGCGGGCGCGGCCTGGCTGCTGGCCGGCAGCGTCGCTTATCTCGTGGGCTGCTTCCTGGTGACTATGGTCTTCAACGTGCCGCTCAACGATGCGCTCGCCGCCGTCGATCCGGCAAGCGCCGATGGTACTGTGATGTGGGCGCGCTACCTCAAGGAGTGGCTGCCGTGGAACCATGTCCGCACGGTCGCATGCCTGGTGTCGCTGGCGTCGTTCGTCATGGCCTTTGCCCGCGCCGCATGACGCATCGGCCCGAAGATCGGGTTCGATCTCAGGAAAAGCACGATGCAAAAAGCAAGAAACTGAAATAGCCGGGGATGACCCGGCCTTTTCAGTCTCAAGCCTGGCGCTTCCAGCGCGCCACGGCGTGTTCGATCAGCCGGCCTACCAGATCGGGGTAAGGCACGCCGGAAGCCGCCATCGTCTTCGGATACATGCTGATGTTGGTGAAGCCGGGGATGGTGTTGACCTCGTTGACCAGTGCTGTGCCATCCGCCTTCACGAAGAAGTCGACGCGCGCCATGCTCTCGCAGCCGAGCGCCAAAAAGGCGTTGCGGGCGACCTCCTGCAGCTTTGTGGTGGCCGCCTCGGGCAGCTCCGCCGGGATGCGCAAGGCGGCGCCGTCGGCATCGATGTACTTGGCCTCGTAGGTGTAGAAGCCGTGGCTCGCCGCCGGCGCGATCTCGCCCGGCACGGAGACGGAGAGCGATCCATCGGGCGCCTCGAGCACGGCGAACTCGACCTCGCGGCCGGCGACGAATTCCTCGATCAGCACCTTGCGGTCATATTTGAAGGCCTCGGCCAGCGCCTTGTCCAGCTGCTCCGCCGTCTCGGCCTTGCTGACGCCGACGGATGAGCCTTGCCGCGCCGGCTTGACGAAAACAGGCAGCCCGAGCTCGGCCTTGATGGCGTCGAAAGACGGCCGGCCGCCAAAATGCACGGTCACGCCACGCGCGACCGGCACCCCGGCCTGTTTCATCAACCGCTTGGCAACGTCCTTGTCCATGGCGTTGGCCGAGCCGAGCACGCCGGAGCCGACGTAAGGAATGTCGGCCACCTCGGCGAGACCCTGGACCGCGCCATCCTCGCCGAACGGGCCATGCAGTACCGGAAACAGCACGTCGACCCTGGGCAGCTCGAATGGCGCTTCGCCGGCGGGTAGGGCGACCAGCCGTCCCTTTCCGCCGGGCACCAGCGCCACCTCAGTGCCGCCCACGGGCACGGCCTTGGGTAGCGCGCCGTCGCGGTCGAGCGCGGCCAGGAACCAGCGGCCGTCGCGCGCGACGCCGACAGGCACCACCTCGTATCTGGACGCGTCGATCGCCTTGACGACGTTGCTTGCCGACATGAGCGAGACGTCGTGCTCGGAGGAGCGTCCGCCGAAAAGAACTGCGATACGTGGTTTGGTGGTCATGGGTGCTTTCCGCCTGCCGCTGGGTTCGCGCCATGCCGTGGCGCGATGTCCTGCTTGCTCAGCAATTCGAACTTATCTGTGGCGTCGCGTCAGGGTTTGTGCGGCTTTCGCCGGCTCAGCCATTTTCCTTGGACGTGTGGCCCTTGCGGTCGGAATGGCCGAGGTCGCGCTCGGGGTCGATGATGTCGCGCACCAGCTGTTTCAGCTTGGCTGCATCGGGAAAGCCGCCGTCGCGCTTGCGGTCCCACACCAGCGTGTCGTTGCAGGTGATGGTGAACACCCCGCCCGTGCCCGGCACCAGCGTCACCTCGCCAAGCTCGGTGCCAAAGGTCGACAACAGCTCCTGCGCCATCCACCCGGCACGGAGCAGCCACATGCATTGGGTGCAGTAGGTGATGCGGATCTGGGGCAAAGGGGCGTCGGTCATGGGCAACCCGGTGCTGAGTGGTGCGTCCTTCGAGGCCCGCTTCGCGGGCACCTCAAGGATGAGGAAGGACCGTGCCGTCCCTCCAGCGGTCGATGTTCAGGCCTGTGGCAACACCAGGTCGTGCCGGCCGCCACGGTCCTCATCCTGAGGTGCTCGCCCCACGGGCGAGCCTCGAAGGACGCAGGACGAAAGCGTCAAACGAAAACGCCCCGGCGTTTTTCCGGGGCGTTCAAAGATTAAGCCGCGCTGAGCTTGGCCAGTGTTGCTTCGTCGACTTCGAAGTTGGCGTAGACGTTCTGCACGTCGTCGTCGTCTTCGAGCGTGCCGACGAGCTTCATCAGCGACTGGGCGCGTTCTTCGTCGACGGGGATGTTGTTCTGCGGCTTCCAGATGATCTTCACCGATTCGGCGTCACCGAGCGAGCTTTCGAGCGCCTTGGACACTTCGCTGAGGTTTTCGAAAGCGCAGGTGATGGTGTGGCCGTCCTCGTCGGACTGCACGTCGTCGGCGCCTGCCTCGATGGCGGCATCCATGACCTTGTCGGCGTCGCCGGCGGTTGCCGGATAGACGATTTCGCCGACGCGGTCCCACATGAACGACACCGAGCCGGTTTCGCCCAGTGCCCCGCCGGCCTTGGTGAAGGCCGCGCGCACGTTGGACGCCGAACGGTTGCGGTTGTCGGTCAGCGCCTCGACGATGAGGGCAACGCCACCTGGGCCATAGCCTTCGTAGCGCACTTCTTCATAGTTCTCGGCGTCGCCCATCGAGGCCTTGGAGATGGCGCGCGCGATGTTGTCCTTGGGCATCGACACGGCCTTGGCGTTCTGCACGGCAAGGCGAAGGCGCGGGTTCATCGTCGGGTCGGGCACGCCGGTCTTTGCTGCAACGGTGATTTCGCGTGCAAGCTTGGAGAACATCTTCGACCGCACCGCGTCCTGGCGGCCCTTGCGGTGCATGATGTTCTTGAACTGTGAATGGCCGGCCATGGGACCCCTGTTTGTCGCTTCGGCAGTGTTTGAATGGGCCGCCTTATAGATAAATCGGCTCAATACGTCCAGACATCTGGGCTTTCCGGTACTCGCGAAAACGTGACTCCGCGTGCTGCGTGGCTGCTGAGATAGTGTGTTTCAGCCCGAACGCCCGAGAGCACCATGCCCCTTCGCCTGTTCGTAGCCTGTCTCGCCACCTTGTTGTTCACTTCGATGCCGGCATGGACGGCGGACGATCAGGTGCCGAGCAAGTGCATGGCCATCGCCCAGGCGCTGCCGGAAGTGACCTATGCCAGCTTCACGCCGGCCCAGACATTCGTCGATGGCGACGTCACCATCACCTATGCCGGCCACTCGACCTATGTCATCGAGACGCCGGGCGGCGTGCGCATCGCCACCGACTACAGCGGCATCTACGGCGCAAACCCGCTGCCGCGCGTCGTCACCATGAACAAGGCGCACCGCACCCACTACACCGACCTGCCCGGCCAGGGTATCGAACATGTCCTGCGCGGCTGGAACCCCGATGGCGGGCCGGCCAGGCATGCGCTTGTGGTCGACGACGTCTATGTCCGCAACGTGCCGACCGATATCAGGCGCTTCGGTGAGATGGAGCGCGACGGCAATTCGATCTTCATCTTCGAGGTTGCCGGCCTGTGCATCGGCCATCTCGGCCATCTGCATCACCGGCTGGAAGATGCGCATTATGGCGCCATCGGCCGGCTCGACGTCGTCATGGTGCCGATCGACGGCGGCATGACCTTGTCGATCGATGCGATGACCGAGATCACCACCCGGCTCTATTCGTCGATGATCCTGCCGATGCACCGGCACTCAACCCCGATCGGCGAGTTCACCGGCATGATGGGCGATGGTTTTGCCGTCGAGTTCCGCAACCGCCGCTCGCTGAAGGTGTCGCTCAGGTCGCTGCCGCCGCGGCCGACGATCGTCATTCTCGACGGGGTCTGAAGCCGATGCTTAGTTCAGGGTCGGGGCTGCGGCCTCGGTCTGCAGTGCGCCGACCCGAACCATGTTTCGTCCGGCGTCCTTGGCTTCGTAGAGCGCGCGGTCGGCAGCCAGCATCATGCCGTCGAAATCCGTTTGCTCCCCGGGCGCACGCGTCGTCACGCCGATGCTGACGGTGGCCCAGACCTCGCCGCCTGATGGCATTGGGATCGCCTGTGTTTCAAGCGCCTGGCGGATGCGCTCGGCGAGCGAGGTTGCCGCGATCATGTCGAGACCCGGCAGCACCACGGCGAATTCTTCGCCGCCCATGCGGCCAAACAGGTCGGACGGGCGCAGCAAGCGAGAGACCAGGACGACGAATTCCTTCAACATCGCGTCGCCGCCGGCATGGCCGAAGCGGTCGTTGATGTTCTTGAAGTGATCGATGTCGAGCATCAGCAGTGCCGTGCCGTGGTCGCGGTTCACCTGCAGGCAGGCTTCGCTGCGTTCGATGAAGGCACCGCGCGACAGCGCGCCGGTGAGCGAGTCGTGGTTGGCAGCACGCGACAGGCGTTCGATCAGCTCGACGCGCGCGGCGTTGATGCTGGCAACCGTCAGCGGACACAGCGCCATCAATGCGATGCCGAGCCGCAGCGAGTCCAGCGAGCGTAGCGGATCGGGCAACTCGGGCAGCGGAATGAGATTTGCCGGGATCGAGATCAAAAGCCACGTGCACAGCAACATGGTCAGCACCGAAGTGGTGAATGTCCTGTAGGTCAGCGAGCACCACAGCAGGGCAGGGATGGGCATCGCCAGTGCGCCTGGCCCGCCCAGCATGATGGCGAGTGCTACCGAAGCCACAAGCACCAGCATCGGCAAGGCATGCTGGAGCAGGGCGGGCGACAAGCTGGCCGGCCAATGTTCGCGCAGCCTGCGGAAGCCGGGGAAGGTCAGCAGCACCGGAAGGATGATCAGGCTATTGACCAGTTCGGTGATGAACCAGAAGGTGATGCCGCTGAGGAAGTCCTTGCCAAACAGCAGGCGGGCGGCCCCGCCGCCGGCGGTGGACGCAGCCAGCGCCACCGCGCAGCAGATCGCGAAGAGGTGCAGCACCGATGACGGCCGCTGCAGCCAGCGGTCGCTCTCCGGCACCAGCCTGAACAGCAGGTATCCGGTCAGCGCCCCGGTGATGTTGGCGATCGTCAGCCACAAGGTGACGAAGAAATTTCCGCCCGTTGAAAGGTCGGCCACGATGTAGCCGACGAAGGCGGCGAGCCAGCCCAAGGGTGTGGCGAAGCTCGGGTTGCGGACCATCATGCCGAGCAGGAGAGCGTTCGCCGGCCAGACCGCGGCCAGGAAGCCGACCGGTCGTGTCAGTATGCCGAAGAACGATGCGAGGAAGACAATGCCGGCAACGATCAGAGCAATCGCAAGTTGCGGTTCAGTGTGCGGCCTGACAGGCAGTTCCCGGGTGGCAGTCAGCATTCCCCGTCCGTATGCAAATCCCTGCTCGGATTGTTGGCCAACAAGCGTTTATCCGAGCTTAATAAGTTCCTTCTGATGTACATTGTGATGCTCGCCACGTCCAAGCTTTTCGTTGGCCGTGGCGAGCGCGCCTCCCACAACCCATGGGCGCGGAAGGCATGACAGGTCAGGCGGCGATGCGCGGCTCAAGCTCCTCGATGGTGGCGTGACCGCGGAACCCGCCAGATGATATGGCGTCCCGTTCGTCCTCGATGGCATGGGCGAAGATCACCGCCGGGTCGGCTTCGAGCTTTGCCATGTGCTTGTGGATGCCGGGGAACTCACTCGCCATGTCGAACAAGTCGAGGTCCGAGCCCCAGCGCGCGATGCCGATGAAATAGGCGTCGGCCACCGTCCTGTGGTCGCCGACCAGCCATTCGCTGTTATCGAGCACGCCCTGAAGATAGGCGAAGGCATTCGCCGATTTCTCGCGGGCGAGTTTGCGCAGGAACGCCTTGCCCGCGTGGTCGTCGTCAGCGAGCTTGTATGCGTTCCAACCATAACCCAACGTCGAGTGCAGGGTCGTATGGAGATAGGCCAGCATCCAGTTCAGCTCGTCGAACGCCTTGCTGCCCTGGGCGAAGCCAAGACCCTTGTCGAGGCCGCGGGCGGCGATGTTGTGCAGGATCGCCAGGCTTTCAGTCAGCGGCCTGCCGTCTGCCGTGATCATTGCCGGCGTCTGGCCGAGCGGGCTGATCTTCTCGAAGCCCGGCGAGTCTTCCACCATGTCAATGCGGTGCAGGCGGTAGGGTAGGCCGAGCCATTCGAGCGCAACGATCGAGCCGAACGAGCAGCCATGCGGCACGCCGTAGAAGAGCACAGGTTCCATGTCATATCCTCTTGAAATCGGACCGCGAAACAGTCGCGGCGTGCCGCAGAACCTATGCATTGAACTCGTTCCAACAAGTACCTACATTTTGGTAAGGTACTGACTTCAAAGTAAGAATTGAGGATCTCGTGGCGAAGACCCAACCAGAAAGTTGTGGCCTCGGCCCCGCCTTCCAGGTGATCGGCGGCAAGTGGAAGGCGCTGATCCTGTGGCTGCTGCACACCGAGCCGCGCCGCTTCGGCGAGCTCAAGCGGCTGGTGCCCGATATCAGCGAGAAGATGCTGATCCAGCAACTGCGTGAAATGGAGGCCGATGGCCTCGTCCACCGCGAGATCTTCCACGAAGTGCCGCCGCGGGTCGAGTATTCGGCGACGCCGCTCGGTCAGTCGCTCGACGAAGCACTCGGACCGCTCGCCAGTTGGGGCAAGGAGCATGGTGCCACCATCGAGGCGCGAAAGGCGAAGATCGCCTAGTCACGGGCTGACATCAAAGCTCGGACCGCGTCTCAGCCTTCCAGGTCGAGCTTCAGCCGATCGAGAATGCTCATCGCGTGGCTGGCATATTCGCTGATCCAGCGGTCGTGGATTTCTTTGATCGGCAGCGAGTTGAGGTGGTTCCAGCGCTCGCGCCCCTCGCGCCGGGCGACCACCAGATCGGCCTCCTCCAGAACCTTCAGATGCTGCATCACGGTGCAGCGGTCCATGTCGTCGAAGCGCTCGCACAGGGCGCCCGTCGTCTGCGCGCCATCCTTCAGCACGTCCAGCATCAATCGCCGGCGCGGATGCGCCAGGGCCTTGAAAACATTGTCGTCTTTCGAATCTCTTGACATGTTATAATTTTATAACACATTATTGCCGCGTGCAAGCATAGGAGGCTCACAATGTCCTTGGGGTTCAAGGTTTCGGGGCGTATCGCCAAGCCCGTCCACGAGGTGTTCGACGCGGTCGTCAATCCGAAGAAGCTGGGCGGCTATTTCACCACGCTGAACGGCGCCAGCGCGCCGCTGGTCGCTGGTACCACCGTCACCTGGTGGGGTTCGGTGCCGGTCGAGGTCGACGAGATCGAGTTGGACAAGCGCATCGTGCTGCGCTGGGACGCCGAGGTGGCCGAGGGCCAGCCGGCTTACAAGACCAGAATCGAGATGGGCTTCGATGTGCTCGAGGACGGCTCGACCTTCGTCACCATCGGTGAATCCGGCTGGGTCGAGGACGCGGTCGGACGCAAGGCGTCCTACGGCAACTGCGAGGGCTGGGCCGAGATGCTGTCGGCGATGAAGGCCTGGCTCGAATACGGCATCAACCTGCGCGAGGGTTTTTACCCCTCCGAGATGCGCGGCCAACTGCCAACGACAAGCGAACGCAAGTGAGGAGGGAAAACATGGGTGCAAGGATCCAAGGCGGCATCAACATCGCCATGAAGGTGCCGAGCCACCAGTACGAGGCGACCATCGCCTTCTACCGCGACGTGGTCGGCCTCGAAGCCATCCCGGAGAAGCTGCCAGCCGTGGGATTCAAGCTCGGGCCGAACCGGCTCTGGATCGACGAGGCTCCGACAATGAGCCAGGCCGAGGTCTGGCTGGAGCTGTTTACGCCGGATTTTGCCGGCACGCTCAAGCAACTCGGCGATGCGGGCGCAGTGCGCTGCGACCCGATCGAGCCGCTCGGCGAGACCTTTCGCGGCGGCTGGATCATGAACCCGGCCAACATCGTGCACATGGTGCGCGAACCCGACGCCTGGTGAGCCTGAAACAGATCGAGCGGCGGGGCACTCCCGCCGCCCGATCCCGTCAAACCGCGTGGAACCGCACCTCGCCATTGGCGAGGAAGCAGGCCTTGTCGAACAGCTTGAGATCGAGCGGGTTGGGCAACCTGACGTCGTCCAGGTCCGGCACCACCTTAGCCGACGGGTCGTAGGAGCGGTCGATCTGCGAGATCATGACCACGATCAGCCCCTCGTCGCGTGCCAGTGACTTGAGTGCCCGCACCTGCTCCATCAGCTCCGGATTGTCGCGTTTCTGGTCGAGCAGCTGCAGATAGTCGACCACCACCACCGTGCCACGCTGCGCGGTTGCCATGCGCCCGGCGATGTGGGCGGCGCTGATCGTGTCGGAGCTGTCGAGCTCGAACAGGCCGCCAAACTGCGCCGGGTCGGCGCCGATCTTTCCGAAGCGGTCGAGCACTTCCTTCTCGGTGTATTCAAGGGTGAAGAAGCTGCCGCGATGGCCAGCCTTCATCGCTTCGACGGCGAGTTCGAGGCCCATCAGCGTCTTGCCCTGGCCCGGTCGTGCGCCGAGCAGCACCATGTCGCCGGGGGTGAGCCGCGCGAACAGTTTTGCCGCCGGCCGCACGGCAGCGGCCTTGGCGGCAAGCAGGCTCCAGCCGGCGACGCCTTCGTCGGCAGCGACCTGGTCGAGCGCTTCGTGGAGAGGGATTGTCTTCGTCCTGGCCAGAAGCCTGGCCTTGCGCTTCAGCATGGGAATGGGCGCGGAAAGTTTCATTGAGCGAACCTCCAGATACGAGCTGTCGTCGCAACCCCTCCTTATGCACGTGCTCGAACAGATGGTTCGGTGATTTAGGCACCCTGCACGAAATGTACTTTCCCGCTGGAGGGGGGAGGCGTGGGCCGCGCCAGAATCAGATGATAGCCCGGTTCCGGCCGGCGTGAAATCGCTGGCCGAGACGAAAACGGCGGGCTTTTGGCCCGCCGTTCGTCCTGTCCGTCAGTGGCCGGCGCCGCTTTTCCTGCGGCGGTTCCGCTGCAGCATGTTGAGGCCCTCGACCAGCGCCGAGAAGCCCATGGCGGCGTAGATGTAGCCCTTGGGCACATGGTAGCCGAAGCCGTCGGCAATCAGCGTCATGCCGATCATCAGCAAGAAGCCGAGCGCCAGCATGACGATCGTCGGGTTCTTCTCGATGAACTTGGCGAGCGGAGTCGCGGCCAGCAGCATCACGGTCACGGCAACGATCACGGCGATGTACATGATGCCGATCTCGTCGGTCATGCCGACAGCGGTGATGATCGAGTCGATCGAGAACACCAGGTCGAGCAGCAAGATCTGGAAGATCGCAGCACCCATCGAAAGCTGCAGCGTCCGCGACACCATTTCGTCCTTGTGGTCCTCGGGATCGACCGAGTGGTGGATCTCCTTGGTCGCCTTCCATACCAGGAACAGGCCGCCGGCGATCAGGATCAGGTCGCGCCAGGAGAAGCCATGGCCGAACGCCGTGAAGACGGGCGCCGTCAGCGCAACGATGAAGGAGATCGTGGCCAGCAGCACGAGCCGCATGATCAGTGCCGCGCCGATGCCGAGCCGCCGCGCCTTGGCGCGCTGGTGCTCGGGCAATTTGTTGGTCAGGATCGAGATGAAGATCAAATTGTCGATGCCGAGCACGACCTCGAGCGCGATCAGGGTCAGCAGCGCCACCCAGGCGGTCGGGTCGTTGATGAAGCCGAAATACGGCGCCAGGAATTCGATCATCTAAGTGTCCCCGTTGTTTTTCTGAATAATTTTCGAGCGGCCGGCGGCCGCTCTTTCCGCACATGCAAAGCCAAAGGCATCGCGCGTCCAAATGAACGCGCCGTACTCTAACATTTGCTGACGTGCGGCGGGCAAGTAGGTTTCCACTGGCCCCTCGTCAATGTCAGGACCAGAAGGATGGGACGGTTTCTTCGAGCCGGGGCCCGCGACGCAATGGCGCAACCCGTTCGGCGAGGCCGGTGCGGTCGGAGATGTCGACGCCGACGCCGCAGATGGTGGCCGGGCCGTTGGCCGCCTCGAAGCGGCCCTTCGGCACCTTCGACAGGAAGCGGTTGAGCGGCTCTTCCTTGTCCATGCCGAGCGAGGAATCGTAGTCGCCGCACATGCCGGCATCGGTCAGATAGGCCGTGCCGCCATTGAGGATCTGGTGGTCGGCGGTCGGCTGGTGGGTATGCGTGCCGACAACGAGGCTGGCGCGGCCGTCGACGAAATGCGCGAAGCACATCTTCTCGCTCGTTGCCTCGGCGTGGAAGTCGATCACCACGGCATCGGCCTGTTCGCCCAGCGGGCAGGCGGCCAGTTCGCGCTCGCCGGCCTGGAACGGGTCGTCGAGTTCGGGGTGCATGAACACCCGGCCCATGATGTTGGACACCAGAACACGCGCGCCGTTCTTCGCGATGTACAGGCCTGAGCCGCGCCCCGGCGTGCCCTTCGGAAAATTGGCCGGGCGCAGGAAACGCTCCTCGCGGGGCGCAAAGGCCAGCGCCTCGCGCTGATCCCAGACGTGATTGCCCGTCGTCACCACATCGGCGCCGGCAGCAATCGTTTCGCGGAAAATCTCTTCAGTAATGCCGAAGCCGCCGGCGGCGTTCTCGCCATTGACGATGACAAAATCGAGCCGGAAATCCGAAATCAGGCCGGGCAGCTGGTTCCACACCGCTGTGCGTCCGGCCTTGCCCACCATGTCGCCAAGAAAAAGAAGTCTCATAAAAAATGCTTCTACAGGGCCAGTGCGAAATCATGCAAGTGGAGTAGGCCGAATTTGCCCGATCCGCGCCGGCCGATCACTTCACGCCTGCTCGAACCGGCGCAACCCGCTTTCCGTCAGGATTTCGGGGATGATCACGTCGTGGTTCTCGTCGGGAACGCGCTCGACCTCCTGGCAGTCGAAAGCGATGCCGACCAGCCTGGGCTCGATGCCCTTGTCCTGCAGCTTGGAGATCGCCCGGTCGTAATAGCCGGCGCCATAGCCGATGCGGTGGCCGCGCGCGTCGAAGGCTGCCAGCGGCACCAGCATGATCTCGGGGTCCAGCACCTCGGCTTCCTCATGTGGTCCGACGGTGCCAAAACCCATGTCGACCATCGGCGCGCCGCGCACCAGTTCGCGGAAAACGATGGTGTGCTTGTCGAGGATGGCCGGCAGGCACAGCCGGGCGCCATGCTCACGCAGCGCAAACATCATCGGCCTGACGTCGACCTCCGAGCGCATCGGCCAGAAGCCGGAGACGATTGTGCCGGGATCGAACCGGAGATTGTCGCGCGCGGTCTCCGCCATCTCCAGCGACGCCTCGATGCGCCAGAACTGGTCGAGCGCATCGCGCCGGGCCAGCGCTTCCTTGCGCAACTGCTTCTTGATCTCGCGATGGGAAGTCATGCCGTGCCCCATTTTCCTGTCGTAGCAGGTGTTTGGCACACCGATTGCCGCATCGGCAACGCGGAAACCGACGCTTTAAGGGCGTGGGTAGACAGGTTTTATCCGGGTGGGGAGGGTGACGATCCACGCAACCGGTGATGAAGTCGATCCCGGAGACCTACAAAGTAGGTGGGCGCCGTGTGAAAAGACCCACGGGTCTTCCCAGGGACAGCTCCCTAAGGATCGTTAAGGCCCCGGGGAAAATGCTCTCCTGCCGAGAAGCGCAGACCGTCACCGCCAATATAGGCGCTGTGGCCGCGATGCGCCATGGCAATGCGACGGTTCGTGCAACGATATTTGCGAGCCCGTTGCGATCTTCTGCTGCAAGAGGAAAAGGGACGTCGCTTGCCCCTTAGCCCACACCTCCCTAGTGTCGGCGCCGACGAATTTGGAGTTACGCATGCGCTTTGAAGGAACGTCGGCTTATGTCGCCGACAAGGATTTGATGGTGGCGGTCAATGCGGCGATCGCGCTGGAGCGGCCGCTGCTGGTCAAGGGCGAGCCGGGCACCGGCAAGACCGAGCTGGCCCGCCAGGTCGCCGCTGGCCTCGGCCTCGAGATGATCGAGTGGAACGTCAAGTCGACCACCAAGGCGCAGCAGGGGCTCTACGAATATGATGCCGTGTCGCGCCTGCGCGACAGCCAGCTCGGCGACGGCCGCTTCAACGACATCAAGAACTACATCAAGCGCGGCAAGCTGTGGGATGCTTTCGCCGCCGGCAGGAAAGTCGTTCTGCTGATCGACGAGATCGACAAGGCCGACATCGAGTTCCCCAACGATCTGTTGCAGGAACTCGATCGCATGGAGTTCTTCGTCTACGAGACCGGCGAGACGATCCGCGCCGAGGTGCGCCCGATCGTCATCATCACCTCGAACAACGAGAAGGAGCTGCCCGACGCCTTCCTGCGCCGCTGCTTCTTCCACTACATCCGCTTCCCCGACGTCGAGACGCTGCACAAAATCGTCGAGGTCCATTATCCCGGCATCAAGCAGAACCTTGTCCGCGCGGCACTGACCCAGTTCTATGAGATCCGCGAAGTGGCCGGCCTCAAGAAGAAGCCGTCGACCTCGGAAGCGCTCGACTGGATCCGGCTGCTCGTTGCCGACGATGTCGCGCCCGAGGACCTGCGTGCCGACCCGAAGAACGCGCTGCCCAAGCTGCACGGCGCGCTGCTCAAGAACGAGCAGGACGTGCATCTTTTCGAGCGCCTGGCGTTCATGGCGCGGCGGCAGGGGTAGGAGTGGTCCGCGTAGCGGACGAAAAGCCAACGACTTGGCTTGTCGAGCGACGAACGCCCGAAGCCATAGCGAAGGGCAGGTGCGCGTCATTGCCCGGCCTTTGCTGGGCACCGCCCGGCCAATCCATTCCCATGCTGTGGACCGTTGGCCGCGCCAAATTGCTCAGGCAGTTTGCGCGCAATCGATCCACTCACGGAAGGCAAAGCCATGACCGACATCACAATTCGCCCGCTCGAGCTTGCCGACCACGCCGAATGGCGCCGGTTGTGGACCGCCTATCTCGATTTCTACAACACGGTGTTGCCCGAAAAGATCTACGAGCTCGCGTGGAAGCGCCTGTTCACCGAGGGCGAGTTCGAGCCCAAGGGCCTGATCGCCACCGTCGATGGCAAGGCGGTTGGGCTTACCCATTACCTCTACCACCGCTCGGGCTGGTCGGAAGCCAACAACTGCTACCTGCAGGATCTGTTCGCCGACCCGGCGGCGCGCGGCAAGGGCGTGGGTGCCGCCCTGATCGAGGCCGTGAAGCAGGAAGCTGCCAAACTCGGCGTCACCAATGTCTACTGGATGACCCACGAGACCAACGCCACGGCGCGCAAGCTCTACGACCGCGTCGCCCGCCGCACCGGCTTCATCGAATACGATCTGCTGTAGAAATCTGTGGGCCGGGGCCGCGGGCGATCAGCCCGCGGTCTTTGCCACCCACTGGTGCCACTGGGCTGCGTTGCCACGGAAGACGTTGAGGTCGATCTTGCCGTCGACGCCATGCGACAGGCCCGAGCCCGAATACTGCCAGAACACCCAGTTGCGGCCGGGATAGACCTTGGATGGCGGCTCGGCCACGGCGCGCAGCCAGAACGGATAGTTCTGGAAGTGGCCACGCAGATTGTCGCGGTAGAAGTCGGGCGCGGTGTAGATGACCGGACGCTGGCCATAATGGCGCTCCAGCTTGTCCATGAAGACCTGCATCTTCTCGCGGATCTTTTCCGGGTTGTGGCGCCGCTTGCAGCTCGATTCGCCGTTGTATTCGACGTCGATGACCGGCGGCAGCGCGCCAGGAACCTTGGGCACGTTGCGGATGAACCAGTCGGCCTGCTCGCCGGCGGTGCGGCACCAGTAGAAGAAGTGATAGGCGCCGCGCTTCAGGCCGGCGGCCTCGGCCGCGCGCCAGTTCTTGCGGAACATCGGGTCGAGATGGTCGCCGCCGTCGGTGGCCTTGATGTAGGCGAAGTTGGCGCCCTGCGTGCGCAGCTTCGGCCAGTCGATCTCGCCCTGCCAGCGTGAGACGTCGACGCCATGGACGGCGAAGTTCTTGGGCGACATGGCCTTGCCGAAGTTGATCGGCTTGGCGTCGCGGAAGCGGCGGCCGTAGATCTGGCCCGGCGCAAAAGGCGTTGCCTTCATCGGCCGCGACGGCGCAATCAGCGCGATCGGCTTGGTGTCGGGCGTCGGCATGTCTTCAAGCTCGATGGCGGGTTCCATCGGCGTTTGCGGCATCGGCGTGGGCATTGCCATCGCCACCTGCACCGGCGGTGCGGTCATCGTGGCCACTTCGACGGGTGCGGCCATGACCGGCTGGGGCGCGGGCGCCTGTGCGACCATTGGTGCGATGTCGGCGGAGGGCCTGATCACCGAACTCGTCGTCTCAGGCGAGGGCGACGACTGCTCCATCAGGCTGCCGAGGCCCGAGCTCGAGGTGCAGCCGGCAAGAGCCAGGCTGGCGAGAACGATCGCTGACGCCGCTGAGAAACGCATAGGTACCCGTACGCAAAACAAACTCGGATCGGAGGCAGACTCGCCCCCGCTTCCCCACTGACGGCAATTGCTAACGGGAAATTACCAAGAAAGACTGAATCCGATTTTTACTTTAATTAGATTTTGGGTGTTGCAACGCTGCCAATATGTCGATGCTGCGATTGCAGGCCATGGCTGCGGCATCGGCGGACTTGCCTGCGCGAGCGCGCCGAAGCAAAGTGCCCGCCATGTTCATACCCTTCTTCCTCGAGCTCAAGGCGGCCAAGGTTCCGGTGTCGCTGCGTGAATACCTGTCCCTGCTGGAGGCGCTCGACGCCGATCTCGTCAGCTATGACGTCGAGGGCTTCTACTATCTCGCCCGTGCGGCGCTGGTGAAGGACGAGCGCCATATCGACCGCTTCGACAAGGTCTTCTCGCATTATTTCAAAGGCGTGGAGGCCGTTGCGGGCGAGGGCGGTGTCGACGTCGCCAACATCCCGGAGGAGTGGCTGCGCCGCCTCGCTGAGAAGACGCTGACCGACGAGGAGAAAAAACTTGTCGAGGCGCTGGGCGGCTTCGACAAGTTGATGGAGACGCTGAAGCAGCGGCTCGAAGAGCAGAAGGGCCGCCACCAGGGCGGCTCCAAGTGGATCGGCACTGCCGGCACCTCGCCCTTCGGCGCCTATGGCTACAATCCCGAAGGCGTGCGCATCGGCCAGGAGACGAGCCGCCATCGCCGCGCGGTCAAGGTGTGGGACAAGCGCGAGTTCCGCAATTTCGACGATTCCGTCGAGCTCGGCACGCGCAACATCAAGGTGGCGCTCAAGCGCCTGCGCCGCTGGGTGCGTGAGGGCGCCGAGGAAGAGCTCGATCTGCCCGGCACAATCCACGCCACGGCCGACCACGGCTATCTCGACGTCAAGACGCGACCCGAGCGGCGCAACGCCGTCAAGCTTCTGATGTTCTTCGACGTCGGCGGCTCGATGGACGACCATATCAAGGTGGTCGAAGAGCTGTTTTCGGCGGCACGCGTCGAGTTCCGCCAGCTCGAATATTTCTACTTCCACAACTGCCTCTACGAAGGCGTCTGGAAGGACAACCGCCGCCGCCATGCCGAGGTCATTCCGACGCTCGACGTGCTGCACAAATACGGCCACGACTACAAGGTCATCTTCGTCGGCGACGCCTCGATGAGCCCCTACGAGATCGCCTATGCCGGCGGTTCGGTCGAGCACTGGAATCCGGAGCCGGGCGCGCTCTGGCTGCGCCGCGTGCTTGACCAGTGGCCCAACGCCGTCTGGCTCAACCCGACGCAGGAAAAGCACTGGGGCTACACGAGCTCGATCAAGATGATCTCGGAAATCTTCGCCGACCGCATGTACCCGCTGACGCTCGCCGGGCTGGAAGCTGCGACGAAGCAGCTGTCGCGGAAGCACTGAGATGACGGAGAGCCGCCGCTACACCAGCGTTGAAGAGCAGGTCGTATACGGGCTCGATACGATCCCGGCTGATCGGATGGTTTCGATGCCGCTCCGCGAACTGATGTTTGTCTTTGAGACCATGGGTGAGTTGAACCGCTTCTTTCACCAGCCTCTGCACTATCGTTCGCTTGCTGACGTCAAGACGTTCTTGGGTAGCAAGGAAGGCGGTGCACTCCAACTCATTCAGGAGTGCTACTATCGAAAACTGAGGAATGCCCTTCCACCTGATATTGAAGCAGAATTTGATGGGGATCGTTTCAACCATCCCGACAGTCCATATTACCACCAAGGAGAATAGCGCAGCTCGTTTTGCATGCGGTTAGTGCAAGGTCTGAAGCGAATAGGAAACCGCGACCATGCTGTCGCGGAAGCGGGACGGATTACCAGGCGTTTCGGCTCACCATGAAGTGATGCCCTGTCAGTCAGCGCCTTTCGTAACTATCTGTGCGAAGACCACGAACAAGAAGAACAATCGAGGGAGATCCCCAGAATGGACGCCAAAACCTACCCCGTGACCCGCACCGACGCCGAGTGGCGCGCGCTGCTGACGCCGGAGCAGTACCAGGTGATGCGCCACCACGGCACCGAGCGGCCGGGCAGCTGCGCGCTGCTTTACGAAAAGCGCGCCGGCACCTTCACATGCGCCGGCTGCGACCAGCCTTTGTTTGAATCCAAGCTGAAGTTCGAAAGCGGCACCGGCTGGCCGAGCTTCAACGATCCCGTCGAAGGCTCCGTCGAAAACACCGTCGACCGCAGCTACGGCATGGTGCGGACTGAATGCCATTGTTCGCGCTGCGGCAGCCATCTCGGCCACGTCTTCCCCGACGGCCCGCCGCCCACCGGCCTGCGCTACTGCATCAACGGCGTAGCGCTGAACTTCGAGCCGGCCGCCTAGTTCGCTCTTTATCAATACGCGCCGCGGGTACTGCCCGCGGCGTTGTCATCTGACTACTGCAACCAGTTTCCTGGCGATCAAAGCAGGCTGGCGAGGATGATCCAGAGCGTGGCGCTGATCTTGATGGCGCCGGTGTTAGGGAGTCCAGTCATGTCGGCCGTGCGCAGCACGCTGCCATAAAGGAACAGGTTGTAGGGCAGCGGGATCAGGTGGACGGCGACTGCCAGCAGGGCCGACATCTTGGCGGCCAGGATCAGCAGCGCAACGATCGTCGTGGCGATGTTGATGATGCTGCCAACCACCACCATGTCCCACCAGAACAGCTGGCCGAGCGGCACCTCGCCGTTCCAGCGGCGCGAGAAGAAGGCCGATAGCCCGCCTTGTCCGCCCAGAGGGTTGTCAGAGGGGTGGAATTGTCCCGCGCTGCTCATGCCCGACCTCTTCACCTTCGCGGCGAGCCGGCGTGCGGCCCGTCGCACCATGCATTGTAGCATGTAAATAGGGCATCATCTCAGTCGTCTTTACAAGTCCAACCAAAGCTTCACTTGCCAATACAGTGAACGATTGCAAGCATTTGTCTGCCCCACACTCGTCAGGCGAGCAGACCATCGATGCTTTCGACCAATTGCCGCGAGGCGGTCAGACAGCGGCGCGCTCGCTCCAGAGGTGAAACGCTATCGCCAAGCCGCATCATCGGAATCTCGATGCTGAGCGGCCGGTCGGCGGGCAGGGCACCAAGATAGGCCCTCAGCGGCAATGCGCCGTCGCCGGGCAGGTCGCGGTCGAAGGCCGAGTGGCGCACCATCGTTTCAAGGTCAGCTGGCGCAGGCGGAGCGTCGCAGAGGTGGATATTGTGGAGCAGGTTCCGGTCGATCGATGCCAGCTCGGCCGAGATACCCATTCGGTCGATATGCAGCATGTCGAGGATCAACCCGGCGCCGTAAGCTGCGCCTGCCGTCACCACAGCCAACGCTTCGGCGAGCGTCCCGGCAGCGCGGTGGGCAATCGGTTCGAAGTCGACGCCGAGCCCGAAGCCCGAAGCCATTTCGGCGAGGGCGGCAAAGCGGTCCTCGATCTCGGTCTGTGTGATCGTACCGCGCATGTCGGCGACAACGATCAGGCGAGGCGAATCGAGCGCTGCCGCAACCTCCATGGCGGCGGCACTTTGCGACAGATCGAATTGCTTGCGGATCATCCAGCTTTCGACCTCCGTCACCGTCAACCCTGTATCTCCGAGCAGGCGTCTGCACGCGGTGACGAGCGCCTTGTTGCCGAGCAAAGGCGATGGCGCGTCGGCCGCCGTTGTCGGATGGATGCGCAATCCGAGATGATCGTAGCGGGCCTCCGCCGCGATCCGGATCGACTCGAGCGGCGAGACGACAGGTGCGGTCAGATACGACATCGAGAAGCGTCTCATGGCTAACCCTATCTGCGGTACTTTGAGGCTGGATGGTCGGGCGCGGTGCGCGGGCCCGCGCCCGTCACCTTCTCGCGCAGGGTGCCTGTGCCATATTCGGTCTTGAACATGCCGCGCCGCTGGAGCTCCGGCACCACCATGTCGATGAAGTTCTCCATCGTCTCATGTGCCAGGATGCGAGCGATGTTGAAGCCCTCGACATCGGCGTGCTCGACCCAGCGCGCGAGTTCATCGACAACCTGATCCGGCGTGCCGACGATCAAAAGGTTGCGGCCGCTGACCACCATGCTTTCGGCCGCCTGGCGCACCGTCCAGGTGCCCTTGCGCGTCAGGATTTCGAGCTGCGAATGCGCAGCATCGGTCTTCTCGTAGCGGATCGGCTCGTCCAGCGGATACTTCGACAGGTCGATGCCAAGTGCCGCCGACAGCTGGCACAACATACCTTCGACGCTTGTGTGGCGCTTGTAGTCCTCGTAGCTGGCGCGGGCGCGGGCCTCGGTCTCGTCGACGATGATGGTGGCGCCGGCGAAGAATTTCAGGCTCCTCGGGTCGCGGCCAAGCTCGGCGGCGCGCTTGCGCATGTCGGCGACCTGCGGCGCGACAAGTTCGAGCTTCGGGCCGTTGATGAAGATGCCTTCGGCATGGGTGGCGGCGAAATGGCGGCCGCGCGGCGATCCGCCTGCCTGAAACAGCATCGGCGTGCGCTGCGGCGAGGGTTCGGCGGCGCTGACCGCGCGGATCTTGTGGTGCGGGCCGCCGTGGTCGAGTTCGGCGATTAGGGCAGGGTCAGCATAGGTGCCGCTCGCCTTGTCGCGTTTCAGCGCGCCGTCGGCCCAGGAGCCTTCCCACAGGCGGTACATCACCTCCATGAACTCGTCGGCGGCGTCGTAACGCGCGTCGTGCTCGGCCAGCTCGTCGCGGCCCATGGCCAGCGCGCCGCTGCGCAGGAAGGACGTCACGATGTTCCAGCCGATCCGCCCGCGGGTCATGTGGTCCAGCGTCGTCATGCGCCGGGCAAACAGATAAGGCGTCTCGTAAGATGCGCTGCCGGTGATGGCGAAACCGAGATTCTTGGTCACCAGCGCCATGGCCGGCACGATCACCGCGGGATCGAGGCTCGGCGCCAGCGCGCCGCTGCGGAACGCCGGTGCGAAGCTCTGCTGGTAGGTGTCGGGCGCGCCGAGCGAGTCCGCCAGAAACAGCGCATCGAACAGGCCGCGTTCAAGCAGGCGGGCGTAGTCGGCCCAATAGTCGATGCTGGTGAAATCGAGTGCCTTGTCGCGCGGATGGCTCCACAGGCCGAAGGCGAGGAAGCTCGGATTGCACTGGTCGAGCGCGTTGAGCCTGATTTCCCTGGTCATGCTATGGCCTCCTCCTGTCGCGTTTGCGGGCAACTTCCTGGAGGCCATGCATGTTTTCAAATGACCGTTTTCGACGGGGCGATCTCGAAATCAGACCACTCATCCCGTGGCCTCGAATTGCCCGGCTAATGTCTCGACAAAGCGCAGCAACACTGGCGTTTCGATCTCCGCGCGCCAGAACAGCTTGAGCGGCAGCGGCACCGAAAATCCTGTGACGTCGCGAATGACGACGTTCGGAGGATGGCGGCCAGCCTGGGAGCGGTTGACGAAGGCGATGCCGAGGCCCGCCGCGACCAGGCTCAGCGTCGCCTCGGTGCTGCCGGTCTCCATCAGCACGCGGATGGCGACGCCGCTGGAGTGCAGGGCCTGCGCGACCTTCTCAGCCATCAGGCCTGATTGTGCGAGGTCCATGCCGATGAAGTCGGCGCCGTCGAGGTCCTCTACGCCAAGCCCACTGTTGGCGGCGAGTGGATGATGCTCGGGCAGGGCCAGCGCCAGATCGTCGAGCACAAGCTGCCGCGACTTCAGGCTGTGCGGATAGCCGAGCTCATAGGCTAGGGCGAGGTCGATCGTACCCGCCACCAGTGCCTGGAAAGCCTGCTCCGACAGCATCGGCGTCAGCCGGAGCTCGACCGTGGGATTGGCGCTGCGGAATGCCTGCAGCCCGTCGGGGATCGGCGCAAACATCATCGCCGCGCCATTGAAGCCGACGCGCAGCAGCGACACCTGCCCGCTGTCGATCAGGTCGAAGCGCCGGATTGCGAGGTCGACCTCACGCAAGATGCGTGACGCGTCCTCCAGTAGCGCTTCGCCGGCCAAGGTCAGCCGTACGCCGGTCGGTTCGCGCTCGAACAGCCTGCCGCCGAGCTGTGCTTCCAACTCACCGATGCGCCGCGACAGCGCCGACTGCACGATCGCCAGCCTGTCAGCCGCCTTGTGGAAGCTGCCGAGTTCGGCGGCGACGACGAAGTGCTGCAGGTTCTTGAGGAGCTGGGTCCGGCGGATGCCAAGCCGGCCAAAGCTGCGGCTCTCCTTCGGGCCCTCGGGCTTGAGGTCTGGGGCATCGGCGGTCATCTGGCACCACGCGCAACGGGGTCTGATCGTACCGACTGTGCCGATGCCGAAACGAGATCGCCTCGTCCGAAAAGGTCATTTGCAGCCGAAAGCTGCTGCCTGTCTGCTGAAAGCCGAAACAGCGATGCCTCGGGAGGACATAATGGCGGCAAAACCCCTTATCGTCGGGATCGGCGGCACGACGCGCAATGGTTCGTCGTCGGAGCGGCTGCTGCACCAGGCGCTGGCGGCAGCGCAGGCGGCGGGTGCGGACACGCTGGCCTTCAGCGGCGAGCGGCTGCTGTTTCCGATCTATGGCACGGCCAAGCCGGGTGCGGTGGAGCAGGAATTCATCGAAGCGCTGCGCCGCTGCGATGGCGTCGTCATCGCATCACCGGGCTATCATGGCTCGGTGTCGGGCATGATCAAGAATGCGCTGGACTACGTCGAGGAGTTGCGTGGCGATACCAGGCCCTATCTCGAGGGGCGGCCGGTCGGCCTGATCGCTGCGGCTGCCGGATGGCAGGCGGGCGGTTCGACGCTGCAGCATCTGCGTTCGATCGTGCACGCCCTGCGCGGCTGGCCGACACCGTTGGGCGTCATAACCAATTCGTCGCTGCCTAACTGTGATTGTGGTGACCAGATCGCGCTGATGGTCAGTCAGGTCGTGGACTTTGCGGGCGCGTTTGGGGCGGGCAAAGCCAGCATGGCTGTGTCGCAGCAGCCTTTGTGCGTGGCGTGAAGTGCTCGCTACGAGGGCTGCGGCGCATCGCTTTGGATGCGCCGCGGCCGAATTGGCCTCAGCTCATGCCGAGGGCAGCCTTGTAGAGGTCGAGGATCGCCTCTGCCTCGTCGCGCTCGGCCTGGTCCTGCTTGCGCAGGCGGATCAGGGTGCGCAGGGCCTTGGTGTCGAAGCCGGTGCCCTTGGCCTCGGCATAGACGTCCTTGATGTCGTCGGAGATGGTCTTCTTTTCTTCTTCAAGCCGCTCGATGCGCTCGATGAAGGCGCGCAACTGGCCGGCGGCAACGGTCTGGCTGGTATCGGTGATTTCGTCGGCCATGGGGCACTCCGCAATTGTGATTGGAACAGCGCGACTCGGCGCGCCATGGGGCATTTAGGCCCGGTTCGATGCCCGATGATGGCAGGAGGGTCAAGGGGACGTGGCGGCGCAGCTGACAGGACGCTACGTAAAATCCGCCCGGTGATCCCTGGGTCAGTGATCCTTGGGCCGGCTGGTCTCGAAGGCCGCCTTCTGCGCGTCAGTGGCGTCGCGCTGGTGCTTGGCCTGCCATTCGGCATAAGGCATGCCGTAGACGATCTCGCGTGATGTCTCCTTGGACAACTCGACGCCGGCGCCTGCTGCCGCGTCGCGGTACCAGTTGGACAGGCAGTTGCGGCAGAAACCGGCGAGATTCATCATGTCGATGTTCTGCACGTCGGAACGCTCGCGCAGATGCTCGAGCAGGCGGCGGAAGGCGGCCGCCTCGAATTCGCGCTGCTGCGCTTCGCTGAGTTCGGCCATCTTGCTCTCCATCACAGCGGCCCGGTGCGCGAGCCGAATTGTTTGACCTCGTGTATATCGGCACGGCTGTTGATCGCGTCAACGATCGGCGCGAGCCGATTTGCCCAGGCGCTGGTGCCGGCGTCGTCGCCGATCAGGTCCTGGCGGATCTCGATCAGCGCATGGGCAAAGCCGCTGACGATACAGTGCTTGTACATGGTGTCGCCGCGCAGCGCCCCGTCATAGGGCTCGTTGTCGCCGACGATGATGGCCTTGTCCTCGGCCAGCATTTCGATCAGCGGCCAGGCGGCACGATGGTCCATGTCCCACAGCACGCCGGCATGCCACGGTCGGGCGCGGCCTTGCATGACAGGGGTGAAGGAATGCACCGACAGGATGAAGGGTGCCGTTCCGGTCTCCTTGTGCACCGAGGCGATCATCGCCCCGACAGCGTCGTGATAGGGCCGGTAGAAAGTGTCGAGCCGGCGCTCGCGCTCTTCGGCAGACATCGGATAATTGCCCGGGATGACCGAGCCGTCATAAAGCTGGCGGATCAGGGTCGGGTCGTCCTCGCCGCGGTTGGGATCGATCAGGAGGCGCGAGAAGTTGGCCAGCACCGCCGGCGCGCCCATCATCGCCGCCAGCTTGCGGGTCACCTGCTCGGCGCCGATGTCATAGGCGATGTGGCGCTCGAACTCCTCGGGTGGCAGGCCGAGATCGCCATATTCCTGCGGCAGGTCGCGCCGGGCATGGTCGCACAAAAGCACCAGGCCGCGGCCGCGGTCGCCCTCGATGATTTCGAACGGGGCAAAGAGAGTGTTTCGCGTCATCGGAGGCAAATTGTCCTTCGGCACGGCTTCGGTGTAGTTTTCGTCGCCGCAGCTGCTGTGGGGATATGTGCTAACGCCGTTGTTTTGCCAACCTTTTTTCGAATATGCCAGATGGGGCGGCAAATCACTGCGGCTGAGCGCATCTAAATCGATTGGATAAGCGCCGTGCCATGCGTTGACATGCGCCTGCACATTGCCGAAAAGGGCACCAGAAAATGAAGAATACGTCGAAGAGGGGCTTGGGGATGGAACTTGCCGGGAGGCCGCGCGCACGCTCAGCCTTCGCAATGCTTTTCCTTTTCCTGGCGGTTCCCCTGTTTGCCTCTGTTGCCGCGACGCCTGCGCATGCCGACTTCAGGGTCTGCAACGCGACCCAGAGCCTCGTCGGCGTCGGCATCGGCTATCGCGCCAAGGCCGGCTGGATCACCGAAGGCTGGTGGCACATCGAGGGGCAGACCTGCAAAACGCTGATCGAGGGCCCGCTGTCATCGAGGTTTTATTATCTCTATGCAGAAGATGCCGAGCGAGGCGGACGCTGGGACGGCCCCATCAACATGTGCGTGGCTGAAAAAGAGTTCAAGGTTGCCGGGGTCACCGACTGCGTAGCACGCGGTTTCCAGCGTGCCGGCTTCCAGGAATACGACACGGGCGAGCAGGCGAACTGGATGGTCCAGCTCACCGACGAGCCCGCAACGGGCGGCGGCAATGCGGCCGCCTCGGGAACGAACGGTCAATGAGACGCAGCCGCAAGGTCAAGATACTCGCCACACTCGGTCCGGCCTCCTCCGACGAGGTCATGATCCGCAAGCTCTTCGATGCGGGCGCCGATGTCTTCCGCATCAATATGAGCCACACCGACCACGATTCGATGCGCACGCTCGTCGGTCGCATCCGTAAGGTCGAGGAGGCGGTTGGCCGGCCGATCGGCATCCTCGCCGACCTGCAGGGGCCGAAGCTCCGCGTCGGCAAGTTCGCCAACGGCAAGGAAGAGCTGACCGTCGGCCAGACCTTTACCCTCGACGACAATGCCGAGCTTGGCGACAACAAGCGTGTCCACCTGCCGCATCCCGAAATCCTCAAGTCGGTCCAGGAAGGCCATCGCCTGCTGATCGACGACGGCAAGCTCGAGCTCAGGGCTACCAAGACCGACGGCAAGTCGATCGTTTGCACGGTCGTTGCCGGCAACAAGATTTCCGACAAGAAGGGCGTCAGCCTGCCCGATACCGACCTGCCGGTCGGCGCGCTGACCGAGAAGGACCGCAAGGACCTCGACGCGGTGCTCGAGACCGGTGTCGACTGGGTCGCGCTGTCCTTCATCCAGCGCCCCGAGGATCTCGCCGAAGCGCGCAAGATCGCCCAGGGCCGTGCGCTGCTGCTATCCAAGATCGAGAAGCCGCAGGCGGTTGCTCGCCTTGCCGAAATCATCGAGCTCTCCGATGCCTTGATGGTCGCCCGTGGCGATCTCGGCGTCGAGATGCCGATCGAATCCGTGCCCGGCATCCAGAAGCAGATCACCCGTGCAGCGCGCCGTGCCGGCAAGCCGGTGGTTGTTGCCACCCAGATGCTGGAATCGATGATCACGGCACCGGTGCCGACACGCGCCGAGGTCTCTGATGTGGCGACCGCGGTGTTCGAAGGCGCTGACGCGATCATGCTGTCGGCCGAATCCGCTGCCGGACAGTACCCCGTCGAGTCGGTGGCAACGATGGACCGCATCGCCCAGCAGGTCGAAAAGGATCCGACCTATCCCGGCATCATCAACGCCCAGCGCTCGCAGCCGGAAGCGACCGGCGCCGACGCAATCTCGCTTGCGGCGCGCGAAATCGCCGAAACGCTGAAACTGTCGGCGATCGTCACCTATACCGCCTCTGGCACCACCGGCCTGCGCGCGGCGCGCGAACGGCCACAGGTGCCCGTGATCGCGCTGTCGCCGATCCTGGACACTGCGCGCCGCCTGTCGCTGCTGTGGGGCACGCATTGCGTCGTTTCGCCGGATGCCGTCAATCTCGACGACATGGTCGATCGCGCCTGCAACGTCGCCTTCAACGAAGGTTTCGCCGCTGCCGGCGACCGCGTCATCATCACCGCCGGCGTGCCGCTTCGCACTCCCGGATCGACCAACATGCTGCGCATCGCCTATGTCGGTCCGGAAGGCAAAGGCAGCAGGTAAGTTTAAGGGAGTAAGGCAGTAAGGGGGTAGGGCAATAGGCGGCTCCGGCCGTCCACGCCTGACTCTCTACTGCCTTACTGCCCTATTACCCTACTGCCCTAATCGGCGCCTTCTCGTTCACGCACATATCCGTGCCGAACTCATCGCCCGCTATGCGGGCTTCGACCTGCCGCGCCATGGCCTGCAGGTCGCGCGGCTGGCCGGCGAGCTTTTCAACCGCTGCCGCGACCAGATCGGGTGCCACCCAGTCAGGCTTGTGGCCGAGGTTCCTGACCCAGACCAGCTCGGCGCCAGGAATGTCGCGGGCAAGGCCGATCGAGTGGATCTCCTCGTAGACGACAGTGTCCGCGTCGCCAGAAATCACCGCCGTCGGCGCCTTGATTTCGGCATATCGCGGTGCCGCCTTCAGCGCGTGCCGGTACAACCCCTCGACGTCGATCGCATTGGCGCGAAACGCCTGTGGCCGCAGCACGAGCTTGATCGAGGCTTCGTCGACATAGCCATCGGGTACCTTGTTGGGCGAGAACACGCAGGTCGTCGCCGCATCGATGCGCATCAGCCCGGCCGGATTGGCCACCATCGCCGCGAACAGCCGCCCGACCGCCGGCCTGGCGCTCAGGCTGTAATACCAGGACGTGTCGCCGCCCGGCCAGGGATGCGTTGCCGCCGACATGAACAGCAGCCCGCGCGTCTTCTCAGGATGCTCCAGGGCAAAGGTCGCCGCGATCGCGCCGCCGAACGAATGGCCGACGATGATCGCGTCCATGATGCCGAGCTTGTCCATCAGGGCACATGGTCGCGGCTTGCCCTTCCTGCGTCTCGTTGTTGCCGTGCCCGCGCTCGGACCAGCCATGGCCCGGTCGGTCGAAGAACAGCATCTCGGCGCGGCCTTCGAACTGCCGCCTGAGCGGCAGCATCTGGTCCTTCAGGTTTGCGGACGCCCCGTGGATGAAGACCAGCGGCGGCAGCTCGGCGCCAGCAGGCGCCGGCACATGGACGTAATGGATGTTGGTGCCAGCTATGTCGATGAAGCTGCCGACGGGCGGGTTGCGGCGCTCGATCAGCCACGATGCCACACCGGTAAAGCCAGCCAGCGCAAGCACGATCGCAACGAGCAGGACCAGGACGAAGGTGAGGATGTTCATGCGGCTCGTGGGAGGGGAATAAGGGAGTATGGGCATAGGGGAGTAAGGCAGTATGGCAGTAAGACAGCAAGGCAGCAGGTGCAATCGGCGACGTTGGCCTACTCCCCTATTCCCTTAATCCCCTATTCGCTCAAATTCCTTCGCCCGCCAGCTCTTCCTCCAGCCGCGACACCTCGTTCTGGGCGTTGCGCAGCATCGGATAGATGACCAGCACGCGTTGCCAGGCCTGCAGTGCCAGCTCGTTGTGGTTGGTGGCGGCCATGATCTGGGCCATGCCGGAGAGGGCGCCGAAATGGCGCGGCTCGAGTTCCAGCGTGCGCTCGATGTCGGTCATCGACTTGCGGAAGTTGCCCATCATGAAATGCACGGTGGCGCGGCGGTTCCAACCTTCGGCGTATTTGGGCTGCAGCGTCACCACCTGGTCGAGAAAGTCGAGGGCGACGTCGAATTTCTTGGCTTCCAGCGCCTGCTGGGCCCACAGCATCATCAAATCGACGGAGGCGCTGCCAGATCTGTACCAGGCCTCCCAGATCCGGTTGGCGAGGCGTTCGGCGGCCTTTTCATTGCGCTCGCGCTTGAGATCGGAAAACAGCGAATCGAGCTGGGTGTCGGCCTTGGCGACAACGGTATCGCCGCTCGACTGGGCAAACGCCTGGAGCGGCAGCGGCGTTGCCGCAATGGTCAGGATAAAAAAGGCAAAAACGCTCCGCATGCGGAAATTCTAGACCCCCGCATGGGAACGTCAAACTGAAATTGCCGTGATGCGCCGGCCGCGAGCGGCCGGACGAGCATCAGCCCTGGCGGGCCTTGTAGCGCGGCGCAGTCTTGTTGATGATGTAGATGCGGCCCTTGCGACGAACCAGCTGGCAGTCACGGTGGCGGCCCTTGAGCGCCTTGAGCGAATTCTTGATCTTCATGTCACTAACCCGTCAGATGGGGCCCATCTTCCGGGCCGAAACCAAAGCGCGCCCAAAGTGCGCGCCCAATTTGTGTGAGTGGCTCTTAGACGAGGAGTCTTGGCCAGTCAACCGCGAGAGGGCACAGCGTGGCGGTTTGATCGGCTTTTTTGCCGGCAATGGTCATGGCGATGCCGAAGCGGAGACTTGCCAGTGGACAGCCTCGCTGGAATCCTCCCGTTCGTCAGGCAACGGAGAGGCAGATGCGGCTTTCGATTCTCTTGATCTCAATGGCGGGCGCGATGCTGGCATCGGTGGCGTCGGCCGAGGAATGTTACCGCAACGACCAGACCCAGATGGGCATGAACATCTGCGCGGCTGCCGACTACGCGGCCTCGGACGCCAAACTCAACACCGCCTATGGCGACATCATGAAATGCCTGTCCGACAACGCGGATGCGCGCAAGATGCTGCAGGATTCGCAGCGCGCCTGGATCGCCTTCCGCGACGCCGAGTGCAAGTTCGCATCCTCCGGCGTCGAAGGCGGGTCGATCCAGCCGATGATCCATTCCGGCTGCCTGCAGGGCCTGACCGACGCGCGCGTGGCGCAGCTCGGCATCTACCTCAAATGCGAGGAAGGTGACCTCAGCTGCCCGGTACCGGGCCAGTAAGGCGGCCTGTCCGCTTGCTGTTCAACATCGGGTGAAGGGACGACCGGCTGGTATCGTCTCAGGCGTATCCCACCTTGTTCTGCGCCTCGCAGGGAAGGCCGAACTGCGCGCCCCAGCGGCACAGCGAGTCCGCTGCCGCATTGAGTGCTGCGCCGCGTTCGGTGAGCGAATAGACAACCTTGGCCGGCGTCTCCGAATAGACTTTCCGGTCGACAAGCCCGTCGGCTTCCATTTCGCGCAATTGCTGCGCCAGCATCTTTTCGCTGATGCCCGGAATCGACTGCCGCAGCCGGCCGAACCGGCGCGATGCCGTTCCGAGCTGGCAAAGGATGTCTATCTTCCATTTGCCTTCGGTCATCCTGACCGCCTGCAAAGCCATTGTCCGCCGTATTGTCCATGCTGCTCCCCTTACCGCCAGGTGACCACTTACGTCCCGGTTCGTATTGTGTGCCGCTCATCTCACCATACCTCCACGACGTCGCGACCGAAGTCGCATCGTGGCGCCGCCACTGGATATGGAGAGTTGGAATGAAGCGTTCAATTGCGGTTGTTGGAACAGGCCGCATGGGGTCGGCCCTTGCCCGCGCCCTGCTTGCATCAGGTCATCGCACGACAGTCTGGAACCGGACAAAGGAAAAGACCGAGCCGCTGGCCTTGCTCGGTGCAACCGTAGCACCTTCGGTGCTGGAGGCCGTCACCGCAGCTGAAGTCATCATCGTGAATGTCAGCGACTACGCCGCGACCGCAGACATCCTTCGTGACGACGCCGTCGCCTCCGCCATTCGCGGCAAGCTGATCGTCGAACTGACGTCGGGAACGCCGCATGGTGCCCGCGATGTCGCCGAATGGTGCGCCAGACACGGCGCCAGCTATCTCGATGGCGCGATCATGGCGACGCCTGACTTCATCGGCACGGATGCGGGTACGATCCTGGTCTCGGGGCAGGGCCAGGCCTTTCAGGACAACGAGGCCGTCTTTCGCGCATTGGGCGGTAACGTCCAGCATGTCGGACAAGATCCTGGACGTGCCAATGCGCTTGATAGCGCTTTGCTGGCCCTGATGTGGGGCGCATTGTTCGGAGCGCTCAACGCGATCGCCGTAAGCCAGGCCGAAGACATCGATCTGGGCGAACTGGGCCGGCAGTGGACGGCGACAGCGCCAGTGGTCGAGGGACTTGTCACTGACCTCATCAAGCGCACCCATGCCGGCCGTTTTGCCAGCGACGAGGAGACGCTGTCGTCGATCGCCATCCATCACAGTGCGTTCCAACATCTCCTGGAACTCATGGATGCGCGGAGCATCGACCGCTCCGTGGTTGACGGTTATGGCTCCATCTTCCAGCGGGCGATTGCAGCCGGCCAGTTGCACGGAGATTTCGCGGCGTTGTCGCAGTTCATGGGCAAGGTCGCCTGAGAGCCGTAGTAACGAGGAAGCTGGCCGCCTAGTCGGCCAGCCTCACGCCCGACACTTGATATGAAGGAAACAGAATGTCTCTGACGCTTCTCGTCGACACCTATTGCGCCGCCTGGTCCACGGAGAGCGCCGAGCAGCGGCGGGCCTTGCTGCTGTCGGTGTGGAGCGACGGCGCAACCTACACCGACCCTACAGTCCATGCCGAAGGCGCCGAAGAGCTGCTCGCGCATATCGCAGGCATTCAGGCCAGGCACCCCGGCGCCCGCATCCTGCGCACCAGCGACGTGGACATTCATCATGGCGTCGCGCGCTTCGCGTGGAAGTTCGTGATGCCGGACGGCACATCGCCGCCCGAGGGCCTGGACATCGCCTTCGTCGATGCCGACCACAAGCGCATAACGCGCATCATCGGCTTCTTTGGCGCGCTGAAAAGGTGAGACGCGTCGATCCCCGGCGAGGTCGTGGAGACCCTACCACTTCACATTGAGGCCGACCTTCGCGCCAAGCGCATTGTTGTCGCCGAAATCCTCCATGCTGCCCCTGGCGAGAGCCTCGCCGAAGACGCTGTAGCGCTCGTTCGCCCAGCTCAGCGAGCCGCCGATGCCAACCCCGCCCCAAAGCCCGCGGTTGCGTGACGTGAAGACGGTTCCGGATACATCGACCGAGGAGCCGTCGAGGAAGTCGTAATAGAGGTTGGCGACGCCGTAGAGGTGGGTCCGCTTCGTCTCGCCGGCCGCGTCCTGCCATTCGGTCTCATAGTCGGCGGACAGGCCGAGGCGGCCCACCAGCGTGTCGCCGCCATCGCTGAGCGACACCTTGCCGTCGTACCGGTCGGTGAAGTCGCTGAAGCGCACCGACGAATAGGCCAGCTGTGCCTGCGGCGTCAGCGACCAGTTGGCGCCCAGCCCGATCTTCTTGCCGGCTTCGATGCTGAGCCCGTAGCCGTAGGCGTCATTGCCGTCGACCAGCGTCGTTCCTATCGTGTCGGAAACGATGTCGGCCTCGTATTTGGTCAGTTGCGCCTGCCCGTCGATGTAGAGGCCGCTCGCGCCGTACCAGGTGAGCGTACCACCGACCCCGAAGCCCAGGGCGTCGATCGAGCCGGTGCCGTAGTTCGATGAGATGTCCGAGCTTATCGTTCCGAACTGGCCCTTCACCCCGGCCACCAGGGCGCCGGCCTCGCTCTCGTGCAGCAGGCCGTCCAAGCCGGCCTGGAGCCTCCAGGTGGTCACGTCATAGCTGGCGCCGGTGGTGGAAACATCAGGCTCGAATTTCGCCTGTGATGCGTTCATGCGGGCCCAGATCGCGCCTTTGTCCGCACTCGCGGGCTGCCCGCCATTGAGCGTTTTCCGGCTGCCGACTCGCTGTTGCAAGGTGCCGAGCTCGTTGAAACTCTGCAGCACGTTGGCGTAGTTTTCGTAGAGCGGCACGGTGGGCGCATAGAGCGGGCCGGAGTCGATGAGCTTAGAACGCAGGTACCAGTCGCCGTCGGCCACGCTCTCCGTGCCCTTATAGAGCCGGTAGGCGTAGGCGCCGCCGACCACCGCCTGGTCGCCCTCGAACACATAGTCGCCAACAAGCGAGAACGTGCCGTTCGATGCGCCGCCGACCTCGATGACCTTGATGCCGTCGACCGTCTGGGCGCCGGTGCCGCCGACATTGGTGACGACGAGCGACGAGGTGCCCGAGGTGCCGCCGTTGACTATGAGTCGCTCGGTGGCCGAGCTATCGTCGCCGAGTGCGGTGTTCACATAGACGGTGCCGCCGCTCCCGACATAGTTGCCCGTCACAGTGAGCGTGGTGTTGGCGCCGCTCAAGCGCAGGGCGCCCGCATTGTTGATGCTGGCAATGGTCTGGTCGAAGCCGCCGAGATCGAGCGTACTGTCGGCCAAGGTTGAATAGTCGCCACCGAACACACCGGCCGCGCCGGCCTGGAAAATGCCGTCCTCGATCTTGGTGGGGCCGGAATAGCTGACAATCGAGTTCTGGATCAGCGTGCCGTCGCCGCGCTTCACCAGTCCGCCCGCGCCGGTCAGGGCGCCGCTCAGCGTCAGCACCGCGCCGGGGTTTACATCGAAGATGCCGTCGCCGGTGAAGGTCATGGCGCGCGTGCTCGCAAAGCTCGCGAGAGCATGTAGCGAGCCGCCGTTGAAGGTGAGCGCGCCGGCCAAAGCGCCCAGCGCACCGTCATTCGATATGGCGAGCGTGCCGCCCGAGATCGTCGTGCCGCCGCTATAGTCATTCGCGCCCGACAGCGTCTGCCTGCCGCCGGTGAGCGTCAGCCCGCCGCTGCCGGAGATGACACCGGAGAACAGATCGTTGGTATTGGTGATCGCCAGGGTCTTTGCGCCAAGCGCAACACCACCGCTGCCGGCGAGGCTCTTGATGCTGGTGCCGCCGGCGGCAAGGTTGGAAATATCGAACGTCCCGTCCGCGACGACGCGGCTCGAATTGCTGATGTCGCCTGCGCCGAGTAGCCGAAGGGTGCCGGCCTGGATCAAGGTCTCGCCGGCATAAGTGTTGTTGGCGGACAGGATCAGAATGCCGCTACCGATCTTGGTAAGTCCGCCGGCACCCGTAAGCGCGGATGTTGTGTCGGTACCGACGACGAACGCGCCTGTGTCGATCGTCAGCCCGCCCGCGAGGATGTTCAGCTCGGTGCCGGAAAACCCGACGATGAAGAGAGCGGGGGCGCTGCCCGCAGCGCGTAAGATGCCATTGTCGAAATTGACCTGCGAGGCCCCGACTCCGGTGCCGTTCAGGGTGCGGGTCTCCAGCGTGGAGCCGCCACTGATATTGATCGTGCCAGACCCGAGGCCACTGCCCACCCTCGTGCCGGAGACTGCTGTTGCCGATACCTTCGCCCCATTTTCAATGTTGAGCGTGCCAACCCCCGAGAAGCCGACAACAAGCTGCCCGCTGGTGACCAGCCATTGTGACCCGGGTCCGGTGACAGTCACGGTTCCATTGCTGTTGAGGGCCTGCCCGATCCGCACGGTCGCGCCGATGGAGGTCAACGTGCTGCCGTTCTGAATGGTCAGATTGCTTGTCGAGTTGGCAGTCGCGGCGATGGCAATGACTCCGGTCGTTCCGGTCGCCGCGCCGCCAACACCGAGCACCGTCGTGGTTGGCGTCGTCGTGTTGCCGATGCTGACGGCATTGCCAGCAGCTGGAGCCACGCCCCCCACCCAGTTGCTCCCAACGGTCCAGTCGGTGCTGGTGGTTCCGCTCCAGTTGACCTGCGCCGTCGCCGAGCCGCCGGAGAGAGCCACGAGAACCGCTGCCACGCCGACGCTCGCGAGTAGCTTGGCCTTGCCTGAGGGACGGAGACGATTAGCGTAGCCGCGCCCGGACGCCTCAGCAGACATGCAATCCTCAAAATACGCAAAATTACCGCGATGCAGAATCAGCGGACACTGCCGATATTCCAAAGTTTAGACAAGCACACCTGTCATGCTCATGCGTTGTCATAATTAAGAAAGATTTGCGACATACCTTCTGCGCGAGTAATTGTGTCTTTAGACAACTTAAGATTGCGGCGCGATGCCGACATGGATACTGTCGGTCAAACTTCGCATCTCACCCGTTGCCGAGCCCAAATCGCAGTGTTTAGGGGTGTTTGCTGCCAAGCCGCTGAGTGGGCCTGTCGGCCGCTCGCGGCACGGCAGTAGCCGTGCGAAATGGCTTATCTTGCGACCCGGGGTGCCATAGCCTTGCCTGGAAGTGGACGGCGACGGATCGGGGAAGATCGCGCATCCTGTCTGGCGGCTATCGAAGGTTGGCCGTGCGATCCCGAAACTGGCCACGCGGTCTATATGAGGGCGCTATACGCTCCGATTCGACGCTCGCTTCCGGCTACGCCCTCTAGTTGCTCATCGAGTTTTCGATACTCCGCATCGTAAGCGACTTTGAACCGCTCAAAATGTTCTCGGCTGACCCAACGGTCGATCGTGAGGTAGACGTTCACCCGCTCCGCGTCGGCAAGGAGTTGAGTTTCAATGTACCCTTCTCCCCTGCGAAAAAGCTGCGCCCATGAGCCGGACGGACCGTAAGCTACTTCGAAGTCCGCGCGATGCTCTACGGCTACCGTGAACTCCCAAATGATGTTGTAGCTTGCTTGCTCGCTCATTGGTGAACTGTACCAGCCTGGCTACCTGAGTGCGGGCGTCGGCCACCCAGGACCGCCGCGAAGCCGCCCATTGCAGACCCTCAAATCCCGGTGTCTGGGTGTTTTGCAGCAAAGCCGCTAAATGGGAGCCGTCAGTGCCTGCCCGTCAGCGGCGCGGCAACAGCCTGGTGAAATGGCCCATCTTGCGGCCGGGGCGGGCTTCGGCCTTGCCGTAGAGGTGGACGGCGACATCGGGTTCGGCGAGCAGCGCCGGCACCTTGTCGATGTCGTCGCCGATGAGGTTTTCCATGACGCAGTCGGAGTGGCGGTTGGCGTCGCCGAGCGGCAGGCCGGCGACGGCGCGGATGTGCTGCTCGAACTGAGAGACCACGCAGGCCGTTTCGGTCCAGTGGCCGGAATTGTGCACCCGCGGCGCCATCTCGTTGACCAGCAGGGAGCCGTCGGCGAGGACGAAGAACTCGACGCCGATGACGCCGACATAGTCGAGCGCTGTGAGGATCTTGCGGGCCGCCTCGCGCGCGGCTTCTGCGGTGTCGCTGCCGATCGCGGCGGGCACCGTCGAGGTCGCCAGGATGCCGTTGCGATGCACGTTCTCGGCCGGGTCGAAGACGGCGATGCTGCCATCGGTGCCGCGCGCGGCGATGATCGAGATTTCGCGCTCGAAGGCGACGAAGGACTCAAGCACCAGCGGAACGTTGCCGAGCGAGGCGCAGGCGCCGTCGAAGCCGCCAGTCGTCATGTTGCGGAAGACCATCTGGCCCTTGCCGTCATAACCCATGCGGCAGGTCTTCAGCACGCCGCTGCCGTCGAAGGCCTTCAGCGCCTCCGCCAGCTCGGCATCGTTGTCCACAGGCCGGAAGCCGGCTGTGGATATCCCGATGCCGTTGAGGAATGTCTTTTCGACCAGCCGGTCCTGGGCAACCTCGAGCGCCCGTGCCGGCGGATAGACCGCGATCGTGCGACCCAGCCGTTCTGCGGCGACGACCGGCACGTTTTCGAATTCAAAGGTGACGACGGCACTGGCGCGCGCCAGCTCGTCGAGGGCGGCGGGATCGTCATAGGCAGCGACGATCTGGCGGTTGGCGACCTGGGCTGCCGGGCAGTCGGCCTGTGGCTCCAGGACGATCGTCTGGTAGCCGAGGCGAGCCGCCGCCATGGCCAGCATGCGGCCGAGCTGGCCGCCGCCGATGATGCCGATGGTGGCGCCGAGGGGAAGCGGCGCGCTCACGCGTCGTCCGTCGGCTGTTCGGCGACCCTTGCAGTCTGGGCGGCGCGCCAGTCGTCGAGCCGGCTGGCAAGCGCGTCGTCGGAGAGGGCAAGCACGGCGGCTGCAAGCAGTGCTGCGTTGGCGGCACCAGCCTTGCCGATGGCAAGCGTGCCGACAGGGATGCCGGCCGGCATCTGGACGATGGAGAGCAACGAATCCTGGCCCGACAAGGCCTTCGATTCGACCGGCACGCCAAACACCGGCAAGGAAGTCATTGCCGCCGTCATGCCGGGAAGGTGGGCAGCGCCACCAGCGCCGGCGATGATGACGCGGAAGCCGGCTGCCTTGGCGCCCTTGGCGAATTCGTAAAGACGGTCGGGGGTGCGGTGGGCCGAGACGATGCGCGCCTCGAAGGCGATGCCGAGCACTTCGAGCAATTCGGCGGCATGGCGCATGGTCGCCCAGTCAGACTGGCTCCCCATGATGATGGCGACGTCGACCCTGTCTTTGCTCACGCGCGGCACCCCTGCTTGATAAGCCTGCGCTTAACCGAAATGCGCTGCCATCGCAACCAAAGGCCGGCCAAAAATGGCGGTTTCTCAGGCGATGATGTCGGGGATGATGCGGTCTTCGATCTGGCTGATCTTGTCCTTCAGGACCAGCTTCTTCTTCTTCATCCGCTGGATCTGCAACGTATCGCAGCCCATCGCGATCATCGCGTTGATTGCGGCATCGAAATCCGCATGGTCCTGCTTCAAGCGTGCAAACTCGAGACGAATCTCGGCTTGTTCCTGTTCCGACATGTCTACCGTCTGCAAACTCACTGGCGCACCCGGGGCGCTCCTAAGGCGGGGTCGGCGACTCCTTGTCACCGGCGCGAAGCCCTTATCACATTTCGCGCTGTCAGGAAATGCTACCACGCTTTATTCGACATCGCCGACGGGGGATGGCAGACTGTCATGGTTCCGTCACAGAGCACTGTCTGCGGTGGGCAGGGCTGTGCCCGGAGCATCGAGGAAACCATGAAAGGGAGAACCAATCATGTCTCTTGCTTCCCATCTTGAAGAACTTCAGCGCAAACATGGTGACGTCGAGCGCCAGCTCGGCGAAGCAATGAATCATCCATCCATGGACGACCTGCAAATCGTAGCGCTGAAGCGTCGCAAGCTGGCTCTCAAGGACGAGATTGAAAAGCTGAAAGGTGACCCGACGCAGCATTAGGCTAGTCACGAGGTCTCCAAACAAGGCCCTGATTTTCGGCAAGGGCCCGACAGCCGGCGGCGAAGCAACATCGCCGCCGGGACAGGGTGATGTTTATCAGCCAAATCAGCGCATGATCTGAAGAACGTGTCCGAGCGGGATGCTCGTGCACGTCAGCAGTTGATCTGCCGAAATGGTGCTGGCGTCAGGCTATTGCCGTGATCAGCCTTGTGATTGCCCTGCAGTCGCCGCGTCGGGCATCTGTCTGGCGCATCCAGGGCATGATTGTGCCCGAGGCGGCACGCGAAAAAGACTTCAGGCGTCCCAGAACTGGTCCAGCCAGATGTTGAGCTTGCGGAAGCCGGCGACGCTGACCGCATAGACCCGGCGCGTGCCTTCGGCGCGGGCGCTGACAAGGCCGGCATCGAGCAGCACCTTGAGATGCTGCGACACCGCCGGGCGTGAAACCGGCAAGCCGGCGGCAAGTTCGCTGACGGTCTTGGGGCCGCGCCGCAGCTCTTCCAGCAGATGGCGCCGGTTGGCATCCGATATGGCGAGGAAGGGCGCGTCAGTTGTCATGGCCCATTTGTGCCGCAACATCAGCGAAATCTCAACTACCGGTCGCAATTGCGATTGCGGGATTGGCAAAGGCAGTGACGGGAAGCCGCGGCGCCGCGCTGCCTGTCAGGCCGCGTCCTCGTGCCTGGGGTCGAGGCGCAGCGACTCTGGCGTCGCGCTGCGGTCGGCCGGCTGGGTCTTGAAGGCTTCGCGATCCTCGATCGGAACCGGCGCACGACGCTTGATGCGCAGTGCGGTGTAGCCGGCGAGCGTGAAATGCGCGGCGGCGGTTGCGAGGAACAGCGCTTCCGGCCGCATGTAGTCCATGAGGCCGGCGCCAAGCAGCGGCCCGACCATGGTTCCGAAGCCGTAGAGCAGGAGGAGCCCGCCCGACACCTTGACGAAATCCTCAGGCTTGGCGTGGTCGTTGGCATGCGCCACGGCAAGCGAATAGAGCGTGTAGGCAAAAGCGCCGTAGCAGGCGGTCATGGCGATGACGAAGACGCCGGAGCGCGGGGCCACCAGGAAGATCAGCACGGCGGCGATTGCCGAAGCGAGCGAGGCGCCGATCAGCACATAGCGGCGGTCGGTACGGTCGGAGACCTTGCCGATCGGGATCTGCAGCGCTGCACCGGCGACGACCACGAGGCTCATCATCAGCGCGATCTCGGGCGTCGAAATGCCGACGCGCGCGCCATAGACGGCGCCGAGCGTGCCCCAGTCGCCATTGGCGACGCCGATGAGGAAGCAGGCGACCGAGGCGACCGGCGAGTTGGCGTAGAGGCCCTTGATATCGAGCGAGACGTCCTGCAGCGGCTTGGGGTGGGCGGCGCTTGAAACGGCAGTCGGGATCAGCGACAGGCAGAACAAGATGCCCGTCACCATGAACAGCGAGGCGCTGGTGACGTCGCCGCCGGCGACAATCATCTGGCCGGCCATGATAGAGGCGTAGGTGACCATCATGTAGAGGCCGAAGACGGTGCCGCGGTTTTCGTTGGTGGCGCGCTCGTTGAGCCAGCTCTCGATGACCATGAAGGCGCCGGCCATGGCGAAGCCGGTGAAGGCGCGCAGCAGGATCCAGACATATTCGTTGACGATCAGGCCGGTGAGCAGCGCGATGATCGCGGCTGACGCGGCAAAGGTGCCGAAAGCGCGGACATGGCCGGCGCGGCGAACGACGCGCGGGGCAAAATAGCAGCCGGCGACAAAACCGCCGGCCCAGGCCGTGCCCATGAGGCCGAGTGCCGTGGTGGAAAAGCCTTCTTCCTGGCCACGCAGCGGCAGCAGCAGGCCGTGCAGGCCGGACGCTGCGAGCAGGAAGGCGGTGCCGCGGAGCAACGACAGGATCGGCCGGTAGGTTGCGAGCATCTGGTGTCCCACCACGAATCAATTAGGCACTGGCACCTGATGATAACCCGTTTGGGGCATATCGGTGGCGGCGCGCGTTTCAGCCGCGCTTGAACAGCGCCTCGGCAGCCGATTTGGTCGAGCCCTTGACGGAAAGCTCCGCCTCGAGCCGGCCGATCTCGGCGCGCAGGGCCGAGATGCGCTCGTTGAGCTCGCCGACCGAAAGCAGCGACAGATCCTGGCCGATCTCGTGGACGGGTTTCTTCTTGACCGGCTCGTCGTCGAACAGCGCCATCTCGCTCTCCTCCATCGTAGGCAGGCGTTTGCCTGATTTGCCAATCAGAATACATAGTGCGGTCAACCACATGTAAAGTCCGGGGCGCACCGGACCAGCGGAGAGTAAAAAGACATGGCCAATGTTGCCAAGCTTCCAGCCAAGATGCTCGCGGTGGCGATTTCGCAACCGGGTGGGCCGCGCGTGCTCAAGGCGGAGAAGCGCGACCTGCCGGAACTGGGCCAGGGCGAGATCCTGATCCGGGTGCATGCGGCAGGCGTCAATCGGCCCGACGTGCAGCAGCGCAAGGGCGCGTATCCCGCGCCGCCCGGCGCCTCCGACCTGCCCGGGCTCGAAGTGTCGGGCGAGGTCGCGGCACTCGGCGAAGGTGCCGCGCGCTGGCGCATCGGCGACGCCGTCTGCGCGCTGACGCCGGGCGGCGGTTATGCCGAATACGCCAAGGTGCACGAGACCAACGCGCTGCCGGTGCCCAAGGGTTTCACCTTCACGGAAGCGGCCGCCGTGCCCGAAACCTTCTTCACCGTCTGGCACAATGTGTTCGAGCGCGGCGCGCTCAAGGCGGGCGAGACGCTGCTGATCCATGGCGGCTCGTCGGGCATCGGCACGACCGCGATCCAGCTCGCCTCGGCCTTCGGCGCCTATGTGATCGCCACCGCCGGCTCGGAGGACAAGTGTGCTGCCTGCCTCAAGCTCGGGGCCGACCGCGCGATCAATTACCGGAACGAGGACTTCGTTGCGGCGGTGAAGGACGCCACCGACGGCAAGGGCGCCAATGTCATCCTCGACATGGTCGGCGGCGACTATGTCGGCCGCAACTACAATGCCGCGGCGGTCGACGGCCGCATCGTCCAGATCGCGACCCAGGGCGGGGCGGTGGCGAGTGCCGATTTCTCGAAGATGATGGTCAAGCGGCTGACCCATACCGGCTCGACGCTCAGGCCGCGCACCACCGAGTTCAAGGCGGGAATCGCCGCAGCACTCGAGGCGCAGGTGTGGCCGCTGCTGGCTGTCCGCCGCGTCGCGCCCGTCATGGACATGATCTTCCCGCTCAAGGAAGCCTGGCGGGCGCATGAGCGCATGGAAGAGGGCGAGCACATCGGCAAGATCGTGCTGGATGTCGGGTGAGGGGGCCAAAACCTCATGGTGAGCCTGTCGAACCATGGGGTTTTGGTGCAGCCTAGTCGCCTGGCGCCCTCGTGGTTCGACAGGCTCACCATGAGGGCTACTGAGGCGCGTTCGCCACGCGTCGAGCTGGGCCCCGTCACCGCCAGCCATTGGCCAACTGCAGGGCAAACAGGAACATGCCTTCGATGCGGCGGTCGGCGTCGCGTCCGAGCGGGACCGGGCAGAAGCCGGCGCGGCCGGAGGTGGGGGAGGCGCGGCAGCGGCCAAAATTGCGGCATTCGCGGCGCTGGCACTTGTTGTGCGCGCCCTCCATGGTGGCGGCGATGCTGACGGCGAGCACGAGCGCGTTGTGCATGGCATAGGGCAGGTGGCCGTAGCCCGGCAGCGGCGGGTCGATGATTTCGATCTCTTGCTTGCGTTTCCTCGACATGACGATGTCTCCGGCTGGCCGCGCGTATTTTCCGGCGCGGGCAGGGTGATTGGGGGAAATTTGGGCGTGCGGAAGTGTCCCGCGCGGATGAAGCCGGGATTGGGAACCGGACGCATGGCCTTGCGTCTCTGTGATGCTAGTGCGTGACGCGCAGCCATGCGTCCGCCAGCGCTCTTGCCCCGCTCAGTCGCCTCGGCTTTCGCCGTCAGCCGCCGCAAGGCCCGGACTTGGGGGCTCATCACCCAGCAGGGGCACCGTATCCCCTGCCAGCCCGGACGCCGTCGCCCTCCCCAGGCATCCGGTTCATGACCCGGGTTCCCTGAGGGCGATGCGGGGATTATCCGTCAGGCGCGAAGGGGCGTGGAAAAGAAAATTTTCCTATCCACGTTTGCCAGGTGCAGGCGGCGAGCGAAACATAGCTAATTCAAGCCGTTGCCGAAGTCAGATGGAACACCATGGCGCTAGAGCCGTGGAAAACTCTTCAACGGCTACCCACTTCAAACGGTCTGCCTCATGCGTCGTGCAAGCTGGCGTCGCTGCGCACCTGCTCCGCTTCGTCGGGCGTGGCTGGTGTCTGCCGGGAGGTCACGTCGCACGGCGCTGAGATCCAGCAGCTTTCTTTCAAATCGCTTGTTCCCTTAGACTACCAGGGGCGATCGTCCATTTACCCAAGCTTCCACAAGTCGTTTTGCCTCGGCGCGCGAAATCGTCGGTAACGTCCCCTTTGGAATGCGAGCCTCCTTCTCCTGCGAGATCGTCCTCTGCCGCCCGGGAGCAAAGCTGCCGGCTATTTCTTCTGCCGCCTCGTAGAAACAGTAGGACATTTTCGTGCTATTCAGCGCGTAAAGAGCATCAGCTATCCACTGTCGAGCATAGGTTTGATTCGAAAGTCGATGCCGACTATCGTCGTTTTCGAGTATTTTTGCAGACTTTCTGTAACAAACTAACGCCTCTTCTAGGCGGCCTAAAAGTTGAAGGCATCTACCAACATTTCCAAGAGTGGTAGGTTCGGCATCGGCAACGTTGCTTTTGGGATCGATTAGGTCCTTGAGTTCGTACGATTTGATGAAGTACTCCAAGGCCTTCTCCGGGTCCCCGCCATCTCGTCGCGCTAGGGCCAAGGTATGTGAGCAGTCATAGATAGTGTCCACATCCGACCGCTTCTTGAGGTCCTGTCCACGTTCTGCCCATTCTATCGCCTCAGTAAATTCACGCCTTTGCCAAAAGGAGTATGCGCGAACATCGCAATATTTAATATAACGAGCGGTTTTCGAGGTCATTGTCTGCTCGTATCTTGAAATTATTTCGTCGGCGTCTGTATTTTCTTCAAGTTGATCCAAGCACATGACAAGGGCAGAGAGCACATTATCAAAGTTTTTTATGGTAGATGGGGCGACGGTCCAATCAATTGCTTCGAGCAGTTTTCGTGCCACTCTCACGTATTCCTCTGAATGACCGCCGCCAACCAAAGCGTCTATCGCCGAGTCTAGTGTTTCGAAGGCGTCCGCATGTAGACCTGCTTCGATTTCAAGCTCCGCTTTTTGAGACCAACGCTCCAGTAGTGGCAGCGGAAGATAGACGCCTAGCATAGATTCGATGCCGCGAATAATTATAACATACTGATTTATAACTGTTTTTATAAATCCAACTCGTTCCGGACGTTCAAATTCTTTTTTTACAAATTGCCTTACAAGGGGATGTAGATCGTAAAGATCAGCGGCATTTTTTTCCGGCTTTACAACAATTAGGTTGAGCGCAATGAGGGCCTTCATCGCCCTTTTGAAGTTCTTGTAATTTAGCTCAGCGGAAATGAACTTTTCTATCATTTCCTCGGTCTCGGGGCGTTTGGCTTCGGCCATCACCCGCAAGACCACTCGCTCTCTTTCGGCTAGTGTTTTCCAAATAGAAGACAAAACATCTGGTGCTCCACCACGGCCTCGGCGGACGTCTTCAATAAGGTTTCGTAACGTTACTCCAGGCACGCGAGCAACCTGTACTGCCAGAAGATCAAGCCAGAACGCATGTCCGGCAGTCATATCGTGAGCGGCTTCAATGTCAGGCTTCGGAGTCTGGTTGGAGCCGGTGCGTTGCTCGAAGAGCTCGAATGCCTCCTCTAAAGATAATCCTTTGATGGACAGTGTTATCGCACTGGCCAGATCGTAGTTCACGTGCGGTCTACACGTTATGATAATGCGACTCTTAGATTCTGAGCTGTTAAATCGTCTCACTAAGGTGTCGAGAATGCCGATAAATACGGACTTCTCAAGGTCGATATAGTGGTCAACATTGTCAAAGACGAATACAATATTTCTAGAAAATGATGTTGCAATAAAAATATCGACGAGATCAGAGTCATTTACGGCGTCGAGGGATGTCTCTATAGATTTTTCAAGAAGCATGCGCTCTATTGCTGCAATTATTTGGGTGCGTATCCGGTCACCTTCTTCTTTGCAGTCTCGCCAATCCCATTGCTGGAAGTCGGTATCTCCGTCAGTTACGGAAAGCAGGTATTTAGCAGCGAGGGTTGACTTTCCCTGTCCGCCTATCCCGCAGATAGATATTACTTTGGCACTTGTCGTTTCGAGCGCGCGTAGTTCGGGCTCGCGTCCTACCCAGGCTTCAACACTTGGAGGGCGGTCGCATTCTAGGCCCTTCAGCGTAAATCGCGGTTTGGAGATCGGCTTTGATTCCAGTGTGGTGGGCTGTGCAGTTTTAGTCGATGTCCCTGCTCTCCAAAAGTCGACCAGCCTCGGAAGGAATGTGTGGCAATCAATGCTGCTATAGAATGTCACTCTATTCCGGTTCACTCCGGGCTCTAGTATTGTGCGAAGGTGGGGAGCAACAACCGGCGCTGCGCTGTGGAACGCCCACAAAATTTCTGGAAACGTTGAAGAGTTCTCAACAATATTTGCAATAGAGGCGGTAAAAATATCCTCCCACCCTCCATAGGCCATCACAACTACAGTTTTATCTCTCAGATAAGTCAGTAGGGAATTTCTCAAAAACGGTCGCTTCTGGATGAGCTGATTTCCGGTGTGCAGAGTATCTGTGCCATACCAATACCCGTGAATATGAACGATCTGGCAACCGGTCGCGTGGCTTTGACTAAAGTCACCATCACTGTGAATTGCCGTTCGCCAAGCTTCGCCGCCCGCCTTCTTGATGGCCACGCCAATCAAAGGATCAAAGTTTGAGGTGACTACTAGTCGCCCGAACGGTGCCCCTTGAAATGACAAGATTTCACCAAGTGCTTGAGCACCCGGGCTCAAGACCCAAGAATCTAAGTTCTCGTCCAGCTTATGAAGGTCATCTTCGGACATAGACGCCAGCGACGTGACATCAGTGGTTGTGTTGGAGCCCTTGTATGCGCGCAGCACAGCCTGCCTAATGACTTGATTTGCAATATCTTGGCCGCGCCTGCCCTGTAGGAAACGGAATGCGGCCTGATATCGATTATCTGCTTCGCGGACTTGGCGGTCGAATTCGGTTAATTGCCGCTGATCTCCAAGAAAATGGCCCCGTATCAAATCGGCCACTTGCGAGACATCCGCGACTCCACGCTGCTCGTCGCCGTGTGGCGCTGTCAGTGGCGCGCCCACAACAAAAACAACTTGCCTGCCCGATGCGTTTGCTCCGTTAGTAAGACGCTCGAATAGGGCGTCTTCGTTGAAGAAGAGGTTATCTTCGAATTGCAGCAATCCATGCCTCCTGCTCCCCGGCATCCATGGCTAATGAAATGGGGAGTCACAGTGTGTTGCAATGGTTATCTGCGATTCTCATTGAAGCCGTAAGTCCAGACTGGAAGTTGCCCAGTCAGCTATTTTTCCGTACGAAACGTATCTATCTTATTCCTCCATCCCGTTGGCAGCTTCCGTCCGGCCTCGCGTGACAAGAATTCTATCGAAGTACTGGCTCTTCGGCATTGCGCTCTGGCTCGCCGCGCTCTTGGTGTTCGCGCTTTATTCGGTGGAGACGTCCAAGGCACGGCTGGCGGGTGAGCTGGAGGTGACGGGGCGGACGTTGCACCGGCTGATTTCGCAGCGGGCGGCGCAGCATGATGCGCATATGACCAGCCTGATCGCGCTGACCAGCGGGGCCGAGCCGGCGCCCCTGGGTGCCGTGCGACAGGTGATGGAGAGCATTGTCAGGTTTTATCCGCGCATCGCCTGGATCGCGCTGGTTTCGCTCGGCGAGGCGGGCGGCGGTGCGGGGCCAGCAACCGGGCCGGCGGAGGCGGGAGCTGCCACCGGGGCGGAGGCAGGCGCAGGCGCGGGAGCGGCGGGCGCAGGAGCGGCTGACACTGGTTTGGCGGCGGAGGCTGGCGTGGTGGGCATGACGGCTGGCGCAAATGGCGGTGCGGCAAGTGGCGCGGCGGTGGCTGGGGCCGGCGGGGTCAGGATGCTGGTCGAGGTGCCGGAGGGCGGGGGCGAGAATCTCGGGCCGCTGCGCGGGGCGATCGGCGAGCAATTGCGCGGCAAGATCGGCGTGCATGCCAGTGGGAAAAACGGGCGGTATCTGCTGGCCAAGCGGGCGCAGGCACCTTCCGATGCGGCTTTGGTGTTCGGCATCGACGCGGCCCTGCTGCTGGAGCCGGAGGAGCGGCCGGCCTGGGCGCATCTGAGGCTTGTGCTCGACGGGCAGACACTGCTCGACCTGCCCGGGGACGATGTTTTGGGCACGGGCGCTTCGTTCGTTAAGCCACCGCATTTCGAGAAGGTGATTGACGGCGAGGGGCAGCGGATCTTGCTGTCGCTCGACCGGGCCTTGCCGCTCGACGCGCTTTTGCCGCTGCGGTCGCTGCTTGGGTTTGCTGTCCTGGCCGGGCTGGCGTCGTTTGCGCTGATGTTTGCATTGAGGCAGCGGGCGGCGGCGCAGCAGTCGCAACAGGTGGCGCGGGCGGCGGAGGCGCGGGCGCTGTTGCAGGAGCGGGAAACGCTGCTGGCGCATGCCTCGCGCGTCAATGCCATGGGCGAGCTGGCGTCCGGCATCGCGCATGAGCTGACGCAGCCGCTGACGGCGGTGCTGAGCCGCAGCCAGGCAGCACTCAGGCTTGCGGGTGCGGAAAAACCCGATCTCGGGATGATCACGCAGGCGCTTGACGTCAATGTGCGCGAGGCCAAGCGCGCCGGCGAGATGCTGAAGCGGATGCGCGACTATGCCTCCAACAAGGCGCCGGAGCCGAAGCCAAGCGCACTCAACGGGATCGTCAGCGAGATCGTGGCGCTGACGGCAGCCGATCTCGAACGGCGCGGCGTCAAGCTGGAGCTCGATCTGGCGGCCGAGGCGCCGGAGGCGGTGGTCGACCCGATCGAGATGGAGCAGGTGCTGCACAATCTGATCCGCAACGCGGCCGATGCGCTGGAAGCGGCGGGGATTTCTGGGGCGCGGATTTCGATTGCGACGAAGGTTGTGGGCCCGGAAGTAAAGATCGAGGTGGCGGATAACGGGCCGGGGATACCGGCCGACGTGCTGCCGAAGCTGTTCGTGCCGTTCTTCACCACCAAGGCGGACGGCATGGGGCTGGGGCTGTCGCTGTGCCAGACGCTGGTGGAGCGGGTCGACGGGCGGATCGAGGCTGGCAACGCTGCCGCTGGCGGGGCGCGGTTCGTGATTACGCTGCCGCGTGCGTCGATGCGAAACGCCGGGGCGATGTCCGGACGGCACGATGGCTAGGTTGAACAGGTGCCGGGGCGTGGTGTCCGCTGCGCTGCGGGGAGTGAAGGCATGAGCAGGTACCAGGTCTATCTGATCGACGACGACGAGGCGGTGCGCGAGGCGCTGGCGTTCCTGCTCGGCACCTATGGGATTTCGGTCGAGACCTTCGGCGAGCCCCAGACGTTTCTGGCGCATGTCGATGAAGCGAAGCCGGGCGTGCTGGTGGTCGATTTGCGCATGCCCGAGGTTTCGGGCCTGCAGCTTTACCAGAGGCTGGCCGAGCGCGGCATCGACTGGCCGACTGTCATGATCACCGGCCATGGCGACGTCGCCGCCTGCAGGCGCGCCTTCAAGGCCGGCATCCAGGATTTTCTGACCAAGCCTGTCGATGGCGAGGTGCTTGTCGAGGCGTTGCAGCAGGGCTTTTCGAGCCTCGACGCCCGGCTGGAAAAGCGCGAGGCACGCGCGTTGCTGGCCAAGCTGACCGAGCGCGAGCGCGAGGTGCTCGACATGGTGGCGCGGGGTTGGGCGAGCAAGGAGATTGCCGCGGCCCTCGAGGTCTCGGCCCGCACCATCGACGCGCACCGGGCGAAGATCGCGGAGAAGCTGGGCACCAGTTCGGTGGCTGAGCAGGTCCGGCTGGCTCTTCTTAGTGGGGCATGACCTTGTCCAAAAACCGGCCGCCACTTTTTGGGGTCATGCCCTGGCGGTCGCAGCAGTAGGTAATCCTACCTAGGGCAGGTGGTGGCATCGCGGATTCAGCGCGGCGGCGGTTCGGCGTAGTTCTGGCCTCGGACAAGCAAGACGCTTTCTCCCGAGCAACATCAGGACAGGAACCCAGTCATGATCAAGAGCATTTTCCTCGCCGCCGCTGCCACCGTCGCCATTTCGGGCGCTGCTTCCGCACAGGTGCTGACCGAGAAGAACATCTCGTCGAGCCTCGCCGTCGAGATCGCCCAGAACGCGGTCGCCGCCTGCGCCGCCGACAAGTACAACGTCACCGCCGCCGTGGTTGACCGCGCCGGCGTGCTGCGCGCCCTGGTCCGCGCCGACAATGCCGGCACGCACACCGTTTCGGCTGCCCAGGACAAGGCCTTCACCTCGGCCTCGTCGCGCACCCCGACCTCGAAGATGGCCGAGAACGTCGCCAAGAACCCCGGCGCTGCCGGTCTCGTCGACATTGACGGCTTCCTGGTGCTGGCCGGCGGCTTGCCGATCAAGGCTGGCGATGCCGTCATCGGCGCCATCGGCGTCGGCGGCGCACCTGGCGGCAACTTCGACGAAGCTTGCGCCGTTGCAGCCATCGAAAAGGCTGCCGACAAGCTGAAGTAAGCCTGTCCGGTAACAGTGCCGGCACAAACGAAGCCCCGCTTTCCGGTACCGGATGGCGGGGCTTTTTCGTGCGCCGGCGCGGGCGATCGGGCTCGTTTGCCGGCGGTTCCAAAATCGTTGCGGTGGCGGGCGAATGCGTCTATATACGGGCCGAATTTCCCATTTTCTGGTGGTCTGACCACCGCCCGCGTGAGGGACGCGGGCGAGCGAAGAGGATATATCGCATGGCCAATACGCTGCTTATGCCCAAGGCGACCGCCGTCTGGCTGGTCGACAACACCGCGCTTTCGTTCGACCAGATCGCGCAGTTCTGCTCGCTGCACCCGCTCGAGGTCAAGGCAATCGCCGATGGCGAATCGGCCCAGGGCATCAAGGGCATGGACCCGATCATGACCGGCCAGCTGACGCGCGCCGAGATCGCCAAGGGCGAGGGCGACATCAACCACCGCCTGAAGCTGTCGGACCCCAAGGTCCGCGTGCCCGAGGCCAAGCGCAAGGGTCCGCGCTACACGCCGCTGTCGAAGCGCCAGGATCGCCCGAACGCCATCTACTGGCTGGTCAAGAACCATCCCGAGCTCAAGGACGCGCAGATCTCGCGCCTCGTCGGCACGACCAAGGCGACGATCGAGCAGATCCGCGAGCGCAAGCACTGGAACATGGCGACGCTGTCGCCGCTCGATCCGGTCGCGCTCGGCCTGTGCTCGCAGATCGACCTCGACATCGAAGTGCAGCGCGCCTCGCGCGGCCGCGAAGCCCCGGCTCCGACCGGCGACACCCTGCTGCCGGCCTCGCTGACCGAGCGCCTGACGCCGGAACAGGCCGCACCCAAGGACGAGGACAAGGAACTCGACGCCAACGCCGTGTTCGCCAAGCTCTCGGCCCTGCGTTCGAAGACGCCCGACGAGGACGAAGACGACAAGTTCTGAGGGTTTTCCTCGCATCGACAAAAAAGGCCCCGTTCTGCGGGGCCTTTTTCGTTTGCGGGCTTTCTGAAGTTTTTGCGGGCAGAAACCCGGTCCGCCAGGTTGGGGGATCAGTCCGACAGCCGAGACGCGGGCATGTCGCGGCCGAAGCGGTGCAGCGTCAGGCCGGGCGACCGGTTCGATGCCGGGGCGGCGAAGGTGATGGCCGCCTCGACCTCCTTGTAGAAGAAGCGGTGCTCGCCTTCGGCGAATAGCCGCAGCTTTGGCTGGCCGCTGAACTGGGCGTAGAGGGCATCGTCCTCCTGGATCACGGTGAGGACGACGTCGGGCGCCAACTGGTAGCGGCCGACATAATTGCCGAGCAGGCTGGGATCGGCTGAAACCTCGCTGTGTCGCGGCTTGACCCTTGTCAGCGGGATCTCGCGATTGAGCAGATGCAGGCCGATGTCGCTGACGCCGGTGTTGGCGTTGGACAGGACGACGACACCGGTGCGCGAGGCGGGGTGGAAGCCGATGAAGGCGCTGTAGCCGCCGGTGCCACCATCATGCCAGGCGATCTCGCCATTGCCGCTTTTGGTGACGACCCAGCCAAGTGCAGCCGAGGTCTCCTGTTCGCCGATCGCCCGCCGTGTAGCCAGCGTGACGGCAAGGGCGGTGGTCAGTGGCGTCTTGTTGGTGTTGACCGTCACCTGCAACAGGTCGAGCAGGTCGTTGGCGCTCGAGCGCAAGGCGCCTGCGCCGGCGAAGGCGGGCAGGTCCCAGTTGGGAGCGATCTCCAGCACCTCGTTGTGGCCGGTGGCCAGGCGTTTGCTGAGACGTGGCGGTAGGTCGATGGCGGTGCTGCGCATAGCCAGCGGACCGCTGATGCGGTCGTGGACGAGAGCCTCGAAACTCTTGCCGGCGCGTTGGGCGAGGGCCTGGCCCAACAGGGCCGTGCCGAGGTTCGAGTACTCATATTCGGCGCCGATGTCGCGCGGCAGCTCGTAGCCGGACACGAAGGCATACATCTCGTCGACCGAGTAGTCGGCATAAGGGTTGGTCTCGTCGCTCGGCTCGAAATTGTCGGGCATGCGCGGCAGGCCGGACGTATTGGTTGCGAGGTCGGCCAACGTGATCGCCTTGCCGCCGCGTTCGGGTACGGCGACGTTCATCGGCAAATATTTGGCCACCGGGTCGGTCAGGGCGACTTCGCCGCGCGCCGCCATGTCGGCAAGCAAAAGTCCGGTGAAGACCTTGGTGACCGAGCCGATCTCGAAAACGGTGTCGCCGTCGACCGGCCGCGGGTCGAGGCCGCCGAAGCTGCCATGGGCAATGATGCTGCGCCCGTCCGGCCCGATGGTGCCGACAACGATGCCGACGCTCTGCCTTTGGACGTCGATCCGGTCGGCGAGGATACGGTGGATTTCGGCCGTCGTGGCGAGCTGGTCCGGCGAGGCGCCGGCGGCCGCCGTCACGACGATCGGCCTGTCTTGCTTGCGGTCGAGATAGAGCAGGCCACCGGTGACGGCTGCCACGGTGAAAATCACGGCGGATGCGGTCAGCGCGCCTGAAAGTGCGGAGGGTATCTTGAAGCGTTTCATCGCGATGCTGTCTCTGGGCGCGTGTTCGGCGCGCTTGCAAATCAAACAGCACTGTCTGGTCCCGACAGATTGCGAGAGCATTGCGGCTGTCGCGATCGGCGTCGGCTGGCAGGAGACGGCGTCTCCAGTCTCGCCGGGACCAATGATTGGCGCAGCCGCCCTGCGACAAACGCGTTGAACCGCTGGACAGCGCCCAAGCGCTCCGGGAAGATGAATCCGGGCGCGAGCCTTACCCTTGCAGTTGTGAATGGGCATCCCCTGGAGGCGACCATGAGGAACGATACCGAGCATCTACGTCTTGCCGTGAAGATCGCCGGCGAGAGCCGGGCCAGCGGCAATCATCCCTTCGGCGCGGTCCTTGTCGGTCCGGAGGGCGACGTGCTGCTTTCATCCGGCAACACCTATGCGCGGGATCGCGGGGTTGGCCATGCAGAGGCGAACGTGGCCCGCGCGGCCGCGCAGCAATACGAGCCGGCCTTTCTCGAACGATGCACGCTGGTGACCTCGGTCGAGCCGTGTTGCATGTGCGCCGGGGCCTGTTACTGGGCTGGCATCGGCACCGTGGTCTATGGGCTGAGCGAAAAGCGGTTGGCCGAGCTCACCGGAGACAACCCGGAGAACCTGACGCTCGACCTGAGCTGCCACCAGGTGTTCGCTGCCGGACGGCGCCATGTCGCGGTTCGTGGACCATTTCCCGAGCTCGAAGACGAGATCGTCAACGACCACAAGGATTTCTGGTGACAGAACCCATCAAGCGCGGTTGACGGAAGAGGCGTGCGATCAAGCAGGAACGTAGGTCAACCTGATCACGTCCTCGCCAATGCGATCGGTGACAACAAGGCGGAGCGGTGGCCGGGGGCCGGCGAAGAATGGCTTGCCGCCACCAAGCACGACGGGGTGGAGGTAGAGCCGATACTCATCGATGAGGCCGAGGTCAGTCAGGCTCTGCGCCAGCTCTGGTCCGGAAACGGTGATCTCTCCAACGAGCCGCGCCTTCAGGTCGCGTATCGCCGCTTCGAGGTCATCCTCGACAAGCGTGGCGTTGGGGCCGACTGACTTCAACGTGCGCGACACGACCCACTTCGGTCGGCGCCGCCACGCCGCCGCAAACTCGCGCTGCTCCGCCTTCCACTCGGGATGGTCTTCGTCCCAGTAGCGCATGATCTCGTACATGCGGCGACCGTACACACTGCCGGTCAATTCGCGCACATGCTCTGTCCAGTGACGAAAGAGCACGGGGTCAGGCGCAAACTCCTGGTAGTCGACGTAGCCATCCAGGGACAGGTTCATTCCAAAGACGAGCTTCGCCATGCCGCAAGATCTCCACCGCAGGGTATCCAGAATAGCGTGAGGCGACATTATGGAGAAGCGAGGTTGTATGAATAGCGCGCCGCCTCAAAGCGAAAAGGCCCCGCATTGACGGGGCCTTTTGCACGCATGTCGGCTCCGCAGGTCAGTCGGTGACGCGCGGCGCGGAAATATCGTTGCCGAACTGATGCAAGGTCAGGCTTGGCGAAGGGCCTTTGTCCGATTGCACGAAGGTGATTGCCGCCTCGACATCTTTGTAGAAGAAGCGGTGTCCGCCTTCGGGAAACAGCCGGAGCCGGGGCTGATCGGTCAGCTGGGCAAACAGCTTGTCGTCGTCGCGGGTGATCTCAAAGACCATGTTCGGCGCCAGCTGATAGCGGCCAACATAACCGTCGAGCAGCTTGGGATCGATAACCGCCTCGACCGGCTTCGGCTTCGGCTCAGTCAGCGGGATGTCGCGGTTGAGCAGATGCATGCCGATGTCATTAACGCCGGTATCGGAGTTGGAGAGCACGACGACACCTGTCCTGGATGCAGGATGGAAACCAATGAAGGTGGTGAAGCCGCCGGTGCCGCCGTTGTGCCAGACGATGTCGCCTGAAGAGGTTTCGGTGACCATCCAGGCGAGTCCGATCTGCGTGTCGTAATTGACCGGCTTACGCTTGACGCTCGCCGCGGCGATGGCGTCGGTGAGCGGCGACGTTTCAGTGCTCAGCGCCATGGCCAGCAGGTTGAGCAGATCGTTGGCCGATGAGCGCAGCGCGCCGGCGCCGGCGAAGGCCGGAAGATCCCAGTTGGGGACGGGCTGCAGGTCGCTGTTGTGGCCGGAGGCAAAGCGCCCGGCGAGTTCGGGCGAAAGCGTGATCGCCGTGCTCGACATACCAAGCGGGTTGGTGATGCGCTGGCTCACCAGCGCCTCGTAGTCGACGCCGGCACGGCGCGCGAGCGCGTGGCCGAGCAGGCCGAAACCGGTGTTGGAATATTCGAAATCGGCACCGATGTCGCGCGGCAGCTGGTAACGCGACAGGAAGCGATAGAGCTGTTCGGTGGTGTATGCGGCATAGGGGTTGAGCGTGTCCGGTGGCTGCAGGTCGTCAGGCAGGCTCGGCAGGCTGGCGCGATGCGTGGCCAGGTCGACGAGCGTGATCGCCTTGCCGGCGCGCTCGGGCACGGTGACGCCTTCGGGCATGTATTTGGCCAGCGGGTCGTCGAGCCCGACCTCGCCGCTGGCCACCATGTCGGCGAGCAGCAGGCCGGTGAAGACCTTGGTGATCGAACCGATCTCGTAGACCGTGTTGCCGTCGACCGGGCGCGGGTTGTTGGCGGCGAACTTGCCGTGGGCAACGATACTGCGGCCATGCGGCCCGATCGTGCCGACAACGATGCCGACGCTTTCGGCCCTGAGGTCGACACGCTCGGCGAGGATCTTGCCGATCTCCTTGTCGACCGGGAAAGGATTGGAAGTGTTGCTGGCGGATGCTGTCGTCACCGTGAAAGGTCTCTCGATCAACTGGTCAAGATAGAGCAGGCCGCCGGAGAAAGCAGCCACCGTGCAGATCGCCGCGGCGGCAGTCAGGGCGCCTGAAAGGGCGGTTGGTTTTCTATTGGAATTCATCGTGTTGCTGTCTCTCGAACAGGCGTTGTCGCTTGGGAGCCCCGCTCATCTGGCAGCTTGAGATTGCAAGAGCATTGCGCGGGGCGCACCCGGCCTCGGGGGCTGCAAGCGGCCGTCTTCCGGCTTGCCGGTTAACTCCGGCAGGCGCATGATCATGGGGTTCAGCGAAGTCGAAGTATCCCGAGGTGCGAGATGAGCGGGTCCGCCGCATTCGACGCCTGGAGTGCTGGCAACAGCTACGAGCATTATATGGGCCGGTGGAGCCGGTTGGTGGCGACGAAATTCGTCGCCTGGCTCTCGCCGCCCGAGCAGGCCGCATGGCTGGAGATCGGCTGCGGCACCGGCGCATTGACGTCAGCCGTGCTGGCGGGTGCGGCACCGCGCTCGATACTGTCTATCGACCCGTCCGCCGATTTTGTCGCGCACGCCCGCAAAGCAATCGGTGACGGACGCGTGCGGTTCGAGGTGGCGGATGCGCTGAAGCTGCCGGCCGAGCCGGCAAGCATCGACGTCGTCACCTCCGGCCTGGTGCTCAACTTCGTTCCTGACAGGCCGGCGGCCCTTGCCGAAATGCAGCGGGTTCTGAAACCGGGAGGCCTGGTGTCGTTTTATGTCTGGGACTATCCGGGCGGCGGCATCGGCTTCATCCGCCAGTTCTGGCAGGCAGCCATCACCATCGATCCGGCCGCGGCGGAGCTGGGCGAAGGCAAGCGGTTCCCGTTCTGCACCAGGGAAGGGCTGCTGGCGCTGTGCCAGGAGGCCGGCCTGCGCGACATCGCCATCGCGCCGATGGAGATTGAAACCCGGTTCGCGGATTTCGAGGCGTTCTGGCAACCGTTCACGCTGGGTGCCGGGCCGGCGCCTGGCTATTGCATGAGCCTGAACGAGTATCAGCGGGCAAAGCTCAAGGCGCGCCTGGCCCAGAAGCTGGGATCAACGGGGCCGATCGAACTGTTGGCGCGCGCCTGGATGGTCAGGGCGAGCAGGCAAGGCTGAGCGGCGGAACTGTCCGGCGCTGGCCCTGCCAGCCGGCCTACTCGCTCGCGATGAACTTCAGGATGCCGGCGATGCCCGAGCCTGCTGTGCCGCCCTTGCGGTCGGACGGGTGATTGATGCCGTCCATGACAGGGATTTCGGTGAAGTCGAACGGGCTGATGCCATCGAGGATGGCGGCGTTGACGCCAAACTGGTTGGGGTTCGAGCGGCGCTGGTGATGGGTGTAGATGCCGCATTTCGAGCAGAAATAGTGCTTCGCGGCCATGGTGTTGAACTGATAGAGGGTGAGGGCTTCCTCACCCGATACGACATCGACGCCGCCAAGCTCGGCCGAGAGCGCGACAGCGCCCTTCATCCGGCAGTAGGAGCAGGTGCAGCGCCGCGCGCTGCGCAGGCCATCCGACAGCCTGACGCGCAGGCGAACCGTGCCGCAATGGCAGGCGCCGTTGATTTCGCGGATATCCATGTCCATGAGCCGTCTCTCTTCCCGCTTCATATTACCAAGCATGCCAGCATGCCGGTATTGCCTGCGACGGGCAAAAGAAAGTCCCGGCTTGTCACCGGGACAATTTGGGAGCGGTCGGGGAGGGAAGCTGTGGCGTCAGGCGCCGGAACTGCGGTCGTGGGTGCCGTAGGATTCGCTGCGCTCGACGCTGCGGTAGTAGTCGACGAGCAACTTGCCGCGCTCGGGTTTGAAGCTGCGACTGGCTAGGGCTACCGACGAGATGCGGTCGATGCGGAAGGCGCGGAAGTCGTTGCGCATCTCGCACCAGGCAATCAGCGTCCAGACCTTGCCCCAGAACCACAGGCCGAGCGGGCGGACCTCGCGGGCCGAACCGCGGCCAGCCTCGTCATTGTAGTCGAGCTTGAGCACCTGGCGCTTTTCGACGGCGCGTTCGATCAGGTCGATCGCCTCGCGGTCGGCGTCTGAGACCACCCACATCGGCGTGTGGATCTCGGTGCGGGCAATGCGGTCCTTTTCCGAGTCGGGCAGGACAGCGCCGATCTTGACCAGCGCCTCGTCGGCGGCGCGCGCCATGGCGGCACCGCCAAAGGCGCGGACCATGCGGGCGCCGGCAACCAATGCGACGATTTCGTCTCGTGTGAACATCAGCGGCGGAAGGTCGAAACCCTCCCTCATCATATAGCCCACCCCGGCCTCGCCATCGATCGGCACACCCGTCGATTGCAGGTCGGCGATGTCGCGATAGATCGTGCGCTCGGAAACCTCGAGCCACGCGCCCAGCTTGTGCGCGGTGACCAGGCGGCCACCTCGGAGATGCTGTACGATCTGGAACAGCCTGTCGGCGCGTCTCATCGATTACCCCTCAAAGTATCGCGCTGTTCTTGGCCAAGTGGGGGCGCCTGGCGTCGATGACAATGCGCGTCGTCCAAAAAGTCAGTCCGGCATGCCGCCATGCGCTGGCGCAGGGCGGCACAGGTGACAGCGGAATGCGAACCTCTTCATCCTATCATCGCACAGGGCTCCTGACAGCGTATTGTCAGGAGGCGTCACCATGGCCTTATGCGACCCCGGTATGCTCACGGGCAAACATGGCACGCATCTCGCCGATCTGACCGACCAGCTCGGGATAGAGCGTCTCGAGGAAGGCCGCGGCGAAGGTGCCGGGTGCCGAGCCGGGAGCGGAGACGACGTTGTTGTCGGCGACGGCGTGCGGCACGTCCTGGTAGCCCGCAGCACCGGCGTAGGCCGGCTCGTGTTCCAGGATCCAGTCGCGGCCGTTGCTGGTGTGGGAGACACCTTCGAACAGGCCTGCGCGGGCGAGCGCCAGCGTGCCGGCGCAGATGCCGCCGACGACACCGCCGCGCGCGGCGACAGCCTTGAGCAGCGGCGAGATGTCGGGCGCGTCCTTGCCCGCCCAGCCGTCCGACCCGATCACGGCGACGGCGTCGAGATCCATGTTTTCCGCGGGGTTGGCGCCGCGCGTCGGCGACAGGGCGAAGCCGGCGATCGAGGTCAGCGGTGCCTTGTGCGGCGAAATCGCGATCGCCCGCGCGCCGAACCATTCGGCCGCCGAGGCAGCCAGAAGGCCATACTCCCAGTCGGCATAGCCTTCGATGAACAGGACACCGATTGTCTTGGGTGCGGTCATGAGCGTGTCCCCTCTGTCGGGCGATGTGTCAGTTGCGGTCGGTGCGACGAGCGTCGAAACGGTCGGGCCAGCCGATATCCTTGCGGATGCTTGTCGGCAGAGAATTCATGAGGCGCTCGGTGCGGATCTCATTGTGCATGGTCCTGACCTTGCCAGCATAATGCCTGATGGTACGAAAGATGACAGGCGTAAACGTGTTCATGGCGGGTCCTCCTTATCTTGACTGGAAGGAGTATCGCACACCCCTCCTGACAGCAGTCTGTCAGGAGGCCGCGGCCGTCTTCGACTATGTTTCCGTCAGGCTTTGGCAGGAACCGTGCCGTTGAGCGCGAGCCGCCCGCCATCGGCGAAAATCGTCTGTCCGGTGATGTAGGAAGCGTCGTCGGAAGCGAGGAATGCCGCAATCGCCGCGATCTCCTCCGGCTCGCCGATGCGGCCGAGCGGGGTGCGCGACAGGATGCGGGCCTTGGCCGCGGGATCGGCCTTGGCGCGGGCCAGCATGTCGGTCGAGATCGAGCCGGGACCGATGGCGTTGACGCGGATTCCATAGGGCGCGAGGCCGAGCGCCATGACCGTGGTCAGCTGGCCGACGCCGCCCTTGGACACCGCATAGGGCACCTGGTCGGGATGGGCGACGACCGAATTGATCGACGACATGTTGACGATGGTGCCGGGCGCGCCGCCCGCCTTGACCCTGTCGACCATGATGCGGGCGACGGCCTGGCCGGCAAGGAAGGCGCCCTTGAGGTTGACCCTCAGAACGCGGTCGAAATCGTCCTCGGCGAGGTCGAGGAAATCGGCCTGGTGGTCGATGCCGGCATTGTTGACCAAAACGTCGACGTCGCCGAAGGCGTCGATCGTCGAGGCAACGAGATTGTGGACGTCGAGGCGCTTGCCGACATCGGCGCGGACGAAACGCGCCTCACCCAGTTTTTCGAGATCGCGCTCGGCGGCGTTGCCCTCTTCCTGGTCGATGTCGGCGATGACGACGCGTGCGCCCTCGCGCAGGAAGCGCTCGGCGATGGCATAGCCGATGCCCCTGGCGCCGCCGGTGATGATCGCCGTCTTGCCGTCGAGCTTCATTGTCCGCTCCTGCCTTTGTCGCCGGGAAGGCGAATCCAGTCGCGGACACTGGCGGGAAGGACAGGCGGGGTCAACGGGGAGGGGAGACGACCACCGTCCTGCTCAGCCGCCCGATGCGGCGGTGAAGACCGCCAGCTGAGCGTCGTATGCGCGCTTGTAGGCGGGGCGCGCCTGGCCTCGGGCGACATAGGCGGCGAGGTTTGGATAATCCTCCACTATGCCGTCCCCCTCCAGCCGGCGCAGCACCATCACCATCATCAGGTCGCCGGCGCTGAACGAACCATCGAGCCATTCGGCATCGCCGAGCCTGTTGGAAAGTTGGTCCATGCGGACGCGGATGCGATCCTTGAGCATCGGTATCCGCTCTGCGAGCCAGGGCTTGTCGCCTTCCACGAACGGCGCCTGTTCGAGCTCGACGATCGGCGGCTCGACTGTGTTCAGCGCGGCAAACATCCAGGTGATTGCCCGCGCCCGGGCGTTGGCTTCTTTCGGCAGCAGCCCGGCTTGGCGCTCGGCGATGTGGAAGATGATCGAGCCCGACTCGAACAGGACGAGATCGCCTTCCTCATAGGTCGGGATCTGCCCGAAGGGATGGCGCGCCAGATGCGCCGGCTGCTTCATCGCCTTGAACGAAACCAGACGGACCTCGTAGGGCTGGCCCACTTCCTCGAGCGCCCAGCGTACGCGCATGTCGCGCGCCATTCCCTGGCCCTGGTCGGGCGAAGCCTCGAAAGCGGTGATGGTGGGGGTCATCGGCAGGCTCCGGCTGTTGCATGTCCTTGCATGGTGCCTCCAGAGGACGAATGGCGGGCAGGGTTGCCGACAGCCTCGCCGCATTTTCTTGGGTCATTTCTTGAGCTTGGGCATTCGCGTTCTGAAGCTCCAATCGCGCACGGCCGTGGCGCTTTTGTCAGCAGACAACCGCCGTGGCCTTTCATCGCCGGTGGCCGGGGTGGACAATGGCCACAGCCCCCCTATGTCGGAAGGGCGGGTGGGTTAACGCCGAACTGGCTGCAAGCGAGAGGAGCGCATAATGCCTGTTGCCAAGAACACGATCTGCCTGTGGTACGACAAGGATGCCGAGGCCGCGGCCCGGTTCTATGCGACGGTGTTTCCCGACAGCAAGGTCACGGCCGTGCATCGCGCGCCGGGCGACTACCCCTCCGGCAAGGAGGGCGACGTGCTGACGGTCGAATTCACCGTCGCCGGCATCCCCTGCATCGGGCTCAATGGCGGGCCTGCCTTCACGCATGACGAGGCCTTCTCGTTCCAGATCGCCACCGACGACCAGGAAGAGACCGACCGCTACTGGAACGCCATCGTCGGCAATGGCGGCAAGGAAAGCGCCTGCGGCTGGTGCAAGGACAAATGGGGCATCAACTGGCAGATCACGCCGCGCGTGCTGACCGATGCGATGGCTGCCGGCGGCGCAGAAGCCAAGCGAGCCTTCGCGGCGATGATGGACATGAGGAAGATCGACGTCGCGGCGATCGAGGCAGCGCGGAGGGGGTGAGGCGATGGCTGTCGGGCTTGCCGGCAGCTTGTCCGACCAGGCACAAAGCCGGCTAGCAAACATTCTTTTGCAGCCGGATGGCCAGTGCCAACTCCGTCTGGGCGGTTCCGGCAAACTGAAAGCCTGCGGCCTCGTAGAACGGACGCGCCCGCGCGCCGGCGACGACACTTAGCGACCGCGCGCCGAGCGCTATGGCGCGGCGTTCGGCTTCGGCGACAAGCCGGCTGCCGATGCCCTTGCGCCATGCTTCCGGTACGATGAAGAGATCCTCCAGCTCGGCCCGAGCGGCGTCGTCGCCAGGAAGGACAGTCACGAAGCCGACGATCTGCCCGGCCAGTTCGGCGACCGCGATATGCGGCAGGTGCGCGGCCGGAACCTGTCTCGCCTCCTGCATCGCCAGCAGTTCCTCGACATGGTCTCCCCAGGCCAGCGAAGACCGCAGCTTGAGTGCGCCGAGGGCATCCCCGTCCTCGGTGCGAGCGGGGCGGATGCTGACGGTCATTGCAACTTCCTTATGCGTGGCCCTGCCAGATTTTTTGACGCAAGGATTGCAGTGGCGCAATGGCAGGTGAAGCCAGTAGCAAACAATGGTGCGCCTGTTTCTGCCCCTTTGCTGCGCTTTGCAAGCGAGGATATGCTTGTTTGCTCGCATGTTTCGGAGTTCATAATGACCGTAGAACCACAAAAGTACTGGGTGATTGCGAGCGATGTCGCCGACCGAGACGGAATTGGCGTCGAATTTTACGTCGATGGCGATCTTGTTCTTGAGATTTTCCGCGACGACACGAAGAAGGCGCGCGAAGTTACGCTCTACAGGAAGGATGTTCCTTTGGAGTATCTGGAGGAATCGATCGCGAAGTTCAAAAAAGAGATTTCATGGGAATTCCTAGAATATTGAGCAGCTGCAAGGCTCCTTAGAACTCGCTGCTGCTCATGCAAGCAGCGGCGAATACCGAGGGCATGCCAGTTGGGCAGGGGAGATCAGTCGAGCACCAGCTGGACGTCGTCTTCGGCCCCGTCTCCGTCCGGGCCGTGATCGAGGCGATGCGGCGCGGCTGAGACGCCAACCGCGTCTGCTGGGCCTATTGCAGCTGTTAGTTCGTCAGGGCAGTTTGAGCACAAACTGAGCCGCCACAAGCATGGTAGCGGCGTCGGAGGCCTTCCATGCTTGATTACATACCTAAGTCGCGACTAATCGCGCTGATGGAGGAATGGGGCTGCGGGAAAATAAGCACGGAAGAGATGTCGTTCTGGTGCTGCAACAACTACTTTCCGGGTGGCCAGTCTTGCGACCCGTCAGTACCTGAATGGCAACAAAGCGCGATCGAGGACGTCATGCTAGCATTCGAATGGCAGGCGCATGACGATAAGATTACTGCTCGGCAGGAAAACTGGCGCAAGGCAGTTGAATTTCTGAATTGCTCCGAGGAGGGGTATGAGGCAGCCAAAGCTATTTTCGAGCGCGATTGCGCAGGGTTTTCGTAGCGCCCCGGTAGCCATTTTTCGTGCAGCCCGCGCTCAGGTGAAGTTCGGGCGTGTATCCGAAGTCAGCGTCACGATCATTTGAGCACCAGCTGGACGTCGTCTTTGGCTTCCTCTCCGCCCGGGCCGTGGCTTCGAAAGATGTCGAGAAGCCAGTCGAAGACCGTCGGACCTATGCCGGCACGCGCATCGGCCAGCTCTTGGCCCACCTGGGCTCGGTTATCGGGATGGCATTGTGCGAGCCGGAGTTCCAGCTGCCTGACAGTCTCAGGGTAACCCAGCCTGGCCTTCGATAGCTCGGAGTGGGACCACCTCAGCGTGAAGCCTTCAGCCGTTCCGAAGCTGCCTCTCAGGATGTCGTTGAACGCGTCGAGATTGCGGCCCCAGCGATGGCCGGGGATCAGGACACCGCTGATCTCGTCGTAGAACTCTTCAAGAGAGCCGATGCGGAGCCGTCTATCGTGTATTCGGTTGTCACGCAGGCGGCCTTTCAGATTGCCGAGGGGCAGGTCTCGGTTGGTATCACACCCCCGCGCTTGCGCAATTCCCAGCCTGCTTCTCGCTCACATCTTCTCGCCGGGCAAAGCACTTGCCTGCCTGACCCAGTCGGAGAACTGCGCCTCGTCGAAGGGACGGCCTTCATAGATGTCGAGATAACGCACATTGGCCTGCTTGGAGGCGCCGGGCGGCAGCGGCGAGAGCTGCGCGCCCTTGAAGAAGGCGACCTTGATGTATTTGGTCATGCAGTGGAAGCCGAGGAACCAGATGTCCTTCTCCATGCCGTAGAAGGGCGAGTTCCACTTTACCGCTTTCACCACGCCCGGCACTGCCTCGGTAACGAGGGCGTCGATGCGCCGGCCGACGTCCTGTTTCCAGCCGGGCATGGCGTCGATGTAGGACTGGACGACGGCGTCGCCATAGCCCTTCGCAATCTGCGGATTGCCGCCGGACAGCAGCTTGGGAGCTGCGTCCTTGGCCATCAGGCTCGGCCCCTGGCGGTCTCCTGACGGCCGCTGAAGTAGGGCGCGAAGAACATGTAGATGCCGGTCGGGATCAGCACGAAGAGGGGCGGCAGGGGCAGGTAGTAATACCACTCTGGCAAGGTGGTGAGGGCCATGCCGGCAAAGATCGAGGCGACAATCAGGCTGAAGAGCAGCGAGGTCCAGCGATGGATGATGCGGATCACTTGGTTCATTGCATTACTCCCTGAAATCGATGGCGTCGCTGCGGTCAGTCGAGCTTGGCTATGACATTGCCGAGCTGGTCGAAGAAGCGCGGCCAGCCGACGGTAGCACCCTGGAAGTAGGCCTTCTGGGCGGTGGTGAAGCCGCGCTGCTCCATGCGCAGGCTTGTGCCCGAGGCGGTGGGGGCGAGCGTCCAGGTGACGATGCTCCGGAGGTCCTTGGTGTCCCAGCGATAGGACAAAGCGCGGTGCTCCTCGACCGTCTCGACCTCGCAGTCGACCTGGCCCCAATCGGCGGACAGCGTGAAGCGGCGGCCGGCCACCGGGATGAAGTCGTTGTTCATCAGCCATTCGGCGATGAGATGCGGCTGGGTCAGCGCGCGCCAGAGCTTTTCCGGCGGGTAGGGGAAATCGCGTTCGACCACGACCGAGCGCGTGGTTTCCATTGTTTCGGTCATTGGTCCATCCTCTTGAGTAAAGTGTCGAGATCGTCGAAGCGGTCGTTCCAGAAACCGGACATTTCTGTCGTCCAGTCGACCAGGGTTCTGAGCGCATCGCGCTCGGCGCTGTAATAGGTGTAGCGGCCCTGCTGCCGGTCGCGCACCAGCCCGGCCGTCTTCAGGATCTTCAGGTGCTTGGAGACCACCGGCTGAGAGACACCGGCCTCGCCCAGCAGGCCGACGACTGTCGTGTCGCCATTGCGGCAGAGACGCTCGAACAGGCCGCGGCGTGTCGGATCGGAAAGCGCGCGAAAGATTGCGTCCTGGGGCTCGGTCATATCTCATACCCGATTGGCTATGCGATGACACATAGCCAATCGGGTATGGGATTGTCAATGGGTGGTTTCGTCTTTGGGCCAGCGGCCGCAACCCTTGCGAAATCCCCGGACCCTGTTGCACAACAGGGCATGTCGAAGACCACTCCCGCCACGCTGGCGCTGACCAAATCAGGCATTCCGTTCGCGCTCGCGACCTATGACTATGAAGCAGGCGCCGAGCGCGTCGGGCTGCAGGCGGCCGAGGCGATGGGGGTTTCACCCGGCATCGTGCTCAAGACGCTGATGGTCGAGGTCGACGGCAAGCCGGCCTGCGTGGTGGTGCCCTCCGACCAGGAGGTCAACATGAAGAAGGTGGCCGCTGCCTTTGGCGGCAAGGCGGCTCAGATGATGAAACCCGACACTGCCGAGCGGCTGACCGGCTACAAGGTCGGCGGCATCTCGCCCTTCGGCCAGCGCAAGCAGGTGCCGACGGCCGTCGAGGAGATGGCGACGCTCGAGGACGAGATCTTTCTCAACGGCGGCCAGCGTGGCCTGCAGATCCGCATGCGGCCCGACGATTTGATCGCCGCGCTCAATGCCAAGGCGGCCGATCTGATCCGCTGAAGGTTCGACGTTATGGCGCTGGTCCGGCCGGCCGGCCGGCTGTCCAGTCCAACGCGGGCTGTCGCTGCCTCGGTTCGACAGGCCCCACTGTACCGCTTTCGTGCGAAGCGCCGAGACGCGCTACTTCCGCTTGTCTATGAAATGCTGCTTCAGCCTGGCGATTTCGTCCGGCGGCCAGTCCTTGATGTCGGCGACCTGCACCCAGGCGTCGATATAGTGCTCGGCGGCATAGACGTGGCCGTAGCCCATGGGCGCGGTGGTGGCCATGGCGAGGTCTAGCGTCAGCTGCAGGAAAGTGACGACTGGGTACCAGCGCAGCTCGGGCGAGACGTCGGGGCCGCGCGGTGTCTTCATCCAGTCGGGCTCGCTGTAGAGCGCGTGCGTTTCGTAGAAGGTGATCGGGTCGGAGGCATACTGCAGGTAGACGAGCCGCAGCGGGCCCCACTGCGCGCCCGGAATGTCGAGCGCGTTCTTCTGCGCGGTGAAGCGGACATAGGAGCCGTCGCGGAATTCGGGCAGCCACTCCGGCGAGCCGGGATTGCGGTCGTCGGTGATCGAGTGCCAGATGCGGCTGGCAAAGGGCGGGCCGCTGAGCAGGGCGCCCTGATAGGGATCGCCGAGGACCTCGAACAGCTCGTTGGACAGCTCGGTGCTGAGCGCGCCGAGGCTGAGGCCAAAGAGATAGAGCTGCGGGCGCGTTTCCCTGGGCAAGGTGTGCCAGTAGCCATAGACCTCGCTGAACAGCGCGCGCGACTGCTCGGCGCCGTAGCCGGGCTCGACCAGCAGCGAGAGCCAGCTGGCGAGGTAGGAATACTGGGTGGAGACACTGGCGACGTCGCCATTGTGCAGGAACTCGATCGGGTCGATGGCCTGCTCGTCGACCCAGCCGGTGCCGGTGGGCGTGACGATGACGAGTGTCGAACGCTCGAAGCCGCCGGCGCGCTTCAGCTCCTCCAGCGCAAGCTTGGCGCGCTGCTGCGGCGTGTCGCCCGACTGCAGTCCGACATAGACGCGGATGGGCTCCTTGGCCGGCCTGCCGGTGAGCTTGCCGATGTCGGCGGCGGTCGGGCCGGTGGCGATGTAGGAGCGGCCCATGCGGCCGAGATCCTGCCAGCGCACCAGCGATGCGGCGCTGCCGGTCCTGGCGGGCTCCGAGGGCTGCCGGGTTTCGGCCGGCATCAGTTCGTCGAGGCGCTGGAACGAGCTGTCCATCACGCGCAGGCCGTAGCGGAAGATGATGCCGTCGGCCACCGACCAGAACAGGAACACCGCAATCGTGGTTCCGATAACGTAGGAGACGCGGGTCGGCACGAAGCGGCGCAGCTTTTCCGAGACGAAGACAAGGGTCAGCTTGAACAGCCGGCCAAGCGCCACGAGCACGACAAAGGTGACGAGTGCTATGGCACCGACCTCGAGCGGATGGGCGGTGTCGACCGGGTCGAGCTGCATCAGCCGGCGGATCGAGTTCTGCCATTCCGAGGCCTGCCACAGGAAAGCGAGGCCGACGATGCCGCAGGCGATGGCGGCGACGAGCTTGCCGGCGATCAGGATGCGCGCGCGGAGCTCGGGCAGTTCGAGATAACGCCAGAGCCAGCGCAGGAAGAAGCCGCAGCCATAACCGACGGCGGCGGAAAGGCCTGAGAGCACACCCTGGGTCAGGTAGTTGCGCGGGATCAGCGTCGGCGTCAGCGACGCCGCGAAGAACAGCGTGCCGAGCAGCAGGCCGGTGGTCGAGAACGAGTACCAGTAGCGGACGGCCCAGTTGCGCAGCATGCCAATACCCCTCATGAAATCAGGGGGCAGCTTGCCGTGGGCTAGGCGTCCAGGCAATGGCGCTGGGGCAAATCAACGGGGGAGCGCAGGGCGTTGCCCGGTCGCTCGACAAGCTCATTGCGTGCCGACTGCAGCGCCTGGCGCCCTCGTGGTTCGATAGGCTCACTATGAGGGCTGTTGAGTCGCCGTTGCTATCGCGAGGCTACCGAAGTGTCTTGCCGATGCATCCCGGAATTTGGTGCCATCGCGAGGGCGTCAAGGCACGCCTATGCCGCGCGCCTTCAGCGCTTCCGTGATCTCGTCGAGGATTGCAGGGTCGTCGATTGTCGCCGGCATCTTCCAGTCCTCGCGGTCGGCGATCTTCTGCATCGTGCCGCGCAGGATTTTTCCCGAACGGGTCTTGGGCAGGCGCTTGATGGTGACCACCATCTTGAAGGCGGCGACCGGGCCGATGCGGTCGCGGACGAGGCCGACCACTTCCTTTTCGATTGCAGTGGTGTCGCGGGAAACGCCCGAATTGAGCACGATGAAGCCGCAGGGGATCTGGCCCTTCATCGCGTCGGCGATGCCGATGACGGCGCATTCGGCGACGTCGGGGTGTTCGGCCACGACCTCCTCCATGCCACCCGTCGACAGGCGGTGGCCGGCGACGTTGATGATGTCGTCGGTGCGGGCCATGATGAAGAGGTAGCCCTCGTCGTCGATGTAGCCGGCGTCGGCGGTCTTGTAGTAGCCGGGGAACTCGGCGAGGTAGGCGTTGAAGAAGCGCTCGTCGGCATGCCACAGCGTTGGCAGGCAGCCGGGCGGCAAGGGCAGCTTGACCACGACATTGCCGAGCGTGCTGCGCCCGACCTCATGGCCGGCGTCGTCGAGCACACGCACGTCGTAGCCGGGCATCGGCACGCAGGGCGAGCCGTATTTGACCGGCAACAGGCCAAGCCCGACAGGGTTCTGGCTGATCGGGTGGCCGGTTTCGGTCTGCCACCAATGGTCGATGACCGGGACCTTCAGCTTGTTTTCGGCCCATTTGATGGTTTCGGGGTCGGCGCGTTCGCCGGCGAGGAACAGGGTGCGGAATTTCGTGAGGTCGTATTGCGGCACGAACAGGCCCTGCGGGTCTTCCTTCTTGATGGCGCGGAAGGCGGTGGGGGCGGTGAACAGGGCGACGACACCGTGTTCCGAAATGACACGCCAGAATGTGCCAGCATCGGGCGTGCCAACCGGCTTGCCCTCGAACAGGATGGTGGTGGCGCCGTGCAACAGCGGACCATAGACGATGTAGGAGTGGCCGACGACCCAGCCGACATCTGACGCCGCCCAGAACACCTCGCCCGGCTTCACGCCGAACTCGTTTTCCATCGACCATTTGAGCGCGACCATGTGGCCGCCATTGTCGCGGACCACGCCCTTGGGCTGGCCTGTCGTGCCCGAGGTGTAGAGCACGTAGAGCGGATCGGTGGCGGCGACGGGGACGCATTCGACGGTGCGGCCGGCGGCCTTGGCGGCACCGACTGTTGCGGCATAATCGAGGTCACGGCCAGCGATCAGATCGCAGGTCAGCTGCGGACGCTGCAGGATGACGCAGCGTTCCGGCTTGTGGCTGGCGAGTTCGATGGCGCCGTCGAGCAGCGGCTTGTAGGCGACGACGCGGCCCGGCTCGATGCCACAGGACGCCGAGATAATCAGCCTGGGCGTGGCGTCGTCGATGCGGGTGGCGAGCTCCTTGGCGGCAAAGCCGCCGAACACCACCGAATGGATGGCCCCGAGGCGGGCGCAGGCGAGCATGGCGAAGGCCGCTTCGGCAACCATCGGCATGTAGATGATGACGCGGTCGCCTTTGCGCACGCCCTGGTCCTGCAGCACGCTGGCGAGCGCATTCACTTCGGCGAGCAGCCCGGCATAGGTGAATTTCTGCTGCGTGCCGGTGATCGGGCTGTCGTGGATGAGGGCCACCTGTTCGGCGCGACCGCCCAGCACATGGCGGTCGAGCGCATTGTAGCAGGTGTTGCATTCGGCCCCTGCGAACCACTGGCCGTAGACGCCACCTTCGGCGTCGAAAACCTTGTCCCAGGGCTTGAACCAGTCGATCGCCCTGGCAGCCTCGGCCCAGAACGCTTCCGGATCGTGGGCCCAACCGTCATAGACCTCGTGATAGCGAGATGGCATGGCGTTTCCTTCCCAGGACAGTGGCCCTTGAGGCCGTCATTGTTGGCCCAGTTTGTACCCGCCGGGCTGCGGGGGCGTCCATTTGACCTTGGTTTAAGAAGCTGTCCGCAAATGCCGTTTTCGACGCGTTTCGGTGCACTGCCGCTGTTCTCAAATCGTAGTGCCGCAGTGCCACTGTAGCAGATCGGGCCGTCGCCTTTGACAGGGGCGCGCGAAGTTGATCAAAGACGGCATGTCGAAGGCGCTGTCGCTCATCATCCTTGCCATCATGGCGATCCAGCTGATCAAGCCGCTCGGCTTGCCGGGGCTCAGGCAGCGACGTGATTTCTGGAAGCTTGCGGTGCTGGCGCTGGCGGCGATTTCGGTGACCGCGCTGCTGGGGCACTAGTGCGCGCAGCTAGAAGGCCGGCGCCAGTCCCTGCCACGAGATGTGCGCCCCGAGCAGCGCCAGGCCGGCAAAGAACCAGCGCCTGAAGGTCTCAGCCGCGATGCGGCCGCGCAGCCAGCCGCCCAGCCACATGCCGGCGAGCGCCGGAAGGATGGCGAAGGCCGACATGCCGAGCTGATGGAGCGGAACCGCGCCGTTGGCCCACAGGCCGATGCCGAGTGCGAGCGTCGACACGGTGAAGGATAGTCCCAGCGCCTGGACGAGATCGTCGCGGCCAAGACCGAGCCCACCGAGATAAGGCACGGCCGGAATGACGAAGACGCCGGTGGCGCCGGTCATGATGCCGGTGAATGCGCCGACGACCGGGCCGGCCCAGGGCTCGGCGGCTTGTGGCACCGACATTTTCAGCCTGAGCAGGCCGAGTGCCGCATAAGCGAGCAGCACCAGCCCGAGCCCTGCGGTGACGATTGATGTGTAACTGCTGGTGATCAGGCCGGTGGAGGCGAGCGTCGCGGCGAAAACGGCCAGCATCATCGGCCACAGGCGCCGCACGAGCGCCGTGATGTCGGGACCGGCGAGCAGCTGCCAGATGTTGGTGACGAAGGAGGGCAAGAGCAGGATGGCGGCGGCCTCGGCCGGCAGCATGATGAGGCCGAGCAGCCCCATGGCGACCGTCGGCAAACCAAGCCCGACCACGCCCTTGACCAGCCCGGCAAGGACGAAGACGGCGCCGACGACGATGATCAGCAGACAGGGGTCGGGCATGCGGCGAGAATGCAATGGTGCCTGACATGCAGGCAAGTGCCCCCGGTGTTATGGGGGATCCGCCAGGGCAAAACCCCATCCCAACCCTGGCGGACCTTACCTGGCCGCGCAGGCCAGGCTCCGGCTACCGCCGGCAAGTAATACTAAGCAGGATGCGTGCCAGCTGTTTCTGTGTCGGATTGGGACAGGATGAACCTGGATGCGGCTGCAATTCACCTCGGTTGATGAGGTTGGTACTGCAACAAGCACTGCTTGTCCGCCGTCGCTGTTGATGATTACCTATGGTTGTTCTCAAGCAGGAGGGGAAGATGTCCGACGAAAACGCTAAACGCCCGACAAATCCGACTGATCAGACGATTTACACGCATCGTGGTACTGTAATCGAACTACGATTTGCATCTAGCTCATCAGAAAATCGCGTTGCAGCAGCCGGTACAACCGGAATTCGGGATTGTAGGCTTCTGGGAAAGGATTCTCCTGATTTGATGAGCAGCCCCGGTGCGACGGTCCAGATGCACGTTGTCTATCCAGATGGCTCAACCAAATGGAGCCGCGAATTCGAGCTATCCAGAATTTCGAGCATCGACTGGTCTAAGGATGCCGAACTGCCCAAATCAGATCGGTGGCAAGAAAATCCCGCATTTCTTGTCAGCTACGTGGATGGTAGCCAGGAGGCCCACTGCCCGATACACCACCAAGAGTGCTAGTGGACGAGCCTTGACGTCCACCATCGGAGCGGGCTGATGAATTCCCAAGGTGTTGCCAAAGTCCCGTTCGGGCCGACGACGGCTGCCGCAATCGTTCTTTCGCTGATGATCTGCACGCTCGTCGCCTATTTCGTGATCGCTGCGTTGACCATTGCTGTCGGGTGGCTGCCGATGCTCGGCGATCTGATCGTGGGCACGCTCAGGCAGTCGCGCTATGTCCAGATTTTTGCTGCCATGATCGGAGCCGCGGCAGGCGGGTTCGCCGGTGTCTGGGCGGCGCGGGTGGTCTGTGACCTCGCCTTCGCCGCCTATATGCCGCGCGCGGTGTTTTATGCGCTGGCGGTGCTGGCGGCAGCCGGGCTGGCGAAGCTTTTGCAGGCTGGATCGCTGGCTGAGAGCGCCGTGGTGCTGGCACAGCTGGTGGCAACTGTCGTCGCCGCCTACATCTGGTTCTGGCCTGACCGTTCACCGATTACGATCGGCAATGGCATCGTCGGCTCCGACTGAGGGCCGGCCGATCCGCCGGCTAGGCGGATTGTTGCGCCCTGGTCGATCATGTTCCCGCAGCCCAGCTGCTGGACTTGCCGGCTGGTGGCCGCTACGTCTGCCTGATGAAGCAGAACAACCTCTACCTCATCATTGGTGTACTTGCGGCTGCCGTCATCGCGCTTGGCATCTACATTTATCGCGAAGAGACCAAGCCCAAGGGCGTCGAGCTGCGCATCGACGAAACCGGCATTTCGGTCCAGGAAAAGTAATCGCCGCCGAGCGGTGGCTACTTCTTGTTGACGCCGGCCACAGCGAGATTGGTCAGCTTGCTGTTGGCTGCCTTTTCCTCGTCGAGGATCTCGCTCAGCAGCTTGTGCGCCTCGTCATGGCCAAGGACCTTCGCCCATTCCCTGAGCGAGCCGTAACGGGCGATCTCGTAATGCTCGACGGCCTGGGTCGCTGCCAGCAAGCCGGCGTTGAGCGCCGTTCCCGAGGTCTCTTCGATCAGGCCGGCGCTTTCCTTCAGCAGCCCCTCGATGGCGTCGCACTTTTCACCTTCGGGCTTGAGGCCGACGGATGAAAACACCTTCTTCAGGATTTGAACGTGACCCTTGGTTTCCTCCAGGTGGTCGTCGAACGCCTGCTTGAGCTTGCTGTCGGTCACCGCCTTGGACACTGTCGGCAGTGCCTTGGCGATGGCATTTTCGGCGTAATAGATGTCGTGCAAGGTGTGTTCGAACAGTTCGGCAAGGGTCTTCATGATGTCTTTCCTCTGGGTTTCAGTGGGGGAGTAAGCGGTGGGCGGCCTAAAGGTTCCTGCCCGCGTGCCGTGGGGTGATGGGCGCGGTTGCGCGTCTGCCGCGGTCAAGATGTCCATTGCTGCGGTCTTGGGTTGATGGAATGATGCGCCATGGCGAGATTGACGAACACGGCCCCGAACCGGGTGTTGGCTGTCGATACGATGGTGGTGAACGAGGAGCCGCTCTTGGCGCTGCTCAACCTCGAGACCGATGACGGGGCCGTCGAGCTTGCGATCAACCGCACGATGGCCGAACTGCTCGTCGACCAGCTGTTGACCCTGCTCGGATACGACGAGGAAGAGTAGCGGGGCGCTTCCGTGGCCACCATGCCGTTTTGCATGGCCGCAATGGAACGCTCTGCCGGATCAGGTGTTGTCTCATGACGAGACGAACTGGAACCCGCGATGTACGAGCTTTTGCAGAACCTGCTGGTTACGGCCTGGTACGGCCAGCCGGCCGAGGATGCCCGTGACGCGGTGCCGGACGAGGTGGCTGCCAGCGGCGCCGGCGAGCGCCTGCATCGCGATCTCGACACGTGCTTCCAGGCGATCCACGAGCAGATTTCCGGGCGCAAGCAATGAATTATCGCTTCGACGCCTCGAGCTCGTTGATCAGGGCGTTTCCAAAACGATCGAGAGGACGTTCAATCATGTCGGCAAACCGCAACAACCGTGAAACCGGTGCACGCGCGCCGCAAATTCGTCGTGGCCCCGACCCCCGCGATGCGTTTTCCCAAGACGCGGCCACCAACAAGAAGCCCGCAGACAGGTATGGCAACACCGAGCCTGTCGATGAGGCTCCTGAAAAGGTCAGGCACTCGGACGGCCAGAACCCGCCGGCCTCGGAGCGCGCGGGGGTCTCCCGAAAGGAGCAAACCCCGTGAACGTCGCCAACCTGCAACTCGAGGGCCTGCTGATGGCCATCGCCACCATCAATCATATCCTTGTCCGCAAGGGCGTCTTGTCGGCCGAGGAGATCGACATTGCCTTGCGCAAGGCCGAGGCGAGCGAGACGGCGGAGGAGCGTTCCCCTGAGTTGTCGTCGTCGCACCGCGATGCCATCAATTTTCCGATCCGGCTGCTGCAGCTGGCCAATCAATGCCAGCCGGAAGCCGACATTCCGTCGTTCTCGGCGCTGGCCCGCATGGTTGGCCAGATGAAGGAGCCGTATAACGACCAGATGTGAGCCCTGCCTCAACCCTTTTGCCGCCGTGCCCCATGCCTCGCTGCCGCGATTGTTTTCAGATGGGCGCGGTGAAGCGGCCGCGAGGGCGGAATGAAAATCCTTGTTTTCCAGCATCTGCGCGTCGAGCACAGCGGCATCTTCGCCGAGTTCTGGCGCGACGCCGGGCATAGCGAGCACATCGTCGAGCTGGACGAGGGCGAGGCGATTCCCGATCTCGATGGCTTCGACATGCTGGCCGTCATGGGCGGGCCGATGGATGTCTGGGAGGAGAAGGCGCATCCCTGGCTGGAGCCGGAGAAGGCGGCGATCCGGCGCTGGGTGCGCGATCTCAAGCGGCCCTATCTCGGCATCTGCCTCGGGCACCAGCTTCTGGCCGACGCGCTGGGCGGCAAGGTCGGGCTGATGCAGGCGCCGGAGGTCGGGCTGGCGACTGTCGAGCTGACGCACGCCGGTCGCGGCGACCGGTTGTTTGACAGCGTCGATCCGGTGATCGAAACGCTGCAATGGCATGGCGCCGAGGTCTCGGTGCTGCCGGAGGGCGGCGAAATTCTTGCCGCAAACACCGCTTGCCCGATCCAGGCGATGCGGGTCGGCCAAAACGCCTACGGCTTCCAGTATCACATGGAGATCACCGAACGCACCGTCGGCGACTGGTCGAAGATTCCTGAGTATGCCGCGAGCCTGAAACAGGCGCTGGGGGCGGACGAGGCCGGGCGGCTGGCGCAGACTGTGGCGCCGCATCTGCCGGCATTCCGCAAGACCGCGCGCCGCATCAACGACAATTTCTTCGCTACCATCGGCCGTTGAGGCGCGGCCCACTTTGTCCCTGTTGTCGGTAATGGCCGACATGGCTGGTTGTATTCGTGGGCGTATCGCCCTAGGCAGGCACAAACCAGAAAAAGAGGACAAAGATGCCCAGACCGACGAACTACAATCAGGAACGCCGCGACCGCGATCGTGCCAAGGCGGCGAAAAAGGCCGACAAGCTGGCGGCCAAGGCCGAAGCCAAGCAGCGCGGCAAGTCCGACACGGAGCTGGAGTCGGAGCCGGAAGGCGAAACCGAAACGCAGGATTGAGCCTGTTCCATTCCGATCCAATCGGAATGGGGCTGAATGTCCTTGTCGGGGCCTGATCGTTTCCGATAACCGGCCCGCTTGTCGGATCGTGTTCCAGATGCTGCAGGGGCAGGGCATTTGTTGCCGGCAGCGTATCCGGCCCTTGAAGTCAGGGCCGGGTCAGTCCTTGTCGTTGATGAAGACGTTGACCTCGCGCGCCGCGGCGATGAAGGCGCGTCGCGCGGACATGACGGGCTTTTCGCCCGACATGGCATCCGAGCAGGCCTGAAGTGCCGCCCGATGCTTCGGGCTGCGCTTGCCGGGCCAGCTGTTGAGCAGGAAGGCGGATGCTTCTTTTGCGGTGCGCAGGAGAAGCGGGGTGCCGGCCGGATCGGCCTTCACGGTGATGGGAGTTTCGAACCTGACGTTTTCCATCGCCGCTCATACGCCAAACTGCCGGGGGAAGCGAGCCGCATAACGCCTCGTGGTTGAAGAGGGGGAATTGGCTTGGGCCTGCCGCAGGTCGAGAGGCGCTTGCGGTACATCCCGCTTGGGCCTTGTCGGCGCTTGCCCGGCGTGACAGCGCAGGCCACGAGACCGGCTGCCACCATCGCGCCGGATACGCCACGAGGGGGAAGCATGAACACCAAACGGATACTGCCTGCCATGCTTGGCCTGCTGGTTGCCACGACCGCGCCGGTATTGGCCGAAGGCGACCGCTACCGGGCCTTCAGCACCACCGCCGAGAGCATTACCGGCGACATCTCGATGGACGATTTCTCGATCACCTTCGCCAATGGCGAATCCCTGAAGTTTGCTGCATTGCTGGGCGACCATTTCGTCGTCGACGGAGAACGGGTCAACGCGTCGGTCTACAGCGTCGAGGACCCAGCGGATCCCGAACTGGAAAATGGCAACAGGCTCTGCGGCGCGGGCGACGTGACCTATCTCGCAAGCTGGTCTGGCGGCGACGGCCTGACGATCGTTGCGGTGTTCACCGGCGACGAACCGCCGGAAAGCAGCGCCGACATGTGTGCGTCGTATACGTATCAGGATTGAGCGGGCTGGCTGGCTGATCTCAAGCGGCGTTTGACGTCGGCCGGGCACGCTATTGCGGCGTGAAAACGCCTGCCCGCAAAACAGGTATTCGTTAAAATTGACCGACCAATGTTTGCCAATCTGTGGGTAAGGCCCCGCTAAGATGTGCCTATGAGACGCTCGCGAAGTTTCTTCAGCGCACCGGTTGTCTTGGCACTGGCAGGTTCGGCTGGTGCTGGATACTTCGTCGATGAAATCTCAATGCCGAGTTTCGCAAGCTCATCCGGCAGTTTGTCCAGAAATTGCGATATCAAGGGTAATGTCAGCATAAACACTGGCGAGCGCATCTTTCACGTGCGTGGCCAAGAGCATTACTCCGAGACCATAATCCGCCCCGAGTTTGGTGAGCGATGGTTCTGTTCGGAAAGTGAAGCCCGCGCGGCTGGTTGGCGCAAATCCAAGTCTTGAAGCCGATCCCTCGCCAAACAAAAAAAAGCCCCGGATCGTTCCGGGGCTTTTTTCATTTCGTGCCTGAACGCTCGCCTTACGCAGCCTTTTCCAGCGCCGACTTCCACTGGCCGAGTGCGGCCAGGTGGTTCATGTGGGCGCGGTGGGTGAAGGCGGCCTGGCCGGCGGCGAGGTTCTCGACCTTGCCCGACCATGCCTTCTGCGGGGCTGCCTGCAGCGCGCGGCCGTAGGAGAAGGTCAGCTTCCACGGATGTGGGCCGATGGCGTTGATGGCGTTGAGGTTGGCGGTTGCCTCCTCGTCGGACTGGCCGCCCGACAGGAAGGCGATGCCCGGGACCGCCGCCGGAACCGTCTCGCGGAACAGCTTGATGGTCTTTTCGGCGATCTCCTCGGCGCTTGCCTGCCTGGCGGCTTTCTTGCCGGAGATGACCATGTTCGGCTTCAGGATGGTGCCTTCGAGCACGACGCGGGCGGCGTAGAGCTCGTCATAAAGCTTGACCAGCGTCGCCTTGGTGACGTCGTAGCAGGTGTCGATGTCGTGGGCGCCGTCCATCAGCACTTCCGGCTCGACGATCGGCACGATGCCGGCTTCCTGGCACAGCGCCGCATAGCGGGCGAGAGCCTGGGTGTTGGCCGAGAGCGAATAGGCCGAAGGCACGTTCCTCGTGGTGTCGATGTCGATCACGGCGCGCCATTTGGCGAAGCGGGCACCGAGCTTGTAATACTCGGCCATGCGCTCGCGCAGGCCGTCGAGGCCTTCGGTGATGGTGTCGCCGGGGAAGTTGACGATGCCCTTGGCACCAGCGTCGACCTTGATGCCGGGAATGGCGCCTGATGCCTTGATGAGCTCGACCAGCGGGGTGCCGTCGGCGGCGGACTGGCGAATGGTCTCGTCGTAGAGGATGACGCCGGAGATGTACTTGGTCATCGCCTCCTTGGTGCGGAACATCATCTCGCGATAGTCGCGGCGGCTGTCGGCCGTCGACTCGACGCCGATGACGTCGAAACGCTTCTTGATGGTGCCGGAGCTTTCGTCCGCAGCCAGAATGCCCTTGCCGTTCGCCACCATGGCGACGGCGATGTCTTCGAGACGTTCGCTCATACAATTACCTCCTGGTCAGATGCGGCGCGCATAGCAGATGGTTTTCCCGAACGGAATGCCGGCAACAAGCCTATAACCGATTGAAATTATTTCAATCGTTTTAGCTCGCGGGCAAGATCAACGAACGGTTGTTGTGGGTTTGAACTTATAGATTTGCAGCTAGGTAAAAGTACACTTTTGAAGCTCCTGATGTGACCAGATCGACTCACGCGATCGGGTGGCATCGGTCGCCCGGGGGCGGTCTCGTCGCTCGCCTATCTATTATATAAGTGCGTGCTAAAATATTACCCCGCCGCGTGCGCCTTTGCGCATGACGATGATGGGAGGCTGCCATGGCTGATGGCGCAATGAACGTCTCGAAATTCGAGTTCAAGTCCCACAACGAGCCGGACGAGGTCCGCTCGCCCGACAAGACCCGCGTCGAAGTGGCTGACAGGCTTCACGCTCGGCCGGCTCAACATGGAGCCGGGATGGCGCTGGTCGGAATGCGTGAAGCCGGTGGTCAAGACCGACAGCTGCCAGGTCTCGCATGTCGGCTATGTCGTCTCGGGAACGCTGACGGTGCGGTTGAATGACGGGACCCAGAAGACGCTGACCAAGGGTAGCTCCTACACCATCCCGCCCGGCCACGACGCCTGGGTCGAAGGCAACGAACGTTTCACCTGCATCGAGGTGATGAGCGCCGAGCAGTATGCCAAGCCGGCGTAGGGGAGCTTTGGCGCGGTCGTTCTGCGTCTAGAAAGGGATGGTAACGTCGAGAGGAGACCCCTCTCCGGCCCTTCGGGCCACCTCTCCCCAGAGGGGCGAGGAACGGGCTGGAGGCGCCTCGCGCCCAATTTCGACCGCCGGTGAGCCGCGGTTGCAGGACCGGCTTCCTCGCCCCTTTGGGGAGAGGTGCCGAGCGCAGCGAGGCGGAGAGGGGGGCCTGGCGCAAGCCAAGCTGATTGTCGTGGAGAAAGAAGTCCTCCCTCGCCATGCGAGGGAGGACGATCGCAGAGCGTCAGGCCTTGAGCACTTCGACGCCCGGCAGTTCCTTGCCTTCCATCCATTCGAGGAAGGCGCCGCCGGCGGTGGAGACATAGGTGAAATCGTCGGCCACGCCGGCATGGTTGAGCGCGGCGACCGTGTCGCCGCCGCCGGCGACGGAGACGAGCTTGCCGGCCTTGGTGCGCGCGGCCGCATGCCGGGCTGCCGACACGGTTGCCTTGTCGAAAGGTTCGATCTCGAAGGCGCCGAGCGGACCGTTCCAGACCAGCGTGTTGGCGCGGTCGATCCAGTCGTTGACGGAAGCGACCGTCTTGGGGCCGACGTCGAGGATCATGGCATCGGCCGGCACCGCGTCGATGGCGACGACCTCATTGGCGGCACCCGCCTTGAACTCGCGGGCGATGACGCCGTCCGACGGCAGGATGATGGCGCAGCCCGATTGGGCTGCCTCGATCATGATCTGCTTGGCGGTGGGGGCGAGGTCGTGCTCGCACAGTGATTTGCCGACATCGGTGCCGCGCGCGGCGAGGAAGGTGTTGGCCATGCCGCCGCCGATGACGAGTGCGTCAACCTTCTTCACCAGGTTCATGAGCAGGTCGATCTTGCTCGACACCTTGGCGCCGCCGACGATGGCGACGACCGGCTTGACCGGGTTGCCGAGGCCCTTTTCGAGTGCCTCGAGCTCGGCCTGCATGGTGCGGCCGGCATAGGCCGGCAGCTTGTGGGCGAGGCCTTCGGTCGAGGCGTGCGCCCGGTGGGCGGCGGAGAAAGCGTCGTTGACGAAGATGTCGCCATTGGCGGCGAGCTGTTCGACGAAGGCCGGATCGTTCTTTTCCTCGGCCTTGTAGAAGCGGGTGTTTTCGAGAAGCAGGATGTCGCCGTCCTTCATGGCGCCGACGGCAGCCGCCGCCTTGTCGCCGATGCAGTCGGCGGCGAAGCCGACCGGACGGCCGATGACTTCAGCGGTGGCGGTGGCGATCGGCGCCAGTGACAGGGCCGGATCGGGGCCTTCCTTGGGGCGACCGAAATGGGCGAGCAGGATAACCCTGGCACCCTTGTCGGCGAGTTCAAGGATGGTGGGCGCGACGCGCTCGATGCGGGTGGCGTCCGTCACCTTGCCGTCGGCGACAGGCACGTTGAGGTCGACGCGGACGAGAACCCGCTTGCCGCTGACGTTGCCGATGGTGTCGAGGGTCTTGAAAGCGGCCATGGGGTTGCCTTTCGCTTGGAGAGATGGCGCGGACCATACAAATCGCGGGCGCGGATGCAAGGTTTGCGCGGCCGCGCGGGCGAAATTTTGATGCTGAGGGCTCTTCCGGTTGCGGCTATGAGTGGCTATCGCCGGGGAAACGAGGGGGAAGCATGCGCATCGCGGTCACCGGCACGCACGGCAGCGGCAAGACGACCCTCGTCGACGACTTCATCGCGGCATATCCCGGCTATGAGCACGAGCAGGAGCCCTATTGGGCGCTGGCGCAGCAAGGCACGCCATTCGCCGACGGTGCCACATCGGCCGATCTCGAGGAGCAGTTGGAGCAGAGCTGCGCGATGATCCTGGCGTCGGTTGCTTCACCCGACATCGTCTATGACCGCTGCCCGCTCGATTTCATAGCCTATCTGGAGGTGGTTGCAGCACAGGAGGGGTTCGAGTGGACGCCGAGCGGCAAGCTGCTCGGCAGGATCGAGAAGGCGCTTGCCTCGCTCGGGCTTGTGGTCTTCCTGCCGCTGTTGCGGCCGGACGAGATCGACGTGACGATCGAGCTTCCCCGGCTGCGCAGCAAGGTAGATGCACGACTGAAGGCGATCATCCGTAATGACGAGCTCGGCTTGCTCGAAGGCGGTCCCAAAGTTCTCGAACTGCGCGGCACGCGGGCGGAGCGGCTGGCGCGGCTTGGAGGCATCGTGGCGGGGTGAGAACGGCTGCAGAGCTTGCTGCGCCGACTGCAGGTTTCTGGATGCTGAACCTGTGCGTTGCTCAACCTCGTTTGTTCTTTATATGTTCTTAAGTTATTGATACGTTGCTTCACAAAATCTGGAGAACGACGATGACTGCTTACATCACTGTTGGTGCGAACGACGATGCCAAGTCGAACGCCTTCTATGACGCGACCTTGGCGACGATCGGCTGGAGCAAGCACACCGAGTTCCCAGGTTGGCGCGCCTATTCGGAGGGCGGCAAGGGGGATGGCTTCGTGCTCTGGGTCTGCAAGCCGTTCGACGGGGAAACTGCCAGCGGCGGCAACGGCTCGATGGTCGGCTTCATGGTCAAGTCCACCGCCGAAGTGGACGCGTTCTACGCGGCAGCCATACGCTATGGCGGAACCGATGAAGGCGGGCCGAACCCGCGTCCGCATTACGGCCCGGACTGGTATTCCGCCTATGTCCGCGATCCCGCGGGAAACAAGCTTGCGGTGGTTTACAACGGGTGAGGCTGCAAGGCGCAGCGTCGCACTGAAATGTTCTTCGTCAGAGCAAGGCTTGCCGAGGAATCGGTTGCTGTCTGCAGGAAGTCATTTTTAGGTATATGTCATGTAAATTCGCCTCAATAGCATTGGAGGCATAAATGACAGACTGCTATGTCAAGTTCGTTGGTGATGAAGAGGGAAACTCGCCGGGTTGGACTCCGGTATTTTCATTCTTGGAGGTTCCAAGAATTGGCGAGTCTGTTGCTCTTGTGCCTAGCCGCAAGCGGGATGCCGATGATGTTTACCGTGCTGGAAGGTATCGAGTTCAGGACGTCATCCATGCGGCTGCCACAGATTACTCCGCTGCCAACATATCGATCCACGTAGTGCTGGAGCAAGCCGCTCACGAAGCCGTTCAAGAGCCGGCGGCCTAGCGTAAAGGTGCGGCTGGGACCCTGACAGGCGCGACGTCGCCCTCCCTCCCCCTTGTGGGGAGGGATACAGGGTGGGGGTGTCTGCGGGCGTCGAGTGACGATACCCCCACCCCTAACCCCTCCCCACAAGGGGGAGGGGAACCTTGGCGCGCTCACGCGTCCTCTGACAACCCTTCCGAGGTCGTCGACGTCTCCGTCTTTGCCTGCTTCTTGGGCCGCTTGGCGAAGAAGCGCTTGATGCGGTCGCCGATTTCGCCGCCGCTGAGGAAGACAGGCACCGGTGGCGGGGGCGGGGCGGGTTCGATCGACAGGCCGACCGAGACGATGCGGCCCTTTTCGTCGACGTCGCGGACGATCAGGTCGATCAGGCCAAGCGAGACGCGGTCGGCATATTCGACATGGCCGCGCAGGCGCTGCGTGATCAGCGCGGCGATGGTGAGCTTGCGCTCCTCTTCCTTGACGGTCGCGCCATAGGCGGCTTCCAGCTCGCCGGCGAGATGGGTCTGGTCGACGGTGAAGGCGCCGAAGAAATCCTCATCCTCGGCATCGACCTCGGCGCGGCTGGCGAACAGCCGGTCGAGCAGGCGCGGGTAGCGGTCGGGCACGAAGATGTAGACGTTGTCGCCGGCCTGCAGGCGGCCCATGTCCTGGAAGCGCATCGAGCGGCCATCGCGCACGACCAGCGACGGGCGCGCCCAGCGCGGGATGCGCTGGCCCCTGGCGACCGGCGAACCCGGCACGACACGATAGGCGAGCAGTTCGTGGTGAGCGGAGCCCGGCAGCTCGAGCTCGACCTTGTCGAGCGGCCCGAAGCGCTGCGGCACGATCAGGCCGAGGCGACGGGCGAGCGGGCCGACCGTCCAGCCCTGGATGACGAGCGAGGTCAGCACGATGATGAAGGCGATGTTGAAGATGTCCCTGCCGTTCTCCAGCCCGCCGAGCACGGGCGTGATGGCGAGCAGGATCGAGACGGCGCCGCGCAGGCCGACCCAGGAGATGAATGCCGTTTCCTGGCGCGGGATGTTGAACGGGATGAGGCAGAGCCAGACCGCAACGGGGCGGGCGACGAACATCAGGAACAGGCCAAGCACCAGTGCCGCGACCAGGATTTCGGGGAACTGCGAGGGCGTGGCGAACAGGCCGAGCACCAGGAACATGATGATCTGGGCGAGCCAGGACATGCCGTCCTGGAAACGCTTGAGGGTGGACACCGCGCGGATGTCGGAGTTGCCGGCGACGAGGCCAGCGAGATAGACGGCGAGGAAGCCCGAGCCGCCGACCGCACCGGCTGCTGCGAAGACCAGCAGCGACAGCGTCAAAACGAAAATCGGCAACAGGCCACGGTCGAGGTTGAGCCGCTCGACAAGCTTGACGATCAGGAAGCCACCAAGCAGCCCCATTGCCGCGCCGAGGATCATCTGGACGAAGAAGCCGATGGCGAGATCGACGAGCAAAAGGTCGGCGTCGGGCTTGGCGCCGAGCGCGATGATCTCGACCAGGGTAATGGTCAGGAAGATGGCGATGGGGTCGTTGGTGCCGGATTCGATTTCGAGCGTCGAGCGGACGCGCTCGCGCAGATTGATGTTGCCGGCGCGCAGCAGGAAGAACACGGCCGCGGCGTCGGTGGAAGCGACGGCAGCACCGAGCAGGAAGGATTCCAGCCAGGTGAAGCCGGTCAGATAGTAGGTGGCGATGCCGAAGATGACGGTGGTAATGGCGACGCCGATGGTGGCGAGCGTGAGTGCCGGCATGCCGGCCTGGCGCAGCACGCCGAGCGGCGTGCCGAAGCCGGAATCGAACAGGATGACGGCGAGCGCGATCGAGCCGACGAAATAGGCGATGTGGGCATTGTCGAAGACGATGCCGAGGCCATCGACGCCGCTGGCGAGACCGATGCCCAGGAACAACAGCAGCAGCGGGGCGCCGAAGCGGAAGGCGATCAGGCTCGAAAACGCCGCCGCCACGACCAGCGCGGTGCCTACCAGCGTGATGAGATATACCGCCTGTTCCATCCCCGACCCGTCTGCGAACCACCTGTAAGCTGCGTCGGTTGAGAGTGCGGCGAAGAAAAGGCCATGTCCAAGCAAGAATGGATTTTTGCCGGCTTGGACCAAAGTTTTTTGCATTGCGGCAAAATGAAAACGCCCGGCCGAAGCCGGGCGTTGCCAATAGGTTAGCTTATTGCCCCAACGGGGCGCGGCAATCAGCCGATGGTGCGGCCCATGGTGACGGCGGTATCGGCCATGCGGTTGGAGAAGCCCCACTCGTTGTCGTACCAGGACATGACGCGGACGAGGTTGCCCTCGATGACCTTGGTCTGGTCGAGCGCGAAGGTCGACGAGGCCGGGTTGTGGTTCATGTCGATGGAGACCAGCGGCTCGTCGGTGTAGGCAAGCACGCCCTTGAGCGGGCCGTTGGCGGCAGCGACGAGCACCGCGTTGACCTCTTCGACCGTGACGTTCTTCTTGGCCACGAACTTGAAGTCGATGCACGAGACGTTCGGGGTCGGCACGCGGATCGAAACGCCGTCGAGTTTGCCCTTGAGTTCCGGCAGCACCAGGCCGACGGCCTTGGCGGCACCGGTCGAGGTCGGGATCATCGACATCGCCGCGGCGCGGGCGCGGTAGAGGTCCTTGTGCATGGTGTCGAGCGTCGGCTGGTCACCGGTGTAGGCATGGATCGTGGTCATGAAGCCCTTTTCGATGCCGAAGGCATTGTTGAGGACCATGGCGACGGGTGCCAGGCAGTTGGTGGTGCAGGACGCATTCGAAATGACGATATGGTCCCTGGTGATCTTGTCGTGGTTGACACCGTAGACAACGGTCAGGTCGGCACCGTCGGCAGGCGCCGAGACGATGACGCGCTTGGCGCCGGCGGTCAGGTGCGCCGAGGCCTTGTCCTTCGAGGTGAAGATACCGGTGCATTCGAGTGCGATGTCGACGCCGAGTTCCTTCCACGGCAGCTGCGACGGATCCTTGATCGCCGTGACCTTGAACTTGTCGGTGCCGATGTTGATCGAGTCGCCCTCGACCTTCACTTCGTGCGGGAAGCGGCCATGGACGCTGTCATAGCGCAGCAGGTGGGCGTTGGTCTCGACCGGGCCGAGATCGTTGACGGCGACGACGTCGATGTCCTTGCGGCCCGACTCATAGATGGCACGTACGATGTTGCGGCCGATGCGGCCGAAACCATTGATGGCAACTCTAACGGTCATGTTGGTTCTCCTGGGGGACGTCTTATGCCTGAAGCCGTGCCGTGGCAGCCTTGGCGGCGGCCTCGGCGGTGATGCCGAAATGCTTGTAGAGCTCTTCGATCGGGGCGCTGGCGCCGAAGCCGTGCATGCCGATGAAGATGCCGTCGGTGCCGATGAAGCTGTCCCAGCCCATGCGGATGCCGGCCTCGATGGCGACCTTGACCTTGGCGTTGCCGATCATCGCCTTGCGGTATTCGGGGCTCTGCTTTTCAAACAGCTCGAAGGCAGGAACCGAAACGACGCGGGTCGGGTGGCCGGCGGCCTGCAGCAGCTTGCGGGCGTCGAGCGCGATCTCGATCTCGGAGCCGGTGGCGAAGATGGTGACTTCGGCATCGCCTTCGGCGGTGGCGAGTTCATAGGCGCCATAGCCGCAGAGGTTTTCCTCGACATATTCGGTGCGCACCGCCGGCAGGTTCTGGCGGGTGAGCGCCAGCGTCGACGGGGTATTGTGGTTCTCAAGCGTCAGCTGCCAGCACTCGGCCGCCTCGGTGGCGTCGGCCGGACGGAAGACGATGTGGTTGGGGATGGCGCGCAGTGCCGCCAGGTGCTCGACCGGCTGGTGGGTCGGGCCGTCTTCGCCGAGACCGATCGAATCGTGGGTCATGACGAAGCCGACGCGGATGCCCATCAGCGACGCCAGGCGCATGGCCGGGCGGGCATAGTCGGAGAAGCACAGGAAGGTGCCGGAGTAGGGGATGACGCCGCCATGCAGCGCCATGCCGTTCATCGCAGCGCACATGCCGAGTTCGCGGATGCCGTAGTGGACGAAGCGCTGGCCGTAGTCGTCGGCCGTGATGTTCTTGGTCTGGCTGGTCTTGGTGTTGTTGGAGCCGGTCAGGTCGGCCGAGCCGCCGATGGTCTCCGGCACCACGCCGTTGATGACCTCGAGCGCCATTTCCGACGACTTGCGGGTGGCGACCTTCGGCTTGTCGGCAGCGAGCTTCTTCTTGTAGTCGGCGATCGCGGCATCGAAGCCGGCGGGCAGGTCGCCGCGCATGCGGCGCTCGAACTCGCCACGGACTTCCGTGCCGGCCTCGGCGAGGCGCTTTTCCCAGTCATTGCGCCTCTTGGCCGAGTTGAGGCCGGCGAGGCGCCAAGCGTCGAGGATGTCGGAGGGGATTTCGAAGGCCGGGTATTCCCAGCCGAGCGCCTTGCGCGTCGCCTCGATTTCGGCAGCACCGAGCGGCGAGCCGTGGACCTTGTTGGTGCCGGCCTTGGAGGGCGAGCCGAAGCCGATGGTGGTCTTGGCGGCGATCAGGGTCGGGCGGTCGGAGCGCTTGGCGGCCTCGATGGCGCCGGCAATGGCTTCCGGATCATGGCCGTCGATGGCCAGCGTGTTCCAGCCCGAGGCAGCGAAGCGCGCCAACTGGTCGGTCGAATCCGACATCGAGATCGGACCGTCGATGGAGATGTTGTTGTCGTCCCAGAAGACGACGAGCTTGTTGAGCTTGAGGTGGCCGGCAAGCGACAGCGCCTCCTGCGAGATGCCTTCCATCAGGCAGCCGTCGCCGGCGAGCACGTAGGTGTAGTGATCGACGAGCTTGTCGCCGAACTGGGCATTCATGATGCGTTCGGCGAGCGCCATGCCGACGGCGTTGGCGAGACCCTGGCCGAGCGGGCCGGTGGTCGTCTCGATGCCCGAGGCGTGGCCGTATTCCGGGTGGCCGGCGGTCTTGGAGCCGAGCTGGCGGAAATTCTTGATCTGCTCGATGGTCATGTCCTCGTAGCCCGACAAATAGAGCAGCGAGTAGAGCAGCATCGAGCCATGGCCGGCCGACAGCACGAAGCGGTCGCGGTCGTGCCAATGCGGATTGGCCGGGTCATGCTTCAGGAAGCGGGTGTAGAGCACGGTGGCGATGTCGGCGGCGCCCATCGGCAGGCCGGGATGGCCGGAGTTGGCCTTCTCGACCGCATCCATGGACAGAAAACGGATCGCATTGGCCATCCGGTCGTGTTTTTCGCGCGAGGACATCGTCCCTCCCATAAGCCGTGGAAACTGGGGCGATGGGAGCCCCGGAAAAGTGCGCGACACATAGCAGGCACAGGGCTTGAGTCAATAAATCGGTGCGTTTTCGCACCCTCATTGCGGCGCGAAGTCACGCCCCACCCACTTTGCTGTGTCGGACTGGACACGCTTAGTGGGGGAAAGACAAAACAGCTTTGTTGACGCCTCCTTCAACCGGTGCCTAATGTTTCCTTGATAACGCGTTCTGAAACGTGCGCGATTCGGTGATGGGCGGGGGTCTACGAGAGCCATGACCGGGGATACGACACTCAGGGAAGTCATTGGCCGGCTAGGCAAGGCGATCGATACGCTTGAGGGCGCGGTTGCCGCGCGGCTCGAGCATGATCAGGATTACGGCGAAGCCGAAGCCGAGGTCCAGCGCATGAATGCCGACCGAGCGCGGCTGGCGCAGGAGCTCGACAATTCCGAAGCCCGGGCCGAACGGCTGGAAGAAGCCAACAAGGAAGTCTCGCGGCGACTCGTGACGGCGATGGAGACAATCCGCGCCGTGCTGGACAGGTAGGGTGGAGATGGCGCAAGTCACCGTTACCATCGATGGCAAGCAATACCGCATGGCCTGCGACGAGGGGCAGGAAGAGCACCTCATCGACCTCGCCAATCGTTTCGACCGCTACGTGCTGCATCTCAAGGACTCGTTCGGCGAGATCGGCGACCAGCGCCTGACCGTGATGGCCGGCATCATGGTGATGGACGAGCTGTCGGAGCTGCAGAAGCGCGTCAAGGGCATGGAAACCGAGGTGCTGACGCTGCGCAAGACGCGCGACGACGCCTTGACCAAGGCCGACAAGAACGATGCGGCGCTGACGGGTGCGCTGGGCTCGCTGGCCGAGCGCATGGAGCAGCTGGCGCTGAGCCTGACGAAGAAGGCTTAGGGAAAGTTTAGGGACGGGCTTCCACCTTCGGGGGAAGATGGAGACCGAAAAGAAAAACGCGCCGGCATGCCGGCGCGTTTTTTGTTTCAAGCGAAAGCCTGAGCTCAGGCGTCGATGGTGCGCAGCGCCTGGGCCTGTCTCTTGGCGGCGGCCTTGACCGCATCCTGGACCTTTTCAAAGGCGCGAACCTCGATCTGGCGGACGCGCTCGCGGGAGATGTCGAACTCGGCCGAAAGCTCTTCCAGCGTCAGCGGCTCGTCGGACAGACGGCGCGCCTCGAAGATGCGCTTTTCGCGATCGTTGAGCACCGACATGGCGCTCGCCAGCATGCCGCGGCGATTGTCGAGCTCGTCCTGCTCGATGAGCATGGTTTCCTGGCTGTCATGGTCGTCGACAAGCCAGTCCTGCCATTCGCCCGACTCGCCTTCGCTGGCGCGGATCGGCGCATTGAGCGATGCGTCGCCCGACAGGCGGCGGTTCATCGACACCACCTCGGCCTCGGAGACGTTGAGGCGCGTGGCGATCTCGGTGATGTGCTCGGGCTTCAGGTCGCCATCGTCAAGCGCCTGGATCTTGCCCTTGACCTTGCGCAGGTTGAAGAACAGACGCTTCTGGTTGGCGGTGGTACCCATCTTGACCAGCGACCACGAGCGCAGGATGTATTCCTGGATCGAGGCCTTGATCCACCACATGGCATAGGTGGCGAGACGGAAACCACGCTCCGGCTCGAATTTCTTGACGGCCTGCATCAGGCCGACATTGCCTTCCGAGATCACCTCGCCGATGGGCAGGCCATAACCGCGATAGCCCATGGCGATCTTGGCCACGAGACGCAGATGGCTGGTGACCAGCTTGTGGGCAGCAGTGGTGTCTTCATGCTCGTTGTACCGCTTGGCGAGCATGTACTCTTCCTGCGGCTGGAGCATTGGAAAGCGACGGATTTCTTCCAGGTAGCGGCTGAGGCCGCCTTCGCCGGAAACGATACTGGGTAGTGACTGGGCCATAAAGCGCCCTCCCTCTTCACGAGAAATGCTCCCTGATCCAGGCGAGCATGTGGCGCGGCTGCCGAATGCCTGTCGCGCCATGGGGTCTTATACAGGAACAAAACCAGAAAAGACACGATTTGTTCAACGCGAAACAGAGTGTCACGCCTAAGTGAACAATACGAGTCAGGTTTTCTGATCGAAGGTTCAGAGATTGCGAAAGCCTTCGACCAACTCCCCCATGTCGCGAGGCAAGGGTGCCTCGAACCGCATGATTAGATGGGAAGCCGGGTGGCGAAATGCAAGGAGGCGGGCGTGCAAAGCCTGGCGCGGGAATGCCTTGACGGCAGACTTCAGCGGCTCGGGCAGCCGGTTCGATTTGGTGCGGAAAGCCTGGCCGTAATCGGGATCGCCGACGACAGGGTGGCCGATATGGGCCATGTGGACGCGGATCTGGTGGGTGCGCCCCGTCTCGAGCCGGCACTCGACGAGGCTTGCCGTGGTGAATTCCGCCTGCTCGGCGCCGAAACGCTCCAGCACGGTGAAGTGGGTGATGGCGTGGCGGGCGTCGTCACGGTGTTCCGGCACCACGGCGCGGCGGACGCGGTCGGCATGGCGGCCGAGCGGCGCGTCGATGGTGCCGGTCATGCGCTGCGGGAAGCCCCAGACGAGCGCGTCATAGGCGCGTTCAAGGTCGCCGGTGCGTCCATGGTCGGCAAAGGCCTCGGACAGCGACTTGTGGGCGCGGTCGGTCTTGGCGACAACCATGACGCCTGACGTTTCCTTGTCGAGGCGATGGACGATACCAGGCCGCTTGACGCCGCCGATGCCCGACAGGCTGTCGCCGCAATGATGGATCAGCGCGTTGACCAGCGTTCCGGTCCAGTTGCCGGCACCGGGATGGACGACAAGGCCGGACGGCTTGTTGATGACGATCAGCTCGTCGTCCTCATAAAGGATGTCGAGCGGGATGGCCTCGCCTTCAGGCTCGGCCGGCTCGGCCTCGGGCATGTCGATGGCCACTTCGTCGCCAGCGGCGAGCTTGCGCTTGGCCTCCTCGACGACCTTGCCGCCGATGCTGACCGCACCTTGCTTGATCAGCGCCTGGACGCGGCTGCGCGACAGATCGGGCGCGAGGCGCCCGGCCAGCCACTGGTCGAGCCGCACACCTGCGGCATCGGCGTCGGCTTCGAGCACTATCAAAGTGCCTGTCGCTTCGCTATCTGATGCGCTCATAACAATTGTTCCGGAAGTTTTGCCATGTCTCGGCCCGCAATCGAAGAAGAAGACAAGCCGCTCGACCCATCGGTTGAGCGCGTCCGCAGGAAACTGGTCCGCTTCTTCATCATCAATATAGGGCTGTTGTTCATCGCCCTTATGGCCGTCCTTGGCGGCGTTGTCTACAAATCGCGGACGCCGGAGGCAGTTGCCCCGGTGGCGAGCGGCGACATCCAGGTGCCCGCGGGCGGCCAGATCAGCGGCGAGATCATCCTGCCGGTGGGCGCCAAGATCATGTCGCAGGCACTGTCAGGCAACCGCATCTCGATCGACGCCGAGCTCGTCGACGGCAGCCGGACCATCTTCCTCTACGACATGTCAGAGCGGCGCCTGATCGGCGAGTTCCAGGTCCGCAACAAGTGAGCGGCTTGGCCGGGCGCCGCGTCGCCACCGTCTCGGTGGTCGTCACCGACTACGACCAGGCGATCGCCTGGTATGTCGGCAAGCTGGGCTTCACGCTTGCCGAGGACGTCGACCTCGGCGGCGGCAAGCGCTGGGTGACCGTCGAGCCGGGCAGCGGGCAGGGTGCAAGGCTGCTGCTCGCCAAAGCGGACGGTGACAGGCAGGTGGCGGCAATCGGCAACCAGACCGGCGGCCGCGTGTTCCTGTTCCTCGAGACCGACGATTTCGCCCGCGATCACGCGACGATGCTGGCCAACGGCGTCGAATTCCGCGAGGCGCCGCGTCACGAGGCTTACGGCACCGTCGCCGTGTTCGCCGATCTCAGCGGCAATCTGTGGGATCTGATCGAGCCGAAGCGTTGATGCCCCTGCGGCAGCTGGCACAAGCGCAAATAACGCGTGCCGGGCTGTTGCTTTTTCGAAAACGCCAGCCTATATCGCCGATCTCGGCTGCGCCCATCGTCTAGCGGTCAGGACACCGCCCTCTCACGGCGGGAACAGGGGTTCGATTCCCCTTGGGCGTACCAACGATTTCAGGTACTTAGCTGGCCTGCGCCAAAACTCATCAAATATCAGTCAAATATGTGCTCCGGGGGCCCTCGGAATTAACCCCAGATTCGGGCCTGTCTTGTCGCTGGCGGGGGCCAAGCGCCTATGTGGGACTGTTGGTGCTTTTCCCCGGCGTAAGGAAAGGTCCGGCTTTTTCGAAGCAATCTAAGCTCAACGCACTTGGGAGACGATTCGACAGATTCTCGCTTCGGCTGTAATCTTTCGATGGGTCGGGTTGTCTCCAATGCTTGTAGTGCGCGTAGTCTGCTTGTTGGCGATGTTTGTTCTCGGCGCGCCTATCGCGCGAGCAGAACTTAAGTTCGATCCCGGCCAAACTCCAGGTGGCCTAAATTACATCTCCGTCTCAGGCGAGTTTGCCTTTAGTGACGACCTCAGGGCATTCGAGGAGGCAGCGCGCGCAAACCGCGCCGTTGCTGTGACGTTCTTTTCGCCTGGTGGAAATGTCGTGAAGGCAATGGAGTTTGGAAGGCTTCTCCGCCGCATGGGGCTCAACACAGTTCAGCCTCGACAGTCGGAGTGTGCTTCAGCCTGCTCACTTGCGTTCCTCGGTGGCGTAATTCGGTATGCAGAGCCTGGCGCAATAGGAGTTCATAAAGCGTCGTTCTCGGGCGAAATGCCCCTCAGTGCCCCGGACGCGGTTTCAGCCGTTCAGCAAATGACGGCCGACGTCATCGTCTACATGGTGGAGATGGGAGTGGATCCTGCTCTGCTGCAGCTGTCCCTCCAGTATGAGAGCACCGACATTCGCTACCTTTCGATGAGCGAGATGGTAAAGTTCAAAGTCGTTACGACGGGCGAGCAATCATCACCGACCGCAGCGGTCCCAACCATGCCGCCTTCAACTTCTGTGGTCCCGACTGCTCCGACCGTCCCGGCTACACTCCCGACTACGACTCCGCCGGTAGGGCCAAGGCCTGTAGAAACTGCGGGCCGGAAGGTCCCAGTGTTTGCGCTGGCGGGCGACAAGCGCGAGGTTGCTTGGGTCTACATTAACTCATGCTCGCACCCCAACCCGATGGCAGAAGAACTGCGCCAACGGATCGAACGTCAATCATTTAGCGGCATGCGCCTTGTTCCGGCCCAGATTGGGTACTTCGACGCGTCGGGGGCCCCGGAATGTAGCGGCGTGAACAAGATGAAATTCTACAGCCGCTTAGCGCCTTCTCGTAGGAACTACGCCTACCAAACGGCGGAATCCGAATTGACAGCAATCGTCGGTCCCGTTGACCGCAATCAAGACCCTCAAACAATCACGCTGGGTCGACCTGACGATGACAACTACCGATTTGATATCTGGCTAACGAGCTTGGGGGGCGGAGGTACGCAGTCCGTCCAGCTCAGCTTGCCCGATCCACGGTCTGGGCGTGTTCGCCGCCCGCAAGGTGCCGCCCCGATCAAAGCGCTTCCGGAAGGAAAATCGGCCACGATTGCTAACGTACGCAACGGAACGCCGGTAAGCATCCTAGAGAAAAAGGAGCGGTGGTACCGTGTCAGGCAGGGGGACCGAATGGGCTATATGCACGACACGTGGGTGTACGTTGACCAGTATGAAAGTGGGCCTTTTGGCGAACGCCACATTCAGGTCAAGAGTTTCGATAACTTCGCGGACGCTCAATCTTACGTTCAAGCATCCCAGATTCCGCTTTCCGCGTACCTAGCGACGAATGGGTGGTTTGCGGTGACTCTGAACGACACGTACGACCAGCAAATGGCTTCAAAACTTGTCAAAGTGATGAAGGAAAACGGGACAATTCCTGACGACGCCTACATGACCTATGGCAACACTTACGCACGCAAAGTCTGCTGCCAATAAGCCCCTCACTCTGCTGGCTCCTCGGCTCCGCGTTCCTGAGCCTTGAGTTGGCGCAACGGGTAATCGAGCCGAGCTGCCCGGCTCCTTTGCGGCTGAGCAGGGGCGTCATCCATTTTCGGTGCGGTCTCGGATGGTTCGGGTTCTTGGATTGTAGCGTTTCGCGCCTTGAAAGCCTCGGCCTCTGCTGCCTCGATCCTCTTGCCGCCTAGGTGAAACGCTTTGAGTTCACCGCGCTCGATTAGGTTCCGTATGTGCCGCTCAGAGCACTGCCATTCCAGCGCGAGTGTCCGGGGGCTGTGGCATTTGGCATTGACGCCATCTCCGATAGCTCGTCAGGGTGCACGATATGTGTATCGAGCCAATGCCGCCAATTAACTCAGCACCAATCGTTACGGTGCCGAAATGAGTTGATTTCATTTGAAAAATATAAGAACGGCGCACCTAGTCGAGCCAAACGTCAACGCGCGAGTCTCCTTATGGCAATGTACTCTGCCCAGCAGCTATCTGACATCGAAGATGCCTTGGGCGCGGCGGAAGGTGAGTCTACCGCCCTTCGATTGCGGGTAGTAAAGTATCATTTTCACCATTCGTTAGCACGGGAGCACGCTTACAATGGGTTCTTGCGAAGGCTTCGTCTACTTAAGCTTGCGCTGGAGAATGTATTCGCCCTTTTCCCACCAACTCAAAGTAAGCCGCTTTCCTCTACAAATCTCGAAAATGCCGAGATAAATTTGCAGAGTTTCATTTTTAACACCGCCGGGTCTCTTGACAACTTAGCGTGGATTTGGGTCCATGAAAACGGGTTGCTCACAAGTAAAGGAAAGCCCTTCGCTAATTCACGCATTGGGCTAGGTCCTGGATATTCAGAATTTAGGGAGTCATTGCCCACTGAACTGCTGGGTCACCTGCGGAGCATAGACGGTTGGTTTAGACAACAGGAGGATTACCGCCATAGCTTGGCGCATCGAATTCCACCCTATCTTCCACCTTACTTCGTCCAGCATGCCGACGTCGAAAGGCACAATGCGCTGCAACTTGCAGCCGATGCTGCGGTGCTGAACGGCGATGATCTGGCGTTCGACCAACTCTCAGGGGAACAACGAGCGCTAGGCATAATAAGTCCACTGATGCTGCACGACCCACGCTCGCGGCCCGTAATTGTCCATGCAATGATTATCGCCAATTATCGAACGGTGATCGACCTCGGCATGCGCTTCATTGAAGAATTGGATGTGTTTTCGGGAACCAATAGAAGGGCGCGTCAGGGCACCCCCTAATGGCGTTGGCCGCGCCAACAAGGGCTGACCTGTGAGACGAGTGGGCGTAGGGCGGCCCGTTGCTCCGTTTCGCCGTCTTACTCGTTCATTTCCAAGTCGTGCTGTTCTTCCAGATCCGCCCCGCCTTCCGGCGAGTGGGTTTCGGTCGCGGCCTCTCCCGCCGTCCATCCCAAATAGGGCTCTAGATCGGGGTCGGGGTCGAATGCGTCGAGCATGGCAATCAGCCGCTCAATCTCATCTTCGATGCTGCGGCGAGTAGGCACGATGTGCGCGCGGCGGGCGGTCATATCGCACCGCCCCTTAAGGCATCCCCTGCATCGACGCTTTGGAAAAACACCTTGCCACCGACCAAAATGGCCGTGACCTTCCGGCGACGGTCACAATTCAAGAACACATCCCACGCGCCTTGTTGGGGCGATACATGGTCGTCCATCGCCGCCCGAAGTTCATCAAGCGCCAGCTTGATACGGTCCATGCCCGACACGGGCGGGATGGTGGCGGCCTCCACAACAGCAGGGGCGGCAACGGTCGCAACGGCAGCCGACGCGGCGGCGGTGTTTCGCAGGAATAGGCGGCGGGTGATGCTCATTTCAACGCACTCCGCTCAAGGGCTATGTGGATCTCGTGAGTAAGGGCGGCGGCGTGCTCCATCGTATCGGCAAGGCTGGCCGTGAGGTTGTCGCGGTAGGCACCGTCGCCCACGTCATTCAGCGAGCGAGCGGCCTGTTCGCAAACAACCAAGAGCGCATGCAACTCGGTTGATTTCTTGGTGATGGCTTCGGGGGCGTGGATGGTCATGACGCGTTCCCTTCGTGCCGCGTTAGGGCGTCGTGCATCACGCCAATCAGTTCCTGCACAGTGCGCAGTCCAGCGCCGATGGCGTCGGACAGCTCTGTGGAGTCGCCGCCGTTCTGGATAGCCCAGGCCGCGCTCTCGCACAGGCGGATGATGGCCGCAGCTTCGTAGCTGCATTGCATCACTTGGTCGGCGGTCATGTCCTCTTGGGGAACAAAGCGGCTCATGATTGCACCGCCTTCCTGCCACGGCGCGTTGCAGCGGCCTTGCGTTGCCCCTCGATGCGGCACGCGAACGCCTTCCGGTCGCGCTCTAGTGCGGCCTCGACTTCGGGGCACCAGCGGTTTCCCCTCGCAATCCGCTCTTTCCAGCGGAGGAAGCGCACGGCGGGAGCTGCGACGTACAGAAGCTTGACGGCCTCAAGCTCCCAAGCCCGTTCGACGGACACGCGGTAACGGCGGGCCTGTATCACCTCCAGACTGTTCTTGCCGTGGATGGCCATTGCCAGCCGGTAGGCCCACCAAGCCACTTCGCGTTGATGGTCGCACATCTTGAAGCGCGCCCATCCTTCTTCCCACGCCTCAACCGGCTTAACGTAGTCCGCAAGCACCTCGGCGCGGGGGCGGTCAATATAGTCGGCCAGAGCCACAACGTTGCCCATGGTTAGCTCTCCTGCACAACGATGACGTTGAAGCGCTGCGGGTTGCTGTCATCGACAGCGCGGCCCATCCACAGCGACGTTGCAGTGGGGTCGATATCGCGGGCCGCCATAGCGTAGGCCTTGGCGTGAAACTCTAGCCGGTGCTCGGCAGAGCCCTCCATGTCTCCAAAAAGTATATTGCTGTGAAACCCTGCCGACGCCGGGTAGATGTAGGCCATGGTGTGCCCGTCATCGCATTGAGCCAGGGTGTCGGAGAGCTCGCGGGCCAACCTACGGGCCTTCACCCAAGGCTGTTCTGGCTCGGCGGCCTCGGAAGGGGAAGCAGTCGCCCCAAGGACGGCGGTGGAGAGGGCGAGGTTTGCACCAGCAACAAGAGCGGTGCGGCGGCTGATTTCGGGCATGCCTTCGGCGGCTGCCACCTTGCGCGTGGACATTGTTTTGTCTCCCTGATGTTGAGTTTAGTTAAGGTTGGGCGCTGTGCGCCTAGGCTGAAAACGCGGACATCTGGCTTTCTAAAGCCCGGCGCATCGGGCCGGTGTCATACCGGAGCGTCTTGAAGCTCAAGGCTTCGATCTGGTTGGTCACGGCTTCCTTGCGGCGCTCTGCAATCGTCATGGCGGCGGCCTTGGCATTGCGCCACGCGGTGGCGAGGTAGAACCCGAAGTCAGAGCGGTTGAGTTTGAAAGTCAGGCTAGGCCGGGCGGCGAAGTGGCGGCGATACATGGCCCATGCGGCTGACATGATTTCCGAACGCGAGAACATAACCGGTACGCCCCTTGCTCCATAAACACTTTCTGTCTATATCTAAGCATCTACACCGCATGGCGTCAACAGTTTTCATTCATTCGTGATATGTAAATGTTTACATATGCACCCTAACCGCTCAATTGTAGAGGGAAACGGACATGCTTGACGCCAGACAGATCAGGGCCGCACGGGCTCTTTTGGAATGGTCCCAGCCGGATCTAGTGGAGGCCACCGGCCTGTCACTGACCACAATTCGGCGCATGGAAGACAATGACATCGGTCCCGCCCGCAGCTCGGCTGCCAACGTCCAGGCAGTGCAAACGGCCTTGGAAACAGCCGGCATCGTCTTCATTCCCAAGAATGGCGGTGGATCAGGGGTGCGATTGAAGAATCCAGACTAGGGGCTCGCCCAGTTTTCGGGCAGGATCGAACCACGAGGACTAAAAGGAATGTCCAAGGCACCGGGTAAGGGACAAAAGACGCAAGCGCTTTACGCTTTGCATTGGATTCCGAACCTGAAGCCCAGTTCTCGGATGGTCGGCGCCTGGCTAGTGTGGCACGCGAACGCCTCTTCGGGGCGGTGCGACCCCGGCCAAACTCGGCTCCAGGCAGAAACCGGGCTTTCACGGCGCGCGGTTCAATATGCCGTGCAAGAGTTGGAAAAGAAGCAGATAATCAAGCGCCGCCTGCGAGGGAACGAAAGCACTTCCTATCAGGTAAATTGGCAACAGCTGAGCGATCTAGTACGAACCTACGAAGAACGTTTGAAAGAGGGTGTCGCCCCGGTTACACCCGCCGAACGTGACCTGAGAGGGCGCAAGAGCGTGCGCCTCTCCGGTGCAAAAGCGTGCGCCTCTGAGGCGCAAGAGCCTGCGCCCAAACTCTCGGTAACGAACTCGGTGAAAGAACCCGTGTTCCCGGTGGGCACCATTTTCGAAGAGGAAAACGGTGATGAGTCTGACGAAACGGTGGCAAGGAAACTCCTGAACATTGGAGCCGACCATGCATTCCTCGCGGCGCTGGACCGCGAGGTCCAAAAAGGCCGGCGTTTTAGCCCCGAAGACGCAGAACGATTTTATGAACGGTTGGAACCACTCTGCGGTGACGGAGAGCGCGTTCACGGCGACCCTATCGCAGGACGAGCTTGCAGACTCTTGGAGACTGAGCTTGCTAGGGAAACCACCGCATGAGCGCTGAGATTGTTTCACTGGTAGATTGGCGAGAGACGCGCAATTCCAAGGCTGCACTGGCTCGTTGGGCTCTTCGGCTTCGGAAGCAGCTGGAAGAAAACATGGCGGCGCAGCAAATGGAGCCTCCGGCCCCTGCTAAGTCTCCGGCGCAGGCCACCGATAATGCAGCAGCCACTCGGCATATTTGAATGATGTCTCAGACATCATTGGCCTTGCTGGCGGTATTGCTGGGCCTCGCCCCGGCAGCGGCGCAAAGCCCCGTCGTCGGGCGGGCGTCTGTTGTGGATGGCGACACGGTAGAGATTGCCGGCGAGCGTATCCGGTTCAATGGCGTTGATGCTCCTGAAAGCTGGCAGGTTTGCCACGATGGCAACGGTAAGGCCTACCGGTGCGGACAAGCCGCAGCCAACGCCCTGGACGAATTCCTGGCTGCGTCTCGCCCGACAAGGTGCGAATACCATAGCCGCGACCGTTACAAGCGCTTTGTGGGGGACTGCTACCGGGCAGATGGCGAGAGCGTTGCCCGCTGGCTTGTTCGCAACGGCTATGCGCTGGATTGGCCGCGCTACAGCCGGGGTGCCTATGCGGGAGAGCAGGCCGAGGCCAAGGCAGATCGGCGCGGCATGTGGCAGGGTGATTTTCTTGAACCGTGGGAAGCCCGCCGCCTACGATAGCAGCGCGCTCCTGCTGTTACCCTGCTGTTCTCAGCATTGAATGACGCAACCGTGCCCCATTAGGGACAAAGCGGCCGACGAGGCTATCGCGGACAATACTGGGACTGCGACCGGGTGGAGCCCTGCGTGGATCGTCGAGAGATTTCGCCGAGGAGGCGCGCCTACTGCTGGATCTGAAATTCTTGCAGGCGCGGCTTCTGTAGTGTTGTAGTATGCGCGGAAATCGCGGTAAGACCGCCTCGCGGCACAGGAGTTCCAGCATTCGATGGACTTTCAACCAGTCAACGAGGACCACGCAATAGAGTCAGTAATTTTCACTGTACTGACCGGAACGATGATCGATCCAGATGCGATCCAATTGCTCGTTGAAAGGCACAATAAGATTCGTGGAGATTTGCCCGCGCTTTCCCTGCCAGAGTCTCATATGCCAACAGCCGAATTTGCCTATCGGCGGCCTGACGGATCGGCGTCTTGGCTGCTCCGATGCGGCAGTGGAAACAGCATAACGGTAGAATGCCGTCGATACACGCGTTGGGAGAAAGTGTGGAATTCAACGCGTACGCTGCTGCTCCATGCTATGGCCTGTTGTAGCGAAGCGATTGGCCCTGATCTACTGTTTGGCACGCCAACCCTGCGGGTTACCGACCGGTTCAGGGCGGCCAAGGAAAATGCAAAGCTGGTGACGCTCCTGCGCCATGACCCATATATAGCTGAGGCCGCCTTTGAATTGGGCCCAGTGTTTCATTCAAACGTCGGCTGGTTTGACAACCTTGGTCCAGATCTGGTGTTGAATACGCTTAACGTCCAGGGGCGGCGGGACTCAGCATTCGAACGCTCAACTTTACGTGCCGTCGAGGCTGAATATGTTGTGGTGGAGCATTTCCAGCAATTTAGACCACCGCAGGCGGTGGGGTATGCAGAGGCTACGGCAAACTTGGATAGGATTTTCTCCACATTACATCAGAGGAATAAGGACCTACTCGGTCGAATCCTCGTCGATGAGATGCAGGGAACAATAGGCCTAACGCAATGACAACCACTCTGTTTGCCGACACGACAACCGAATTTGCTGGCGCGCTCCGCCACGCTTTGCCTAAGTCCGCGGCGCCGAGGCGAGAAACTCAACGACGTATACCCTCACAGTCGGGAGGGAACCTAAAGCCTGTTGACACCATCTGGTACTCCCAATGGACGCAAATGGATTTGCCGGGACGAGAGCTATTTGCAAATGTTGCAATCAGTAACCCCCTTGAAGACCTGCAATCCGCGATTGACAGGGCTGCGTGGGAAGTGTCGGTATTCGGCGGCACGCACGAAGTTATCGAGACTACGAACGACAGCCTTTTTGATTCTTTTGTCGTACATTTAGAGCGCCTCAGGAACGGATGGGCCGGCCCACAAAGCATAGCGCCATCGAAGGAGATTGTTAGAGATATCTCCCTCGCCGCCGTTTCTATGGAGAAAGTTCTTGTTGCGCCGGACATTGAGGTGGATGAGGATGGCACTGTTGTTTTCGAATGGAAGAACGGCGGACGCTCGTTCTGCCTGACATTCACCGGCAATGGTACGGTGGTTGGAACTATTTCGCCGTGGAATGCAGCGGAACCACCGTGGCGGGCAAACGTGAAAGACGAAATTGCAATTGCTGAAAAGCTTGAAACTGAGTCGATTTCTGCTTTCATCGGAAGATGATGACTTGTCCGGATATCTGCCCGCTTGAACAAGCGACACGAGATACGGCGTCACCTGGTCCGGTAGGGGCCGGAGAGCTCATCGCTAGAGCCGCTTTCAGTCCGAGCGCAGGCGAAGCCCAAAAGCGTAAGATCAGAACGGGACTTGTCGCCCGCCGCGACTTGTTCGCAGATCAACTTTCAGTCTGGCGTTTGGCGGGTGTATCGCCGCTAATCCCATTAAGCGACCTGATCGATCGGATGATTGCAGAGCAAGGCGACCGAAGGCTCTTTGCGGTGGTGTGGGCCGAGGCCAGTCAGATACGAAAATTGCAACGTCCCAGCGACGGAAGTCGAGCTCTTTGCCTGCTTGACGAATGTACATGCGACCAAGTCGGAGGAAAGCATCCGGCACACGCACACATAGCTATCTGTCAATCGATAAGATCCCAACCGAGTTTCAACGGCGAATCCGAAGATTTCATCCAAATCTGCAGGGATTTGTCCCATCTACTGCAATCAGATCCGCTCCGGAGGCAAGACGTTATCTAGCGGCAACCCTCGGCCGGTTGCGTTCGTCCAAACGGCCCGCTTCTTTTTCCGCCATGCTGGAAGGTCATTGGGGATGCCGAGCAACTCCGCCGTCCAAACGCGCGCTGGCGGGCCTGTGTGTGAATTTCTGGCCTCACTACGGCGCGCGCCTCCTGGCGCCGTGCCTATCGCCCATACTCACGGAAGAACCGTGGCAACTCCAACGGGCCGCAGCGCTCGATAGGCTTCCATTCGTCCGTCCGTAGCCAGGCGCCGTTGATCCGCCCTTTTTCGCGGTCCTTGACCTGATCGAAATGGGCGCCCTCAAAATGGGTGGCGAATACCTCGGCATCCTCGCGGGTCGCAAAGCAGTAGAGCCGGAAATCCTCGCTTTTGCCGTTCGGCCACTTTGCCATGACATGCTGCATCATGGGCTTCGTTTCGAAGCGGCGGCAGAAGGCGGCTATCAGGTCGTAGTTCTCCATGCAGCACAGGTCGTTCGGCAGCGCCACCGCGTGCGGCAGGTTCTTGCGGATATGCCAGCGCTTCGAGTTTTCACGTTTCTTCGCGGACGTCATGAGAACAAAATAGGAACATCTGCCCTGGGGAGTCAATTCACATTGTGCGCGGACTGACGGCCATTGACACAGTAGACGAGTGACGGCCCGCATACCGAGAGGATCGAATTGCTCCGATCTGCGTTTTAGAGTTCTCTAATTTAATGCCAAAGGGGAAAAGCTACGTCGTATGCCTAACTCTATTAGGACGCCGAGGTTCCCATTGCTGACTGTCAATAGTCAAATCTTGCGATAGCGGAACTCTCAGGCCTTTGGCAGTCTCTCCTTTTCAAGGGAGCATCTAGATGAAGCCGCTTACGTGCGTCCTAGCCGAAGATGAGGCCGCAAAGTGGAAGCTGGTTTTAAATTGGGATCGAGGGCAGATTTACGTCGGCACGGGACGCCCGCCTTATCGGCGATTGTCGATCGACGAGTTGCTCGCCTCAGAGCCACCCGAACCTCTACAGGCTAAGGCGCGTGACAAGCTCATGTCGATGATGTTGGACGCCATTTGCAATAACTGAGGTGTCGCTTGAAACGCCGCATCGAATTGCCGGGGAGGCGCGAAACGCAGTCTGAGGCTAAGCCTGTCACGCCGATTGATCGCCATGACTTCTGGCTCTTCATGACGATTGAGAGCTGGTCATGGGATTATTCCCTTTCCTTGGCGTGGGACCGGTCAAGGGTGACCTCGGACCCCCTTTCGGAGTCGCGGACACTAGAAATCAAATGCCGCGTCCACAAATCAGACGGGCCGGCAAAGGCCGGTCTACCAGTCAGTATCCGCGTCATCGTAAGGCCGAGTTTCAGGGAAGACGAGAGGATCGACGACAAGCGAGAGTTCGACTCGGTCGGCTCCCTCTCAAGGATACATGGCGGATATGAAGGCGTTATCATCATGCCAGATGATGTGCTGCCGATTGCGGCCACCATGCTCTCAACCAAAAGCTGGCGCTATCTGGAGTTCTCCTGCCATAAGGAAGCGCGTCTGGAGAGCTCGATTATCGGGTACTACTTCAAATCCGAACTCGACCCCGACGGTTGACAATCGACGAAAAACAGGACGCCAACATTGACCCGAACGCTCGCCCTAACCGCTCGGCAAGTCACAGCCATATGCAAGGGCGCCGCAAAGGCTGGGTTCGTCGCGGAGGTAAAGATAGGAGACGTTTTTGTGCGTCTGATGCCTGCTGGAATGGCGCAGAAACAAGGGATTGGGTTCGACCCAGATAATCCCGAAACCTTTGAGACCTTCGAACAATATCGGGTCTGGAGGGATAGGCAGGCCGCATCCGCAGTGCCATCTGGGGGCATTTCGAAGATGATGCAGGCGAGGCTAGACGCTATGTCGGCTGACCTTCGAAAGCCGAAGCGAGGCAAAAAAGGCTTCGAGCGTTAAACCCTAAGGGGCCTCTCTACAACAAGGGTGCCTTGGGCATCGTCACCCCGATTTTCTCGCCGTCGTCTATGAAGTTGGCGCCCTTCTCCCGCAAAGCCATTTCGACAGCCAGGGCCGAGGACCGGCGCGGATCGCCCGTGTCGTTCTCCAGGTCGTTCAACGTCGCACGGCTCACCCCGGCCAGTTTGCACAGGTCGGTTTGGCTTAGGCCCAGCATGGCGCGGGCAGCTTTGATGTGACGGCCTTCCATAACCGGGTTGTATTCAGCGGCAGTCAATCTGGCAACGATACCTGACATTTTGTCTGTTTCTGAACTTATTTGCGTCCTATATAACACTGAATGGTTCCGATGGGAGACATCCAGATGGTTATGGCGGGCAAATTGATCGCTGCGCTTGTCATTGCAGCGTCGTTTATCCCCTCTAATGCGTTAGCTGGCCGGGAGGATCCGACTTGGAATCCGCCCCCGGAGTTCGATTATCCGTTCCCTGGCAAGATGGAGGTGCGGTACTTCCCACAGCATCTGGTCGTGAAGGAATGCCACCGGATCGGGCCGAGGCTTCGGCGCCTGTTCGACTTGCGCGGCTGCTCGCGCCCGGTGTCGAAATCCTACTGTCTGGTGATTGTCTCGTCAGAGACGTACAAGCGGGCAACGCCCAGCGCTATCCTTCGCCACGAACGCGGCCATTGTAACGGATGGAGGCATCCATTCCCCAAACCATAGGCAAGGCGTCCTAGAGGCGGGAAAACTACCAAAGGCGATTGATCCTACGCTGCTTTCTCGCTCGTATGAGACTCACCGCCATGGGCGGCGGCTACAATTGAGGGGCAAAAGCAATGGGCGATGGCAAACCTGCCGAGGGCAAGAAGCCGTGGAATTGGCTCTGGGTCTCACTGGTCGCCTCGGCTGTGTACGTTGGAGGCCTCGTAATTTGGACGGCCTATGACGATTTGGGCCTACGTGTCAGCGACAACCATCTCAATGAAGTGGGCGACTTCCTTGCTGGGGTTTTTGCTCCGCTCGCGGTTTTCTGGTTGATCGCCGCAGTCTTAACCCAGCGGCAAGAACTAACTGAAGCCCGCGAGCAGTTCACGGAAAGCCAAGCCATCACTCGAAAACAGATGGAATTCATTACTGCACAGAACAATCTTCTCCACATTCAGCATCAACAAGCAGAAGAAAGTGCAAAGCGCTCCTATAGGTTGTCGCTGTTTGAGAGAAGATTCCATATATACGAAGAATTACGCGATTTTGGAAAAAAATATTCGAATTCAGATTACGGCCACAAATCGTATTCAGAGTTTGACACAATTCGAAACAAGGCATCTTTTGTATTTAGCACTGATATTGAAAATTGGCTTGATGAAGTTGCTGATACTATAGACAGATATGTTCGATTGATAACTAGACACCGAAAGGAGACGGGAAAGCTTGATATTTACGGGACTTTGAATGTCCCTCCGGACGAAAAAATTGACGGCGAATTGAAGGGTATGAATGACTGGATAGCCGAAGAACTAACGCTGACATCACTACGGGAGCGGCTCTGGTCCTCTATGCGCGTTAGTGACAACTGAGGCGCCGGCCATCTTAATTCGCGCGCGACGTGTCGCTGAGAATGTATGGAGGCTTGTTGTAGCGCTCCCTTTCGCTACCACTCAGCCCGCAAATGAGCCGGATTATGGCGATGTCGCCACTAGCGGGGTCAAAGCCTTCTGCCTCCAGCAGGCGCTCGGCTTCCGCTTCCTCTTCATCGCTAGCAACAAGCCTGATGACCCGGCACTGCTTCTTGGTGTCGGGCGAACTGCGCTCCAGGCGCTCTAAGCGGGAGAGTATGTTTGGCATCGCATCAACGCTCCATCGTGGTCATACCGACCGGGTTTTGCCGTTCACTTCCGAGAGGATGAGCTGGATGAACTTGCTGACCGCTATGGGGTCTAAGTCGGGTGGCAACGTGCCATCCACCAACCGCTGCGAAAAATCGGCCGCCAAGGCAGGCTCGCTCATTCCCGATGCCGATTCGATGTTTGCCCTGAGCAACGCGATGGTTGTTTCCAGGTCCGAATCTGACAGGTGGGCGTAGGGGTCCGGCTGCGCTCGCTGCTCCAGACGCTCCAGGCGAGATAGCAGGGCCATCAGCCTAACTCCCCGAGGCTTTCCTCGTGGGACTTTAGGACGACAGATAGATTGAAGGGTTCGCCGCCGATGGCGCCCGAAACCTCCATTGCGCCGGGATGCGACCGCAACAGGACACCTTCGAGCTGGTATTCGTAATCTGCTTGGTCGGTCGCAATGATGGTCGCCCGCTGCGTAGCGCCGCCAGCAAGCACCTCCAGCCGCGACAAGCGAGCCGAAAGGGTCATTTCTTCGCCTGCCTTTCCTCAAGTGCTGCGATGCGCGCCGCTAGATCATTGGTCTCGATAGCCTTTCGCTGGGCCTCCAGCAGGCCAACAACCACCGCCGCCTCATCGGGTGATATCTCGCCGTCCGCGACTTGGCGATTGACCACAGCGAGCGCGCCAGGCAGATCCTCGGCCTTGTTGACCTCTGGCAGATCGAATTGAATTCTAGCGCCCCTGCGAGGCGGCCAGACACGGTCAAAGATTGTTCGTGCAGCGATTGCGTCCCCGTCCTTGGCCTTGGTTATCATTGCTCGCGCAATCTCCTCCACTTCGCCCTCTGCCAAAGCGTCGAGCGCTACCAGCACCTTCGAACGCGAGCCGGAAGGCCTGCCGTTCGGATTGCCAGACTGGCCAGGCTGGAATGGGCGCCCGCGCTGTTCTTCTGCTGTTTTATCAGTGGTCAATGCTTCAGAGCCTCTAGGCGAATGAGTGCGCTTCCATGCCGTAGATGACGCCGCCCGTACTCGTGGTGTAGCCAACGGGGTAAGCCGTTTGAGCCGGCATGCTCCACTTCCAGCCGACCGCTATGCGGTGGCCCGTATCGAGTGCCATTTCCCTCTGACCATGGAAGCCAGTAAGGGTTATGGGGGCCGTGGTGTTGGCTCTGGCTATTCCGCCGATCAACACTCCATCGTGCGGAATGTTGATGGTCCCGCTGGCACTCGCTGGGAATGTTGGGTCGCTTGTTATGCCCCCGGCGCCGCCGCTGCCGACAGATTCCGCGAAACGGGTCGTTGACAGTATTTCTGCCGCAAATACGAACACGGCGCATGCTTGAGAGGTGGCGCCAAAACTTACGCTGACGCTTCCCGAGGTTCCCGAAGGCCTGGCAGCCCATACGCCACAACTGGCGCCGCCCGTGGGCGAAGTGCCAGCATCGCCGGAATCGTTCCCAGAGGCCGCCACACCGCCAATCGTTGCCCCGCTCTGGTTGACGACAGCGTTTGCCGAGTTGGCGAGCATTGCCACAGCGATGATGGCGCGGTTCGTAAATTCCGGGCCGAAGCTTAGGCCGGCGAAAGTGTAAGAGCCCGAGCGGTCGGTGTTGTCGACGGCCTGAGCTACTAGCTCGATTTTTGGCGGTGAGATGCCCGCCATTATCCCGCACATTCCAGGCAACATCTGCCAGTCTCCATGTTTACGAGAAGGAAGCCGCCTTCATCCCGAAGATGACGTTGCCCGAGCCCGTGCTGAAGCCGATGGGCCGGTTTGTTTGCTGGGGAAGTCGGAAGTCAAAGCCACCCGCGATGCGGTGAACGCCGTCCAGCGTCACGTCATAGGCTTGGGTGATGCCGTTGAGAGTGATTGCGCCGGTATTGTTTGCGCGAGTTGCGCCACCGATGAGGACAGCCCCATGCACTGCGTCATTGGGGATATTGATTGTCCCTGTCGGGCTTGCCGGGAATGTTGGGTCGCTGGTGATGCCGCCTGCACCCCCACTGCCGGCCGAGTAGGCGAATGGGCCGGCTGATGCCACGTCAGTCACTGCATATAGGTAGATAGCCGCCGCAGTCGCTGTCCCACTGGTGAAGTTGATGACGACACTGCCCGAAGTGCCAGAGGGTTTGGCGGCCCAAATACCTGTCGCCGCCGCGCCGGCTGGGGAATTGTCGGCGTCTCCGCTATCTGCGCCGCTTGCCGCTACGCCCCCGATTGTACAACTCGTCTGATTTAGCACTTGCTCGCTTGTCGCGGCCATATGGACAATAGCCACCAGTGTTCGGTTGGTGAAATCGTCCCCGAAGCCCAAGCCGGCGAAGGTGTACGAGCCGGCACGATTTGTCAGGTCGGTGGCTTGCGCAACTAAATGAACGACCGGGCGATCGATGATGACGCAGTGCATGGGGATCAATGCTCCTAGAAACACGAGGTCTTCCTTCTGGGTCAGTTAGCGCTTCTGTTTTGCGGCCAGGATTTCGGCAGAAAGAGCGGGCAGGCCTTTGACGATTTCGCCAATGTGGAGATGCAGAAGCTCGCGCGGCGTGATGTCCGGGTTAGCCTCCATCGCCTTTGCGGTGAGGGCGTTTGCCTGCCTGATGTTCTGTTCCTGCCACTCGCGCCCAAAGCGCTCGTTATCCGTTGCCATTGCCCGCACCCTTGCTCATCGCGGCCAGTGCCGCCGTTTCGTCGTTGATCAGAAAACTGCGCCCCTTGAGGTGAACCCCTGGCAGCTGGCCGGCGCGCGCGTCAGCCACTATCTGGCCGACAGAACGGCACTCGCTGCGATGCAGCAGCCAAAGCGCCATGAGGTTCATTTCGGTGAAACAGGCGGGGGTGGCAGTCATGCCACGACCCGTGATGTTGCCTCTGTGGCAGTTACCCGCAGCATTTCGCTCAAGGTGAGCCCGCGCTGGCGTGCGGCTTCCTTGAGAGCGCGTTTCTCATCGTGCGAAACGCGCACCTTGATCATGCCATCCATTGCTTCTGAAAATCGCATTCGCACCATCCATTTTCAGTGCAACGAATGTAGCGGATCAGAACAAGAACATCAAGGATGGTGGCCACAAATAAATAATGATATCAATGGCTTAGATGTGTCCCGCATTGTTTCTTATCATCCCGGGGCATCCCCCCGCGTCCACGAAATCGGGCGCAGAAATGTTTCGAAAAATGACGGGAGCGGCGGTAGGGTGCGCGAGTTAGGCTGTCTTGGGACCGGAGCCCGAATGACCAGAAAGCTCGCCGTTTCCCAAAAACAAGCCGAGGCGCTGCTAAGAGCCGCGCAGAAGCATCGCGGCATCATTGAAGTTGAAACGCTTATGGGGACTGTGCGTCTCATCCCCGAATGCCATGTCGGCAATCGGGTCTTGGTCGAGACGCCTTCCGATCCGCCAAGCAACGAAGATGATGTGTTCATCGACCTTGGGCCGAGCGACCCGCCACCATTTCCAGGGAAAGCTACCTTCGTCAGATCCTTTCTGTATGAACGTGGCCATGGCTGGACCGACCATGGTGGGAGCAACTTAACGTCGTTGCGCGCAGAAGCAGCAAAGGAATGGCGACGGCAATTGTTGGCTCAAGAACTGGGAAAACGCGAAAAGGCCGCCCTCGAATATTTGAGTGCTCGCAAGGACGACAAGCATTCGCTTTCGGAACTGAAAGGCATTGGCCCCGATACGATTGACCGATTGCTGGCCCGCGAATTCGTGGAGGCAACGTTTCATCCAAAGCACCCAGAACGGGTGGCCCTTGTGTGCATCACCAAGAGCGGGATGCGCGAATTGACAAAAGAGAAGCGGTCTCGCAAGGCGGCTTTGTAGTTCGCGTCTGTGATCCGACCCTGCGGGGATTTGGCTACTTTCCCTCCTAAGCCCCTTGCGGCGCTCGTGACGGGTTCGGAGGAGCAGGATTTGGCGCTAGCCTGTTTGCCGACGCTCATTCGCCAAGGTCTTGGTCTTGGTCTGGGTATTGGTCTTTGTATGTCCACACCCTGCCTACACGGTGCCTAGGGCAGGGTGACCGCACGGTGGCAACAGGGTGTGGACACGGCGTCCCTACCCGCGAGCCCTAGACAGGGTATTCACGAGTCGGTCGTTTGCGCCTATGGGAGATTTGACATCGACGTTTGCCTTGCGCAGCGCCTTTGCAATCTCCTTTTCTGCCAGCCTAGCGCGCATAGCTTCATGCTCTGGTTCAAACGCTGCCAGAGCCCTAGCCCGCAGGCGCTCGCTCTCCACCTTCTCAATCCGCCTTAGTACGCCAGTGGCGTAATCTGGGCTGGTGGGCGGATTGTGCTTAAACCACCGATCGATCAGGATGACCGAATGGTCGGGGTCGTAGTCGATCAGGCCGGCCTCGATACAACCGGCACGAGCTGCCTCGTAATCGGGTAGATCCATGTTCAAGTCGGACTTGGAGCAAGCATAGAGATCCGGCAGGTGATAGACCCCGCTGGAGTCGATATGGCTGTTGGTGATGAAGTAGAGGAATGTCTTTTGCTCCCTGTCGCTGAGGGCCTGAAAGCGGGGTGAACGCCACAACGCGGGCGAGACTTTCGAAAAATCGCGCGCGCTCATCGCTTCCACCTGCTGGTGTCGTTGCGTGGAAGTTGAGAGTAATCCCCCGACCTTTCAGCCGGGGGAACGTTGATTACGGGGCGCGGGCTCATTTCAGATAGCCTTTGGCCTTGGCCGTCATCAGGGCCGAGGTGACGGCGTCCGCGAAGCTCTCCAAGCACTCAAGGCGTAGCGCCAGCCCTGCCTTACCGGGCCGCTTGGTGCCGTCGTCCGCCTCGTAATAGACACGCGTGTTGAACAGGCGCCGACCGTGCATTACGTCGAGTGAGATGCGGACTTCCTCTGTCCGGTTCTTCTCGACAATGGCAATGGGGATTGAATTGCTCATGACGCGTCCCCTTCACTGGTCTCCAGAATGGTGACGTCCGAACGCAAGACGTATCGGCAGTGCGTGCCTGGGAATGGTCCCTTGTGGCTCTCGTGAATGGACTCGATGTCCAACCCGAAATTGTGCCGCAGATCATGGATGTAGGCCGCCCATCGCACTGCGGGCTGCTCTAATGCCGTGCATCCATCTTTTCTGGCGCGTTTGAGGTTCAGGAGGGCCCAAGCCTCGCGACCAACAACCTTGGTGGGCAATCCGTCTGGCATCTTCTGGAAGATTGCCCAAACCCTTTGCTTTGCCTTGCTCATGCCATCACCCCACCGATTTGCGCCAGCTCGCAGACGAGACGAGCGATGCAGGGAGAAACACGGAACCGAGCAGCGACCACGGCGGCGGCGATTTCCGTTGCGCAAACGGGGGCTGCGCGGTAATCAGAAGCTGCAAACGCTTTCGAGATTACCGAGCCGCCGTTCCCGATGGGTGCAACCATTGGGTCGGCGGTTTTGTTTTTGAGGTGCATCTATTACACCTCCGCTGTGGGAAGTGCGCGGATGACGCGCTCAAGGTCTTCGACCAAGATCAATGAACGTTTGCCATGCTTACGGCGAACTAGGGTGCCGTCCGCAAACAACTTGTACAATGATGTCCGCGAGATTCCGGTCATTGTGACCGCCTCGGGAATAGTGACCGACAGTTTTTGCATGATGTTCTCCGTTGAACGCACCGGGATTCAGTGAGGTGCACGCGGAGAAATCGCTCGTTTTGTGGGTCGACTGAACGGGACAAATGCCAAGGCTATGCCTCGCTCACTTTTGTCCCCTGCGCCCTGATCTGCCTCAATTTTTGGCGGGCCCTCTTTACTCGCTTTGCCAGGGCCTCGGGCGAGGCAATATTTTCCCTATACGGTTCCGGCATCATCTTATTGAGAGCGAAGAAAAACCGAATGAAGGGGGCGGGGCTGTCATCGTTCTGCGTCAGGCTGAGCGGCAAGCCAAATCTCTTTGCCCATTCGTGAAGATTGCGCCCCCACACTTCGAATGACTGGCCTGGCATAAATCCAACCGGGTCGGATGCGTCGACGGTTTGCCTTATTTCTTTTCCAGTCAGGTTGACCGTGGCTTGCAGTGCTATCCCGATCCGCATAAGTGCGTCCAGCGAAAGCGATATTTGCTGATATGAGCCACTTTCATCGCTCTGAGCCGGCACATCTTCTTCCGCATCCAGTATACGACTGAGCGGTACTCTTACGGGAATCGAGCTTAGATGCCGCTCCAACATGTTATTTAGTTGCGCCCCGGCATCCGTCATTGGGATCAGGGATCCGAACGCGAGGGGGGTGAATCCCGCTACCGCTGCTTCGACCTTCGCAAACAAGGCAGCCGCATCGGCAAACGTCTCGCCCTCTAATTCAGGCTGCCGCCAACTGACGTATGAGTCGCATATTTCCTTGAGCCTTTCTCTTGCGTCCGTCGATAGTGGAACCCCGTAGACAGCTTCCAACGCTTGGTGTTGCTCATCCGAAAACTCGGCTTCAGGTGGCGCTCCAGACCGACTGAAGAAACTCAGTCGCTTCCCATAGTTCGCCATAACCGCAGCACCTCGCGATGCACCCGTTGGGGCCGCAGGGAAACCGGGAGGTGCTAACCCCGGCTTGTCGGATGGCCGTCCTATCCCTGCGGTTTCTCTTATCCGCGAAGCTGGCGCACGTTGTCCCCGGCTGGCGGCATCAATGGCACCACCGCGCCCGCAGACAAGGCGTCGAGTGCGTCGATGATTGCGGCTGAATAGTGCGATTCAATCATGGTCGTGCTGGTGTCATGCAGCGCCGCGACCAACCGGACAGGGAGGCCGGTTCGCAACTGCCGAACAATGGACGAATGGCGAAGGGCATAGGGCACGACATCAGCCGGGAGGCCCGCCGCCGTGGTGATTGCCAGCCATGGGCGGGTCAATTCCGTCGCGTTGAGCCACGGCCCCCGTTTATCTCTTACCCACTGCGGCCCATGGCTGTCTGTTCCCTTGCTCTGCTTGTGTCTCCACCTTTCCAACAGCGGCTCTTTCGCGCGCCGGCCTGCGACGGCTGGCCGCAATGTCTCTAGAACGTCCTCGCCAACGCGGGTGGCAATGTGAGAGGCCTTTTTTGTGCCCCGGCCTTTGCGGCTGGTCGGTACCATCAAGCGGCTTTGTGCCAACTGCACATCACCAACCATCATGCGGCTGACCTGCGAAAAGCGGGCGCCAGTCGCCGCGAGCACGGCAACCATGCGCAGCAAATCACCGTCCCAACCGTCGCGGGCGTCAATCGTGGCTGTGGCTATGAGTATGCGGCGAATGTCGCCGTCTGGCAGTGCGGACTTGTCCCGAGCGGTGGGCGTCTCTGCGAACTTGGCCGCAAACCCGTTCTTGATGATGACGGCGAGTTCTGCCGGGAGCCTTGACCTGTATTTGACCGCAGCGGCGTTCAACGCCGCCTTGAAGTCGTTGACGACGCGGCGAACGGTTGTTTCCGCAAGGCCCTTGGGGAGGGCAGCGCGCCACCTGACTAGATCCAGCTCGGCCAGGGCGTGGAGAGCAATATTCGCGACCGGGGCAGACAGGACATGCTTGGCAAGCCGTTGGCGCGCATCGCCACGCCCGCGTTTGCCCGGCTGCTGTGCCTTCTCCCGCTCATCGCGAGCCGAGGCATACTCTTCAACGGCGATTTTGACTGTAGGGGCAGGGCCGTCAACCGATGCCAGTTCGTCAGCTCGGGCTAGTGAAACGATGCGCGCCGCCTCGGTCTTGGCGTGTTCATAGCTGAAACAGGTGACACCATCGGCCAGCAGCTTGCCGTCATCAGCGGTGCCGAATGTCTCCTGCTTATATTTCTGGTCACCCTGATACCAGCGCACAAGCCACTTACCGCCGCGCTTCTGCTTCCGATAGCCCAAGTGGACATCAGCATTGAGCCCGCGCCAGTGCGTTCCCTCGGGGAGCGACTTGCGGGCGTTCTCTGTTGAGAGTGCCGCTTCGGTTAGGGTGCGAGGCATGCTGCAAACCTGTTTCGTCAAATATCCGTCAAATATACACCCGTGGACGGCTCGACACAATGCGGGACGGTGAGCCCGTCAAACGTGAACGGGGATAGAACAGAGAAAAAACATAGGGGAACAGCGGGGGACGAATGCCGGAACGGGGACTTTCATGCATTTGCCCTCTCACGGCGGGAACAGGGGTTCGATTCCCCTTGGGCGTACCAAGCTTTCCAAAGCACATACCGTACTTCGAGCCGCAGCCGTCAAGCGACGGTCAGGCCATCAGTCGTACGCTCTCGATCCAGCGACAGCCCGTGCCTGCAGCCCATTCTTGTTGTTTAGCCAGCGAGTGGTAGCGCTTCGCATGCACTTATCCCCGAAGCGTCTTGCGGCGCTTCGGGGATTGTCGTCGCGGTCATTCATTTGCTCGTGGTCACTTGGCGGTCGCGGCCTGCTCGATGATGGCGGCGACGGCTTCGGGCTTGGAGACGTAGACGGCATGGCTGCCTGCAGTTTCGGTGACCGTGGCGCCTGCGCGCTCAGCCATCATGCGCTGCGCTGCGGGAGGGATCATGCGGTCGTCGGAAGCGACCAGGTAATAGCTCGGCTTGGACTTCCAGGCCGGATCGGTGACGGCACCAGCCAGCGCTTCGACGCCCCACGGAACCTGCGAGTCGGCCATGAAGGATGCGACATCGGCATCAACATCGGCGGCGAAGGAGGCGGCGAACTTGGCCTTGTCGAGGAACAGGAAGCCATCGACCGGCGGCAGGATCGGCGGCACGGGCGCACCTGCTGGCGGATTGGCGATCAGCGAGGAAACGGACTCGCCCTTGTCGGGTGCGAAGGCGGCGATGTAGACGACGGCCTTCACCTTCTCGTCCGTGCCGGCTTCGCTGATGACCACGCCACCGTAGGAGTGGCCGACGAGAACGACAGGACCGTCCTGCCCGGCAATCGCACGCTTGGTGACCGCTACGTCGTCGGCCAGCGAGGTCGTGGGGTTCTGGACGATGGTGACGTTGTAGCCGTCCTTCTTCAGCATGTCATAGACGCCCTGCCAGCCCGAACCATCGACGAAACCGCCATGGACAAGGACGACATTCTTGGCGCCGGTCGGCTGGGCGACGGCGGGGGTGAGGGCGGATGCGGCCAGTGCAAGTGTTGCAGCTGCGGCGGTGATGAGGGTGTTGGTCATTTCGGCATCTCCTTTTGTGTTTGCCGCGACAATCATTATCGCGATAATCATCTGATATGACGGAAGCCCGAACTTGTAAAGCGATTTCTTTATCGCGATATCATTTTCTGTGGTAAGGGCTGTCCGAGCCCGAGATGGAGACCATAATGGCCAACGACCCAGTGCTGCCGCTTGATGGCCAGCTTTGCTTTTCGATCTATTCCGCCTCGCTCGCCATCCAGCGGGTCTACAAGCCGATGCTGGACGAGCTTGGCGTCACGTACACGCAGTATCTGGTGCTGAGCACGCTGTGGGAGCGCGACGGGCTGACGATCGGTGCCATCGCCGAAAGGCTGGCGCTGGAGCCAAGCACGATCACGCCGGCAGTCAAGCGGCTCGAGGTCGCGGGCTTCGTGGCCCGTCAGCGCAGCACGACGGATGAGCGGCAGGTGCAGGTCCAACTGAGCAAGAAGGGCAGTGACCTTCACGCCAGGACAGGCTGCCTGACATCGGCGCTGCTCCGCAATTCGGGCTTCACCGTGCCCGACATGATCGAACTGAACCGCAAGGTGCAGCTGCTGCGCGATGGCATGCGAAATGCTGTCGCTCCGGCTTCAGAGGCGTGATCCTCAGCTTCTGCGGCAGGCGATCGAGTGCATTCAGGAAAAAGAGTGCTCGGAATCGGTGAGCTCCGGTACGCCCATTCATCGGAACAGGCGCAGGTGAGCGGGCAGGCTTTTGGCCTGCCCGGCACGGTCACTTCGAGCGGCAGAGGCCTGTCTTGGTGGTTTCCTTGTCGCCGTCGTCATAGGCGATGCCGACTTTTTCGCCGGCCAGCGAGGTGATCTTGCCCTTGTACCACTCGCCGGCGCCCTTGAAGTTGCACTCGACCTTGGAACCGATCATCCAGTCGTAGGGCCGGACCTTGCCGAGGCTGGTCGTCTCGCGCTCGTTGTCGTCGTAGCGGACGGTGATCGTGTCGCCTTCGATCTTTTCGATGACGCCGGCGAACCAGTAGCCGGAACCCTTGTAGTTGCCCAGAACCCAGTCGCCCTTCGTCTGGGCGCTCGCCATGCCTGCGCTGGCGAGAATGGCGCCTGCGGCCAGTAGAACCGAAAGATGTCGTGTCAAAGTATCCCCCCGGGATTTCACCCCAGCTCTCATGAGCTGTGCTGACGTGCATATTTGAGCTGATGTGAATGTGCGGTGAAGATGACTGCGCCGGCGCGAACAATTCCACCGGCGGAGGTGCTTGCTGCACGTGCTCGGCCACCAGACGTCGGCGCATAGCGGAACCTTGCCTGCCCGGGGGCGTTGCGGGTGGCAAAGGAGAACCGTCATGCTTCGAACGCTAGCACTGCTTGTCGTCGGTTATGCCGCCTACCGGGTCGGTCGGGAGTTCATCGCCAGCGTGCCGTCGGATTTCGATCCGGTGCCTGCGCCTTCGACCACGCCCAAACGACGCCGCAAGCCGGCCGCGAAGCCGACCGCCAAAACGGCCATGGCGACCACGCACTGAATTGCTTCCCCGCGAAATCGTTGCGCCGCCTAACCTCAAACCGGTCGGGCGAGTTCGCTTAGGCGCGGGACTTCCGTTTCGAGGGTGCGGATCCGCTCCGGCTCTTCGGTTTCGGGCCGTTCGGGCGCGGCCGCAGTGTCGCGGTCGTGGTCGAACTGCTGCGCCTCCGGCAAGGGGTGGAGCCAGCTTTCGCGGCGAACGGTCCACAATTCATATCCGGGCGTGAGATCAGACGGCACTTCGTCGAGATTGCCGAGCATGACTTCGGCCTCGTCGTCGCTGACAAACGTCACGCGGCTGCCGCAGGTGACGCAGAAGCTGCGGTTGCCGTAGGTACTGACCTGGCCCGTCTGTTCGAGGGCCGAGACCGGCCAGACCGCGTAGGCGGAGAACGCCGAACCGCTGGTCTTGCGGCAGTCGGCGCAGTGGCAGATGCCGACGCGAAGAGGCTCGCCTGTCACCCGGAAGGTGACGGCACGGCAGTAACAGCTGCCAAATCGAATGGTTTCGCCGCTACGATTTTCCATGGCAGGGCTCCCTTTCCGCTTCAACGGAAAGCCACAGGCAAACGTTCCCTTGCTAAAGCGGCATGCGGCCGCGTTTCGACGTCACCATCCACGGCTCGATCGGCGCCGCTTCGGGCTCGCGGATGCCGACGGAGCGGGCGAAGCCGGCGAAGGCGTTGCGGGCGCCATCGACCGACAATCGGTCCTCGCGTGCTGCATGACAGGCGCGCATCGCGGTGTTGTAGATCGGTCCGCGGCGCTGTTCCGGCCACTTTGCCAGGAAGCCGAGCGCGTCAGTGACGGTTGCGATCTGCAAGATTGCCTGGTCGACGTCCTTGACGAAGATCGGGCTGGAAAAGGTTCTGGCTGTCATCACTTCCTCCTGGGTCATGGACCGTCTTTCGAGCAAGCGAACCTGCCGGCAATGGGCGCGACAGGCAGACCAGGAAAATGGCGACGGCAGCCTTTCCCGTCAAGAATGGAATTCAAGCCGTATCCGGCGACGCAGCCAGTATTCCGGCTTCGGTGCAGAAGCTTTCGAAAGCTTCCCTGGCCTCGTCGACCGGGATCGAACCGTTGATCGCGGCCTGCATCGCGTTTTCCGCCAGGTAGAAGAATGGGTTGCGCTTGTCTTGCGGCCAACCATCAAGAAATTCGACGGCATCTGGCACCGAGACAACCTCGCGCAGCGAAAACTCTCCATCCCTGACCCAGACGTTCGGTGTAAAATCCATCCATCAAAACGCGCGTGAGCAAGGAGAGTTGCATCGGTTGTCCTCGCGGGCCGCGGCATTCCGGCACATCTTTCGAAGTTGTTAGGCGCAGTTCACTCCGCCGCCCCGCAATTCGGCTCGCTGTCCGGCACGCCATTGGCCTTGAGCCAGGCGATCACGTCGCTGCGGCCGAGATGGGTGTAGACGCCGCCAGAACCGCAGGCCTTGTCCGGAAAGCGGTGGTTGACGGGAAGGGCGCGCGAAATGACGCCGAAGGGGATGAAATTGCCACGGGCGCGGAAGAAGGCCGGGCCGCCGCTGTCGCCGCCGCAAGTGTCGCGGGCTGCGCCGCGAACGGGGGTGGCGCCGGCGATGAATTCGGCGAAAGGCAGGCAGCTCAGGCCGCGCGCCTGCCTCGTGGCGCACAGCACCGAGTCGAGGCTGACCACGGCCTCCTGGCGGCTGCCGAGATCCTGGGCCGCGGTGCCACTGAAGCCGTAGCCGGCGACGCTGATGTTTTCCGGCGGCGTCGGGAACCAGTGGGCGGCGAATTTGATCGCCGGTAGGAGGCTGTATTGCGGGCAGGCGGTGGCGATGTCTGTCGACCACAGCGGCTGCGTGATCTCGAGCAGCGCGAGGTCGTCGCCGCGCGGAATGTAGCGCCTGTCACAGTTGTAGTTGCCGAAATGCGCGACGAAGGTGGCGGCGCGGAACTTGCCCTTGTCGAAGTCCTCATTGGTGACTTGGTAGTCGGATGAGCCGCAGGTGCAGTGGGCGGCGGTGAGGATGCGGCGGGCCGAGACGTAGAGGCCGCTGCAGACCCTTGTTTCGTTATCCTGGGTGAAGGTGATGCCGACGATCTTGCGGTCGTCGCTCGGCGCGCCGCCGATCACCGATATGCCGAGCGGCAGCGGCGCCGGCACGGTCACGCCAGGCGGCAGGCGGCCGGTCTGCGTCGGATCCGCAGCTGACAACGAGGCCCACGCGATCGACAGCAGGAAAATCGCAGCGCGCACGGATGCCAGCCGCATGATCGTCACTCGGCGTAATATCTGAGGCAGTCTTCAGAGGCGAAGTTGATGCGCTCGCAACGCGCCATCTCGTCTGTTGTCAGCGCGGTCGACCGTGGCGAAGGCAGGACCGCATTGCGCGAGGCGAGAGCGTCGACGCTGTCTCCGGCAGCAAGGCGCGCGGCCACCACCTTGTTGAGCGTGGCTTCGCTGTCGTTCAGCCTGGCCTGCGATTGCAACCGGGTCGAACGGGCGCCGGCGACGCCGCCGGTGGCCGAATTGACTGTCGCCTGGATGATCTTGAGCGGTAATTGGGCGACCGCCAGGCCTTCCGAGGGCTTGGTGACCTTCACCTGGGTCAAGGCGCCATCGACGAAGGTGATCGTCGTTGCGCGCGCGACGAACAAGGTGCGCCTGATGTCGATGCGGAACATCGGCGAGCCGTTGGCGAAGGGGTGCGGCACGAGCTGGGTGGTGACACCCTTCTCGACGACATGGACCATCAGCGAAGCAGGGCGGCGGTAGTAGATGCCGGGTGCGGCACGCGGCGGCAAGGTGGTGTCGACCACGGCGCCCTGTACGTAGGTGGTGTCGAGCGAGTGCTTGCCGCAGCCTGGGCTCCACAGCCCGGGCGCAACCTCGACCTCGACGCAGGAATTGTGCTGGCGCAGGCTGGCGTTGACGGCCATCGCATCGCGATAGTTGAACGGGTCGAAGGAAATGTCCTTCAGCAATGGCTGGCTGATCGGGGTCTCGCGCAGTTGCACGACAAGCTTGGCGACCTCGATGAGGATGTCAGCGGTCCTGTCGGTAAGCGTGGCGGTCACCGATTTCAGCATGCCGTTGTCGTAGTCGACGGTGATGTCGTCATCGGACAGCGGCGACAGCGCCAGGCCTGTTTCGAGCGCCAGCCGGCGGTCCTGCACCGGCGTGCTGGCGACGACGATCCGCTGGCTGGTCTTGTCGCCGTAAAGCTTCACGCTGAGCAGGTGCTTGGGCAGGTAGTAGACGCCGGCCTTCTGGCCGTCGCCCGAGGTGTAGGCTGGCGTCACCGGCTGGCTGTTGACGGCCGAGCATGCTGTGAGCGCAAGCGTGGCGGCAGCGAGCGCATACCGCAGATAGTCCCTGACGCAACC
>NZ_CAXUPX020000008.1:0-322471 GCF_964252895.1 Aminobacter sp. LjRoot7
AATAACAATCACCGCCTCGCCCGGTTCGAGCACCGTCTGGTCGCAGGCCTTGAGCATGTTGATCGTGCCGTCGTTGCGGCGGACCTTGGTCGCCCCCTTCTGGCCTTCGCCGCCACCATCCAGCCCGAGCGGCGGACGCGAGCGGTGCGACGACAGGATCGAGCACTCCATTTTCTCGAGAAAACGAATGGTGCGCTTGGTGCCGTCGCCACCCGGCCAGCGGCCCTTGCCGCCCGAGCCCTCGCGGATGCGGAAGTCTTCCAGCAGGACGGGGAAACGCAGCTCGAGAATCTCTGGATCGGTCAGGCGCGAATTGGTCATGTGGGTGTGAACGCCAGAGGTTCCGGCGAAGCCGCGCCCGTCGTTCATGCGGCCGGCCGGCGAGCCGGAGCAGATCGTCTCATAATACTGATAAGTGGCGTTGCCGAAGGTCAGGTTGTTCATCGTCCCTTGGGCGTTGGCGAGCGCGCCCATGGCACCGAAGATGGCGTTGGTGACGTGCTGCGAGGTCTCGACATTGCCGGCGACGACGGCGGCCGGATAGGCCGGCCGCAGCATCGAACCGTCGGGGATGATGATGTCGATCGGCCGGAGGCAGCCGGCATTCATCGGGATGTTGTCTTCGACCATGACGCGGAAGGCATAAAGCACGGCAGCGCGGGCCACCGGCTCCGGCGCATTGAAGTTGTTCTTCATCACAGGCGACGTCCCTGTGAAGTCGACGGTCGCCTTGCGCGCGGCGCGGTCGATGGAGATCTTGACCTTGATCACCTGGCCGGTGTCGGTCGGGTATTCGTATTCGGCATGGTCGGGCAGGCGGTCGAGCACGCGGCGCACGCTTTCGGCAGCATTGTCCTGGACATGGCCCATATAGGCTTCGACAACGTCGAGGCCGAAATGACTGATCATCTTCCTCAGCTCCGCCAAGCCCTTTTCGTTGGCGGCGATCTGGGCCTTGAGGTCGGCGATGTTCTGCTGCGGGTTGCGCGCGGGATAAGGATGATCGGTGAGCAGGCGGTGCAGTTCGGCCTCGCGGAACGTGCCGCGCTCGACGAGACGGAAATTGTCGAACAGCACGCCCTCCTCGTCGACGGTCGTCGCGAGAGGGGTCATCGAGCCAGGGGCGGTGCCGCCAACATCGGCGTGATGGCCGCGGGCGGCGACCCAGAAGAGGATGCGGGGACTTTCTTCCTTCTCTCCGCCTGCGGGGAGAAGGTGGCCCGAAGGGTCGGATGAGGGGCCAGCTCGATCATCGGCCTCGCCTGCGCTGCCCCTCACCTGGCTGCCGCCATCCTCTCCCCGTGAACGGGGAGAGGAATCCACATCCTCGAACACCGGCGTGACGACAGTGATGTCAGGTAGATGCGTGCCACCATTATAAGGAGCGTTCAGCGCGAAGACGTCGCCCGGATGGATGTCGCCCTCGTTGAGGCGGATGATGGTCTCGACCGAGCGGTCCATCGAACCGAGATGCACCGGCATGTGGGGGGCATTGGCGACGAGCGCGCCCGAGCGGTCGAAGACGGCGCAGGAGAAGTCGAGCCGCTCCTTGATGTTGACCGAATAGGCGGTGTTCTGCAGCGTCACCCCCATCTGCTCGGCGATCGACATGAACAGGTTGTTGAACACTTCGAGCATGACCGGGTCGGCGGCGGTGCCAATGGCGGCGCGGCGCTGCTTCTTTTCGGTGCGCCGCATCAGCACGTGGTTGCGGGCGGTGATCTCGGCGGCCCAGCCCGGCTCGACCACGATTGTCTGGTGGCTCTCTATGATAAGAGCGGGCCCCGAGACCTTGTGGCCGGGCTTCATGGCGGTGCGGCAGAAGATGCCGGCATCGTGCCACGCGCCCTCGGTGAATATCTTTTGGGCCTCAGAGGCGACGACCGGCCTGTCGTCCAGCGCGGACTCCTGTTCCGAGAGCCCGCGGGCGCTGCCATCGCGGCCCTCCAGCACCACCGCTTCGACCACCGTCGGCTTGTCTTTATATATGAAGCCGAATTGCGCCTTGTGGGCGGCCTCGAAGGCAGCCTTAGCGTCAGCGATCGAGCCGTGCTCGAAACCGACCGGCAAGGCGGTGTCAGTGCCGTCATAGCGCACATGCAGGATCGGCCGCGCGGCGACATTGTCCTCCGCAATCGCCTGGCCGGCGAGTTCTGCCAGCACCTCGGCGCGCAGGCTGGCGATCAAGGCCTCGATCTGGTCGCGCGATTCCTCGGCCAGCGGCTTGAGCAGCGCTTGCTGGCGCGAGGCGAAGACCGAGGACAGGCCGATGCCATAGGCCGACAGCAGGCCGGAGAACGGATGGATCAGCACCGCCTCCATGCCGAGCGCGTCGGCCACCAGGCAGGCATGCTGGCCGCCGGCGCCGCCGAAGCAGTTGAGCAGATATTCGGTGACGTCGTAGCCGCGCTGGACCGAGATCTTCTTGATGGCGTTGGCCATGTTCTCGACGGCAACGGTGACGAAGCCCTCGGCGACGGCTTCGGGTGTTCTGCCGTCGCCGATCTCACCGGCCAGGCCAGCGAATTTTTCGCGCACGACGCCAGCATCGAGCGGCTGGTCCTGTTTGGGGCCGAAGATCGCCGGGAAGAAATCGGGTTGCAGCTTGCCGAGCATGACATTGGCGTCGGTGACCGCGAGCGGGCCGCCACGGCGGTAGCAGGCGGGGCCGGGATTGGCGCCGGCGGAATCGGGACCGGCGCGGAAGCGCCCGGCCTCGAAATGCAGCACCGATCCGCCACCGGCGGCAACCGTGTGGATGCGCATCATCGGCGCACGCACGCGCACGCCGGCGACTTCGGTGTCGAAGCTGCGCTCATATTCGCCGTCATAATGGGCGACGTCGGTCGAGGTGCCGCCCATGTCGAAGCCGATCACCTTGTCGAAGCCGGCGAGCTTTGCCGTCTCGACCATGCCGACGACACCGCCGGCGGGGCCTGACAACAGCGCGTCCTTGCCCTGGAACAGATCGGCGGCAGTCAGGCCGCCGGAGGACATCATGAACATCAGGCGGGGCCCGTCCGATTGGCCAATCTCCCCCCTTGTGGGGGAGATGCCCGGCAGGGCAGAGGGGGGCAACGTGGAGAGCTGACTTTCGGCGCGATCCAGAGGAGAGGTCTGCGGGACGGCGCCCCCGTCTGTCGGCTCCGCCGACATCTCCCCCACGAGGGGGGAGATTGGCGTTGCGCCCAGTTCCCCCGCCACCTGCTGCACGTACCGGGACAGGATCGGCGACAGATAGGCATCAACGACAGTCGTATCCCCACGCCCGACCAGCTTGATCAGCGGCGAGACCTCGTGGCTGACGGAGACCTGGGCAAACCCGCATTTGCGGCAGACGGCGGCGACGGCGCGTTCGTGCTCGGGGAACTTCCAGGCGTGCATGAAGACGATGGCCACGGCATCGATGCCGTCGGCCCTGGCCTGCAGCAGTTGCTGCTTGATCTCGGCGATGTCGAGCAGGCGCTCGACGGTGCCATCGACCCGCACGCGCTCATCGACCTCGACGACACGCTCATAGAGCTGCTCGGGCAGGATGATTTCCTTGGCGAAGATGTCGGGCCGGGCCTGGTAGGCGATGCGCAGGGCATCGCGGAACCCCTTGGTGATGAGAAGGAGGACGCGGTCGCCCTTGCGTTCGAGCAGCGCATTGGTGGCGACAGTGGTGCCCATCCTGATGTCGCCGATGCTGCCGGACGGAATCGCCACGCCCGGCGCCAGCCCAAGCAGGTCACGGATGCCCTGGATCGCGGCATCTCGATAGGCCTCTGGATTTTCCGACAGAAGCTTGCGCGGATGGAGACCACCCTCCGGGTCGCGGCCGATGACGTCGGTGAAGGTGCCGCCACGGTCGACCCAGAAATCCCACTTGCCCGACATGACGCTCTCCCTTTTCGCGGTCGCGGCGCTCCGAGAAGCCTTGCCGCTTGGCTGGGAGGAAGCGGCAGGCTTACTGCCTCGTCAAGAGAAGAAAGCCCGCGCCAACCCGTGACCGATGGGATTAGTTGTCCTGGTCGTAGAGAACCACCATCAGCGCACGGGCGGTTTCCAGGCCGCTATTGGTGATTTCGTGAGCGACATCGGCACGATAACGCGCCGTCTCGCCTGTTTTCAGCGCCTGGCGCCCCTGTTCAGTTTCCACCAACAGGCCGTCGGTGTGGGCAGTCAGGTGCTCGAAGGTACCAGGCGCATGCGGCGCACTCTGCAGCATGCAGCCAGGCGCTATCTCAACCTCGTACCATTCGATGCGGCCGGCCAGCGCCGGCGAGCTCAGAATGCGCAGCCGCCAGGCGCCATCGGGGCTCTTGATTTCAGGCGTCAGCGCCAGCGTCACCAGTTCGATGGCTTCGGCCTTGCGCTGGTGGGTGATGCCGCCAGCGATGAGTTGGGAAAAATCGATGCCGAGCGCCTGGGTTAGCGACCACAGGACGGCGAATGTCGGGTTGGCCTCGCCGCGCTCGATCTGCGACAGCATCGAGCGCGAAACGCCCGAAATCGCCGCAAGCCGGTCGAGCGTCAGATGGCGCTCCTTGCGTTCCTTCTGGATCACCGGGCCTATCTTCGGCGCGTCGTTCACTTCCATGTCGCCTCCCCCAAAAGCGGCCCACTGATAGCACTGGCTTGGCCGTCCTGCGAGGCATTTGCGTCTGGCCTGCTGGCCCAACGGGATTCCACTAGACTTGCCATCATATCCATTATATCGGAATTTCCATCTTAATGGATGGAGAGACCGTTGAACCAGGATTTCCTTTCCCACATCTCGAACGTTCTCCAGGGTATCGAGGCCGACGGCCTCTACAAGCGCGAGCGCCAGATCTCAGGCATGCAGGCCGGCCGCATCAAGGTGAAGGGTCCGGCTGGCGAACGCCAGATGGTCAATCTCTGCGCCAACAACTATCTCGGCCTCGCCGACAATGCCGACATCCGCAAGGCGGCGGCGACCGCCCTCGACGAATTCGGCTTCGGCATGGCCTCGGTGCGCTTCATCTGCGGCACCCAGACGCTGCACCGCGAGCTGGAACATGCCATCGCCGACTATCTCGGCAAGGACGATGCGATCCTGTTTGCCGCCTGCTTCGACGCCAATGGCGCGCTGTTCGAGCCGCTGCTCGGCGCCGAGGACGCCATCATTTCCGACAGCCTGAACCACGCCTCGATCATCGACGGCGTCAGGCTCTCCAAGGCCAAGCGCTTCCGCTACGCCCAGGGCGACATGGACGACCTGGAGACCCAGCTCAAGCAGGCCGCCGCCGACGGCGCCCGCTTCAAGCTGGTCGTCACCGACGGTGTGTTTTCGATGGATGGCCACGTCGCCAAGCTGAAGCAGATCTGCGATCTCGCCGAGCGTTATGGCGCCATCGTCGCCGTCGACGATTGCCATGCGACGGGCCATATCGGCGAAGAGGGTCGCGGCACGCCCGCGCTGACCGGCACTGGCGACCGCGTCGACATCGTCACCGGCACTTTGGGCAAGACGCTGGGCGGCGCGATGGGCGGCTTCATCGCCGCGTCGCAGCCCATCATCGACCTGCTGCGCCAACGCGCCCGTCCCTACCTCTTCTCCAACAGCCTGGCGCCGGCAGTTGCCGCCGGCTCGCTGAAGGCGATCGAGATTGCACGCAGCGCCGACGACCTGCGCGCCAAGCTCGGCCGCCACACCACGCGCTTCCGCGACGGCCTGACCCAGGCAGGCTTCACGCTGCTTCCGGGCGAGACGCCGATCATCCCGGTGATGCTGGGCGATGCGGTGCTGGCGCAGCGAATGGCCAAGGCGCTCGACGAGCGCGGCGTCTATGTCGCCGGCTTCTTCTATCCCGTGGTGCCGCAGGGCAAGGCGCGCATCCGCACCCAGATGTCGGCCGCCCTCGACAATGCCGACATCACCTTCGCCATCGACGCCTTTGCCGACGCCGGCAAGTCGCTCGGCATCATCTGATTTCAGGAGTTTTCCCATGCGCGCACTGGTCAAGGCCAAGGCTGAACCCGGCATCTGGATGGAAGACCGGCCCGTACCGCAGGTCGGCCCCGACGACGTGCTGATCAAGGTCAACAAGACGGGCATCTGTGGCACCGACATCCACATCTACAAGTGGGACGAATGGGCGGCCAAGACCGTGCCGGTATCGATGATCACCGGCCATGAATATGCCGGCGAGATCGTCGAGCTGGGCGCCCATGTGCGCGGCTTCAAGGTCGGCCAGCGCGTCTCGGGCGAAGGCCATGTCATCGGCATGCGCAGCCGCGCCAGCCGCGCCGGCCGCTACCACCTCGATCCGGAAACACAGGGCATCGGCGTCAACCTGCCGGGCGCCTTCGCCGAATATGTCCGCATCCCCGCCTTCAACGTGGTGCCGCTGCCCGACACCATCGACGACGAGCTCGGCGCCATCCTCGACCCGCTCGGCAACGCCGTGCACACGGCGCTGTCCTTCGACGTCGCCGGCGAGGACGTTCTGATCACGGGTGCCGGGCCCATCGGCATCATGGGTGCGGCGGTAGCGCGGCATTGCGGCGCGCGCCATGTCGTCATCACCGACGTCAACCCCAAGCGCCTCGAACTCGCCACCCAGGTGGCTGACGTTACCCCCGTCAATGTCGCCGAGGAAGATTTGCGCGACGCCATGGCGCGGCTGCGCATGCGCGAAGGCTTCGACGTCGGCTTCGAGATGAGCGGCTCGCCTGCCGCTTTCGACCAGTTGATCGAGCACACGCTGATGGGCGGCCGCATCGCGCTGCTCGGCGTGCCGGCCAAGCCGTTCCCGATCGATCTTTCCAAGATCGTGTTCAAGATGATCACGCTCAAGGGCATCTACGGTCGCGAGATGTTCGAGACCTGGCACAAGATGCTGGCGATGCTGGAAAGCGGCCTCGACATCCGCAAGGTCATCACCAGCCGCATGAAGGCCGACAACTACCAGGCCGCCTTCCACAACGCGGCGAACGGCGAGGCGGGGAAGATCGTGTTGGAGTGGTAGGGTTTTACCACGAAGTTTGAAGGAAAGGCCGCGCTTAGCGCGGCCTTTTTTGTAGGCCTCGGGTTTCAGAAAGGCCCCTCTCCGCCTCGCTGCGCTCGGCACCTCTCCCCAGAGGGGCGAGGAACCCAAGCTGGAGGAGCGCCGCCATCGCGGCAGCGCATTTCCTCGCCGCTCTGGGGAGAGGTGGCCCGAAGGGCCGGAGAGGGGGAACTGGCGGGGACCCCAAGCACAAACACAAAACCCGCGGAAGCTGCCTTCCGCGGGTTTATTATTCGAGCCGATGAGCCGGCTTACGCCGCCTTCTTCAGCGGCAGGCCAAGCTCCTCGCAGATGCCCCTGACATGGGCGGCACTTTTCTTGATGTAGTCGACAGTCTCGGCATAGTGGTAATTCTTCACCGCCCAGGCGGCGAAGCGTTCGCGGTCCATGACCTCGCCACTGGCGATTCGGGCGGCGTAATCCTGCACCATCTTCATGTAGTCGGCATATTCCTCGACGCCGAGGTCGGGGTGACCTGCGAGCCATTTCGGGTCGGCGATCTCTATGATCATCTTCGGCGGGTTGCGCGGCCGGTCGGAGAAGGACTCGTAGTTCTCGATCGACAGGTTGAGGTTTGGATTGGCCGCGGCCAGGATCGGCATGATGGCGCGGAAATCGACGACGCCGCCGCCGCAGGGGCGCATCTGGAAATCGAGCACCTCGCCGTCATAGGCGATCAGCGCGTCCTTGATGTGGGACTGGCGCACATAAGGTGCCACGCGCTTGGCCGCCCAGACCGGGTGCTCGGCGCGCTGCAGCACATTTGCCGTGTCGAAGACGATGCCGGTCGTGTCGGGACCGACTTCCTCGACCAGCCGCACCAGCTCGAAGGAGGTAATCTCCTCATGCGTCTCGAGGTTCAGGTGGATGCCGAGGTCGCGGGCGATCGGCGCGAGCTTCTTGAGGAAACGCGCGGTGGCGTCGAGCTGCTCTTGCCAGGTCACGTCGGTGCGGAAGCGGTCATAGGCGAAGCGGCCGGTATAGGCCGGCTTGTAGTTAGCGGTCGCCACCCACAGCTCGCGGCAATCGATAGCCGCACAGGCCTCCATCATGCGGCGGAAGCCGAGCACGATGTCGCCATCGCCGATCAGGCGCAGTTCAGGCGCCTCCGGCGTGGCATAAGGATTGACCTTGCCGAGGCCGGTTTCGAGATACATGCCAAGTTCGTCGGCGCGCTGCTTGATCTCGCCGAGATAGCCGGCGTCGAGCGTCGGGCTCATGTCGAGCACGGTGCGGAAGAACAGGCCTTCCATGCCCAATTCCTTGGCATGATCGAAGCTGGCCACAGGGCCGCGCTTGGCGGCTTCGGGAATCTTGCGGCCATCGACACCGATACGCATCGGCAGTCTCCTTGGTAATGTCAGTTTGCGGTTTCGAGGCGGCGCGCAGCACGACGAGCGCGGCCAACAACGGGATCAGGCACCGGCACCGCCGCCAGCAGCGCCTGGGTGTAGGGCATTTGCGGGTTGTCGAAGATCTGCTCGCGCGTGCCCTGCTCGACGACCTTGCCCTTGTGCAGCACGACGATCTTTTCGCAGAGGTGCCGAACGACGGCGAGGTCGTGCGCCACGAAGACGATGGCGAGGTTGAGCTTCTTCTGCATGTCCTGCAGCAGGTTGATGACCTGCGCCTGCACCGACACGTCGAGGGCTGCCACTGGCTCGTCGCAGACGAGGATGCGCGGGCGGATAACAAGCGCACGGGCAATGGCGATGCGCTGGCGCTGGCCGCCGGAGAAGGAGCGCGTGTAGCGGTCCATGTCGTTGGGGTTGAGGCCGACCATCTCCATCATCTCGGCAACGCGGGCACGGCGTGCAGCCGCCGTCGGCTCGAGCTTGTGGATCAGCAGCCCCTCGCCGATCAGCTCCTCCACCGTCATGCGCGGATTGAGGCTGCCATAGGGATCCTGGAACACCATCTGCACTTCGCGGCGGAAGCGCCGGAGATCCTCGCCCTTGGCGTGGATGACGTCGATGCCGTCATAGGTGATCGCGCCTTCTTCCGGCTTGATCAGCGCCAGCATGCATTTGGCGATCGTCGACTTGCCGGAGCCGGATTCGCCGACAAGGCCTATGGCTTCGCCGGTGTCGACGTTGAGCGTCACGTCGTGCAGCACTTTGGCCGGCGGATTGGGGAAGGCGTTGTACGACTTGCTGATGCTGTCGATGGACATGATCATGGTCAGGCACCCTTTCCGTCGAGCAGGTGGCAGGCGACACGCGACAGGCCGACCGGCAGCAGCGAGGGCAGGTCCTTGTCGCAGCGGTCGAAGCGCTGGTCGCAGCGCGGGTGGAACGGGCAGCCGCTCGGCCGCGCCAGCGGCGGCGGCGGCGCACCGGGGATGGCATAGAGCGTGTTGAGATCCTGGTCGATACGCGGCACCGCCTTGATCAGCCCTTGGGTATAGGGATGGTTCGGCTTGGCAAAGACGCTGGCGACCTCGCCGTCCTCGACGATGCGGCCCGAATACATGACCATCACGCGCTCGGCGAAGCCGGCGACGACGCCGAGGTCGTGGGTGATGAACAGCACCGCCAGCCCGCGTCGCGTCGACACGTCGTCGAGCAGGTCGAGCACCTGGTCCTGGACGCGCACGTCGAGTGCGGTCGTCGGCTCATCGGCGATCAGCAGACGCGGTTCGCCGACCAGCGCCATGGCGAGCACGACGCGCTGGCGCATGCCGCCGGAGAACTCGTGCGGATAGGCATCGAGACGTTCCGCGGCGCGGTCAACGCCGAGCTCGTCGAGCACGGCAAGCGCCCGCTTGCGCGCTTCGGCCTTGCCGATGCCGCGGATGCGCAACGTCTCGGCGACCTGGTCGCCGATCGTCATCAGCGGATCGAGGAAGCTCATCGGGTCCTGGAAGACCATGGCGATGGAGCTGCCACGCAGCTTGCCCATGTCGCGATCGGACAGCTTGAGCAGGTCGGTGCCGTCGAAGTCGACCCGGCCGGACAGTTTTGCGAGGCGGTCGAGCCGCATCAAGGCACGCGCCGTCAGCGACTTGCCCGAGCCGGACTCGCCGACAAGCGCCACGCGCTCGCCGACGCCGATGCTGAAATCGACGCCATCGACGATACGGACGCTCGAGCCGCTGCGGCCGAGCGGCATGTCGACGGTCAGCTTGTCGACGGTGACGAGCGGCGGACGAAGCGGGGTAACAGTGGATTGGTCGGGCATGGGGTGCACGGTCCTCATCTCAGTTGCCCCTCAAGGACGGGTCGCGGCGGACCTGGATGATGTCGCCGAGCAAGCCGAAGGCGATCGAGGTGATGGCGACGGCGGCACCGGGGGCGACGACTGTCCACCAGGCGGTCGAGACATAACCGCGGGCGGCGGCAATGGTGGCGCCCCACTCGGCGCTCGGCGGCTGGGCGCCGACGCCGATGAAGGACAGACTCGCCAGGACCAGCACCGTGGTGCCGATGTCCCCGGCCCATTTGACGATCAAAACGTCGAGCGAATTGGGCAGCACATGCTTGGTCATCAGCCGCCACTTCGACACGCCGAGCACCTGGGCGCCGGCGACGAAAGGCTGTTCCATGGTCTGGCGCATGATGCCGCGCAGCATGCGGGCGGTGATCGGCCAGCCGGTGATGGCCATGGCGATGATCGCCGAGCGCAGGCTGGCGCCCATGGCGGCGGCGAAGCCGAGTGCCACGATCATGCCGGGCAGTGCCAGGCCGATGTCGGTGATGCGCATCAGCCCCTCGTCAAGCCAGCGCGGGCCGGCGGCGGCGACAGTCGCGAGCGTGACGCCGATCAGCGAATAGAGCGTCACCACCAGGAAGGCTGAGAGCAGCGTCGTCTGGGCGCCGACGATGAGGCGCCAGAACACGTCGCGGCCCTGGTCGTCGGTGCCGAACCAGTTGGCCGCACTCGGCGGCATCAGCGAATTGGCGATGTCGGAGTTGTAGATACTGTCGGGCGCAACGAACGGTCCGAAGACGGCGATCGCCAAAAGCGCGATGACAAGCGTGAAGACGAAGATCTCGAAGGCGCTGAAGCCTTCCTTGCGGCGGGCGGTTGCCGGCTGGGCATGGGCGATTGCAGGGGCGGTCATTGGCCTTGGCTCCCCAGTTGTGCGGCGCGGATGCGCGGGTCGACCAGAAGCTGGAGGATGTCGACGATCAGGTTGACGAGGCAGACGACGGTGCCGATGAACATCACCGAGCCCAGCACCGCAAAGGCGTCCTTCTGGGCAACGGCATTGAACATGTAGGCGCCGATGCCCTGGCGGGCGAAGACGGTCTCGACCAGCACGGCCGAGCCGATCATCGCGCCGGCCTGGGTGCCCGACAGCGTCAGCACCGGGTTGAGGCTGTTGGGCAGAGCGTGGCGCACCAGCATGTGGCGGGCGCTGGCGCCCTTGGCACGCACGGCCATGATGAAGTCCGAGCGCAGCACGCCGAGCAAGGCCGCCCGCAGGGTGCGGAAGATCTGGGTGGCGAACAACGCCGCCAGCACGGCGGCCGGCAAGATGATGTGATGCAGTGTGTCGAAGAAGCCGGCAAAATTGCCTGCGATCAGTGCATCGAGCGTCGGCGCGCCAGTGACAACGGGCGAGTTCATGCCATAGCCCTGCTGGCCCGAGATCGGCACCACGCGCCAGACGCTGCCCAGCACATATTGCAGCACCAGCGCGAGCCAGAAGGCGGGCATGCCGCCGAGCATGACGGCGGTAACGCGGCTGGTCGTGTCGAAGACGCCGCCCTGGCGGTAGGCGGCAACGATGCCGGCCGGGATGGCGACAGCCAGATTGAGCAGCATGGCAATGAAGACAAGCTCCAGCGTGCTCGGCAGCACCTTTTCGAGGTCGGCCAGAACGGGCTGGAGGGTGACGATCGAAGTGCCCAGGTCGCCGCGCAGGAGGCGACCCAGGAAGCTCAGATATTGCATGATGACCGGGGCATCGAGCCCCAGCCTTTCACGCACCGCCTCGATCTGGGCGGCGGAAGCGTCCGCGCCGGCGGCCATCTGGGCCTCATCGCCGGGCATCAGCTTGATCATCAGGAAGACCAGCGAGGCCAGCCCCCAAAGGGTCAACAGTGTCAGGCCCAGGCGTCGGCCGAGGAACCAGGAGTAGGCGCGGAACGCGAGCATCTCAGACCTCGCTTACGGCTTGGCGAGCCGGAAGTCCGCCGGCTCGGCGGGCGTGGCGAGCATGCTGGCCTTGAGGTCTGCAAGCGTGCCGACACGGTAGGCGGCTGGCTTGTAGACACCATACATGTCGACCATCACTGAATCATTGTCGAGAATGGTCTGGACCTGCTTGTAGATGTCGCAACGCTTGGCGTCGTCTGCGGTGGCAAGGGCCGTGTCGAGCAGCTTGTCGACTTCAGGATTGGCATAGCCGGTGCGGTTGGTGCCAACTGCATCCGACTTGTAGCCCTTGACCAGCATGATGCCCGCTTCAGGGAACTGGGCGAAGTCTTCGAGCAGCATCATCTGCGGGATCGAGTTCGGATCCTTCAGGCTGGCGAGGTAGTTCGGGAAGGCGATGGGCTCGAGTTCGAGCTCGACGCCGATCTCGCGCAGGTTGGACTGGAACAGCGTCGCTTCCTGCTTCTGCAGCTCGAACACCGGCTGGAAGTTCATCTTGAGCTTAAGGTTGGCGGCACCGGCTTCGGCGAGCATGGCCTTGGCGGCGTCGAGATCGCGCTTCACCTCGGGCAGTTCGGGACGGCAGTCGAGGCGGGCCGGCAGCGGGCCATTGGCGATCTTGCCGTTGCCGCCGCGGATGCCGCGCAGGCCGCCGGCATAGTCGTAGACCATGCGCAGAGCCTTGCGCACCTTGGGATCGGCGGTCGGGCCAACCTTGGTGTTGAACAGCACCTCGGTCTGGTAGCTGGTGTTGATCGGCACGACCTTCAGCGCCGGGTCGGTGGCCATGGCGGCGGCATCACGGTCGGCAAAGCCGAAGGCGACGTCGATGTTGCCGGCGCGAAGTTCGTCGCGGCGCGTCGAGCTTTCGTCGATGCGGCGGAAGACGATGGATTCGGGGCGGCCAGCTTCGACTGCCCAATAGCCCGGGAACAGGTCGATCACCACGGCCTGCGACTGGTCGCCCAGCACGTAGGCGCCGGAGCCGGCATCATGCGCCTGCAGCCAACCCTGGCCGTCATCGGCGCCCTTGTTGGCTTCGACCAGCGCCGAATTCAGGATGTAGACCTTGCTCAGCGACGGCAGGAACAGCGTGTTCGGCTTGGACAGGTTGATGGTCAGGTGGGTGTCGTCGGTGACGGTTGTCGAGTCATAGCCATCGATCAGCGAGGCAACGCCGGTGCCGAGGCGCTTCAGGCGGTCGAGCGTGTAGGCGACATCCTTGGCAGTCAGCGCCGTGCCGTCATGGAATTTCACGTCGGGACGCAGGGTGAAGGTGATCGACTTGGCGTCGTCGGCATAGGCGTATTCGGTCGCCAGCGAACCGACGAGCTTGGTCTCGTCATAGGTCACCAGCGTATCGTAGACGGCGCTGATGATCGTGTTGGTCTGGTTGTAGTCGGCGCGCAGCGGATCGAGCGTGTTGATCTGGCCGCCGAGGCCGACGATGATCGTGTGTTCGCGATCCGCGGCAAAAGCTGACGCGCCGCCGAAACCGACCGCCACGGCGAGGGCCGCGCCCCCCACTGTCGCCAGAAACTGCCGCCGGCTGCCTGACAGCGCGGAGAAGGCCGAGAAGAAAGCATGCATGATTGTCGCTCCCATATGCTGAATTAACTCTGCCTTTTCGCAAAGGCGCTCCCATTGCTTTTGTATCCGATTTTTCTTCCAGTGGATACATAAATGTTGCGCGATGTGTGTACACGCTAGGTGATTGCGACACCGCCACGAAAATCACATTAAAACAATCGCTTAAGAAACTTCCGCCCGAGCCACGGCGTCTACCCCGTGAAAAACCGTCCTACATCGCAACCGCAAGGATGGATACAGCTCAGCACCGAGCGGTCATTTTTCATTCCGATAGGTGCCGGTTTCGAAGGCAATCTGCTTGCCTTCTGGGCAGAACTGCATCCAATTTTTGGATACAAACTTTACATCACATCTGATACAATGATATCAAGACCGGGCTGCAGGCGGTTCGCCCTCTTCGACGGGAGCGTACGTAAGCAAAGACCGTCATATCAAAGGAATTCGATGCGCCGCCTGCCTCGCCTGCTCGTCATCAACCCCAACACCTCGACCGGCGTCAGCCAGGTCATCGACGCACTCGCGCGCGACGAGGTGGCGGGCGCCGCCGAATTGCAGACCGTTACGGCGGGCTTTGGCTTCAGCTACATCTCGACCCGCGTTGCGGTTTCGATCGCGGCACACGCCGTGCTAGATGCCGCCGCCAAGGCCATTGGTGAAGGAGCGAGCCCCGACGCGATCGTGCTTGCCTGTTTTGGCGACCCCGGTCGCGAGGCGCTTGCCGAAATGACCGGACTGCCGGTCATCGGGTTTGCCGAAGCCGGTCTGCTGGCTGCTGCCGCCCTGCCGGGAACCTCGCTCGTTTCGACCAACGGAACCGTCTGGTGCGAGATGCTCGGCGAACTAGTGCTGAAACTCGGCCTAGGAGACAGGATTGCCGGTATCCGGTCCATCGAAGCGGTAGCCGACGATGCCCGATCCATCGCCGACTTCCTGGCGAAGGAGGCCAAGGCACTCGGGGCTGAACGCATCGTCCTCGGCGGCGCCGGCCTGATCCCCGTTTTGCCCGAGGTCATCGCCACTTCGGAAGTGCCGGTTCTCGACCCTCACCGCATGGCCGTCGGCAAGGCGTTGCGTCTGGCTGAAAATCCGCGACCGGCGACGAATGCAACCTTGGCCGCGACCGAGACCTTTGGCCTGTCACCCTTCCTCACGCAGGCACTGGGTCAGCCGGCACCCCAAATGCAGCGCCGGAGCGGCGGGCGCTGATCGGTAGAAAATCAGCGCATTTTCAAATCGTATTCAAAAGACCTTACGATTGCGCGCAATAGTTTTCGCTATTGTATTAGAAAACATGTGCTAGAGTGGCCGTAATGCAAACAAGGCGCCTGCGCTGGCTTGCAGCGGAGGAAATTCGGCGGCTATGGCACGCCGGCTGCATCGTACGACACCGGCTAATATAAAACGAACAACGAAGCAAGGCTTGCATTCCTCTTGTCTTCCGCCGTGCGCCGATGCATCTGAGACGTAGCATTGTTACGCGCTGCCTGTACAACACTGGCTGGTGAGGGAATGGCGAAAGCTGCGAATACTGATCTCGACGAGAAAGCCGGATCGAAGATCGATGCGATCTATCAGGCTCTGTTCAGGGCCATTCTGGCGCGCGAACTGACGCCCGGCACAAAACTCAGCGAAGAATCGATCGGTGCGCTGTTTTCTGTCAGCCGCACCATCGTGCGCGCCGCGCTCAACCGCCTGCACACCGAATCACTGGTCGAGTTCCGGCAGAACCGCGGCGCTTTCGTCGCCAGCACGACGCCCGACGAGGCACGACAGGTGTTCGAGGCGCGCAATGCCATCGAACGCGAAATCTTTTCCAAGCTGGCAACCGTCGTCACCGACAAGCAGATCGGCATGCTGGAACAGCACCTGGAAAAGGAACACAGCATCCGCCACGCCGGCGACCACACCGCGGCGATCGTCGCCTCGGGCGAGTTCCACCTGCTCGCCGCCCAGATGGCCGGCAACGAGGTGCTCGCCGGTTTCCTCAAGTCGCTGATCTCGCGGACGTCGCTGATCCTTGCCCAGCACAGCACGCATCAGGAAACCGACTGCAGCGTCGACGAGCACGCAGCGATCCTGCAGGCGCTCAGGGCCCGCGATCCCAAGGCCAGCGCCGACGCGATCATCGAGCATCTGCAGCAGGTGTTCGAGCAGGCCAATATCGGCCAGACCAAGCGCACCAAGCGCAATCTCAGCGAAATCCTGTCGCGTTACGCCTGACGAAAGGGCCGGCCTCGTGCCGGCCCTTCACAGTCACGCGGCGAACCGCGCCTCGACCTGGATCTCCGCCAACCGCTCGACCTCGCCATAGCTAACGGCAAGTTCGGTGTCGCGATCCGTTTCGATCCGCGCGCCCAGCGAAGCCAGCAGGGAGGCGGTGGTGTAGTTGCGCACGACAAAGATGGCGCCGAAGCCGAACTTTTCCTCATAGGCGCCGAGCAGGTCCAGCAACCGCTGCTGCTGGTCGGCGGTCATGGCGTCGAGGCTGTTCGCGTCCGTCTCATCGGCGACGATCCTTGCCGCCTTGATGCGTGGATCGAGCGGCGTGTAGCCCTTCAGGACCTCGAACTTCTCGGCCTCGCTGGCGGCGCGGAACTGGGTGCGCAGCGCAAAGAACAGGCCATAGGGGCTGTCGTTGACCGGGGCCAGCTCGCCGTCGAAAGCGCGTTCGGTCAGAAGCACGCCATTGCGGAAGCACTGGCCGAACGTCTCGACAAAGCCAGCTTTGTCCATCTTCGACGGCACCAGCTTCGGCCTCACATAGGGATGTTCCTTCACCCAGTGCTGGGCAATGTCGATGCGGCGCGCGATCCAGACCTTGTCGTGGCTTTGCACATATTCGATAAAGCGCTTGAGGGCCGCGATGCGGCCGGCGCGTCCGACGAGGCGGCAGTGCAGGCCGATCGAAAACATCTTCGGCCGGCCGGCGGCACCTTCGGCATAGAGATAGTCGAACGTGTCCTTGAGATAGGCGAAGAACTGGTCACCCGAGTTGAAGCCGTTCGGCGTGCCGAAGCGCATGTCATTGGCCTCGAGCGTGTAGGGGATAACAAGCTGCTCGCGGCCCTGGTGCTCACGCCAATAGGGCAGGTCGTCGTCATAGGTGTCGGAAACATAGGCGAAGCCGCCCTCCTCGGAGACCAGGTCGACTGTGTTGACCGAGCAGCGGCCGGTGTACCAGCCGGTCGGGCGCTCACCTGTGGCCAGCGTGTGCAGGCGGATTGCCTCCTGGATCTGGGCGCGCTCTTCGTCGGCCGGCATATCCTTGTGCTCGACCCACTTGTATCCGTGGCTGGCGATTTCCCAATCGGCCTGCTGCATGGCGCGCAACTGTTCGGGCGCACGCATCAAGGCAGTGGCGACGCCATAGACGGTAACCGGCACGTCGTGGTCGGTGAACAGGCGATGCAGCCGCCAGAAGCCGGCGCGGGCGCCGTATTCATAGACCGACTCCATGTTCCAGTGGCGCTGCCCCGGCCATTGCGCGGCGCCCGGGATCTCCGACAGGAAAGCCTCGCTGGCGGCATCGCCATGCAGGATGTTGTTTTCGCCGCCTTCCTCGTAATTGAGCACGAACTGCACGGCGACATTGGCGCCGCCCGGCCAGTTGGCATGGGGCGGGTTCTCGCCGTACCCACGCATGTCGCGGGGATATCGCATCAAGGCCTCCTTGGGTGCGCGGTCGCTTTCCGCGCGAATGACTGGGTGTTGACGTCCGACGTCGCGGCAAAACCCGACGCCTCAAATGCTACTCAGTGTAAAAATCGTATCCAATATCTCGGCGAGAAGGCTATGGCAGGCATCTACGCAATGCCTGTGTCAGCCGCGCGACAGGCGCTGCCTGATCCCAGGGCACCTCGCGCGTCCCAAACTTCGCCGCCATGGCCAGCACGGACGCGAATTCCTCCCGGGCAACCGGCGGCTGCCGTTTGAGCCAATCCCGGTCGAACACCGGCATGGCAAACTGGCCGGCATGCATTTCGATCCAGACTTTTGCGCCGGGCAGCAGCGGTCGGATCGCATCCCAATCGACGAACCCTTCGCCGAGCGGCGCAAGGAAACGGCGGATGCCGTTTTCCTGGAAACGCATGACGGCATCGTCGACATAAAGCTGAGTGGCGAAAGGCGCGACACGCTTGGCCGCGGCGACCGGATCTTCCAGGCGGCACAACACGTTGACCGGATCAAAGGCAACGCCCAGCACGTCGGCGCCAACCTGCTCGACCAGCGCCACGATCTCTGACGTCGCGATCTCCTCATGGGTCTTGAGCAACAGCTTCGCGCCGTGCCGGCGTAGGACAGGCGCGCAGCGGCCAAGCAGCTCAGTCACGCCGTCGAGCTGGGCCTGCCAGCTAACCTCAGCCTCGAAGCGGTCTTCGATCATGCCGATGATGAAGAACATGTCGCGGATGCCGATGCCGGCGGCGAGTTCGACCAGCCGCTCGATGCCCATCTGCATGTCGCCGCCACCGGCGTCGACGATCGGCTGGCTGCGGGTGGGCAGCGCCCGATTGACGATGCCGAGCATCGACGAGATTTCCAGGCCCAAGCGGGCGGCTTCGGCGCGGGCAGCCACCAGTTCCGCCGGATCAAGCGTCGGGCTGACGTCGAACAGCGAGTTGAACAGCAGGCCCTGCAGCCCGAGCTTCGCGGCAGCTTGCAGCGCCTCGGCAGCGGAGAGGCTCCGTCCGTCCGGCAATGAACTCTTGATGATGCCGATCATGCTGACGCCTCGCCGGAGAAAATGGTGCGCGGCAGCCATCTGGGCGCGGCGGACAGCGACCAGCCTGGCGACCCAAGCGCTTGGATACTATCTTGTATCAACAAATGCTTGTCAATGGATACAATCTCTGTCATCAGCTTCCTATGGAATTGCCGCGCCTCGCGCGTATCGAAGGAGCCTCCCATGACCCAGACCTATGAAAGCGTCGCCGGCCTTTCAGTCCACCCTGCGCTGCGCGCCTTCGTCGAGCAGGAGGTGCTGCCCGGCGCCCGGCTCGAGCCCACGGCGTTCTGGAGCGGGCTTTCGGAGATCATCCGCGACCTCGCGCCCCGGCATCACGAGTTGCTCGCCATCCGCGGCGAACTGCAGGCGAAGATCAATGCCTGGCACCTGGAGCGCAAGGGCAAGCCGCACGATGCGACGGCCTACGAGCAGTTCCTGCGCGACATCGGCTATCTGGTGGCAGCACCCGCCGCCGACGCCTACCAGGTCGCGACCAAGAACGTCGACGCCGAGATCGGCACCATCGCCGGCCCGCAGCTGGTGGTGCCGCTGTCCAACGCACGTTATGCGCTGAACGCAGCGAACGCGCGCTGGGGCTCGCTCTATGACGCGCTTTACAGCACCGATGTCATTCCCGCGACCGACGGCACTGAGAAGAGCAAGGCCTTCAACCCGGCCCGCGCCAGCCTGGTCATTGCCCGCGTCCGCGAATTCCTCGACCAGGCCGTGCCGCTGGCTGCGGGCAGCCATGCCGATGCCGCCAGCTACATCGTCGAGCGCGGCAAGCTGCAGGTGACCTTGGCCGACGGCACGAAGACCGGCCTTCGCTCGGTTGCCCAGTTCGCCGGCTTCACCGGCCCGCGCCATGAGCCGAAGAGCGTGCTTCTGGTCAACAACGGCCTGCACATGGAGCTGGTGTTCGACCGCGAGCATCAGGTCGGCGCGCTCGATGCCGCCGGCATGTCAGACGTCGTCATCGAGGCGGCGATCTCGATCATCATGGATCTCGAGGATGCGGTGTCGGCCGTCGACGCCGAGGACAAGGTTGTGGTTTACCGCAACTGGCAGCGCCTGATGGATGGCAGCCTGAGCTCGGAATTTGTCCGGGACGGCAAGACCGTCACCCGCAAGCTGGTCGAAGACCGCGCTTTCACCGCCCCCGGCGGCGGTACGCTCACCCTGCATGGCCGCTCGACCATGCTGGTGCGCAATGTCGGCCACCATATGTTCACCGACGCCGTGCTTGACGAAGCCGGCAATCCGGTGCCCGAGGCGATCCTCGACGCTGCGATCACCGTTGCCAGTGCGGCACAGGACATCCGCGGCGAAAACGCGGTGCGCAACAGCCGCACCGGTTCGGTCTATGTCGTGAAGCCGAAGATGCACGGCCCCGACGAAATCGGCCTGTCCGACCTGTTGTTCAAGCGCATCGAGGAACTCGTCGGCCTGCCCAAATACACGATGAAGATCGGCGTCATGGACGAGGAGCGCCGCACCTCGGCAAACCTCGCCGCCTGCATGTCCAGGGTGCGCGACCGCACCGTCTTCATCAACACCGGCTTCCTCGACCGCACCGGCGACGAAATCCACACCTCGATGGAAGCCGGCCCGATGATGCGCAAGTCCGAGATGGCATCCGCCACTTGGCTCAAGGCCTATGAGGCGAACAATGTCGATGTCGGCATCGCCCGTAACCTTCCCGGCCGTGCCCAGATCGGCAAGGGCATGTGGGCGGCACCCGACCAGATGGCCGGCCTGCTCGACAAGAAGATCGCCCATCCGCTCGCCGGTGCCAGCACCGCCTGGGTGCCGACGCCGACGGCGGCGGTGCTGCATGCCATGCACTATCACCTCGTCAATGTCGCAGCCGTCCAGGACGAACTGCGCAGCCGGGAACATGTCTCGCTTGCCGACCTTTTGACCATTCCACTGGCAACCCGCAGCTACAGCGCAGACGAGATCAAGGCCGAGCTCGAAAACAACCTGCAGGGCCTGCTCGGTTATGTCGTGCGCTGGGTCGGCCAGGGCGTTGGCGTGTCGACCGTGCCCGACCTCGACGACGTCAGGCTGATGGAAGACCGCGCCACGCTGCGCATCTCTTCCCAGCATGTCGCCAACTGGCTACGCCATGGCATCGTCGGCGAGACCGAAGTGCGCGAGACGATGCGGCGCATGGCAGCGGTGGTCGATAGGCAAAACGCCGAAACTGAAGGCTACAAGCCGCTGGCGCCAAACTTCGACAGCCCGGCCTTCAAGGCGGCCGAGGACCTTATCTTCAACGGCCGTACGCAGCCGAGCGGCTACACCGAGCATGTGCTGCATGCCCGCCGCCGCGAGGCCAAGGCGCCGCCGGCCTGAGTCTCCCAAGACGACATCGAAAGGCCCCGCTTGTCGGGGCCTTTCTTTTTGGCGAGCCGAACATCGGTTGCACCTCCCGCCCGGCTGAGGGAATGTCGGGCAACAGCAAATCGGCCGGAGGTGCGTCATGGGCGCTGGCATCCACCACATCACGCTCATCACCCGCAAGGTGCAGGCCAATGTCGACTTCTATGTCGGCTTTCTCGGGCTGCGGCTGGTCAAGCAGACCGGCGGCTATGAGGACGCGACGCAGTTGCACCTGTTCTATGGCGACGGTGCCGCCAATCCGGGCACACTGATCACCTTCCTGGTCTGGGAGGACGGCGGGCCCGGCCGCATCGGCCACGGCCAGCCGAGCGAGATCGCACTCGCCATCGATCCCCAAAGCATCGGCTTCTGGCTGACACGGGCGCTGTCGCATCACATCGAAATCTTGGGCCCGACGGAAGAGATGGGCGAGCCGACGCTCCGGCTGAAGGATCCCGACGGGGTGATCGTCAAGCTGGTCGGCGTGGCGGGCTTTCCCATGCCTGCAGACTGGGACCGTTCGAGCGTTCCGGTTGAGCACGCCATCCGCCGCATCCGCGGCGCCACCATCATGACAGAGGTGCCCGAGCTGACCGAGAGCTTTGTCGCCAGGCATTTTGGCTATCGGCCCCAGACCAGCACCGAGTTCATCCGCCGGCTGGTTTCCCACTCCGGCGACATCATCGACGTCAGGGACGCCAAAGGTTTCTGGTCGAGCGCGCCGGGCACCGGCACCATCGACCACATCGCATTTCGTGCCCAGGATGTCGCCGAGGTCGAACGGGTGCATGGCGAGCTGGGCTCCAGCAATTCCTCGATCACCAACGTCCACGATCGCAAATATTTCTACTCGCTCTATGTGCGCGAGCCGGGCGGCACATTGATCGAGCTGGCGACCGACGCGCCCGGTATGGCGGTGGACGAAGACCCATCCGAGCTCGGCACGCACCTGTTCGTGCCGCCCGACCGCGCCGACAAGATCGACGAACTGAAGACGATGCTGCCCCAGTTCGCCTGGCCGGGCGAGGAGCGTGTCATCTATCGCGAGCTGCCCTTCGTCCATCGTTTCTACACGCCCGAAAACCCTGATGGCACGACGATCGTGCTGCTGCACGGCTCCGGCGGCAACGAGACCAGCCTGTTGCCCTTCGCCGCCAAGGCGGCGCCCAACGCCACCTTGCTGGCACTGCGCGGCCGCGCCACCGACGAAGGTACGCCGCGTTGGTTCCGCCGCTTCTCCGCCAACAAGTTCGACCAGGCGGACATCGCATCGGAGGCGGAAGCGCTGGCTGCGTTCGTGGAGGGGGCTATCGACGCCTACCAGCTGGACCCCGCCAAGCTGGTCTTCGTCGGCCACTCCAACGGCGCCAACATGCTGGCGGCCACCATGCTTTTGCACCCACACGTCATCCGCCGTGCTGCACTGCTGCGTGCAGCGATGGTGCTGGAGCCGCTGCCAGCGGCCGACCTGTCGGATGCCGAGGTGCTGTTGGTCGCAGGCGATGTCGATGTGTTCAGCAGCTTCGGCCCCGAGCTAACAGGCCTGCTGCGCGATGCTGGTGCTCATGTCGACGCCCGCACCATCTCCTCCGGCCACGCCTTCGAGGCGGCCGACATCGAGATCGTCAGGGAGTGGCTGGCCGCTCGCGGCCTCTAGCAACGCGCCCCAGCGGGATCAAACCAGGGGCTTGAGCCTTGCCTCGATCGAAGCCCGCTTGCCCTCGAGGAATGGCGGCAGCGACAGGCGTTCGCCGAGCGTCTCCATCGGCTCGTCGACGGCAAAGCCCGGGCCGTCGGTGGCGATCTCGAACAGTACACCGGCGGGTTCACGGAAGTAGAGCGAGCGGAAATAATAACGCTCGACCTCGCCGCTCGACGGCAGGCGGAACTCCTGCAGCCGCGCCGTCCATTCGTGGATCTGCTCGACATCAGGCGTGCGGAAGGCGACGTGGTGGACGCCGCCGGCGCCCTGCATGGCGGGGTTGAGCTTGGGCTGCACCGCGACATGCAGCTCTGCCGCCGGCCCGCCCTCACCCATCTCGTAGGCATGGACATGGCCCTCGCCGTCGGGCGACGGGAAATCGAGCAGCTTGCGCAAGTTCATCACTTTGGTCAGCACCAGTTCGGTGTTGGCAAGGTCGGGCACGCTGATGGTGATCGGCCCGAGGCCCCTGATCTGGTGTTCAGCCGGGATGGTGCTTGCCGACCACTCGTTGGCCGGCCCCCTGCCGCCATCATCGACCAGGCGCAGGCGCTGGCCCTCGGGGTCTTCGAAATCGACTGACCGGTAGCCGCCAATATCGGTGATTTCGGAGGCCTCGATGCCCTTGGCCGCAAGATGCTCGCGCCACCAGGTCAGCGACGCCTCGCCGGCAACCCGCAAGCCGGTGCGGCAAATGCTGTGGGTGCCACGCTTCTCGCGCCCCACCGGCCAGTCGAAGAAGGTCAGGTCCGAGCCCGGGCTTGCTTTGCCATCGGCGTAAAACAGGTGGTAGGCGCTGGTGTCGTCCTGGTTGACCGTCTTCTTGACCAGCCGCATGCCCAGCGTCTGCGTGTAGAAACGCAGATTGCCGGGGGCGTCGGCGGTGATCGCGGTGAGGTGGTGAATGCCCGTCAGTTGCAGCGTCATCAGAGCCTCCTGTTACCGGGAAGCCCTAGAGATAGCGCCTTTAGGCGGGGGCGGCCACGCTCAATATTGCTCGCGCGGCAAATGCACGACGAGGCCATCGAGGGCAGTCGACATTTTGAGCTGGCAGGTCAGCCGGCTGCGCTCCGTCGGGTTCATCAAGCATTCGATCATGCCCTGCTCGGAATCGTCAGGCGCCGGCAGTTTTTCGGTCCAGCTCTCGTCGACATAGCAGTGGCAGGTGCCGCAGGCGCAGGAGCCGCCGCATTCGGCGAGGATCTGGTCGATGCCATTGGCGACGGCCACCGACATGACGCTCTGGCCTTCATTGGCCGTGAGCTCGGTTGCCTGGCCGTCGGCGTCGACGAAGGTTACGCGGTACATAAGTTATCTCCTGAATCAGGCCGGGGTCAGTGTCAGGCGCAGCGCCTTGGGGCCACGCACGGACAGGCCGGGCTTGTATTGGGGCTCGGCATCGGCGAGCGCAATCGACTTCAGCCGCTTGATCAGCGTGGTGAAGATCACCTCCATGTCGAGGCGCGCCAGGTGGTTGCCGAGGCAGAAATGGGCACCGCCGCCGAAGGCGAGGTGACGGTTGGGGTTGCGGCCGACATCGAAGCTGGCGGCGTCATCGCCGAAGGCCTCGGGGTCGCGATTGGCCGCACCGTAGAGCAGGCCAAACTTGGTGCCGCGCGCAAACGCCTTGCCGCCGACCACGCAGTCGGTGGTCGAGTAGCGGTGAAAGAACGGCAGCGGCGATTCGAAGCGGAACATCTCCTGGATCGCCGTGTGGATCAGGCTGGGGTCCTTTCGCAGCCGCTCCATCTGGTCAGGGAAGCGCAGCAGCGCATGCATGCCCGAGCCCAGCACGTCGATGGTCGAACCGTGGCCAGCCATCAGGATCAGCATGCAGGTCGAGACAAGCTCGTCCTCGTTGAGCTGGCCGGCATCCTGCGCCGCGATCAGGCGGGTGATCAGGTCTTCCTGCGGCGCGGCGCGGCGCTCGGCCATCAGCTTCTGGAGATAGTGGTAGAACTCGGTCGTTGCCTGCTCGGCCAGCGCCTTGCGTTCGTCGGTGCGGTTGATGTCGAAGAACTGCACGACCTTTTCCGACCAGCCACGCAGTTGCGGGCAATCCTCGTCAGGCACGCCGAGCACGCGGCCGATGATGTGGCCCGGCACCTGGGCGGCGAGGTCCTCGACGAAATCGATCTCGCCCTTGTCGATCAGGCTATCGATCAGCTTGTCGACGAAGCTCTGGATCATGCCGCGCTGGCGGGCGATGAAGGCGGGGGTAAACTCGCGGAACACCTGCTTGCGCAACCGGTCGTGCACCTCGCCATCGCTGTCGAGCATGGAGAACTGAACGAAGCGCTCATGATGCGGTATGTCGAGCCAGTTCTGCAGCCGCTTCTGCTCATGCACTTCCTCGGCCGACATGAAGAAGTCGGGCGAGCGCACCATCGAGTTGTCGCGGGCAATGCCGGCAACGTCGTCGAAGCGGGCGACCAGCCACATGTCGAAGTCGGGGAAGAACTGCGGCTCGCCCATGTCGCGCAGCGCCGCATAGGCCGGATAGGGGTTCTGGGCGAAAGCTGGCGACAGCGGCTCGAATGCCGTGCCTGATACGCTTGCCTTTGGGGTAGCGGTCGCCATCTGGTCGCTCCAACTGGATTGCCGCCACGATGCGGCAGCCTGCCTTAGGCTAGCGGCAATGGCGCCGATTTGAATGCACCGAACTCGCGGCTTGATGGATAAAACTCGCATCGTCGGAAGCATGCCGCTACAACGCTGGCAACGGACCAGCTGACCGGCCTGCGCAAAAATGACCGAAGACCATCGCGACGAAATCCTGTTCCACACACCGGGCCGGCATGCCGAGGCCTATCCCTACAAGATCCTGGTCGCCGGGCGCACACGCTTCACTGGCGACAACGGGCTGGTGACGCGCCGCTTCCACCACCACACGCTGATCCTGACCATCTCCGGCCGCGGCCTGATCGAGGTCGCCGGCCAGCGCTTCGCCGCCCTGGCCGGCAGCGTCGTCTGGCTCGACACGGCGATGCAATACGCCCATGGGTGCCACCCCGAAGCCGACCACTGGCATTATCTCTGGATGAGCATCGACGGCCACGGCCTCGACGCAGTGTTTGCCTTCCTGCGTGTCGGCCAACAGCCGGTCTTTTCCGGATCGAGCGCGGCCGAGCCGCTGTTCGAACAGGCGCTCGCAACACTCGCCCATCGCAGCCAGACCACCGACGCGCTGTCGAGCGCCATCGTCGGCCAGCTGGTCGCCCTGCTGGTCGCCGAGCGCGGCGAGCAGGAAGAAGACAGCGGCGAGCGCATCCAGCGGCTGATGCGGGCACTGAGGGCCGACATCGCCCGCAACTGGCAGATCGAGGACATGGCCGATATCTCCAGCCTCAGCGCTTCACAGCTGCACCGCCAGTTCCGCCAGAAGACCGGCACCACGCCAATGGACTGGATGCGCCACGAACGGATGAACCTCGCCAAGCGGCTGCTGACTTCCTCCGACGCCAAGATATCGGCGGTGGCCTTGAGCTCAGGCTATGCCGATCCCTATCATTTCAGCCGCGATTTTCGGCGCATATCAGGCCAGTCGCCGAGCGAGTTTCGGCGCGCGCGGGGCCAGTGACGCATCCGTCACCCTGGCCCATGCTCTGCCCGTCGACATGACCTGCGGTTTCGGGCAGGCTGCGGTCGATCCAATGCCCCAGCAAGAGAGCACGCCGCATGACATCCAAGCCAGCCGTCTACGAATTCAACGCGGCGATCGTGCGCGAGCCGGCGCGCTCGGTGGTCAACGGCCTGCGCGCCGACGACCGTGGCAACCCGACCTATGACGGCGTCAAGGCAGAGCATGTTGCCTACATCGCAGCCATGCGGACGGCGGGCGTCGAGGTCACCGTGCTGCCGGCGCTGGAAAGCTTTCCGGACTCGATCTTCGTCGAGGACCCGGCACTCGTCTTTCCCGAGGGGGCGATCCTGCTCAGGCCCGGCGCCGAGACGCGGATCAAAGAAACCGCCGAGATCGCGCCGACGCTGAAAGCAATGTTCGGCACCGTGCTCGACCTGCCCTCGCCCGGCTTCGCCGACGGCGGCGACGTGCTGACGACGCCCAAAAGCGTGATGATCGGCCTGTCGGCCCGCACCGACCGCGCCGGCGCCGAAGGCCTCGTCGCCAGCCTTGACCGGCTGGGGCGCAAGGCCGAGATCGTGCAGACGCCCGAAGGCGTGCTGCATTTCAAGACCGACTGCTCGCTGCTCGACGACGAGACGATGCTGACCACGGAAAGGCTTGGCCGCTCCGGCGTGTTCGATGGCTTCCGCAAGGTGACGATCCCGGCAGGCGAGGAACCTGCGGCGAACGCGCTGCGCGTCAATGGCGTGGTCATGGTCGGCTCGGACTATCCGCGCACGATCGAGATGCTCGACCGGCTCGGCTACATTGTTGTGCCGGTGAAGACGACCGAGATCGGCAAGGTCGACGCCGGCCTGTCCTGCATGTCGCTGCGCTGGCATCGCCGGACCAGCTAAGCGGAATTTCAGGCGTCGCAGGCGGATGCCGCGACGCCGACTTGTTTATATATGCACCGACATGCATCTCATGCATTGGACAGGCGATGACCAACGCCTGCCCTTCCACATATTCTTCTCCCTAAGGATATGGTCCGCCCCTGAGCGATTGACAGATCCATGCATTTTCATGAATATGCATTTTCATAGATATGCAGCTCGACGCCCGGCAAGCCTGGCGGCCCTGAGGGGCGTCGAGCCATGGTGGCAGCGGTCTTGCCACGCCTGGGAGGGTCGACATGGCGGAACGGTCTTTTGCGCGGGAGGTCCAAGACCTCAAGCTCGGTGAGGGCGATCTCTTTCGCGGCGAGGGCATCCTGGCCATCACCAAGGCGCTGCTGCAGTCCGGCGTGTCTTATGTCGGCGGCTACCAGGGTTCGCCGATCTCGCATCTGATGGACGTGCTCGCCGACGCCAAGCCGGTGCTCGACGAACTCGGCGTGCATTTCGAGTCTTCCGCCTCCGAGGCAGCGGCTGCCGCCATGCTATCGGCCTCGGTGATGTATCCGCTGCGTGGCGCGGTGACCTGGAAATCGACGGCTGGCACCAATGTCGCCTGCGACGCACTGACCAACCTTGCCTCGAGCGGCGTCAAGGGCGGCGCACTGATCATCCTTGGCGAGGACTATGGCGAAGGCTCGTCGATCCCGCAGGAGCGCAGCCATGCCTTCGCGATGAAATCGCAGATGTGGCTGCTCGACCCGCGCCCCAATCTCGAATCGATCGTCAAATCGGTCGAGGACGGTTTCGAATTGTCGGAGGCGTCCAATACGCCTGTGATGATGCAGGTGCGCATCCGCGCCTGCCATGTGCATGGCCAGTTCATCGCCAAGGACAACAAGCGCCCTGAGTTTACCATCAAGCAAGCGCTGGAAAATCCGGTGCGCGACCTCGACCGCATCGTGCTGCCGCCGGTGTCGATCACCGTGCACGACCGCGAGAAGATCGAGAAGCGCTGGCCGGCGGCCATCGACTTCATCAAGAGCCGCAAGCTGAACGAATGGTTCGGTCCCGACGAGGGCGATGTCGGCATCATCCTGCAAGGCGGCATGTACAATTCGGTGATGCGCGCGCTGCAGCTGCTGGGGCTTGCCGACGCCTACGGCAACACGGTCATCCCGCTCTATGTGCTCAACGTCACCTATCCGCTGATCGACGACGAGGTGTCGGCATTCTGCGCCGGCAAACGCGCCGTGCTGATGGTCGAGGAAGGCCACCCCGACTATCTCGAGCAGGCAGTGAACTCAATCCTGCGCCGGCGCGACATCAACACCTGGCTCGCCGGCAAGGGCATGCTGCCGATCCGCGGCGACTACACCGCGGCCGTGCTAATGAACGGCATCCAGGCCTTCCTGGAAGAACATGCCGTAGCGCTTCTCGGCAACCGACCGCCGCTGCCGAGCGCGGATGCGGTGCTTGCCGATCCGAAGGTCAAGGCGCTGAACGCCGTCGTGCCCGCCCGCCCCGCCGGCTTCTGCACCGGCTGTCCGGAACGGCCGATCTTTGCCGCCATGAAGCTTGTTGAGCAGGAGCTCGGCGAACACCACGTCTCGGCCGACATTGGCTGCCACCTGTTTTCCATCCTGCCACCGTTCAACATCGGCGGCTCGACAATGGGTTATGGCCTCGGCCCAGCCTCGGCATCCGCCTTCAACGTCGACGCCGGCAAGCGCGCCATCTCGGTCATGGGCGATGGCGGCTTCTGGCATAACGGGCTCACCACCTCGGTCGGCAACGCCGTCTACAACAAGCATGACGGCGTCATCATGGTCGTCGACAACTACTACTCGTCGGCGACCGGCGGCCAAGACATCCTCTCTTCACGCGCCGACAATCCCGAGCGCTCGACCAACAACTCGATCGTCAAGGCGGTGAAGGGCATCGGCGCCAAATGGGTGCGCCAGATCGACCGCACCTATGACGTGGCGAAAATGCGCGACACGCTGAAGGAGGCGCTGACCTCGAAGGAGGAAGGGCCGAAGATCATCGTCGCCTCCTCCGAGTGCATGTTGAACCGACAGCGCCGCGAAAAGCCCTTGTTCTCCAAGGCGGTGAAATCCGGCCAGCGCATGGTGCGCGAACGCTTCGGCGTCGACGAGGACACCTGCACCGGCGACCATGCCTGCATCCGCCTGTCAGGCTGCCCGTCGCTTTCGCTCAAGCACACCGACGATCCGCTACGCGACGATCCGGTGGTGGCGATCGACAACACCTGCGTCGGCTGCGGCAATTGCGGCGAGGTCTCGGAAGCGGCGGTGCTGTGCCCGTCCTTCTACCGCGCCGACATCATCTATAACCCCACCCGGCGCGACCGCTTCGCAGCCAGGCTGCGCAACGCCGTGATCGGCTTCCTGCAGCGCCGCCGCGAAGCCCGGCGCGTGGTCTTCGGGTGAACGACATGAGCAGTGCGATGACCCCGATTTCAGTCGACGACAAGCCGATCTCGATCGCCATCGTTGCCATGGGCGGACAAGGCGGCGGCGTGCTCGCCGATTGGGTGGTAGCGCTTGCCGAGGCCGAGGGCTGGGTGGCGCAGTCGACCTCGGTGCCGGGTGTCGCCCAGCGCACCGGCGCCACGATCTATTATGTCGAGATGCTCAAGCCCAAGGGCGGCCAGATGCCGGTACTGTCGCTGATGCCGACGCCCGGCGATGTCGATGTCGTGCTCGCCGCCGAGTTCATGGAGGCCGGCCGCTCGATGCTGCGCGGACTTGTGACGCCCGACAGGACGACGCTGATCGCCTCGACGCACCGCTCCTACGCCGTCGGCGAAAAGGAGGTGCCGGGCGATGGCATTGGCGATCCGCTCGCCGTCGTCGATGCCTTTGGCGTCGCAGCCAGGAAGACGATCATCTTCGACATGCAGACACTGGCCGAAAACAACGGCAGCGTCATTTCGTCGGCTATGTTCGGCGCCTTGGCTGGCGCCGATGTCCTGCCCTTTCCACGCCAGGCCTTCGAGGCTGCGGTGCGCGCCGGCGGCAAGGGCGTCGAGACCAGCCTGCGGGCCTTTGGCGCCGCCTTCGACCGCGCCTGCGACGGCAAGCCGGATAAAGTGGCCAGGAAGCCTGAAAAGCTTTTGCCGGACGCGCCCTTGTCGGTCGGGCACCCAAAGCTCGACCGGCTGCTCGACCGCATCCATGCCGAGTTCCCGCCGGTGCTGGCGCCGATGCTTTATGCCGGCGCGAAGAAGCTCGTCGACTTCCAGGACCCGCGTTATGCCGGGGAGTATCTCGACACGGCGGCGCGGCTGCTCAAGCTTGACCGCGATGCCGGCGGCGAAGCCAGGAATTTCGGCTTCAGCCAGGAAATCGCCAAATATCTCGCCATCGCCATGGCCTATGACGATGTCGTGCGGGTCGCCGATCTCAAGACGCGCGCGACGCGTTTCGAACGTGTCCGCAAGGAGACCGGCGCCACCGGCGAGCAGCTCGTCTACACCACCGAATACATGCATCCGCGCGCCGAAGAAGTTGTCGGCACCATGCCGGCGTTTCTCGGCCAGTTCATCGAGAACCGCCCGACGCTGCTCAAGCTGCTGGAACGCCTGTTCAGCAAGGGCCGGCGCGTGCGCACCGGCACCGTCGGCTGGTTCGTGGCGCTCTATGCACTCTCCAGCCTCAAGCCGATGCGCCGCACCATGCTGCGCCACAAGCGCGAAATGGCACATATCGCAAGCTGGCTGGACACGGCCTCAGCCCTCCTGCCCGCCAATTACGAGCTGGCCTCCGCGGTGATCGGCAGCCGCCGGCTGGTGAAGGGCTATTCCGACACGCACAGCCGCGGCCAGGGCAAGTTCGACAAGGTGCTGTCGGCGGTGCCCCTGCTCAAGGCACGCGAGGACGGCGGGACCTGGCTCAGGCGCCTCGTTCAGGCAGCACTGCAGGACGAGGCCGGCAAGTCGCTCGACGGCGCGTTGGCGACGGTTCGAAGCTTCGCCTGACGAGCTCGCAGCGCCGACTAGGCCTCGGCGTCGGCCTTTGCGTCGCCGTTCTTGGCCGCAGCTTCACCGCCGCCACCGATCCGGTCGATGTTGCGCAGGACCTTGTGCAGCGTGACGATAAAGGCATCGTATTCGTCGGGCTCGATGCCTTCAAACAGCTGCGAGAAGATGCCGAACAGCACCGGCCAGAACTGCTGGAAGACATCGCGGCCGGCATCGGTGATGTGCACTTCGCGCACGCGCATGTCGTCGGCGCGTGACTGGCGACGGACAAAACCCTGCTCCTCCAGCGCATCGAGCGTGCGGCTCATCGTCGACTGTTCGACAACAGCAAGGAAGGACAGTTCGTTGACGGTAAGCCCCGGCGAGATCGTCAGGAGTGCGATCGCCCGCATCTTCGGTGTGGTCAGGTCGAGCGGGCGCAACCGTTCCTGCAGGTTGGCGTTGTAGCTCGCCGACAGGCGGTTGATGAGGTGTGGAGCGAAGCGGTTGAGCCCGATTTCGCCGAGGCTGGGCAGACGGTTGCCGTCGCCAGCTTCCCTGAACGACCCGGTGAAGTATTTCGTGATCATTGCTACCCGTTCGGCTCGATGGAGTTCGACGCTGTTCGGATTGCCATGAAGCCGATTATCCGGCAACCGTCCAGAGCATTGCACCGCGCATCAAACGAAAAGGCCGGGCGCCACAAGGCAACCCGGCCCTACGCCGCAAGACCGATGGTGCCCATCCACTTGCGGCGACAGCGGCGGTGGGAGCCGCCGCAGTCCCCAATGAGGCTTGATCAGGCGCGCGGCATCAGGCGCGTGGCGCGAGCGCGAAGGCGCGCACCGGGCTGCCGGTACCGCCGACGATCTTGAGCGGCGCCACGACCAGCACGGCACCCGTGGCCGGCAGCTTGTCGAGGTTGCACAGGCTGGCGAGGCCGTAGCTGCCGACTTCGAGCAGCAGGCTGTGCGCCGGGAAAGGCGGATCCATCGCCACCGCGCTGCCGGCATCGGTGCCGACGCATTCATTTCCGAAGCCGAGCACGCCGCGCTCGACCAGCAGACGAACGCAATCGACGCTCGGTCCCGGCGTATGCGGGCCATTCTCGTCGGCGTTCAGGAAGGCCTCGGTCGAGGTGTTGCGCGGATACCAGTCCGAGCGCATCAGCACCCAGGCGCCACGCGGAATCTGGCCGTGCACGGCCTCCCAGGCCTTCACTCCGTCGGCAGTGAGCAGGAAGTCCGGATTGGAAGCGACCTCCTTCGAGCAGTCGATGACGACGCAAGGCGCGACGAAGGACTGCGGCGACACCGTGTCGGTCGTGCCCTGGGCTACGTCCTTGCCGGAGATCCAGTGCACGGGGGCATCAAAATGGGTGCCGGTGTGCTCGCCGAGTTCCATCCAGCCCCAGGCCCACCATGGACCGTTGGCATCATAGCGCGAGATCTCGTGCATCTTGAACTTCGGCGTGTTCTTGGCGAAATCCGGCGGCAGATACAGGACCGGCGTCTCCGGTCCCAGCGGCGCCGTCAGGTCGACGATCTGGACCGCGCCCGTGGCGATTGCCGACGCGAAATCCGCCAGCGTCTGGGTGGCTGTCATCTTGGCTCTCCTCCTCTTTGCCCGGTCCGGAAGGCCAGGTTTGCTTCAGCCTAATCAAGTCATATGCATTTGCAAATATTATTTTTGCCCAGATGCCAACAGGATCGGCATCCTTCAAGCCCGAATATCCCCGCATGCATGGTTCTGGCCGGTTTTGGCTGGCCAAGCGCAGCTGTCGAGATGCCAGCGGGCCTGACCTTGGCCCTAACCGACCGTCGCATCGTAGCCGCTTTCAGCCTACGGACAGGCGAAAATCTCCCGGCCCAGCACAAATTCGACGAAAATCCGAAATCCAGAAACGGCGCTTTACTACCGCCGTTCGCGGCTATGCAAGGCGCACCTAAACTACCCAACCATATGATTAGAAATACATATTTTTACCAATCGGCCTCCAGGGCGCTCGAATATCACGTCCTTCCACCTCGCTTTACAAGCTAAAAATTTTGTGCGCTTATGATCAAATGATGGAAGTGAGGAACCATTCCGCGACGGCTCATCCAACGGGCACGAAGGCCTGAGACGAGCACGCGGCTGCCATCATCCAAACAAGGGGAACGGACTGATGAACAAAACCAAGGGCCTGTTGCTGGCCAGCCTGCTTGCAGCCACCGCATTTTCCACCTCGTCGGCCATGGCCCAGGACGCCGCCTGCCCGGTCAAGATCGGCGGCGTGCTGTCGCTGACCGGCTCGATGGGCGCGGTGGGCAAGGCCATCGGCAACAGCGCGCAGCTCGCCATCGCCAACATCAACGAAGGCGGCGGCGTCAAGGGCTGCCAGGTCGAGTTCGTGCTGCGCGATGATCAGGGCCAGCCCAATGTCGGCGTCGACGCCGCCAAGTATCTCGTCGATGTCGAGGGCGTGAAGGCGCTGTCGGCGAGCATCGGCAGCGGCGTCACCATCCCGATCCTGACCTCGGTTTCAGCACCGTCGCAGATCCCTCAGATCGCCTGCTGCTCCTCGGCCCCGGTGCTGACGACGATGGCGCAGGAAGGCAAGACCGGCGGCTTCTTCTTCCGCACCTTCCCGGTGGTCAAGAACCTCTCCTACCTGCCGGCCAAGATCGCCGCCGACCGCGGCCTCAAGCGCATCGCCATGATCTATGTAAACACCGACTACGGCGCGAGCCTGGTCAAGGATTTCACCAAGGCGACCGAGAAGTTCGGCGGCGCAGTGGTCAAGGCTGTCGCCTTCAACGAAAACCAGGCGTCCTATCGTGCCGAAGTTTCGGCGGCGCTGGCCGAGAAGCCCGATGCGATGTTCATCGTCGCCTTCCCGCAGGACGGCGCCACCATCGCCCGCGAATGGATCTCGCTTGGCGGCACGCAGCAGCTGATCCTCAACAACGCGCTGCGCAGCCCCGACTTCGTCAAGGCGGTCGGCGCCAAGTACCTGACCAAGGCGTTCGGCACCGACAACACCTCGACCCAGAGCGCCACGCTCGACGAGTTCAAGGCAGCGTTCAAGGCGGCCTACAACATCAGCGCCGATGGCCCCGGCATTTCCAACGAATATGACGCCGTGACCATCCTCGGCCTTGCCATGAACATCGCGCCCGACCTGTCCGGCCCGGCGATCCGCGACGCAATCCGCAAGACCCAGACGCCGGACGGCGAAGTCATCGGCACCGGCCCGGCGGAGTTCAAGAAGGCGCTGGAGCTGGTCAAGGCCGGCAAGCCGATCAAATATGTCGGCGCGCTCGGTCCGATCGAGTTCGACGTCAATGGCGACATCAGCGGCCCCGCGCTGACCTGGCACATCGAGGGCGAGGAACTGGTCATCGACAAGACCATCAGCGCCGAAGATATGGCTAAGCTGCTGGCGGAAATCGACGGCTAAGCAACAACGGGTACCGGACGGGCATGACCAGCTACACCCTTTCCCATTGGGGCACCTACGAGGTCGAACCCCGTGGAAACGGTTTGCCCGCCCTCAAGCCGTTCAGGCGCGATCGGGACCCGAGCCCGATCGGCCTCTACCAGCTCGACCCGGCGCTCGACAGGCTCCGGGTCCGGCGACCGGCCATACGCAAGAGCTGGCTCGATCATGGTCCGGGAGCGGCTCCGGAACGGCGCGGCAGCGATCCCTTCGTCGAAGTCGAATGGGACCACGCACTCGACCTCACTGCCGCCGAAATCGACCGGGTCCGCACCACCCACGGCAATTCCTCGATCTTCGGCGGCTCCTATGGCTGGTCGAGTGCCGGCCGCTTTCACCACGCGCAAAGCCAGGTACACCGCTTCCTGAATACTGCCGGCGGCTATGTCCGCCATGTTGATTCCTACAGCCTGGGCGCAGCCAATGTCGTGCTGCCGCATATCGTGGCCAGCATGGACGAGCTGATGGCCGGCCATTCCTCCTGGGACACTCTGGCTGCGCATTGCGAGCTGTTCGTCAGCTTCGGCGGCGTGCCGGTCAAGAACGCCCAGATCAACGCCGGCGGCGTCGCCCTGCACGGCGTGCCGGCGGGTCTGGCCGGCATGCGTGCGGCCGGCACCCGCTTCGTCAATATCGGCCCGGTGCGCGACAATTTCGGCGCCGTCGCCGATGCGGCGGAATGGATCGCCTGCCGGCCCAATACCGACACCGCCCTGATGCTGGCGCTGGCATGGGTGCTGTACAGCGAGGGCCTGCACGACAAAGCCTTCCTCGACCGTTGCTGCACCGGTTTCGAGCGTTTTCTCCATTATCTCACCGGCACCGTCGACGGCACGGCCAAGACGCCGGATTGGGCCGAGGCAATCAGCGGCGTGCCTGCCGGCACAATCGTCGATCTCGCGCGCCGCATGGCATCGTCGCGCACGATGCTCAATGTGTCGTGGTCGATGCAGCGCGCCAGCCACGGCGAGCAGCCTTACTGGATGGTGGTGACGCTGGCGGCGATGCTCGGCCATATTGGGAAGCCTGGCGGCGGTTTCGGCGTGGGTTATGGCGCGGCCAATCTTGTCGGCAGCGCCCACACCCGCATCAAGGGCCCGACGCTGTCGCAGCTCAAGCCGGGCATTCCCGACTTCATCCCAGTCGCGCGCATCGCCGACATGCTGCTCAATCCCGGCGCGCCCTTCACCTACAACGGCAAGACTCAGAACTACCCCGACATCCACCTGATCTACTGGGCCGGCGGCAACCCGTTCCACCATCACCAGGATCTTAACCGCCTGCTCAAGGCCTGGCAGAAGCCGGAAACCGTCATCGTCAACGAGCAGTACTGGACGCCGACGGCCAAGCGCGCCGACATCGTTTTGCCGGCTACGATCTCGCTCGAACGCGACGATATCGGCTCGGCGACGCTGGAAGCCTTCATCGTTGCGATGAAGCAGGCTGTGCCGCCGGCAGGTGAAGCCCGCGACGACTACGCCATCTTCGCAGAGCTGGCCGAGCGGCTCGGCTGCGGCGAAACCTTCTCAGAAGGGCTCGATGCCGCCGGCTGGCTGTCGCGGCTCTACGAGGAATGCCGGCCGCTCAATCGCGCGCGCGGGCTCGACCTGCCCGATTTCGAAACCTTCTGGCGCGACGGGCTGATCGACCTCACCCCGCTCGACCGCCCAGTCACCATGCTCGCTGACTTCGTCGCCGATCCGGAGAGCAAGCCGCTCGGCACGCCGTCGGGCAAGCTCGAGATCTTCTCGCAACGCATCGCCGGCTTCGGCCTGGAAGACTGTCCCGGCCACGCCGCATGGATGGAACCGGCCGAGTGGCTGGGATCCAGACTTGCCGCCAGATACCCGCTGCACCTTCTGACCGACCAGCCGGCGCGCCGACTGCACAGCCAGCTCGACGCCAGCCCGCACAGTGCCGGCGGCAAGTCGAATGGCCGCGAGCTGGTCTACATGAACCCTGGGGATGCCGTGCAACGTGGGTTCGGTGAAGGCCAGATCGTTGAACTGTTCAACGATCGCGGCCGCTGCCTGGCCGCAGTGACCATCACCAGCGACATCATGCCCGGTGTGGCGCGGCTCAACACCGGCGCCTGGTTCGACCCCGACCCGGAGACCGGGCTCGAAAAGCACGGCAACCCAAACGTTCTGACTCTCGACATGCCGGCGTCCGGCTTGTCGCAAGGCTGCAGCGCCCAGACATGCCTGGTCGAAATCACAGCCTTTGCCGGGCCGGTTCCACCCGTCACCGCCTTTTGCCTGCCGGAATTCGCCAGATCATGACCACCGCACAGACCGCGCCGCACCAGCACATGCGTACGGTGTGGTGGCAAACCGCCAATCCGGCGCCTGCCACCCAGCCGCTACCCGCGACAAGCAAGGTCGACGTGGCGATCATCGGCGCCGGCTTCACCGGCCTGACCGCGGCACTCCACCTCGCCCGTCGTGGCACCCGTGTCGCCGTGCTTGAGGCCGAGACGATCGGCAGCGGCGCGAGCGGGCTCAATGCCGGTTTCGTCGTGCCCAACTTCGCCAAGGCCGACCCTGCGGCGGTGGTTGGCAAGCTTGGCGAGGAGCGCGGCCACAGGCTGTTGCAAATGATCGGCGGCGGCGCCGACCGCGTCTACGAAACCATCCGCGAACTCGGCATCGCCTGCGATGCCGAGCAGGTTGGCTGGATGCATGTCGCCCATTCGGACAAGATGCTCGGCATCCTCGAACGCCGGGCGGAGGCCTGGCAGGCGCTGGGCCGTCCGGTGCGTATGCTCGATGCTGCCGAGGCGCGCCGCCGCGCCAACCTCAGGCATAACGCCGGCGCCCTCATCGACGAGAGCGGCGGCACGCTGCACCCGCTCAACTACGCCTATGGATTGGCGAGTGCTGCCATCAAGGCCGGTGCATCGATCCACGAACACGCGCCCGTCCAGGCCGTCGAGCAATCGGGCAATGGCTGGCGGCTGAGCAGCGGACGAGGCACGATCGACGCCGATACGGTCCTTTTGTGCACCAATGCCTCGGAACAGGGTGCTGCCCGCCGCCTCGGACGCATCGTCGTGCCGCTGCGCGTTTACCAGATCGCCACCGCCCCGCTCGACGAGGCCACGGTGCGGCGCATTTCGCCGGAACGGAACCCCGTCGCCGACACGCGCGCCAACCTCTTCACATTCAGGCTCGACCGCGACAACCGGTTGATCAGCGGCGGCATGTCGATGCTTCCGCTTGGCGCTGAGGCGCGCATGGCCGCGATGGTCGCAGGCCGCCTGCAGGCCGAGCTCGGCTTGCAGCGACTGCCTGCGGTCGAAAGCATCTGGCGCGGCACCGCCGCCATGACCACCGACTTCCTGCCGCATGTCTATGAATTCGGCCCGCGCTTCATCAGCGGCATCGGCTGCAATGGCCGTGGCATCGCCCTGACGGCCATGCTCGGCGAGGTGCTGGCCGACGCTGCGTCGGGCATGCCGCTCGACGCATTGCCGATCCCGCAAGCTTCGCCGCGCGCCCTGCCGTTTCGCAGTTTCGCCGCCGCTGCCCCGTCGGTCGCCATCGCCCAGGCCCGGTGGCACGACCGGCGCCAGGGATTGTAATCGCCTGCTATGGCGGCATATCTGTCTGGCCTAGCAAAGGAGCCGTCTTCGATGCTGATCCTCAACCGGCAAGCCGTCGCCGCCGCTTTGCCCATGGCCGACTGCATCGACGCGATGCGCGCAGCACTGGCTGATTTCGCCACTGGCGGCTACCGGCTGTTTCCGCGCCAGCAGCTCAATGCCGGCCCCGGCGAGGTACTGATGGGGCTGATGCCGACATTCTCGCAAGCTGGCGGCGAAAAGCTCTGGTGCCTGAAGGATGTGCTGGTCGCGCACGACAATGCGGCGCGTGGCCTCGACAATCACCAGGGCGCCGTGCTGCTCAACGACGGCGAAACCGGCCAGTTGCGCGCCGTGCTCGACGCCACCGAAATCACCGCCCGCCGCACGGCCGCGACCTCGGCCGTAGCAACGGCGGCGCTGGCCCGGCCTGACGCAAGGACGATCGCCATGCTCGGCACCGGAACGCAGGCCGAGACGCATATCGAAGCGCTGCGCCATGTCATCCCAGACGCAACCTTCGTGCTCTGGGGCCGCTCGCGCGACAAGCTCGTCGAACTCGCCCGCAACAGCGGCGCCGAGATGGCTAATAGCGCTCGGGCCGCAGTCGCCGATGCCGATGTCGTTTGCACGCTAACCGGCTCCAAGGAGCCGATCGTTGAGCTCAGCTGGCTGAAGCCGGGCTGCCATATCAATGCCGTCGGCTCGAGCAACCGCACCGCCCGCGAGCTTGGCGACGACATCGTTGCCACTTCCGCCTTCTTCGTCGATTCGCGCAGCCAGGCCTCCGTCGAGTGCGGCGAGCTGCTGCAGCCGCTCGAACGCGGCGTGATCGGCCCCGACCATGCCCGCGCCGAACTCGGCGAGGTGCTTGCCGGATTGCATGCGGGACGGTCGTCGCCTGAGGAACTCACCGTATTCAAGTCGCTCGGCATTGCCGTTGAGGATGCCGCGGCAGCCATCCGCGCCGTGAAGAACGCGATCGACAACGGCCTCGGCCAGAAGGTCGACTGGTAGCGCCCTCACAGCAAACAGTTCATGTGCGCCGTGCCGGCTTGATACCGCGCGGCGCGATTTCTATGCTATGTGCACATTCATCGTTTGATCAAAAGAGGAAGCTGGATGAGCGTCGATTTCCTGGAGCCTGTGTCGTCGCGTTCGACGATACAGGACGGTATCTATCGCCAGCTGCGCAAGGCGCTGATGTCGGGCCATTTCGATCCCGGCCAGACGCTGACCATCGCTATGCTATCCGACACGTTCAAGACCAGCCACATGCCGGTGCGCGAGGCACTGCGCCGGCTGATCGCGGAGAACGCGCTGGTGGTGCTGACCACCGGCTCGGCGCAGGTTCCGACCGTCAGCCTGGCGGCTCTCGACGACCTTTGCCTGACGCGCATCGCGCTGGAAACGCTGGCGACCAAGCTCGCAACCGAGCGTTCCACGCCCGCCGACCGCAAGACCTTCCGGCATCTCGTCGAGGAGCATGAGGCGGCCGCCAACGACCGCAACCTCGAGGACATGATGGTCCGGAACCAAGAGCTGCATTTCGCCATCTACGAGTGCTGCGGCTCGCCCGTCATCACCCAGTTCATCCAGAGCCTGTGGCTGCGCTTCGGCCCCTATATGCGCATGTTGTCGGGCCATATCGAGCCGGTGCTGGTGTCGGGCAAGTACCAGCCGAGCTCGCACCATCGCGACCTGATCGAGGCTATGGATGCCGGCGACGCACGTGGCGCCGCCAAGGCGATCAAGGGCGACATCGAGACGACGCAGGCGCTGCTGCGCCGGCTGTGCAAGGAAGCCGTCGAGACGAACTGACTGGCCGGCGCAAGCGCCGGCCCGTTCAGCCCGATGCTCAGGCGGCGTGCCGCGAGGTGACCGGCCGCTCGCCGATCAGCCCGCGCGGACGCAGCAAGAGCACAAGCACCAGCGCCAGGCCGATGATCATCGCCTGGGCGGCGCCGCCATAGATCTGAAGCTGCACGGGCAACATCTTCGACGCCGCCGCACCAATGACGCTCCAGATGCCCCAGACGACGACCGCACCGAGGATGGCACCGCGATTGTTGCCGCTGCCGCCGATGATCAGCATCGCCCAGATCTGGAAGGTCAGGATCGGCAGGAAGTCGAACGGGCTGACGAAGCCGATGAAGCTGGCATAGAGCGCGCCGGCAAGGCCCATCAGCGTCGAGCCGATGACGAACGCCTGCAGCCGGAAGCTACGGGTGTTCTTGCCCAGCGTCTCGGCGGCGACTTCGTCCTCGCGGATCGCCTTGAGCACGCGTCCCCATGGCGAGCGCGCGATGCGCTCGAGGGCGACATAGGCGACGGCAAGGATCGCCACGATGACGGCGAGGTAGCCGAAATTGTTGGCCAGCGGCGTCGCAAACAGCCCGCGAAACGGGTTGGGGATCGAGGCGATGCCCATCGTGCCGCCGGTCAAGGCCTCGAAGTTGGTTGCCACCAGTTGGATGGTGACGGCGATGCCGAAAGTGGCAACAGCAAGGTAATCGCCTCGCAACTTGACTGTGGCCAACCCTGTGATCAGGGCAGCCAATGCAGCGACGGCCATCGCGCCGACCACGCCGACGATCCAGGGCAGCTCGAAATTGCCGAGCAGTTCCGGTCGCGGTGGCGCCGTCAGGATGGCGAAGGTATAGGCGCCGATGGCGTAGAAGCCGACGATGCCGGCGTTGAACAGGCCGGTGCCGCCCCATTGCAGGTTGAGCCCGAGTGTCGCGATGCCGAGGATCAGCGCGACGGTGAGGAAGAATACGAGATACGAAACAAATCCGATCATCTGAGCCTCACACGCGTGCCGACCTGGAGAACAGACCCTGCGGCCTGAGGTAGAGGATGATGAGCAGCAAGCCGAAAGGCACCGCCGCCTTGTAGCCGGTCGGAATGACCAGTGCCGACAGGCTTTCGGCGAGGCCGACGATCAGCCCGCCTGCGACCGCGCCAAACAGGCTGCCGGTGCCGCCGAGGATCGCGGCGGTGAACAGCGCCAGAAGCATGTTGAAGCCCATCTCAGGACGGATCTGCACGGTCAGTCCGGCAAAGACGCCGGCGATTGCCGCAAGGGCGCCGCTCAGCATCCAGGTCCAGCGCACCACCTTGGCGATGTCGATGCCGCAGACCTGCGACAAAGCCGGGTTCTCGGCCATCGAGCGCATGGCGACGCCGATGCGGCTGTATTTCAGGAACAGATGCAGCGCCACCACCAGTGCCACTGTCAGCGCCAGGACGAGCACCTGGTCGGGCATCATCCTGATATCGGGCAGGACCTCGAGCGAGATCTGCAGTTCCTGGCCGTAGTAATGCGCGTCGGCGCCCCAGACGAAGAGCACCAGATTGCGCAGGATCAGCGCGATGCCGAAGCTGGCGAAAACCAGCGTCAGGCTGTTGGCGCGACGCTTCCTGAGCCTGGAGAACACCAGCGTGTCTGCGGCGATGGCGATCAAGCCGGTGCCGATGCAGGAGACGACGATCGCCACGAGCAGCGGCCAGCCAAAAGAAAACGGGCCGATGGGCTGGCCAGCGGGCAGGAAGGTTATGACGGCAAGCGCCATGTAGGCGCCCCAGGTCAGCATTTCGGCATGGGCGAAGTTGGCAAATTTCAGCATATGCGCGCACAGCGAATAGCCGATTGCCCCGAGCGCGAGGATGCCGCCGGTCAACAGACCGTCGGCGATGGCTTGTCCGATCATAATTTCCTCCGGAAGCCCAGGAATGCTTCGGCAATGGCGTCGTTGTCGAGCAGGTCGGCCGCCGTTCCCGTCATGTGGTTGCGGCCCTCGACCAGGACATAAGCACGGTCGGACACCCGAAGTGCCGCCTTGGCGTTCTGCTCCACCATCAGCACCGCGACCCCGCTCTTGGCGAGGCGGCGCAGATCATCGAGCACCTCGTGGACGATCTTCGGCGCAAGCCCCGCCGTCGGCTCGTCGAGCATGATGACGCGCGGATCGGTCATCAGCGCGCGTGCCACCGCGAGCATCTGGCGCTGGCCGCCGGAGAGCACGTTGGCCGCGGCACGACGACGGTCGGCCAGTGCCGGGAAATGCTCGAAGGCGCGCTGCACGCGTTCGCGCAGCACCGAACGCGGCAAGGTGTGGCCGCCGCTGATCAGATTGTCCTCGATCGACAACGAGGAAAAAACGTTGCTGGTCTGCGGCACGAAACCGACGCCGGTGGCGATGATCTCGTGCGTCGGCAGCCCCGAGATACGCCGGCCGCCAAGCTTGACCTCGCCACCCTCGACCAGCACCAGCCCGGCGAGCGCCTTGAGGAAGGTCGACTTGCCGGCACCGTTCGGGCCGATCAAGGTGACAAGTTCGCCGGCATCGACGGTGACCGAGATGTCGAAGACGATCGGCATGCCGGGGATATAGCTGGCGCGCAGGTTACGAGCCTCGCAGACGGGCGCGCTCATGCCAGTTCTCCCACTGTCACGTCACCAAGATAGGCGTCGACGACGCGCTGCTCCTTCATCACGCCGGCCGGGTCGCCTTCGAAGATCACCCGCCCCTGCGCCATCACCACGATGTGGCGGCAGATGCGCATGACCATATCCATGTTGTGCTCGACGATGAGGAAGGCGACGCCGCGCTCGTTGAGCGCCACGATCTTGTCGATCAGCGTCTCGATGAGCGTCGGGTTGACGCCGGCCGTCGGCTCGTCGAGCAGGATCAGCGGCGGGTCGACCATCATGACGCGGGCAAGTTCGAGCAATTTCTGCTGGCCGCCCGACAGCACGCCGGCCAGGTCGCGCGCCTTGTCGGCGAGACCGGTGAAGGCGAGCACCTCCATCGCCCGTTCGCGGGCGCGGCGTTCCTCTGCAGCGACAAGCCCGCTGCGGAACCAGTTGTTCCAGAATGTCTCGCCCGACTGACCGGTGGCCGACAGCATGACGTTTTCGAGCACCGACATCTGGGGAAACGGCCGCGGGATCTGGAAGGTCCGCGCCAGGCCGGCGCGGAAGATCTTGTCGGGGCGGAGACCCGAAATGGACTGGCCGTCGAAGATCACCTCGCCGGCACTCGGCTGGACCTCGCCGGCAATGAGACCGAACAGCGTGCTCTTGCCGGCGCCGTTGGGGCCGATCAGGCCGGTGATCTGGCCTGCCTTGACCGATATGTCGACACCGTCCACGGCCTTAAGCGCACCGAAGTTCTTGGAGAGCCCCCGGGTCTGCAGGATGACATCGCCGGTCTGTGTCATGCACTGCCCCGCTTTGCTTCGCTGGCCGGCGCCCCGTCACGGCCGTCCCAGAGATCGTTGAAGAACCTTGACAGCCGGTCCATGCCTTCGTCCAGCCGCTCCAGGCTCTCCGAGCCGAAGCAGACGCGCAGATGGCCCTCGCCCGACTGGCCGTAGAAGCTGCCGGCCTCGACGACCACATCTGCCTCGTCGAGGATCCGTTCAGCCAGCGCCTGCGACGGGATGCCGAAGGCCGAGATGTCAGGGAAGGCGTAGATCGCGCCTTGCGGCGACGGGCATTTCACGCCGGGCATCTGATTGAGGCGGCGGACGACGAGATCGCGCTTCTGGCGGTCATGGTCGACGAGTTCGGCAAGCACTTCGGAAGGGCCGGTGATCGCAGCACGACCACCGGCCTGGATAAATGTATTGACGTGGGTGGCGTCGTTGGCCGTGATCTTGAGCAGCCCGGGCATCGCCCAGGCGGGTGCTGCCATGTAGCCGAGACGCCACCCATCCATGGCAAAGGATTTGGTGAATGCAAAAGCGGTGATGGTGCGCTCGGCCATACCGGGCAGCGCCGCGATGCTGACATGCTCGCGGTCATCATAGACCATGTCTTCATAGACCTCGTCGGAGACGACGAGCAGGTCGCGCCGGATCGCCAGTTCGGCAAGGCCTTCGAGTTCGGCGCGCGAGTAGACGCGGCCGGTCGGGTTGACCGGATTGACCAGCACGATCATCCGGGTGCGCTCGGTGATGGCGGCCTCGATCAGCTCGGGCTTGAGCGCGAAATCGTCGGCTGCATCCAAAGTCACGAACACCGGCTTGGCGCCGGCCAATTCGATCTTGCCGATGTGCTGGGGGTAGAACGGGTCGAGCAGGATCGCCTCGTCGCCCGGATCGAGCAAGGCGAGGAAGGCCGCGAACGAGGCATGCGTCAGGCCGTTGGTGACAAGGATGTCGGCTGCGCTCACATCCATGCCGTTCTGGCTGCGCAGCTTTTCGGCCAGTGCCTCACGAAAGCTCGCCGTGCCCTTGAGATCGCTGTAGTGGACGTCGCCGGCCAGGATCGCCGCGATCGTCGCCTGCTTGATGTGTTCGGGCGTGTCGGCGGCGGGACGACCAAGCTCCAGATGGATCAGGTCGCGCCCGCTGCCGGCAAGTGCCGCGGCCTTCTGGTACATGCCGAATGACTTCTGTGGCGTCCCGGAGATACGCCGCGCGACCCGCCTCATTGTCCCACCTTGACTGCATCTGCCGTGGTGGTGGCCTGACGTCGCGCGATCACCTCGAGCTCGACCTTGATCTCCTCGACGGCGAAACCGACGATGACGGTGGTGTTGGTCGGGCGCGGATCGGAGAAGGTCTGGCCGAGCAGGCGCGAGACGGCATTGACGTCGTCGCGGCTGGCAAGATTGACGCGCACCGACACGATGTCGCGCATGCTGGAATCGGCCTCCGCCAGAGCGGCGGCGATGATGTCGAGCGCACGGCGGGTCTGCACCGCCGCGTCAGGGTCGAAGCCGCCGATCTCGGGATCGTATCCCGCGGTGCCCGAAACAAAGATCCAGTCGCCATCGACCACGGCTCGTGAATAGCCAGCCAGCTCCTCGAAAGGAGAGCCCGAATAGATTGCTTTTCTGGTCATTGGTCGCCTCTGCTTTGCACGCTCATTTGATCAAACCATCATCGTAATAACGCAAGTTCGCGGTGAGATCAACCGCCTCGAAATCGCGGGTGTCTTGGGTCGGGGGCGCAGGATTCGCAGCGTCAAACGATCGAGGGTGGACGCCGGGCCGTCTGGATTGCGCATCGGACCGGCCGCAGCAGCAGTCACTTGCGCGTGACCCATGCCGATTCCGCGTAACAAAGCCACATCTATCTCCGTATCCTGTTCTGGCGGGCATCGGCCGGCCTGGCCGGGCGAACCCAGGCGTCTCTCAAAGGGCGCCGCCAGGATCGACGAACTGGAGCAGTTGGATGACACGCGAATTTTCGAACGTGAGAAAGATTGCCAGCGGGCCGGCATTCTGGCTGTCAGCCGCGGCCGCCGCATTTGGCGCCTGGGCTCTGGCGACACCGAGTGCCGCGCAGGAGGGCATCAAGATTCCGGCTCCCGCGCTCGACGAAGCGGCGCAAGGCAACTCGGAGGTGGCCGTGCTGGCAGGCGGCTGCTTCTGGGGCGTGCAGGGCGTGTTCCAGCACGTCGAGGGCGTCGCCAACGCCGTGTCAGGCTATGCCGGCGGCGACAAGCAGACGGCGCAATACAATGTCGTCGGCAGCGGCGCGACCGGCCATGCGGAGGCGGTCAAGGTCACCTTCGATCCACGCAAGATCAGCTATGGCCAGATCCTGCAGATCTACTTCTCGGTCGCGCATGACCCAACCCAGCTCAACCGCCAGGGCCCAGATACCGGTACGCAATACCGCTCGACAATCTTCCCGGCCGACGCCGAACAGGCGAAGGTCGCCAAGGCCTATGTCGTTCAGCTCGACAAGGCCAAGGTCTTCGACGCGGCCATCGCGACGACGATCGAACCCGGCCGTGCCTTCTACAAGGCGGAGGACTATCATCAGGACTTCCTGACCTTGAACCCGACCTACCCCTACATCGTCTACAACGACCTGCCGAAGATCGAGAACCTCAAGCGCCTGTTCCCGGATCGCTACCGCAGCGACCCAGTGCTGGTCTCGGAGGCCAAGGCGTCCAATTGACAGCAAAAGGCATTCCAGCAGAGGTGGCATCTTGGCGCGATGTGCCCGACCGGGAAGTCCCAAATGGCCCCCTGGAAGCAGCCGCGTGGGTGAAGCTCAGTACTGCGCCGGGAACCAGCCGCCACTGGTGCTGCGGCTGAGCCGCGGCGAGGTAATGGCGCCGTGGATGCGTTCGACGAAGCCGGCATCGAGTTCGGCGATCGCCCGGCGCCAGACATCACCCTGCAGCATGCCGAAGACCGCCGCCACCGGCTGGATGCCGGCCTTGGCCAATAGCTTCAGCACCGCCAGCATCGAGCTACCGGAGCTTACAACGTCATCGACGACCAGCACCCGTCTGCCTTCGAGCAGCGGCAGCATGCGGGGATCGAGATAGAGCCGCTTGGCGTGTTCGGGGCTGGTGATCGAGCTCATCGGCTCCGACAGCTCCTCGCTGTACCAGAATTTTCGCGACGTCCCGAGCGCCACCATGCGCTCATGGCCGAGACGCCGGGCAACGCCGTTGGCGAGCGGCAGGCCGAGCGTCGGCACGCCGATTACCACATCTGGCGCATAGGCCCGGGCACTTGCCGCCATGGCGTCCGACAGCGCATCCTCGACCGCAAAGCTTGCCTGGTTGACAATCATCGAGGCCACCGCCCGGCTGCCGTCACCCGGCAACACACGGACGGGCAGCGCGATCTGGCGCCCGTCGGGCAGAGAGGCCGGATAGAGGTCGCTGAAGCCATCCGCCGGGGTTGCATCAAACGTGCCTGCGGGAAAAACTGTCTGCCAGAATTGATGCGGAGCGAGTGGCACAACGGGCCTTTCTGTTGCAGAAGGGGACATGCGGCGCCGATGGCCCTGGGCGCCTCAGATTGCGGAACCGGGCCGAACGGAGTTTGCGTGATGACATCGACGGCCGGGCACGACAAGGGCGAAATCGAGATGCTGACGGCCCTGCGCCGCGACATCCACGCCCATCCTGAGCTTGGCTTCGAGGAAGTGCGGACGTCAGGCATCGTCCAGAAGATGCTGGCCGAAGCCGGCATCGCCGTGCAGGCGGGGCTCGGCAAGACCGGCGTCGTCGGCACACTCAAGCTCGGCGAAGGCGCGCGGCGCATTGCTCTGCGCGCTGACATGGACGCGCTCGCCATGCCCGAAATGGCCGAGGACCGTGCCTACAAGTCGACAGTGTCGGGCAAGATGCACGCCTGCGGCCATGACGGCCACACCGTCATGCTTCTGGGTGCCGCCCGTGAGCTCGCCCGCCGCAAGAATTTCTCTGGCACTGTGCATTTCATCTTCCAGCCCGCAGAGGAAGGCCGCGGCGGCGCCAAAGCGATGATCGAGGACGGCTTCTTCAAGCAGTTCCCGGTCGATGCCGTCTATGGCCTGCACAACATGCCCGGCATCGCAACCGACAGCATGGCGGTGGTTTCAGGGCCGCAGCTCGCCTCGTCCGACCGCTGGACCGTCACCTTCAAGGGCATCGGCACCCATGGCGCCAAGCCGCATCTCGGCCGCGACGCGATGACCGCAGCCGGCCAGTTCCTGACCGCACTCCACACAATCGTCGCGCGCCGGGTCGATCCCCTTCAGCCGGCGGTGGTCAGCGCCTGCGCCATGGAAGCCGGCAGCTTCGAGGCGCTCAACGTCATCCCCGATCTGGTCAGGATCGGCGGCACCTCGCGCGCCTATTCCGCCGCCGTGCGCGACCAGCTGGAAGAGGAGATCGGCGCGCTGGCCGAAGGCTCGGCCAAGCTCTACGGCATCGAGGCCGAGTATCGCTATTTCCGGCAGATGCCGCCCGTGGTCAACGACAGGGATGCCACGCGCCGGGCGCTGGCGGCGGCGCAGGCGGCATTGGGCGTCGAGCAGGTGATGACCGAATTCCCGCCATCGACCGCCGGCGACGACTTCGCCATGTTCAGCCAGGAGGTGCCGGGTGCCTATGTCTGGCTCGGCAACGGCCCCGCCGTCGACGGCGCGCTTCACCACAACAGCCGCTACGACTTCAACGATGATGCGCTGGCGAGCGGGGTGAAGTTCTGGACGACGCTGGTGGAGCAGGAGCTGGCGGCGGCGTAGTTGCCGTCGTCGACGCGCTGAAAAGCTACGACGCGCTACACCGCCTTCAGCCGGTCATAGAGCAGCTTCAGTACTGCCGCGCTCTCGACCTTCAGCGCCACCGAGACCGGAGCACCGTCTTCCGAAACCGTGAGCGCGCCGGCGTCGCGCGTGGTGCCGGTGTCGACGGCAAGCTTCAACGTCTCGCAAGTGAACAGAGCCTCGTCGAGCGCCAGAAGCATCACGCAAGGGTCGTGCAGCGGCCGGCTTTCGCCGCCCGTGGTCGACTGGAAATAGGCGTCGATCAGCGCGCCCGAAGCGACAGCCGCCGGCACACCGGATGACTGCAGCATGGCCGTGTCGTCGCGCGTGGCGCGGACCTTGCGGGTTACGTCGAGCGGAATCAACGTCATGTCGAGCCCGGCGGCGAAGGCGATCTCGGCGGCTTCCGGATCGGCGGCGATGTTGAACTCGGCGCGCGGGCCGATGTTGCCCGGTTCGTAGACAGCCCCGCCCATGGCGATGACGCGGCCGATGCGGCGGGCAGCCTCCGGATGCTCGGTGACGAGGCGGGCGATGTTGGTGAGCGGGCCGAGCGCCAGGATGTCGATGGCGCCGGCTTCCCCAGCCTCAAGCGTGTCACGCAGCCATGTCACGGCGTCGCCGGCCACAGGAAGGGTCAGTGCGTCGGGGAAGGCCACACCGCCGAGGCCGTCATTGCCGTGAATGTCGGCGGTGTCGAAACCCTTGCGTGACAGCGGCCCGGCAGCGCCTGCGATGACAGGCACGTCGACACGCCCTTCCAGCGCCAGGATGCGGCCGGCATTGCGGGTCGTGGTGGCGATGCCGATGTTGCCGGCGACGGTGGTGATGCCGATGACGTCGAACTCGGCCGACTTCAGCGCCAAAAGGATCGCCACCGCATCGTCGATGCCGGGATCGGTGTCGATGATCACCTTGCGGGTGGATTTCAGCTGCATGGCGCGACCTTTCATTCCAAATCAACTCCGACTGGCTTCACATCATCGCATCACGTGAATCAAGCCGAAATGCTTGTCCCAGCACAGCTCGACCGCTGTATGCTGGCACAGCGGAAACGGGTTCCGATTTCAAGGGCGATGCAGTAGAGGCGAGGCCATGACCAAGACAGCTCCTTTGCCCACCGATCTCCTCATCGATCCCGCCGACGAAATCCTGATCCGGCAGGACCTCGTGCTTACTGCCCTCGGCAAGCGCGAGGCCGACCGGCTGGTCCAGTTTGGCCGCGTGCTCGACGTGCACACCGGCACCTGGATGGATGATTGCGAGGTGGCGATCCGCGGCCGCCGCATCGCCTACGTCGGCCCGGCCGGCTCCTTCCCGGGCACGGCGCGCGAAACGATCGATCGCACCCATCTTTCGGCAGTGCCCGGCTTTGGCGAAGTGCACAAGCACATCGAAAGCTCGCACCTGACGCCGGAGCACGAGGCAGCGCTCGTCATGCCGCGCGGCAACACCTGGACCTGCGAGGCGAGCCACGAATTCTCCAACGTCAACGGCCCGAACAATCTCGAATTCTGGCTGACGGCCCGCCGCGCCGGCTCGCCGATGAAGATCTTTCCGCTGCCCGGCTCGGCGGTTCCGCCGACGGCTTATGAAGGCGGCGGCGGGCATTTCGGCTATGCCGAGCAGATCGGCTTCCTCGGCAAAAGCACGATGGTCGCCGGTCTCGACGAGGTCATGGACTGGCCGGCCGTCTGGAACCCGGAGAACCCGTCCTATGGCCGGCTCTGGGGCATGATCCAGGCCACCTTCGAGAAGCGCGGCGTGGTCGAGGGCCATGGCGCGGGCCTGCGCGACCTGCCGTCGATCAATGCCTTCGCCGCCGCCGGCCTGTCCTCCGACCACGAGGCGTGGACGCCGGAGGAAGCATGGGACAAGCTCCGGCGCGGCATCTTCATCGAGATTCGGCCGCATTCGATGCCCGACATCATCAAGGGCCTGCTCGAACGCGGCCTGCGCGACTGGAGCCAGGTGGCGTTCGCCACAGACGACCGCAGCGCCTCCGACACGCTGAAGATGGGCGCGACCGACCACAATGTCCGCCTCGCCATCGAAAGCGGGCTGGCACCCGAGATCGCCTACCAGTGCGTCTCGATCAACCCGGCGCGGCACATGCGACTGACGCCCTTCGTCGGCTCCATCGCGCCCGGCCGCTTCGCCGACATGGTGCTGCTCGACAAGGCGGCGACCGTGTCGATTTCGGAGGTCTGGGCCGACGGCGAGCGGGTGTCCGAGGGCAAGACCTTCACCGGCCATTTGCCTGACATCGACTGGCCCGACTGGGCGACGAAGACGGTCAATGTCGGCCGCAAGCTCACCGCCGCGGACTTCGCCATCGCAGCCGAACCGGGCCGCACGACGATGCAGGCAGCGCTGCTGCGCCCGTTCCATTGGGACGACAATTTCATCACAACAGAGCTGCCGGTGGCGGATGGCGAGGTGCAGCGCGACAGCGGGCGCAACGTCACCAAGTTCGCCGTCATCGACCGCTATTCGGGCAAGGGCCGCGTGGCCAAGATGTTCTGGCTCGGCTGCGGGCCGAAGACGCCTGATACAGCGGTCGGCTGCACCGTGGCGCACGACCAGCACAACATCTGGGTGGTCGGCTCGTCCGACGCCGCCATGGCCGAAGTGGTCAACCGCATCTCGGAAAACCAGGGCGGCTGGGCGCTGGTGACCGGCGGCAAGGTGGTCGCCGACGTGCATTACGAGGTCGGCGGGCTGATGACCAACCGTCCCGCCGAGGCGCTCGATGCCGAGATGGAAACGCTCTACGCCGAAGCCAACAAGATCGACTGGCTCTACGAGCCGACCTTCTCGCCGCGCTGGTTCCCCGGCTTCCCCGAGCGGCTGCAGTTCGCCACGTTGACCTGCGCGCCTTGGCGCTGGGTGCTGGTGGCGCCGACCGACGCGGTGCCGCAGGGTTTCGTGAACGTGCAGACCGGTGAGAGCCACAAGGTGGTTTGGTAGGATCGAAGCAGAGATGCCGTCATCCCGGGCGAGCGCAGCGAGACCCGGGACCCAATTCGGCGCGGCCGGGTTTTGGCTTCGCGAGACATCGATGAAGCGCGCCGAGGCAAGTACCGAGCCGCGCCATAAGATGGTCCAGTCAATAGGTCCCGGATAGCCTTCGCTTCGCTCCGGCTTTCGGGATGACGACTGGTGGCCTCAGCCCTTATCTTCCGCAAAGGCCGCAAGGATGCGCGCCCAGGAGCGGATGCCTTTCCGGAAACTCGACAGGTCGTATTTTTCGTTCGGACTGTGAATGCGGTTGTCGAAGCGGGCGAAGCCGATCAACAGCGAATCCATGCCGAGCTTTTCCTTGAAGGCGGAGACGATGGGGATCGAGCCGCCGCTGCCGGCAACGGCCGCCTCGCGCTCCCACTCCTCGGTCAGCGCGCCCAGCGCCTTGGTGAGAAAATCGCCGTCGATCGGCATGACGGTCGCGGCACTCGCGCCGTGGTCGATGAACTCGACCGAGCAATCGGCCGGGATGCGGGCGCGGACATGGGCGCGGAAGGCGTCGCGGATCTTCTCCGGGTCCTGGCCGGCGACGAGACGGAACGAGATCTTGGACTGCGCCTTGGCCGGGATGACGGTCTTGAAGCCCTCTTCAGTGTAGCCGCCGATGATGCCATGGATCTCGCAGCTGGGCCGCGCCCAGACCTGCTCGAGCACCGATCGGCCGTTTTCGCCGGCGGGAATCGACAGGCCGATGTCGCCCAAAAAGCCCTTGTCGTCGAAGGGCAGGCGCTGCCATTGCGCCTTGATGGCGTCGGGCAGTTCGCGAACCCCGTCATAGAAGCCGTCTACCGACACGCCGCCGTCTGATGTGCGCAGGCTGGAGACGATGTCGGACAACACCTGCAGCGGGTTGCGCGCAGCGTTGCCGTAGATGCCCGAATGCAGATCGCGGCTAGCGCAGGAGATGACGATCTCCTCCTTCAGCACGCCGCGCAGCATGGTGGTCACTGCCGGCGTCTCGGCATCCCACATGTCGGTGTCGCAGACCAGCACGACATCGGCCTTGAGCTCGGCGCCCGTGCTGTCGAGGAAGGGCGGCAGGCTCGGGCTGGAGATTTCTTCCTCGCCCTCGAACAGCACCGACACCTGGATCGGCAGGCTACCGGTGACGGCCTTCCAGGCGCGGCACGCCTCGACGAAGGTGAGCAACTGGCCCTTGTCGTCGGAGGCACCGCGGGCAACGATGTGGGTCTCGCCGTCAGGCTGCGGTACCAGCTTCGGCTCGAATGGATCGGAATGCCAGAGCGCCAGCGGGTCGACCGGCTGAACATCGTAGTGGCCGTAGAACAATATATGCGGCCCTTGCCCGGTACGGTCGTGGCCGACCACCATGGGATGCCTTGCGGTCGCGCGCACCGAGGCGTCGAAGCCGAGTTCGCCGAGCTCCTTGGTCAGCCATTCGGCGGCACGCTTGCAGTCCTGTGCATGCGCCGGATCGGTCGAGACGGAGGGAATTCGGATCAGGTCGAACAGTCGCTCCAGGCTGCCGTCGATGTTGGCGTCGACATTGGCGAGCACCTTGTCGAGCTGCGCCGAGGCTTCCGATCTGTTCATGGCTTTGTCCTTCCCTAGTACTAACCGGACGGTTCCGAAACTCAGCCCGCAGCGTCGATGCGAGCCATCTCGGCCTTGAAGCTTTGCGCCACCTGCAGCGCGTCGCGCAGCACCTTCTTGCGTTCGAGGCTGAGCACCTCGCGGCCGCGCATCAGCCAGTCGCCACCGACCATCACGTCGCGCACGTCGGTCGGCATGGTGGCGAAGACCAGCGTCGAATAGATGTCGTAAATCGGCTGCTGGCGCGGCGACGACAGGCTGACGCGGATGATGTCGGCCTGCTTGCCCGGTTCGAGCGAGCCAACCTTGGCGTCCAGCCCCAACACCTTGGCGCCGTCGCGGGTCGCCATGCGCACGACATCGACCGAGGCCATCGGCTTGCGGCTGTGGCCGAGCAGCTTCTGGAACATCGACACCGGCGCGAACTGCGAAAACAGGTCGAGCGTGTTACCGCTCATCGCGCCATCGGTCGAAATGCCAACGGGAATGCCGGCCTTGCGCATCGCCTCGACGGGTGCGATGCCGCGCCCGGCCTTGCCATTGGAGCGGGCGTTGTGGGCGACGCAGACCTGGGCGTGAGCCATGCGCTCGATGTCTGTCTCGTCGACATGCAGGCAGTGGGCACAGATCAGTCCCTTGCGCAGCAGCCCGGCCTTCTCGACCACCTCGACCGGGCGCATGCCGTGGGTCTTTTCAGCCCACTCCATCTCGGCATCGCTCTCGGCGAGATGCATCTGCACGGGTACGTCAGGATGGTCGTCCGCCCAGCGGGCGATGCGCTCCATCGTTGCCATGCCGGTCGAGTAAGGGGCATGAGGCGCGATGGACGGGATGACACGCGCATGGCCTGCGAACTCGGCGACAAGCGCCTCGGTCAGTGCGAAGCCCTCGTCGACCGACTTGTGATCCGGCGGATCGAAGTCGGCGATGGTCTGCCCGAGCACGCCACGGATACCGGCCTTAGCGACGACGCGGGCAACCTCGGTCTCGAAGTAATACATGTCGGCGACCGACGTGACGCCGCCCTCGATCAGCTCAAGTGCTGCAAGTGCCGTACCGGCACGCACCGCCTCCGGCCGCACGAACTTGCGTTCCAGCGGCAGGATGTAGCGGTAGAGCCGGTCGTCGACGTCTTCACCCAAGCCCCGGAACAAAGTCATCGCCATGTGGCAATGCGGGTTGACCATGCCGGGCATGACGAGGTCGCCACCAGCATTGACAATCTCGGCGCCGGCGACCTCGGGGGCCTCACCCGCGCCGACAGCCTTGATGACTTCGCCCTCGACATGGACCCAGCCCTTGTCGATGACCGGCATGTCCGCCGTGCAAGGGAGAACGGTGGCGTTGGCGATGAGGATGGACATCTACAGTCCTCAGTTCATTCCGGCTTCAACACGCAGCACTGGTCGGGCACGGGCACGAGCTTGGCCTGGGCGCCCGGCTCCAGCGGCGCCGACAGCGAGCCGTTGGCGATCAGCTGGCCGGCGGCGGTGTCGGCCTGGTACTGGTAGGCGCGGCCGAGATAGGTCCTGAGGCCAAGCGTCGCCGGGATGCCTTCGGCCGTGGCGTCGGTCGACACGGAAAGGCCGTCCGCGCGAGCAGCCAGCACGAACGCATCGGGGATCGCGCCGAAGCGGTCCTGGGACAGCTTGAGTAACGATCCGTCGCCGGTCACTGCCGTCACGGTCGCGCCGTCGCGCGCGGAGACCTTCATCGGCACCAGGTTCTCGAAGCCCACGAAGCGGGCGACAAACGCGTTGGCCGGGCGCTGGTACAGCGTCTCGGGCGTATCGAACTGCATGATGCGGCCGGCATTCATGATGGCGACGCGGTCGGAGATGGAGAACGCTTCTTCCTGGTCGTGGGTGACGTAGACCGAGGTCGTGCCATTGGCGCGCTGCAGCTGACGGATTTCGACACGCATGTCGACGCGCAGCTTGGCATCGAGGTTGGACAGCGGCTCGTCGAACATCAAAAGCGGCGGCTCGATGACGAGTGCGCGGGCGAGCGCGACGCGCTGCTTCTGGCCGCCCGACAGTGCGCCCGGCAGACGGTCGGCGAGTTGCGAAAGACCAACGCGTTCGAGCATCGCCTTGGCGCGCTTCTCGCGATCGGCCGGGGCCACGCCGCGCTGCTTGAGGCCGAAGGCGACATTGTCGAGCACCGAAAGATGCGGAAACAGCGCGTAGTTCTGGAACACCAGGCCGATGTCACGCTTGTAGGCGGGCAGCCGGGTCAGGTCCTTGTCGCCGAGGCGGATCGAGCCGGAGGTCGGCTCGAGGAATCCAGCGATGAGCCGCAAGGTCGTTGTCTTGCCGCAGCCCGAGGCGCCGAGCAGCGAGACGAGCTCGCCCTTGCCGACCGACAGCGACAGGTCCTCCAGCACCTTGGTGGCGCCGTAGTGGGCGGTGAGATTCTGGACAGTAAGTGCCTGGGTCATATGGGTCTACTTCGCAAGGAAGGTGAGGCCGAGCGTGCGCTCGACGATGGCCATGACTGCGACGGTCAGCAGCATCAGCAGCACCGACACCGACGCGATCGTCGGATCGAAGAACTGCTCGACATGGGCGAGGATCTGGATCGGCAAGGTCGAGATGCCGGGACCGGTGAGAAACAGCGACGTCGACACGTCGTTGATCGAGGTGATGAAGGCGAGGATGAAGGCCGCGATCACGCCCGATCGGACATTGGGCAATACGATGGTGAAGAAGGTCTTCACCGGCGGGCTGCCGAGGCTGACGGCGGCTTCCTCGATCGAGAAGTCGAAGGAGGCAAGGCTGGCCGAGACGACACGCACGCAATAGGGCAGTACCAGGAGCATGTGGCCGACGAGCAGCGTCAGGAAGATCGGCGTCTCCATGCCCACCGCCACCGATTTCAGCAGCGAGAAGCCGAGCACGATCTCGGGCACCAGGATCGGCAGCACGAAGACAGTCGACAGCCAGGTCGGCAGTTTGATGCGGTAGCGGTTGAGCGCATAGGCGGCGGGGATGCCGACCAGCAACGCCAGACCGGTCGCCAGGAAGGCGAGCTCGAGGCTGGTAATGATGGTGCGGCGGAAGGCGCTGATCTCGAAGATGTTCTCGAACCAGCGCAGCGTCAGACCTTGCGGCGGGAAGGTCAGATAGGTGGTGTCGCTGACCGACGCGCCAAGCACGATGATCAGCGGCCCCATCAGGAAGATGTAGACCAGGACGGTGAACAGGATCAGCAGGGGATTGATACGGCTGGTCATCATGTCGCCATCGGGTTGAGGCGCCGCGCGACGCGGCTCATGGCAAGAACGACGGCGACAGTGATCACCACCATGATTGCTGCGATTGTGGATGCGCCGACCCAGTCGAACGACACCATGGCGCGCTGGTACATCAGCGTGCCCATCACCATCTGGCGCTCGCCGCCGAGAAGCTGGGGCGTGGCATAGGCGGTGAAAGAACCGGTGAAGACGAGAACGGCACCGACGATGAGGCCGGGCACGGCGAGCGGCAGGATGACCTGCCGGAAGGTGGCAGCCGGCGTGGCGCCCAGTGACGACGAGGCCTGGACGACGTCGTCGGGAATGTTCTCCAGCACGCCGACGAGCGTCAGGATCATCAGCGGTACGAACAGATAGACCATCGCGACGATGACCGACCCTTGCGTGTAGAGCATCGACAGCGGCTCGCTGACCGCGCCGATACCGACAAGGAAGTTGTTCAGGATGCCGTTCTTGCCGAGGATGATCAGCCAGGCGAAGGAGCGGACGACGACACCGGTCAGCAGCGGGAAGACCGCTGCAATGATCAAGAGGCTCTTCAGCTTGCCCGGCGACTTCGACACGACATAGGCGGTCAGGAAGCCGACGACGAGCGAGATGGTGGTGGTCGCCAGCGAAATCTCGATGGTGCGCCACAGAACCGTGCGGCGGAAGCCGCTGTTGAAGAAGGCGATGTAGGGGGCGAAGATGCCGCCATCCTCGCCGAAGGTCGTGGCGATGGTGGCCGCGACGGGCAGCACCAGGAACACCAATACGGCCAGCGTAGCCGGCCCTGCGAGCCACCATCCGGCAAAGCGTTTCAGCATGAAATCTCTTCCAGTTTCCACGGACAGATGGCGTCCGGGACATCTTGTTGCGGCGTGCTACCCTTCATCGGGCGGCCGCGAAAGGCGCAGAATGCCGCAAGGGCTGTGACAGCGGCAAGAAAATGCCTCGGGCGTGGCCCCGAGCACACAATGGCGGGCGGGAAAGCCATGCCTTCCCGCCCTGAGGGCAATTACATGCCGAACACTTCATTCCAGCGATCGACCCAGTCGGTCTTGGCCGAATTGAGCTTTTCGTAGTCGACCTGCTTCAGCGAGGCGATCATGTCGGCGCCGTAGGTCCACAGCTTGGCCTGCTCCGGCGTCAGCTCGACGGCCTTGACGACCGGCGCATCGACGCCGTTCTCGGCGGTCTTCTGCTGCACTTCCTTCGACAGCACGAAGTTGATGAACTCGTGGGCGAGTTCGACGTTGGCAGCGCCCTTCGGGATGTTGATGGTGTTCAGCGTGGCGATCGCACCGTCCGACAGATTGGCCCATGCGGCGGTCGGCACGGCGGCCTGGATCTGGGCGAGCGTGAAGTCCTGGGCGACCGAAGCCGAAATCTCGCCGGTCGAGAACAGGTTCACCAACTCGGATCCGGTGTTGTAATTCTTGACGACGTTGGGCTTCAGCGCCTCGATCGCCTTGAAGGCACCGTCAGTGTCGGTGAAGGGATCGACGCCGGCATGGGTGCCAGCGATCATCACGGCCATCGGGCCGGCGGTGGTGGTGATGCCCGGCAGCGACAGCGAGGCCTTGAAGTCTTCCTTCCAGAGGTCGTTCCACGAGGTGATCGGCGCCTTGACCTTGGCGGTGTCGTAGATCACGCCGACGCGGCCGATGGTGTAGGCCGGGCCGAATTCGCCCTGCGGTGCCTTGGCGAGATCGTAGAGGCCTTCGAGGTTCGGCACCTTCGACTTGTCGATCGGCTGGAACAGGCCTTCCTTGATGCCGATCTGCGAATAGGCGTCGGTGAAGTAGGCGACGTCGACGCCCTCGCCGTTGCGGATCTTGATCTTATTGAGGCGGTCGGCGTTGTTGCCGGTCTCGAACACGATCTCACAGCCGCACTTCTCCTTGAACGGCTTGACGATGTACTCGTCGAGCTTGTCGCCGTTGAAGCCCCACCAGGAGATGGTCAGGGTCTTGCCCTGGGCGAGCGCCGGCGCGGCGACGAGGGTCGTCGCGAGGCCGGCAACGCCAGCCGCGAGAAGGGTGTGAAGTCGTGTCATGGAAAGCCTCTGTTGTTTGACGCCCTGGCACCTGCGGGCGCACGGAGGGACAATCCAGCCTATTTTCGTGACAGCTAAGGTGCAACTCCAAATGTTGTGCAACGCACATCATAATCTGCTGCATCATGAGGCGGATAGGCGCTTTCCAGGCGTCGCCTGGCGTGCTCGCTTACTATAGCCGTCTTACCGCTGCAGGTTGTGAAATGCGAAAGAGCCGGGATATGGTGCCGCGCCATGACCCAGCCCAACGCCCCAGCCAGCCAATCCGCCCAGCACAGCGACACCCGCCCACGCGTGTCGGTGGTGATGACCGTCTACAACGACCTGCGCTTCTTCGATGCGGCGGTCGACAGCATCCTCACTCAAGATTTTCGCGACCTCGAGCTTGTCATCGTTGACGACGGCACCGGCCAGGCGGAGTTGTTCGACAGCCTCGCGCGTCGCGATCCCCGTATCCGACTGGTGATCAATCCGACCAACATCGGCACCGCCGCTGCGGCCAATCGCGGCATCGAGGCATCGCGCGCCGACATCATCGTCCGGCTCGATGCCGACGACATTTCTGAGCCGGCGCGTATCGGGCGCCTGGTGGCGGCGCTCGACGAGGATCCCGAGGTCGGGCTGGTCGGCAGTGCCGTGACATTGATCGACGAAAACGACCGGGTGTTGTATGTGCGCCCCATGCCGCTGACCGACGCCGACGTGCGCTGGACGATCCTGTTCCAGTGCCCGTTCTACCATTCGACCGTCGCCTTCCGCCGCAGCTGCTACGAGGCCGCTGGACGCTACCGTCCGGAAGAGCTTGTCTCGCAGGATCATTATTTGTGGTTCGAGATGTTGCCGCACTGCCGTATGCGAAATCTTGTCGAGCCGCTGACCCGCTACCGCATAAACTCCCAGGGCCTGACGGCCACCAACGCGGTCAGACCGCGCAACCGCACACATCGCATCCGCGAAGCGCTGTGGCCAAGGATCGGCCTGACATACGATCTCTACGACGATGCGCTGGCGCTCGACATCGCCAACTTCCTCAATGGTGGCGATGTCGCCAAGGAGCGGCGGGCCGCTGCTTATGCCAGGATGCTGACGGCTCTGAAGGCGTTCCTGAAGGTAGAGCAGCCCTTCGCGCGTGCTGCCGACGCCGAAGACCGCCACCGGCTCCGCAAAAGCATCGTTGCCCGCATGCTCGCCAGCCCGCCGGGCGGAGTGCCGGGCAAGCTCGCGCTTTATGCGCAATGCTTGCCGCTCGCTCCGGGCCGGACAGTGGAGGCTGCGGTGAAGCGGCTGGCGCGCTCGTTCAGGCGACGCCGGCCATAACCCGTTCCCGCTACACGATGAAGCGTATGGCGCGCTGGATCTCGAAGAAGTCCTTGGCGTGGAAGCGCAGCGTGCGGGGGGCCGGATGCTCGACGCCGGGATACCAGCTGGCGCGATAGGCTTCGTGCGGGTTGGTGTATTCGACCACCAGTTCGAAGCTATCGGCGAGTTTCGGCAGGCAGGTCTTGAGATCGCGCGACAGCGCCTCTTCTACCCCGGCGCGGATCGCAGCGACCGAGGCCTTCGGCGTCAGCGACTTCGTGGCAGGTCCAAAACCCTCGCTGGTCGCCACGGTGCCGATGCGCGGCACCAGAAGCTTGGCCTCCGCGCACATGCCGGCGTCGCCCGCAAGGAATGCCGAAGGTACGCCATAACGCGCCGCGCACAGCGCGTTGAGCGTGTATTCGGACGCCACCTCGCCATTGATCAAAAGCCGCGACACCGTGCCCGTCAGCGTATGTGCCAGCGGGTTGGTGTCGGTGCCGGCCTTGTTGTGGTAGCCGGTGTAAAGGGCGGCCGAAAAGCTGTCGTCGATGCCGAACATCATCATGTCGGGATGGCCGCTCCAGTCCCTGACGATGGTAACATAGGCCGGCAGCTTCGACAGGATCAGGTTGCGCCCGGTTGAGTGCGCATCCTTCACCAGCACTTCCTTCGCACCGGCGGCCTTGGCGCCTTCGCAGGCCGCCACCAGCTCGTCGGTCATGTATTCGCGGAATTCTTCGTAGGCGGCATGACCCTTGCGGGCTTCGTCCCAGACGGTGATGCCGGCGGTGCCTTCGATGTCGGCGCTGATGAACACCTTCATGATGATAATCCTCGTTCTAGATAAGTTCGGCCATCGACCGCAGCAGCCGGTCGATCTGCTCGGGGGAATGCTCGGAAAACACCGCCAGCCGCATGCTCGGCACATCCGACGCATCGGAGTAGCCGCCCGGCTGCTGGACCCTGACGATGATGTCGCGCTCGGCAAGACGGTCGCGCAAAAGCTCGAGGTCGGTGGCGCCCTTGATGGTGACGATCGGCACCGGCGTGTCGGCAACCTCGAAGCCGAGGCCGCGCAGGCCGCTGCGCATCTGGCCGACATTGCGGGCCAGCCTGGCGCGCCTGTCCGTCGTCTGCAGGATCCGCAACGACGCGGCGGCGGCGGCCGCCAACCCGGGCGGCGCGGGCGAGGCGCCGCGCATGATCATCGCGTTGCGGGTGATCTTCTCTGCCAATGCCGCATCACCGGGAACGACACCGCCCAGCGCACCGAAGGCCTTGCTCATCGTGCCGGCGAGGAAATTGCCCTCGCCTTCGAGCCCGGCATGCTGCAGCGAACCGCGCCCGCTCTCGCCGAGCACGCCGACGCCGTGGGAATCGTCGATGCACAGCAAGGCGCCCTCATAGGGTGCCATCGCCTGCCTGAAATCGTTGAGTGGCGCCAGCCGGCCGGAGGACGGAAACACCCCGTCGGTCAGCACCGCTGGCCGCTGCCCTGCCCCGACATGCCGCGCCAGCTGCTCTGCCAGGTCATTGGCGTCGCCATGACGGAACTCGTGCACCGGTTTGCCCAGCGTCGGGATCGCGTCGCGGGTGCTGTAATGCGTCGCTGCGTCGATCAAGATAACGTCGAAATCCTCGCGCAGGCCCTGCAGCAGTACCATCGGGCTGGTGTAGCCCGAGATCATGTAGACGACCTCCTCGGTACCAAACCATTGGCGCAGCCGCTCCTGCAGGTCGGCATAGACCTGCATATGCGCCAGCGTGCCCGGCCCCATGCCATACTGCCTGGTGGCAGCACAGGCCGCCTCGATCACCTCGGGATGACCGTGCAGGCAGAAGTAGGAGGTGCCGCAGTAGTAGTCGACCTCGCGCCCGCCGATCACCATGCGGGCGCCGATCGGCGATTCCATCTTGAAGGGTACGGTCATGCTGCTGCTCAGGCTGCCTCCGCCCGGGACAAGGGGCGCCGCTCGAGGAACATCGGTCCGACGCGGATGCCGCGCCTGCCATGATCGTCGACAGCGTCGAGCTCGAGGATTTCGTCCTCATAGAGCTTGCCATGCATGCGGAAGCGCCCCGCCTCGACCGGCTCGCACGTGTGGGTGCAGAAATACTCGATCAGGCACTTCAGCCCGCCATGGCTGTAGCTGAGATAGGTGATGTTGAAGTCCGGGCCGTACTCGCCGAGATGCGGTTCGATCTCCACCGGCACCGCCTCGTCGACAGGCGCTTCGATGCGTGTCCAACTCGCGTCCTTCCACACCAGCTTGCCCGGTTCGGGGAAGGACAGGTTCATGTGGGCATAGCCGGCACCGCGTCCGTAGATGCGGCCGTCGATGACGAAGTCCTTGCCGGCGACGGGGCGGATCTGCAGCGGCACGCCGTCGCCCATCAGATACAGCCTACCGTCCTTGGCCTTGACCTCGACGACCTCCTGCGTGGCGTCGTCGCTGTAATAGCCGGGCAAGGATTTGAACTGCTCGTCGGCGATGACAGGCGGACGCTGCACGCGCTGCAGCGGCATGCCCATCTTGCGTTCGGACAGCGCAATACGCAGGCCGTCGACGCCGAGGCGCGAGGCGATCTGGTTGGCGAAGTCGAGCGTCGCAAACATCAGCACGCCGATGCCCGCACCTGGTAGGATCAGCATGTGCGAGGCATAGCCATAGACCGCGCCGCCATGGCCGACAGACTCCCAGCCATCGACCTCGCCGGCGCCGTAGCACAGGCCATATCCGGCCATCGACTTGTCCAGGCTGTCGGGGCGCTTGCCGAACGGCGTCCACATCTCGCGCAGCGAGGCCGGCGAAATGATCGACTTGCCCTCGGCATTGAAGCCGCCGCGCAGCAGGCACTGGACGTAACGCGCCATGTCGCCGGTCGTGGAGAAGATGTTGCCCGCCGGCGAGCCGCCGAGGCTGAACACCGGTGCCGGCGTGTCGCCGTCCAGGGTCCACATGTCGGCGGGCGCGAGCCGCTCGCGGATACCCGGCGCCATGCCGCAGGACGACTGGTTCATGCCGAGCGGCTTCATGATGTTTTCGGCGACGTAGTCGGAATAGCTCTGGCCGGTCACCACCTCGATGACCCGCCCGACGACGGCGATGCCGGCATTGGAGTAGTGCATGATGCCGATGCTCGGATCCTGCTTCAGCGTCGAGGTTGCGAGCTCATTGACTGTCTCCTCGAGCGGCGGGCGGGTGGCGTCGAGATAGTGGCCACTCTTCGGCTCGCGCACGAGACCAGAGGTGTGCGTCATCAGCTTGCGCAGGCTGATGACCGAACCATGCGGACCACCTTCGGCACTGGCGAACGGGTTGATCGGATGGAAGCCGGGCAGGTAGGTCGACACGTCGACGTCGATGTCGACAAGCCCCTTCTCCACCAGCTGCATCATCGCCAGCGAAGTGAAGGTCTTGGTGATCGAACCGATGCGGAAGCAGGTGTCCTCGCGCATGTCGAAATGGCGGTCATGGCGCTGGATGTGGCCCTCGGCCAGAACGCCGTCGCGGCCGACGAGCGCATAGGAGATCGACGGGATCGCCTTGTCCTCGACCTCGTAGCGGATCAGGTCTTCTAACAGCTCGATCGATGCAGCGGACAGGGAAGACATGATTATGCTCCTTGGCAGGTCTCAATGGGAATGGCGGGGGTCGAGCATGTCGCGCAGCGCATCGCCGACGAGATTCCACGACAGCACGAAAAGGAAGATGGCAGCGCCGGGGAAGGCCAGCGTGTACCAGAACTGGAACGGATTGCCGGGCTGGCCGACGATCCAGTTGCGCGAATAGGCGATGAACTGGCCCCAGTCGGCATAACCTTCTTCGGTGCCGACCCCGAGGAAGCTGAGCGCCGACGCCGACAGCACCATCGAGCCGGTGGCCATTGTCGCCAGCACGAGCACCGGGAACATCGCGTTGGGCAAGATGTGCAGCACGATCAGCCTGAGGTCGCTGGCGCCATAGCTCCTGGCGGCGTGGATGTAGTCCATCTCGCGGATCCTCAGGATCTCACTTCGAACGATGCGGGCGTAACTCATCCAGCCAAATGTCGTCAGCGCGATGGTGATCGGGGTGATGCCCTTGCCGAGCAGCGCGGTCAGCACCATCGCGGCGATCAGGAACGGCACCGCCATGAAGACGTCGACGATGCGCATCAGAAGCTCGTCCAGCCGACCGCCATAGTAGGCGGCGACCGCGCCCACCACCGTGCCGATCAGGACGGAGATGGCCACAACGCCCAAGCCGATCTTGAAGGCCGTGCGCGTGCCCCAGACAATGCCGTAGAAGATGTCATACTGGCCTTGGGTGGTGCCGAAGATCGCTTCCGGAGACGGCGGCTGCGGCGTGGCCAGGAAGCCGGCGCGCGGCGTGTCATAGGGCGACAATTGGTAGCTTTGCGGCGGTGCCAGGACCGGCGCGAAGATGGCGATCAAGACGAAGGCGAGAAGGATCGCAACGCCCAGCAAGGAGACCGGGTTGCGCGCAAGGTAACGAAGGGCCTTCATTGCGTCTTCACCCTCGGATCGAGCAGCGGATAGATGAGATCGACGATCAGGTTGATCACCACGAGGACGACCGCGAAATACAGCCCGAAGCCAAGAACCGCGGGAAAGTCGAGACCGGCTGCCGTCTTGGCCGCGAACTGGCCGAGGCCGGCATAGTCGAAGATGGTTTCGGTGATGACGACGCCGCCCATCATGACGGCAAGTTCCATGCCGGCGACGGTGGCCACCGGCAACAGCGCGTTGCGCCGTGCGTGCTTGAGCTCCACCACGCGACGCGGCAGGCCCTTGGCGCGGGCCGTGCGGACATAATCCTGGCGCAGCGTCTCCAGCATCGAGGTGCGCATCACGCGCGTCATGCTGGCAACGTTGACATAGGTCAGCGTGATGACGGGTGCGGCGAGATGGCGAAGCGAGTCGCCGAAGATCGCCCAATTGCCGTTCAGCAGCGCATCGACAGTGTTGGCGCCGGTGTAGCGTATGAACTCGTCGGAGCTGACGATCGTCTGCGCCCACTGGCTGAGCCGACCGGGCGGAAACCAGTCGAGCGCCGAATAAAAGATCAGCAGCATCAACAGGCCGAAGACATAGACCGGGAATGACCAGCCGAGGATGGTGAAGATGCGGATGATGTGGTCGGGCCAGCGGTTGAGGTAGATGCCAGCGCGCGAGCCGAGGAAAACGGCAAGCAAAAGGCATGGAACGAAGGCCAGGACCACCAGCTCCAGCGTCGCCGGAAACAACGACATCAGAGCCGTCGACACCGGCTGCCGGGCCGTTTCCGACCAGCCGAGATTGCCGGTCAGGATGCCGCCGATCCAGCGGCCGTACTGGATGTAGAAAGGATCGTTGAGCCCGTACTGCTCGATCATCCTGCGGATGCTTTCCTGGCCACCCTTGAGGTAGTCAGGCGACGGCGCGTAAGCCGCCAAACGCTGTGTCGGCGAGAGCGACATCTGCAGCGCAAAGATCATCAACGACAGAGCGAACAAGACGATGGGCAACATCATCAGTCGTCTGAGTGCGTAATTCAGCACGGGTTCACACGTTCCGATTTCAGGGAAAATGAAGCAGTGGGCACGTCGGGCAAGCGTTGCCGCCCGACGTGCCAATGGCCAAATCAGTCGTTGGCCTTGGTCACCGGGTAGAAGTCCCAGGCGCCATAGAGGACCATGTTATCGACATAGCCGTCGATGTTGCTGCGGGTGACGACATAGCCGAAGTCCTCCCACAGGAACTGGGTCGTGGCGTATTCGTACGACATGTCCTGCAGCTTGGCGTAGATCGGCTCGCGCACGGCGGGATCGTTCGACGCCCAGGCTTCGTCCAAAAGCGGCTTGAACTTCTCCGCCATCAGGTCGCGGTAGCCTTGGCCGACCATGCCGCCAACGAGACCGGTCGGCGAGAGGTAGTAGGTCGCAGCACCCAGTGGACCACCCGGATCGGAATAGTCGGGACCCCAGCCCATGACGGTCAGTGGAGCCGCCGGCTTTTCACGGTTGTTGATCTTATCCGAAACAGAAGCCCATGGCAGCGCCTGGATCTGCATCTTGAACTTGGGGTTGATGCGCGACAGGCCCTGCTGCAGTGCCGACAAGGAGGCGGTCAGTTGTGGATAGCCTTCCGTCACATAGGCCGTGAAGGTGAAGCCGGTGTCCCACAGCTTGCCGCCGAACGCCTTCCTGAAGTGCTCTTCAGCCTTAACCGGATCGTAGCTGTAAACAGGCGAATCCGGGCGATAGCCCATGATGCCGCGCACGGTTGGGCCGCGCGACTGGACAGTCTTGCCAAGCAGCACCTGCTTCAGCAGCGCGTCATAGTTCTGCGCGTAGTTGAAGCCCTTGCGCACGTCGATATCGCCGAAGAAATCAGGCGGAATGCCCTGGCCGTCCAGCTTGCCGCTACCGATGGCGGGGTTGTCGTTGTCGTCGAGCGGCCAGGCGAAGAAGATGCCGCGCGAGAACACTTTCTGCAGGCCGTCGATGACCTTGATGCCGTCGGTCTTGCTCAGCTCGTCGAGGAACTCCACCGGCGTGGTGGCGAAATCGGCGTCGCCCGACAAAAGCTGCAGACGCCGCGTCGTCCATTCCGGAACGGTGCGCATGACGACCCGTTCGAGCTTGGCTGGACCCATGAAATAGTTGTCGAACCGCTTCAGCGTGATGCGGCGGTCGGTGCGGTCCCACTCCTCGAGCATGAACGGGCCGGTGCCGTTCTCAGCGGCAAACAGCGGGTTGTCGCCGAGTTCGGGACGATAATGTTTCTTCCAGTCGTCGCCGGAACCATCCCAGCCGCCGACGGAGGCGACCCATTCCTTGTCGACGATCGAAGTGCCGAATGGCAGGGCGATGACGCCGAGTGTCGCCGGGAACGACTTCGGCAGCTTGAGCGTGACATTGTCCCCTTCGACGGTGATCTGCGAGGCGAGCTGGTCGTAAACCTTGCGCAGCGTCTCGGGCGTCGCATCGTTAATGGATTTGACCTTGCCTTCGGCCTCGACCCATTTGGAGATATCGGTGTATTTGCCCGCGCTGATCACTTCGGCAATCGCGCTGGACATCGACGACCGGCCCTGGAGGATGGCGCGCAGCAGTGAATAACGCACGTCCTCGGGCGTGATCTGGCCATAGCCCGGCTCAATCGTGGCCTTCTGCGCATCGGTCAGCTTGTCATAGTATTCCCAGGCGATCTTGCCGTCGGCGCCCTTGATGCCGACCTTGTGTGCGTTGACGCCCTTGCGGATCGGGAAGGTGTAGCTCACCGAGCCGTCGTCACCCTGCTTGATCAGGCCGTTTTCGAGCGACGGCACCTCTGTCGACAGCGACGGCACGAACTCGGAAATCTTCGAGCCGTTGTAGTTCAAAAGCCGGCTGTAAACGTTGAGCACGCCATACGAGCTCGGCGTGTTGTCGATGTAGGCCGGGTCGAACGACAGGATGTCGTCGGTCCACAGGAACACGAAGGTTCCAGGATTCTTGGTCTCGGCCATGGCGGGGGCAACCGTCATGCCGAGCCCTAAACTCAGGGCTAGGGCTAAGGCTCGTTTCATCATCGTTCCCTTGTGGTGGAGGCGGAAGTTTCTCTTCTCGTTGCGGAAAGGCTAGAAGAGCGCTTGCCGGTCTGTCCAATGTGTAGATAGGATGGACTATGCAAAACACGCATGAGGGCCGGCATGGAACTGCAATGGCTTGAAGATTTCCTGGAAATCGCCGCGACGCGCAATTTCTCGACGGCGGCCACCGCGCGGAATATTTCGCAGCCGGCCTTCAGCCGCCGCATCAAATCGCTGGAGAGCTGGATCGGCGCCGACCTGATCGACCGCAGCACCTATCCGGTACAGCTGACCCGCGCCGGCAACATGTTCCTGCCAGGCTGCCAGCGGCTTGTGCGGGAGGCCTATCGGCTGCGCACTGACTGCCGAAACGTCGCCGGTGAAAGCTCGGCAATGCTGACCTTCACCTCGCTGCACACGCTGGCGATGTACTTCTTTCCGAAGTGGATCAGCTCGCCGCTGATCTCGCGCATGCCGCTGCGCACCAGCATGCACGCGGCCGATTTCCTCGAAAGCGTAGACCATCTGTGCTCCGGGCAGTGCGACTTCTGCATCACCTATGTCCACCCCGACGGCCCGCCGGTTCTGGAGGGTGGACCCTTCGAAACCCTGCTAATCGGCAAGGATCGGCTCATTCTGGTGTCCGGAACCGACGAGAACGGCAGGGCGCTGTTCGACCTCGACGTGCCGGAGAGCACTGAGATTCCCTACCTCGCCTATTCCTGGAGCGACGGCTACATCGGCAAGCTGGCGACGCTGATCCAGTCGCGCTGGCGCCGGCCGCTCAACCTCAGCACCGTCTACCAGTCCGCACTTGCCGATGGCTTGAAGCACATGGCGGTCGCGGGCCGCGGCGTTGCCTGGCTGCCGCAGATCTGCGTCGCCGAGGCGATGAAGCAGGGCCAGCTCGTCCAGATCGGCGGCCAGCAGATGTCGCTTGAAATGGAGATCAGGATCTTCAGGCGGGCCGGCGCCGGCAGCCATGACAGCGACGCGCTGTGGCAGCATCTCAGGGAATGCGCCGAGCTGCCCCAGTACAAGAGCACGTTCGAGGCTGCTCTGGACGCAGCCTGACGGTCGTAAGCGTCACGAATTGTACTTTGGTCACGATATGCGAAGACAGATGAGGCAATGCGTGATGCGCATAGTTTTTACCCCGGTTATCGCGACACCTTGATTTCGCTGGCTTTTACGTCGGCATACCGCTTCACGGTCCACGCCTGACCGCCCCGAGGCAGGCAACCGCCCCAGCCGGCCCTATTGACAGAACACGGCACCGTTGCGTTCGATGCCCCGACACGACATCTCGTCGTTGAAACCGGGTCCATGTGCCGATGATCCCTGCCAAGCCCTCCCCGCCTGAACTGCCCGAGGATGTCATCCTCTCGGTCGAGGACCTCGAGGTCTCCTTCGCCGTCCGCTCCCGCGCCAGGTTCCGCGCAGTGCGTGGCATCTCCTTCACCATCTCGCGCGGCGAGACCGTGGCGCTGGTCGGCGAATCCGGTTCGGGCAAGTCGGTGACCGCGATGACCATCATGCGGCTGACCGAATATGACGGCGCCGCCATTACGGGCGGACGGGTGTTGATGCGGTTCAAGGACGGCAAGGTCGCCGACCTCGCCAAGCTCTCCGAAAAGCGCGTCGAGGCGCTGCGGGGCGCCGAAATTTCGATTGTCTTTCAGGATCCGATGTCGAGCCTGAACCCGGTCTTCACCGTCGGCGACCAGATCGCCGAGGCCGTCGTCCACCATCAGGGCAAGACACTGGTGCAGGCACGCCAGATCGCGCTCAATACGCTCAAGCTGGTGCGCGTGCCCGATGCCGAGCGCCGCCTCGACCAGTATCCACACCAGCTCTCCGGCGGCATGCGCCAGCGCGTGATGATCGCCATCGCGCTTGCCTGCCGGCCATCGCTGATGATCCTCGACGAGCCAACAACGGCGCTCGACGTAACCATCCAGGCGCAGATCCTCGATCTTGTCCGCGCGCTGCAGCAGGAGATCGGCATGTCGGTGCTGTTCATCACCCACGACATGGGCGTCGTCGCCGAAGTCGCCGACCGGGTCTGTGTCATGCTGAGGGGCGAGATCGTCGAGACGGGAACCGTCTACGACGTCTTCGCCAAGCCCAAGCACGCCTACACCCGCGCGCTGATTTCGGCGGTGCCGCGCCTCGGCAGCATGGCCGACAAGGACGCACCGGAAAAATTCCCGTTGCTGGTGTTCGAGCCCGAGCGCCAGCTCGCCGAGGCAAGCAAATGAACGCATCCTCCCCGATGAAGGAAATTGGCCGGCCGCTGGTCGAAGTCCGCAACCTGGTCACCCGTTTCGACCTCAAGGCCGGCCTGTTCGGCCACGTCTCCGGCCGCGTCCATGCGGTGGAGAACGTCTCCTTCGACATCTTCCCCGGCGAAACACTTGCGCTCGTCGGCGAGTCGGGCTGCGGCAAGTCCACCGTCGCGCGCTCGATCATGCAGCTCGACAAGCCGCGCTCCGGCTCGATCCGCTTCGACGGCGTCGAGTTGCTCGGTGCGCCGCGGCAGGTGGTGGCGAAGTTTCGACGCCAGGCCCAGATGGTCTTCCAGGATCCGTTTTCATCGCTGAACCCGCGCATGACCATCGAGCAGTCGCTGATCGACCCGATGCGGGTGCACAAGCTCGGCTCGCTGGAGACCATGCGCGCCCGCGCCGCCGACCTGATGGCCAAGGTCGACCTCGCGCCGGAGCTGCTCGAGCGCTACCCGCATGCCTTCTCAGGCGGCCAGCGCCAGCGCATCTGCATTGCCCGTGCCCTTGCCCTCAACCCGCGCCTGATCGTCGCCGACGAGGCCGTCGCCTCGCTCGACGTCACCATCCAGGCGCAGGTCATCAACCTTCTCATGGACCTGCAGCGCGACATGCAGATCGCGCTTTTGTTCATCAGCCACGACATGGCCGTGGTCGAGCGCATCGCCCACCGCGTCGCGGTGATGTATCTCGGCGAAATCGTCGAGATCGGCGACCGCCGCTCGGTCTTCGGCAACCCGCAGCATCCTTACACGCGCAAGCTTTTGTCGACCGTTCCCATCGCCGATCCGACGCGCCGTCCGGAAGGACGGGTGCCGATGTCGGACGAAATCCCGAGCGCCATGCGCGCGCCCGACTTCGTACCCGTCGAGCTGCCGATGCACCAGATTTCATCCACCCACTACGTGCGACAGGTGGCGGCGGGCTAACGACTGCCCTATCAAGCATTCCCGGTTTTCAAATCAGAGCATTCCCAAAATGACCCCTTCGAACATGTCGTTGGCGGCCGCCCCGGCGTCCGCCAGCACAGCCCACGACATTGCCGCACCCCAGGCGCAGCTGAAGATCGACGGCCTCCGGCGCCCGGCGGCGGTGGAAAGGCCGACACCCTATGTCGAGATCGACGAGACGCGCCTGACCCGCAACATGCAAGCCATGCAGGCCCGCGCCGATGCCGCCGGCCTCGTCATGTTCCCGCACGTCAAGACACACAAGAGCATCGACCTTGCCAAGCGGCAGCTGGCACTTGGCGCCCGTGGCATCACCGCCTCCAAGCCGAGCGAGGCGCTGGTTTTCGTCGAGGCCGGCATCCCCTCGGTCATCGTTGCCTATCCGATCGTCAATGCCGGCTCGCTCGACCGCCTGTTGCCGGCGGTGAAGGCGAACGGCACCGAACTGCGCACGATTGCCGCCAGCGAAACAGGCGTTGACGCGCTCTCCACCGCTGCCGTGCGCCACGGCGTCGACATCGGCGTCTTCCTGAAGGTCGATGTCGGTCTCGGTCGCGTCGGCCTCAAGCCGAACGATCCCGCGGCGATCGCTGTCTGCCAAAAGATCGCCGCCGCACCCGGCCTGCACTTCGCGGGCCTGCTGTCGCATGCCGGCCACTCCTATGCCGCCACCGATCCGGACAACCTTGCCGCTGTCGCGCGCAACGAGGCAGCGGCCTTGGCGGGCCTCGCCGCCGAGCTCAAGAACCTGGGCCTCGCAGTGCCTTGCCTGTCGGTCGGGGCAACGCCGACCTGCCTCGGCGCGCCGCTGCAGGCTGTCGACTGCATCCGCCCCGGCAACTACGTCTTCCTTGACGGCACCGCGCTCCGCCTCGGCATCTGCGGCGCCGACGATCTTGCCCTGTCCGTCGTTGCCCGCGTCGTTGCCTCCAACGACACGCATTTCATCATCGACGCCGGCTCCAAGACGATGAGTTCCGACCGTGGCGCCCATGGCATGGGCGGCAACGGTTTTGGCATCGTCATAGGCGCCGAAGGCGGCAGCGACGCCGGCGTGTGGACGCTCGAGCGGATGTCGGAAGAGCACGGCTTCGTGCCGGTGGCCGGCCGCACCTTGCCGCTCGGCAGCCGCGTCAGAGTCTTCCCCAACCACTCCTGCGCCACCATCGCCAATTTCGACAGTTTCGTCCTCCGCCGCGACGAAGGCGAAGCTTTGGCGCTGCCGGTAAACGCCCGCAACTGCCAGACCTGAGCGGGGCGCGCCCGCCACAAGCGTCCCACGCCGCTCGCGCCAACAGGCGCGCCACCCGGTTCCAATTGCCGGCCGGGCTTGTTAGTCTGGTCTGATGAAGGCAATTGCTCGTGCTTCAGCGAGGACCGCATTGTTCCTCGCCCTGGCCTTGGCGGCTGGCTGCGCATCCGGGCCCGGTTCGGTCGGCCCGGTCGATCCCCTGAAATACGACGCCATGGCCTGCGCCGAACTCGACGTCGCCATGGGCACAACAGCCGCTGGCATTTCGCGCACCGCCATCAGCCGTGGCAGCGTCGGCCAGTGGAACGTTCCGGCCTGGGCACCGGGCGGCACCAAGGCCGTCACCGCCATCCAGGACCGGCAGACGGCCAGGATCTACGGCCTGCGCCAGGAGCAGGCCGCCATCGACTCGGTCAGGCAGCGCAAGTGCCGCTAAGTTCACTGCGCGAAACACACCTGCGCTGACCCCATCAATTCCGGGCTCGATGACGTCCAAAGTTGCCTGACTAGAGGCGACCGGCGACCGCATTCGCCTTCACAGTCCTCATGGCCAATTCCTCTCTGGCAGGACCGAGCACAGTGCATCGCGTGCGCCTCTCGCTCATCCATAATGTCAGAAAAATAACACTGTTGATTAAATTTCAGAAAACTGACAGTCTGATTTGCAGGAGGAGAACAGATGAGCGGAACGGTACGCCAACGATTGACAGACAGCCTGCAGAATGGCGCCGGTGCGAGCCGGGCCATCGCCACCTACATGCTGGCCAATCTCAGTGAACTGCCGTTCGAAACTGCGATGGCCGTCGCCGAAAAGGTCGGCGTCAGCGAACTGACGGTCGGCCGTTTCTGTCGCTCGATCGGCTATCAGCACTTCAAGGATCTCAAGGCCGACCTCAAGATCGATGTCTCCGACAGCCCGTGGCTGATCGGCGACCGGCTGCGTGAGTTCCAAGCGAGCACCCGCGAAGGTGGCGGCGACCTGGCAAGGAGCCTCGAGCTCGAACTCGCCGCCACCGTTCGGGTCTACGAGCTGGTCCGGACGCCGCAATGGGCTTCCGTGGTCAAGCGCCTGGCGACGGTGAAGCATGTCTACATCACCGGCTTCCAGAGCGAGCGCGGCATCGCAGCGACCATGGCCCACCTGCTGCAATATGTCAGGGACGGCGTGCATCTTGTCGATCATTCCTCGGGCAATTTTTCCGAGGTGCTGCTCGCCGACCCGAAAGACTCGGCGCTCGTCCTGTTCGATGCCCGCCGCTATTCCCGCCAGGCGGCCCTTCTGGCGCGCCGAAGCACCGACGCCGGCATGCCGGTGACGCTTGTCACCGACCTGTTCTGCGACTGGGCGCATGACTGCACCAGCGAGGTCTTCGCAGTGCCTTCGGAAATCAACCTGTTCTGGGACACCAACGGGCCGATGCTGACCCTCATCCACCTGATGCTCAACGGCATCATCGGCGAGCTCGGGCCGGAGGTCGAGGACCGGCTCGACCGGCTGTCCGGTCTCTATGGCGACTTCGTCGGCCACGCCGGCCGCAAGACGTAGCGCCGCTACCCGCACACACTTCACAACGCAATCCTTGGGAGGGGTTCATGAACCGTCGCAGGTTCCTATTTTCTGCATCCATCATTTCGTTTGGCATCGCCGTCGGGCTGCTTTCGCCCGCGCCTGCAATGGCCCAGGAAACCGAAGCGACAATCGTCATCGGCCGACAGGAGTCGGGTGCCGCCAGCTACGATCCGATCCGCGCCGTTACCCTCAACATGGCCGCCGGGCTGATCTACGACCGCCTCGTCGAGCAGGCCGCAGACCAGTCCTATCATCCGCATCTCGCCAGTTCCTGGGAGGTCAGCCCCGATGGCCTGAGCTGGACCTTCGAGCTGCGCAAGGACGTGACCTTCACCGACGGCGAGCCGTTCAATGCGGCGACCATCGCCTGGTGGATTCCCAAGTTCAAGGGCACCGAGAACGAGTACATGGTCGACGCCATCGAGCGTGTCGAGGTCGTCGCCGACCACACCGTGCGCTTCGTTCTGAAGCGTCCCGAGCCGAACCTGATCTTCAACCTCGCCATGATGAACATGGGCATTCCGAGCCCGAAGGCCTATGAGGCGGGTGGCCAGGACTATGGCGTCATCGAAGCCGTCGGCACCGGCCCCTACAAGCTCGAAAGCTTCGTCGTCGGCCAGGAAACCATCCTCGTCGCCAATGAGGACTACAACTGGGGCAGCGCGCTGACGGAGAACAAAAGCGCGCCGCACATCAAGCGCCTGACCGCGCGCGAAATCCCCGACGCCTCGACCGCCTTCCTCGAACTCAAGACCGGCGGCGTCGACATGCTGCTCGACGTGCCGACCGACTTCCTGCCGCAGCTGAAGAACGAGGCCGACATCGACCTCCGGGAGCTCCCCGGCTATGGCGTGACTTTCGTCGCCATCAACACCCAGGCAGCACCCTTCACCGACATCGGCGTGCGCCAGGCGACAGCACTTGCCATCGACCAGGCTGCTATCTTGAAGAGCGTCTATGGCGGTGTCGGCAAGGAAGCGCACCAGTTCCTGGTCGCGGCACTGGGCGAAGCCAAGGTCGATCCGGTGCTGGAGATCAGGCACGACGCCGCCAAGGCCGCCAGCCTGCTCGACGAGGCCGGTTGGGTGCGCGGCGCCGATGGCGTCCGTGCCAAGGACGGCAAGCCGCTCGTAGTCCAGCTCTGGGCCCGCGCCGACACCGAATACAAGCGCACCGCCGAGATCATCCAGGCGCAGCTCAAGGCCATCGGCGTGAAGGCCGAGATCACCGTGTTCGACGCCGGTACCTATCGCGACCAGTTCCGCAAGCCCGAACGCGAGCTTGTGCTGCAGCCCTATTCCTGGACCAATGCCGACATTCTCGACTGGTTCTTCAGCGCCAAGCGGCTGGATTCCTGGAACCTGTCGATGTGGAACGACCCGAAGTCCGAGGAGCTGCGCGAGCTCGCCATGTACGGCTCGAAGTCCTGGGACGAGCGCGTCACGAATTTCCGCAACTTCCACGGCCAGCTGCTCGCCAATTTCGTCGGCGCGCCGGTCCACGAACCGGCCCAGACCATGGTCTTCAACAAGACCCGGCTTGCTGCACCCCAGCCGTTCCGGGCGCCCTATTCGCTCGTCGACGTCAAGCCCGCCGACTGACGCCCCAACCCGAACCGAAAGTCGGCATCGGACCATGCGGCGCGACAGCGCCGCATGCATGCCACCGCACGCAATGAAAGACACTGGCAATGGACATTTTGGAAAAACCCGCCACCGGCCTCGCCGCCGCGCTGGCACACCACCTGAAACAGGAGATGGAGCACAGCAAAATCCCCGGCCTTGGCGTGGCCATCGTCCATGACGGAGAGATCTTGCATCTCGGTGGCTACGGCCTTGCCGACGTCGAGCACAACGTGCCTGCCACATCGGACTCGATCTTCCATTCGGGTTCGACCGGCAAGATGTTCACCGCCGCCGCCGTGCTGCTTCTGGTGCAGCAGGGCCGTCTCGATCTCGACGATCCGGTCAGGCGCTATCTGACCGAAGGGCCGGAGACATGGGCTGCTATCACCATCCGCCAGCTGCTGACGATGATGAGCGGCCTCGGCAATTTCGGCGATGCCTTTGCGCCGGCGCCGATCGAAAACGACGTCGTGCCGCTCAATCTCTGGCAGGACCACAGCGACGCCCAGCTGCTGGCACTGGCCAGCCTCTCGCCGCTCGCCTTCGCCCCTGGCGAAAGCTACCGCTATTCCAACACCAGCTACATCCTGGCATCGCTGATCGTCGCCCTCGTCAGTGGCAAGCCTTACTACGCGCTGCTGCGCGAGCAGCTGTTTGCGCCGGCCGGCATGGCCAGCGCCCGCGACGCCAGCTGGACGGACATCGTGCCCAACCGCGCGCAGGGCTACAGCCGCGACAATGGCGAGCTGCGCAACCGCTGCTGGACCGCACCGACGTTGCTGCGCACCGGCGATGGCGGACTGTTTTTCTCGCCGCGCGACATTGCCCGCTGGTTCATCGAGCTGGACCGGCCGCAGGTGTTCCGCCCCGACATCGTCGACCAGATGTTCGAACCGGCGCTGATGCGCGACGGCCGCCCGGCGATCAATGGCTATGCGCTTGGCTGGCAGAATTCCGAAGTGCGCGGACAGCGCAAGATCAGGCATGGCGGCACCTGGTATGGCTTCCGCGCCGAGCTCGCCCGCTTCCCGGCCCAGAAACTGTCGGTCGCGGTGCTGGCCAATATCGACGACGCCCAGGTCGCGCGCATCGCGGCTGAGATCGCCGGCATCGTCGACGCTGCCGTGGCTCCATACGAGCCGATCGCCGACAGCGCACCCGAGCGCACAAACGCGGACAATGGCCTGATCAGGGCGATAGCTGCCCGCAATGCACCGCGCGACGCCTTCACCGGCGAGGCCTGGCAGCTATGGAGCAACCACTGGTTCGAACAGGTCATCGTCGAGAGCGAATCCGACCTTGGCCCGGCGCCGCTCGAACTCGTCGACGACGACGGCAACGGCCGACGCCGCTACCGCCTGCCGACCGGGCGCTATCACATGCACTGGACCGTCGCCCGCCAGTCGGACGGCCGCGTCAGCGCAATGCGCTTTCACATGGAGTGATCGCCGCGATCAGCCGGCGTCGCCTCGCGTCCAGTAGGCCGAGGCGATCGTCTGATCGCGGCCCAGCGACAGATCGCTGCGCCAGTGGTCACGCACGCGTTTTGCCGCCTCGGCTTCCGCCGCGAACCAGCCGAAGCCTGATACCTGCTCCGGCCAGGCAGCCGACATGACCGTATCGGCGAGAACAGTGCTCTCGCCGCCTGCTACACCGTTGCGGTACAGCCACTTCACCTCGATCGCGGTCTGATTGTCGATCTGCTGGCGTTCGCCCTCGTCGGCAACTTCGATGAAGGCGACGCCGCGCGCCGTTGCCGGCAGGCTTTCGAGCATGCGTCCTACCGCCGGCAGGCCGGTTTCGTCGGCGCCCATGACAAACCAGTCGGCCGGCCTGAGCGGACGTCCGACCGGTCCCAATATGCCGACCTTGTCCCCCTCGCGTGCAGCCGACGCCCAGTTGGAGCCGACGCTCTCGCCTTCGTGGATCAGGAAATCGACGTCGAAATGCCCGCCGGCCACATCCAGCCTGCGGATGGTATAGACCCGCGATGGCGGGCGCCTGGTTTCGTCCGGCCACGACACAAGGCCGTTGTTGCCGCGCACCGGCCAGACCGGGTCCGGCACGCTGGCCGTCGGAAACAGCATGCGGATGTGCAGGCCGCCAAACGAGGCGAAGCGTTCGAGGTTAGTCGCCTTGAGCCGGACCCGCTTCATGTGCGGCGTAAGCTCCATCGCGTCGACGACGGTCGCCAGGCGAAACTGCTCCAGCTCGCCCTGGCCCGACAGGTCGCCCTGCCACACGATCTGCGGCTGGCTCTCGCTGGCGTAGAACTCCACCGACGTCGCCATCAAATCCTTGAGCCGGGCCAGGCCGTCGGGATGCGGCGACCTGGCTCGCATGATCAGTGCACCCTTGGGCATCACCAGCGAGGCTTCGCCAAAGAGGAAGCGGAAATTGACGGCATCGCCCTCTTCGCTTGCGCTCGCGTCGAAGCTTTCCAGCCGGTCGCGGATCTTCTCGAGCTGATCAGGCGAAAGCTGCAGCTGCAGTTCAGCGCGGGATTGAAGGTCGGTCATGTCAGTTCGCTTCCGGTTCGTGTCACTTCAGGCCCCCAGGTCATCCACCTGGGCAAATTGCTGGCTGAATGTGCGGGTGCCGCACCGAGCTGGCTCGACGGGTATCGGTCTCCCCGCGTCATGGGCTTGAGTAGTTAAACTTGATTATGATAGTCAAGTTAATTCATTGCCGCAGCCCCCAGGACCGACGACATGGACCGTGCAGAGCCTTTCAGCTTCCCGGCAAGCCCGACAGCCTTGCTCCGGTCGCGCGCCATCGCCCGCGCTGCCCTGCTTTGCCTGCTGCTCGCGGCGCTCACCATGCCGGCCAGCGAATCGTGACGCGCGGGTGGGACGTCGTCCTGATGATGAACGACGGCAAAGGAGGCCGACGCCGGAGCAGGTGTTTTCCATCCCGGCGCTGAGCACCACGCCCGCCGTGGCGAATCGGGGCACTGGTCGTGCTCGACGGCGCCTATATGATCGCGTTCAGCCCACGCACGGCGGACGCGGTGCGCGATCTGGCCGCAGCACTCCATCCGGACAAGGCGGGTACGCCAGCCAACTGAGCGGATGCGGCCGAAATCTTGATGTGACTAAGGAAAACAGGTTCGGCACGACGAAGCGGCCTGCTGGCCACTGTCTCTAACGTGCTGACTTCGTGAAGAAATTTGGTGGAGCCAAGCGGGATCGAACCGCTGACCTCCTGCATGCCATGCAGGCGCTCTCCCAGCTGAGCTATGGCCCCACACCGGCCTGGACCGGGTGCCGTTTCCGGCAAAGGTCGGCGCGAATTTGTCGTCCGCGCCGGTGTTGTTGGCGGCTTCTAGCGCCGCATTCGACCATTGGCAAGCCTTGATCGAAACCTTTTTTCGGTTTCCCGAAAAGCCGTGTCAGATCTCGTCGTCGTCGTCGCCGACGCCGATCATGTCGGATACGTCGTCGTCTTCTTCTTCCTCGTCGGCGAGGAAGGTATCGTCATCGTCGTCGCCCAGATCGACATCATCGTCGTCCAGATCCGGCAGGTCGTCGCCGCCCTTGGCCTCGTCGTCGGCATCCTCCAGGGACACGACTTCGGCGCCTTCATCCTCGGCGTCGAGCTCCTTGGCTTCGACTTCCTCTTCTTCCTCGAGGATGGCGGCGATCTTGCCATCGTCGAAGTAGGAACGCGGATATGCCTTGCCCGTGTAGGGCGAGACGATCGGGTCCTTGTTCAGGTCATAGAATTTTCGGCCCGTCTCCGGGTCGACGCGTTTTGTGCCAAGTTCGGATTTCGCCACGTCAGGCCTCGTCTTTCTCGATTTTGGTCCCCTTAGCCGCAGTTTGTGGCGCTGTCAAAGCCAAATCCCCCGGCAGGGGCAATGGGGGATGACCATCACGACAATCGATGCTACGACACCGCCGCAATCATTGGGAAAGCCCGGTTTCGCGGGCGTCCCGCACGAGGAACCACCATGTCGCATCAAGCTGTGCCCCAGCCGGCCGTCGCCCGGAAGTCGAAATCCCTGTCTGGCACCGCCCGCGTGCCCGGCGACAAGTCGATATCGCACCGCTCCTTCATGTTTGGCGGCCTGGCCTCCGGCGAAACCCGGATCACCGGCCTGCTCGAGGGCGAGGACGTGATGCGCACCGGCGACGCGATGAAGGCGATGGGCGCCCATATCGAAAAGCGCGGCGACGAATGGGTCATCAAGGGCACCGGCAACGGCGCGCTTCTGCAGGCTGAAGCGCCGCTCGACTTCGGCAATGCCGGCACCGGCTCGCGCCTGACAATGGGCCTGGTCGGCACCTATGACATGGAAACCACCTTCATCGGCGACGCCTCGCTGTCGGGCCGGCCGATGGGCCGCGTGCTCGATCCGCTGCGCCAGATGGGCGTGCAGGTGCTGAACGCTTCCCCCGGCGACCGCATGCCGCTGACGCTGCGCGGCCCGCGCCAGGCAGCGCCGATCAGCTACCGCGTGCCGATGGCGTCCGCCCAGGTCAAGTCCGCCGTGCTGCTCGCAGGCCTCAACACGCCCGGCATCACCACCGTCATCGAGCCGGTGATGACCCGCGACCATACCGAAAAGATGCTCAAGGGCTTTGGCGCCAACATCGAGGTGCAGACCGACGAGCAGGGCGTGCGCCACATCTTCATCGAAGGCCAGGGCAAGCTCACCGGCCAGGTCATCGCCGTTCCCGGCGACCCGTCCTCGGCCGGCTTCCCGCTGGTGGCAGCGCTCATCGTTCCGGGCTCCGACGTAACCATTGAAAACGTGCTGATGAACCCGACCCGCACCGGCCTGATCACGACGCTGATCGAAATGGGCGGTTCGATCGAGATCCTCAACCGCCGCAATGCCGGCGGCGAGGACGTCGCCGACCTGCGCGTGCGCGGCTCCGAACTCAAGGGCGTCAAGGTGCCTGCCGAGCGCGCGCCGTCGATGATCGATGAGTACCCCGTTCTTGCCGTCGCCGCCTGTTTCGCCGAGGGCGAAACGCTGATGCAGGGGCTGGAAGAGCTGCGCGTCAAGGAATCCGACCGCCTAGCGGCTGTCGCCCGCGGCCTCGAAGCCAATGGCGCCGACTGCACCGAAGGCGAGACAACGCTTTCCGTCCGCGGCGTGCCCGGCGGCAAGGGCCTCGGCGGCGGCACCGTCAAGACCCACCTCGACCACCGCATCGCCATGAGCTTCCTGGTCATGGGCCTGGCTTCCGAAAAGCCCGTCACCGTCGACGACCAGGCGATGATCGCCACGAGCTTCCCGGAATTCATGGGCCTGATGGCCGATCTGGGAGCGGAGATCGAGTAGACCGCCGCATAATACCGGCAACGCAACCGAGGAGCGAGCTTATGACCAACAAAGTAGCGATGATCGTCGGCGGCGGCAGCGGCATGGGGGCTGCGGCGGCGAAGAAGCTGGCGGCAGACGGCTATGCCGTCGCCATCCTGTCGTCATCGGGCAAGGGCGAGGCGCTGGCCAAGGAGCTGGGTGGGCTCGGCTTCACCGGGTCCAACCAGTCGAATGATGACCTCAAGCGTTTCGTCGAGTTGACGATGGAAAAGTGGGGCCGCATCGACACGCTGGTCAACGGCGCTGGCCATGGGCCACGCGCGCCTCTGCTCGAGATCACCGACGAGCAGTGGCACACCGGCATCGACGTCTATTTCTTGAATGTCGTGCGCGCGACGCGCCTCGTGGCGCCTATCATGGTTGCCCAGAAGGGCGGCGCCATCGTCAACATCTCGACCGCATGGGTCGGCGAACCGGCGGCGATGTTCCCGACCTCGGCTGTGGCGCGCGCCGGCCTCGCCGCCTACGTCAAGCTCTTCGCCGACCAGTACGCCCCGCATAATGTCCGCATGAACAACGTGCTGCCGGGCTGGATCGACAGCCTGCCGCAGACCGACGAGCGCCGCGACGGCGTGCCGATGCAGCGCTATGGCACCTCGGCCGAAATCGCCGCGACCATCGCCTTCCTCGCCTCCGAGGGCGCCGCCTACATCACCGGCCAGAGCCTGAAGGTCGATGGCGGCCTGATGCGCGGCGTCTGACCAAGGATCCGCGCCAGGACATGCCTGCTTCAATCACAATCGCCATCGACGGCCCGGCGGGCGCCGGCAAGGGCACGCTCGCCCGCCGGCTCGCCGACTATTACCACCTGGCGCTGCTCGACACCGGGCTGACCTATCGCGCCGTCGCCCACATGCTGATTGAGAAGGGCTGGCCACTCGACGACGTAGCGCACGCCATCGAGGCGGCGAAGCTCGTCGATCTCGGCCATCTCGACCGCAAGGTGCTGTCGGCGCATGCCGTCGGCGAGGCGGCATCGAAGGTCGCGGTCATCCCCGAGGTACGCAAGATCCTTGTCGACAAGCAGCGCGCATTCGCCAAGGCACCGCAAGGTGCGGTGCTCGACGGCCGCGACATCGGCACCGTCGTCTGCCCGGATGCCGACGTGAAGCTCTATGTCACGGCCAGCGCCGAGGTTCGCGCCCAGCGCCGGCTGGCCGAGATCGAGGCCAATGGGGGCAGCGCCGATTTCACTGGTATCCTCGCCGATATCGTCCGCCGCGACGAGCGCGACACCGGCCGCGCCGACTCGCCTTTGCGTCCCGCCGACGACGCGCACTTGCTCGATACGTCGGAAATGGATATAGAAGCCGCGTTTTCCGCAGCCAGGGATATCGTTGATCGGGTCCTTGGAAGCTGAGAACAGGCTGAAATCTCCGGATTTCGCCACTTAACCGACCTGTCCGCATTCTTCTTGCGCCGATTTGCCGCTTTAGGCGGCCAAGGGCCTTTGGCCCGGGATGTTGGCAGGTCAACGCAACGCTAACCCACGGCGCCGCTCCCGCAAGACGGGACGCACCAGGAGATCCAATGTCACAAGCTAATCCCTCCCGCGACGATTTCGCGAGCCTGCTCGAAGAGTCCTTCTCGGACGGTCACTCGGGCGAAGGCCAGGTCGTCAAGGGTATCGTTACGGCCATCGAAAAAGACATGGCCATCATCGACGTCGGCCTGAAGGTCGAAGGTCGCGTTCCGCTGAAGGAATTCGGTGCCAAGGCCAAGGACGGCCAGCTCAAGGTCGGCGACACCGTCGAAGTCTATGTCGAGCGCATCGAAAACGCGCTTGGCGAAGCCATGCTGTCGCGCGACAAGGCTCGCCGCGAAGAGAGCTGGGTCAAGCTCGAAGAGAAGTTCACCAAGGGTGAGCGCGTCGAAGGCGTCATCTTCAACCAGGTCAAGGGTGGCTTCACCGTCGATCTCGACGGCGCCGTTGCCTTCCTGCCGCGTTCGCAGGTCGACATCCGTCCGATCCGCGACGTCACCCCGCTCATGCACAACCCGCAGCCCTTCGAGATCCTCAAGATGGATCGCCGTCGTGGCAACATCGTCGTGTCGCGCCGCACCGTTCTCGAAGAGAGCCGTGCAGAGCAGCGCTCGGAGATCGTCCAGAACCTCGAAGAGGGTCAGGTTGTCGAGGGCGTGGTCAAGAACATCACCGACTACGGTGCGTTCGTTGACCTCGGCGGCATCGACGGCCTGCTGCACGTCACCGACATGGCATGGCGCCGCGTCAACCATCCGACCGAAATCCTCAACATCGGTCAGACGGTCAAGGTGCAGATCATCCGCATCAACCAGGAAACCCACCGCATCTCGCTCGGCATGAAGCAGCTCGAGTCGGATCCGTGGTCGGACATCGGCACCAAGTTCCCGATCGGCAAGAAGATCACCGGCACCGTCACGAACATCACCGACTACGGTGCGTTCGTCGAGCTCGAGCCGGGCATCGAAGGCCTCATCCACGTTTCGGAAATGTCGTGGACCAAGAAGAACGTGCACCCCGGCAAGATCCTGTCGACCACCCAGCAGGTCGACGTGGTCGTGCTCGAAGTGGATCCGGCCAAGCGCCGCATCTCGCTCGGCCTCAAGCAGACGCTCGAGAACCCGTGGGAAGCTTTCGCCCGTAACCACCCGGTCGGCACCGAAGTCGAAGGCGAAGTCAAGAACAAGACCGAATTCGGCCTGTTCATCGGTCTCGACGGCGACGTCGACGGCATGGTGCACCTGTCCGACCTCGACTGGAACCGTCCGGGCGAGCAGGTCATCGAAGAGTACAACCGTGGCGACATGGTCAAGGCTCAGGTTCTCGACGTCGACATCGAGAAGGAGCGCATCTCGCTCGGCATCAAGCAGCTCGGCAAGGATGCAGTCGGTGAAGCTTCGACCTCGGGCGAACTGCGCAAGAACGCCGTCGTCACCTGCGAAGTCACCGGCATCAAGGATGGTGGCCTCGAAGTCCGTCTCGTCGAGAGCGGCATCGAGACCTTCATCAAGCGTTCGGACCTGTCGCGTGACCGTGACGAGCAGCGCCCCGAGCGCTTCGTCGTCGGCCAGAAGGTAGACGCCCGCATCATCGCCTTCGACAAGAAGACCCGCAAGCTGCAGGTCTCGATCAAGGCGCTGGAAATCGCTGAAGAGAAGGAAGCAGTCGCTCAGTACGGCTCGACCGACTCCGGCGCTTCGCTCGGCGACATCCTGGGCGCAGCCCTGAAGAACCGCAACAACTGAGCCAACAGCTCATTGTCGTGAACTGAAAGACCCCGCCGGAGCGATCCGGCGGGGTTTTTCTTTGGCGAGCATGCCGAGCACGGCCCGAAGTGATGCCGGAATGCTTCACGGCTGATCCGAATGCTTCCGTCCCGGGCGTGATCGGCTTGTCCAAGGTTGCCGTGGCCGGGAATTGCTGCGCATTAATCCAGGACTTGCTGCCTGCGTTCAGAGCCTGCCCATGCCCAGTTTGCGTTTTCTGACCGTCCTTTTCGTGTTGCTGGTCCTGTCAGGCTGCGGCGGCCGGGCCGTGCTTGGCCTCAACGACGGCAAGCAAGGCGAATCCGCGTCCACTGTGCAGATCTACGTCTCGACCATGCGCGCCCGCTCGAACGACCTGTCGTTGCCTTTTTCGGCGGAACGCGCCAAGCAGCTCAACTTCGCCAAGTTCGAGATCGGCATCCCCAAGACGCATGTCGCCGGCGAGGTCGAAAGCACGAGCCGCACGCCAAGCCCGGAACGCAACTTCATCGCCCGCACCTTCCAGCCCTATGACGACAAGGCGCAGTTCGTCGCCGCCCTCGACGCCGACCTGATGCGGCGTCCCGAGGCCGAGCGCGAGATCTTCATCTTCGTCCACGGCTACAACAACAATTTCGCCGACAGCATCTTCCGCAATGCCCAGATCGTCCACGACTACAAGGTCAAGGCGGTGGCGCTGCATTACGCCTGGCCGTCGGCCGGATCGCTGCCGCTCTATGTCTACGACCGCGACAGCGCCGCCTACAGCCGCGACGGCCTTGCCGACACCATCGAGATCGCCGCGCGCAGCAAAGCCAAGCGCATCGTGCTCGTTGGCCACTCGATGGGTAGCTATGTCGTGATGGAGGCGCTGCGCAGCCTGTCGCTGAGCGGCCGCGAAAAATACATCAGCCGCATCAACGGCCTCGTGCTGGCTGCACCCGACATCGACATCGACGTGTTCCAGAGCCAGCTGCGCGACATAGACAAGCTGCCGAACCCGTTCATGATCCTGGTGTCGAAGCGCGACAAGGCGCTCAACCTGTCGGGCGGGCTGACCGGTGGCCATCCGCGCGTCGGCTCAGGCGCCGATGTCGCCGCCCTTCAGGCCGAAAACATCACCGTACTCGACACGTCCAACCTTGACGGCGGCAGCCATGGCGTCTTCGCCAGCTCGCCAACGTTGATGGCGTTGACGACCTCGGGTGGATTGATGAACGACGTCACCGAACGGGGCGAAGGCGCCCCGGCCGAGACGATCCTGGCCGACGGCGGCCAGGTCATCAAGGGTGCTGCCTCGCTGGTCATCTACCTGCCGGCCAAGCTGCTCGGCGTGCCCAATGGCGGCCTGCTGACACAGTAGCAGCCCAGGGATCGCGCAACGGCGATCCCCACTACGGCCTGACCGCCCCTAGGCGGCTATCCTCAAGCGCGTCCGTAGATCTCGGCCACCGTACCACTTGTGACCAGATTGGCCGGCGATGCGAGCTGCGCGATTGCAGCAGCGGCCGCTTCGAGGCTGACCCATTTGGCGAAATCCGCCTTGGGCATGGCATCGCGGTTGGCCTTGGTGTCGAGCGTCGACGGCGCCACCGCGTTGACCAGGATGTCGGCACCCTTCAGCTCTTCGGCGAGCGCCTCGGTCAGCGCCGCAACCGCCGCCTTGCTCGCGGCATAGGCGACCATGCCACCGCCCTTGCGCGGCTCGATGCCCGCGCGGGCCGAGACGTTGACGATGCGACCACCGGCCTGACCGGCGATCATGCCGCGCGCGGCAGCACGGCAGCACAGGAAGGCGGTCTTGGCGTTGATGTCCATCATCTGGCCGAACTGATCGGGATCGACCTTGTCGATCGACCCCATGTCGAAGCCGCCGGCCGAATGGATCGAGGCCCACGGGCCCGGAATAGCGTCGTAGAAGGCGTCGACCGCCTTGGCGTCAGTCAGGTCCACGCCGGTCGCGACATGGACGCGGTCGTTGCCGGCAAACTCGAACCCCTCCGGCGCTTTCGCCCGGCTGATCGGCAAATGGCAGATGGCGCCCTCGGCCAGCAGATGCCTGGCCACGGCCGCACCCAACGCACCGGTGGCACCCGTGACAACGACGTGCCGGCCCTCGAAATTCTTGCTCATGCTCAACTCCCCGGAGCCGACGCCAGATCCAGCCCGACTGCCGCCCCATCTCTCTGTTGTGGCCGCATCCATGCGACACCAGGTGGTGACTTGGCTGCAAAATGCCCAGGCCGCGACGCGCGGCCTAGTCTATGGAGACTTCTATCAGACAGGGTTTTCCCGTCGAGCGTGCTTTCTTCAAGGCATCGCCAAGCAAGCCAACATCCTGAAAGCGCTCCGCCTCAAGCCCATAGGCTTGCGCGATCAGGACGAAATCCGGCGGCGCCGGCGAGACACCGACGGGCTCGACGCCGGCGTCGAGCATCGAGGTTTCGATCTCACGATAGCCGCGATTGTTCCAGACGACGAAGATGACGGGTGCCTGCGCATCGAGCGCGGCACCCAGCTCGGGCAGAGTGAACTGGAAGCCACCGTCGCCGCTGAGACAGACAACGGGTGCATTCGGAACGGCAAGGGCCGCGCCGATCGCCGCCGGCGGCCCGAAGCCGAGCGCACCGTAACCCGTCGCGGCATTGAACCAGCCGCCCGGCCGATCATGGTCGTAATAGAGATTGGCGGCATAGACCGGCTGAGTGGAGTCGCCGACGATGATCGCGCCCGGCAACGCGTCGCGGATCGCCTCCACGGCCATGACCTGCGCCTGCATCGCCGGACCGATTTCCTGCCACGCCGCCTCGCGTGTCGCCCTTGCCCACGCCTCGCCACCAGTTTTCGGATGTGCTTCGCCCAACGCCGTCCTCAACCGCGCCAGGGCCACACCCGCATCCGAGCGGATCGACACGGTTACCGGCCGCCGCGCCAGCTGCCCGTCATCGATGTCGATGCGGATGAGCGTCTGGGGAACCACGAAGCCGCCGTCGCCATACATGTCGTAATCTGTCGGCCCGAACTCGGTGCCGGCGGCGATGACCACATCGGCCTCGGCCATCAGCGCGCGCACCGCCTTGAGGCTCGGGCTCGCCGGCACGTTGAGCGGATGGCGAAACATAAGTCCGCGGCCGTTTGTGGTGGTCACCACAGGCGCGTCAAGCGCTTCGGCCAACGCCCTCAGATCCGCCTCCGCCCGCTTCGCGCCTCCACCGGCGAGGATCAGCGGACGGCGGGCCGTGCGGATCAGGTGCAAAGCGTCTGAAACCGCCGCCTCGTCCGGCAGATCAGGCGTGGCGCGCCTTGCGACTGAGGCTATACCATCAGCCGGCAGCGGCATGACGTCGAGCGGGATCTCGATATGCACCGGACCCGGCCGCGCCGTGGCGAAGAGCTCGAAGGCCTCTGCAATCGCGCCGGGCAGCTCGTCCGCCGAGGTCACCCGCCGCGACGACAGCGCCACCTTCTGCATCATGCCCAATTGGTCGGGCAGTTCGTGCAGGTAGCCCAGCCCTTTGCCGAGCGTGGCACGGGCGTTAACGCCTGAAATCACCAGCATCGGCACGGAATCGGCGCGTGCCTGCGCCATGGCGGTGATGGTGTTGGTCAATCCCGGCCCGGTGATGACGAAGGCCACGCCCGGCCGTCCCGAGGCACGGGCATAACCATCGGCCATGAAGCCCGCGCCCTGCTCGTGGCGCGGCGTGACATGGCGAATGCTGGAGCTTGCCAGCCCGCGATAGAGCTCGATCGTGTGCACGCCGGGAATGCCGAACACCGTGTCGACGCCATGCGCCTCCAGCTGCCCGATGAGCGCCTCGCCGATCGTCGTCATGCCATTTCTCCCTGCCGCAAGCTCAGGCCCAGCATCGCCTCGACCGCGCCGATGCCGATCTCCGCCAGTTCGCCGCTGGCGAACATGTCGCCGGCGAGGCAGCCCTCGACCCACAGTCCGTCGATGATCGCATTGATGGCGATGGCGTGGCGGCGCAATTCGCCTTCGCTCGCCCGTCGGCCGGCGTCCGCAAACACCTCGGCGACAAGTGTTTCGACCTCGTCGCGGAAACCGAGATAGCCGGCCCTGTGCGCCACGCCCAATGCCGGGTCCGAGCCGGCGCGGCCAATGAAGCTCGCCCAAAGCGAGAATGTCCTGACGTCGATGACCGGCGGCACCAGACTGGCACCGACGAAAGCGGCAAGCCTAAGCCTTGGCTTCTCCTCGACGGTCGCAAGTGCGGTCTTGGCCAGGTCGGTCATGCGCCCCATGATCGTCGCATAGGCTGCCTGCAGCAGCTCTTCCTTGCCGGGGAAATAGTGCCTGATCAGCCCTGCAGTGACGCCGGCGCGCAGCGCAATCGCCCTGACGGTAGCGCCCTGAAGGCCGTTTTCGGCGACGCAATCCAGCGTCGCCTCGATCAGGTCCTGCCGCCGGCGCTCCTCGCCTTCGCGGCGGAATTTTCTCCGCGCAGCGACTGCCATGCCCACCTTCGCTTCATCTGGAAAAAATCGCCGAAGCCCGCCCTCCGCAATATTTATACACTTGCATAACAACGCCGCAAGTGCCGTAATGGGCACATAAGAAGCGGGATATGGTGCCGTTGACGCCGCGAGGCAGAAGGGTCCATCCTCACCGCCCAGGGGAACATCGCGACGCGACCATGAGCAGCCGATTGCCAGCTGACGGGACAAATTTCACACGCCGGTGCCATCGCTGATGGTTGCGGTCGATGCAGCCCGGCACCCTGCCCCGACCAACGGCGTCGCCGCCGAAGCCATCCATGTCGAGAACCTGCACAAAAAGTTCGGCCAGCTGCATGTGCTGAAGGGCGTGTCGCTGTCGGCGCGCGACGGCGAGGTGGTGGCGATCATCGGCGGCTCTGGCTCCGGCAAGTCGACGCTCCTGCGCTGCATCAACTGCCTGGAGAACCCGACCAGCGGCATCATCCGGGTCAATGGCGAAGAGATCCGCCTCAAGCCCAACGGCTTCGGCGACAGCATTCCCGCCGACCGCCGCCAGATCGAGCGCATCCGTTCGCGCCTCGGCATGGTGTTCCAGAGCTTCAATCTGTGGAGCCACATGACGCTCTTGGAAAACGTCATCGAGGTGCCGGTGCATGTGCTGGGCATCAAGCGCACCGATGCCATCGTCGAGGCCGAGAAGCTTCTGGCCCGTGTCGGCCTCGCCGAGAAGCGCGACGTCTACCCCGCCTATCTTTCCGGCGGCCAGCAGCAGCGCGCCGCGATCGCGCGTGCGCTCGCCGTCCAGCCGCGGGTCATGCTGTTCGACGAGCCGACCTCGGCGCTTGATCCCGAGCTTGTCGGCGAGGTGCTCAAGGTCATCGGCGACCTCGCCCGCGAGGGCCGCACCATGGTGCTGGTTACGCACGAGATGAAGTTCGCCCGCGAGGTGGCGACGCATGTGATCTATCTCTTCAACGGGCAGGTCGAGGAAGAAGGGCCGCCGGAACAGATTTTCGGCGCGCCGAAGTCGGAACGCCTAAAGCAATTCATCCGCAGCATCGGCTAGCTCAAGCCGGAACTGCATCGACGGACGAAATCACGGGAACGACAAAACAACGATAACGGGAGAGACAGCATGAAAGCACTGCTTGCAACCGCAGCCCTGACCCTGGTGCTCGGCCTGGGCGCCGGAAGCGCCAGCGCCCAGTCGATCAAGGTCGGCATGGCGCCCGAACCCTACCCGCCTTTCGCCTCGCCCGACGCTTCCGGCAAATGGAGCGGCTGGGAAATGGACATGATCGAGGCGCTCTGCACCGAAGCCAAGCTGCAGTGCGAGGTCACCATGACCGCCTGGGACGGTCTGATCCCGGCGCTCAACTCCAAGAAGATCGATGCCATCATCAACTCGATGTCGATCACCGACGAGCGCAAGAAGTCGATCGACTTCTCCGACAAGTACTACAACACCCCGACCGGCATCATCGGCGCCAAGGACGCCAAGTTCGACGCCACGCCTGAGGGGTTGAAAGGCAAGATCATCGGCGTCCAGGTGTCGACGGTGCATGAGGCCTACGCCAAGAAGCACTTCGGCGCCACCGCCGCCGAGATCAAGATCTACCAGACCCAGGACGAGGCCCAGGCCGACCTCGCCGCCGGCCGCATCGACGCGGTGCAGGCGGATTCGCTGTCGCTCAACACCTACCTCGCCACCGATGCCGGCAAGGCCTGCTGCGACATGAAGGGCGACGTTGCCGAAGACCTCGAAGTGCTCGGACCGGGTGTCGGCGTCGGCCTGCGCCAGGGCGACACCGAGCTGAAGGACAAGTTCAACGCCGCCATCAAGGGCATCCGCGACAACGGCAAATACGCCGAGATCACCAAGAAGTATTTCGACTTCGACATCTACGGCAAGTGAGTGAGGGGGCTGAACGCAGACGCGCGGGCCGCCCGCAGACGTGAGGCGCGAGGCCGACGCCCTCCGGGTGGGGGTCTTTCGGGCACCGGATGCGCGCCCCCCCTAGCCCCTCCCCACAAGGGGGAGGGGAATTCCGTCTTCTTCAGTCTTCAAGAGGACCACTGATATCGAGCATCTGCTGAACCCGCTGCTGCAAATGAGCGCTGTCGAGCTGCTGTCGATCTCCCCGCCCGGCTGGGGCGCCAACCTGTTGCGCGGGCTCGCCAATTCGATCCAGATCGCCGTTGGCGCCTTCGGGCTCGGCCTCGCCATTGGCATTGCTGGTGCCTGGGGCAAGCTTTATGGCAGCCCGATGGTGCGCGACCTGATGGAGATCTACACCACGGTTGTCCGCGCCGTGCCCGAACTGGTGCTGATCCTGCTGCTCTATTACGCCGGCACCGACCTCATCAACCGCGCCCTCGACAGCATGGGCTACGCCGCCGTCGACATCTCCGGCCTCGCCGCCGGCATCGGCGTGCTCGGCATCGTCCAGGGCGCCTATGCCACCGAGGTCATCCGCGGCGCCATCCTGGCCATACCGCAGGGCCAGATCGAGGCGGCGCGCGCCTATGGCATGCCGCCGGGCAAGATGCTGCGCCGCATCACCTTGCCGGCGATGCTGCCCTTCGCCATTCCCGGCCTCGCCAATCTCTGGCTGATCGCCACAAAGGACACTGCACTTCTGGCTGTCGTCGGCTTCAACGAGCTGACCCAGGAAACGCGCCAGGCCGGCGCCACCACCAAGGCCTATTTCACCTTCTTCGTCGCTGCCGGCGTACTCTACCTGCTTTTGACGCTGTTCTCCAACGTCATCATCGGCCGCATCGAGCGCTGGGCACGGCGCGGCATGCCGCCGATAGCTGAGACCGGCCGATGAGCACCGCCACGCCCGCCACGACTGTGCCCGCCATCCGCTCCGAGTGGCTGCAGCCGCACCGCATCGTGCTCATCGCCATCGCTGCAGCACTTGTACTCTCCGCCGCCATCTTCATGCGCTGGGACTGGCTGCCCAAATATTACGACCTGGCGCTGCTCGGCATCTGGCGCACCATCTGGATCCTCGCCGTCACCGTGACACTCGGCTTCATGCTCGCCGTGCCGCTCGGGCTTGCCCAGGCCGCAGGTCCGTTCTGGGTGGCCTGGCCGGCCAAGGCCTTCTGTACCGTCATCCGCGGCACCCCGCTCCTGCTGCAGCTCTGGCTGCTCTATTACGGCCTCGGCTCGCTGTTCCCGCAATATCCATGGATCAGGCAGTCCGAACTATGGCCGATCCTGAGGCAGGCATGGCCTTATGCCGTCGTCGCCCTGACGCTGTCCTACGCCGCCTATGAAGGCGAAGTGATGCGCGGCGCCTTCGCCGGCGTGCCGAGGGGGCAGCTCGAAGCCGCGCGCGCCTTCGGCATGAGCCCGTGGAAGCGCTTCCGCCGCATCTGGCTGCCGCAGGCGATCCATCGCGCCTTGCCGACGCTGGCCGGTGAAACCGTGCTGCAGCTCAAAGCGACGCCGCTTGTCGCCACCATCACCGTCATCGACATCTACGCGGTCGCCTCGCGCGTGCGCCAGGACACCTTCATCGTCTACGAGCCGCTGTTGCTGCTCGCCCTCATCTACCTGATCATCACCGGCATCCTCGTCTTCGGCTTCCGCAAGCTGGAGGCGAAGATTCCGTCCAGACTGGGATGACGCCCATGCCGCAGACAAAGACAGAAACCGTCACGCTCAACCTCGACGAGGCCCGCTCCCTGTGCATCTCCGCCGCCATCGGTGCCGGCGCCAGCGAGGAAACGGCGATTTCGATCGCGCTTGCTGCGGTCGCCGCCGAGGCCGACGGCCAGGCGAGCGTCGGGCTGTCGCATTATGTCGACTATCTCGGGGCGCTCGAGGCCGGGCGCATCGACGGCAAGGCCGAGCCCGTCGTCACCCGTCCGGCGCTGGCGATCTACCTCTCCGATGGGCAGGGTGGTGCTGCGCATACCGGCTTCGACCGCAGCTTCGACGAGATCGCCAAGGCAGCCCGGCTGTTCGGGGTCACCGTATTCTCGCAGAAGAATGCCTACACCTGCGGCGCGCTCGGCTATTTCACCGGCCGCCTCGCCGAGGCCGGCCTCGTCGCGCTCGCCGCCACCAACGGCCCGGCACTTGTCGCCGGCTCCGGCTCGACCAAGCCGGTCTATTGCACCAACCCGATCTCGCTTGCCGCCCCCGCCGCTGACGGGCCGCCTCTGATCATCGACCAGTCGTCGAGCGCCACCGCCTTCGTCAATGTCCGCCATGCGGCTGAAACAGGCGAGGCGATCCCCGAGGGCTGGGCGCTCGACGCCAAGGGCAAGCCGACGACAGACGCCAGGAAGGCGATGAAAGGCGTGTTGCTCGCCTTCGGCGGCGCGCGCGGCGCCAATGTCGCGCTGATGGTCGAGGTGCTTGCCGCCGGCGTCTCGGGCGCCAACTGGTCGATCGACGCGCCATCGATATCAGACGGCCACCAGACGCCCGGCACCGGGCTGTTCATCGTCGCGCTCGACCCCAAGCTGTTCGATCCCGGCTTCGAAACCCGCATGCGCGAACAGCTCGATCGGCTGTCGGGCGAGTTTCACGTCCATATCCCCGGCCCGGCAAAAGCCGCGGCGCGGGCCCGCTCGGAGGCCGGGGGCATCACGATCCCTACGACCTTGCACGCCCGTATCAGCGAGTTTACCGCACGACAGGTGGGCTGAGTGAGAGCGTTTTCTGCTCCGCTTTGGGGCGTCACCACCGGCACACCCTGAACCGTGGCGGCGGTTCCATCGTCACGGCATGGATCCCCGGGTCTCCGCAGTTCGCTTCGCTCCTGCTCCGCCCGAGGATGACGAAGGCATGGGGCTCGAGGCCAATCGGCGACGTCAGAGATTGGCAGAGAGCTTCCAGGTTCTTGTTCCCGCGTTGCCCGGAAGTTGGCCAAGAACTGAACTCTCTGCCAAATACAAACCTCGAAGCCTGCCAAGCGCCAACCTTGGTGATTAGCCGAAAACCTATGTGCCTTCGTCATCCTCGGGCGGAACAGGAGCGAAGCGGTGAGGAGCGGTCCGCGAAGCGGACGAAAAGCCAACTGCTTGGCTTTTCGAGTGACGAACGCCCGAAGCGACAGCGAAGGGCCAAGGAGACCCGGGGATCCATGCCGTGACTTCTCTGCTATTCCGATGGCCCAGTACTACACCCAGCGTCTCAGAAACGCCCCCGCGAAACCCCCACGAAAATAATTCGAACTCCCTTTGAACCTTTCCCGCAGCCACGGCGACCCAGTCATGTCCAAGGCGAGGTGAGCTCGCCAGATCAACCGGGGGGAACCCAAACCGAAAGATCGTTCCGACGTGGAAACCAGAGCGTTTCTGCGACCCCGAAACGCAACCTCGAAAAGGGAAACACGACCATGAAAACCAAGATCACCATCCTGACCGCCGTCCTGCTGCTTGCCGGTGCCATCGGCAGCGCCAATGCGGCCAGCTTCTCGGCTGGCCCGAGCGGCGGCGACCGTCCGTCGGGTCCGAGCGACATTTCCGACGCACCGGGCGGCAACGGCCCGTCGGGCCCCGGCGACATCTCCGACGCCCCTGACAACGACAAGCCGTCCGGCCCAAGCGGCAAGGCTTCGTCGGGCAATGGCGGCGCGACCGAAGACAAGTACTGCAAGAACGGCTCGAGCAAGTTCCCGGACTGCAACACCAAGTTCATCCAGGACTGCAAGGCCGCAGGTGGCAACATGTCGGGCCAGCAGGGTTGGGGTGGCAAGACCTGCCGGGAACCCTCCTGACGCCTCGGGCATGATCCCGGAAGTCTCGAACCGGCTTTCGGATCATGCCCTCGCTAAGGCGACGGCCTAGCTCGGCGTCGGTCGCCCGCATCGCGGCCATCCGGAAAGCCCCGCCTCGCGCGGGGTTTTCTGCATTGGCGAACTGTCGGCGCTGTCTGCATCAAAAAGCCCCGCACGCTGGCGGGGCTTTGCGCGGGCAAATCGCCCGCGGCACGTTGCGAAAGACGGTTCAGTGGCGGGAGAGCCAGCTGTCGATGTCCTTTTCGGCCTCTTCCTGGGCCTTGCCGTAACGGGCCTGCAGCTTGCCGGCGAGCTCCTTGCGCTTGCCCTTGATGACGTCGAGGTCATCGTCGGTCAGCTTGCCCCACTGGCTCTGCACCTTGCCCTTGAACTGCTCCCAATTGCCTTCGATCTGGTTCCAATTCATCGCGTTTTCTCCTTTCGGGGATTGGTCTGGATTGGCACGACAGGTCCGCCGCACTGAGGGGTCAACGCCTCGGCCAGCGCAGGGTTCCGACAATTTTTAAAGTTGACTTTGTCAATCACCTTTATATCAAACCTTGTTGACTTGACCGTGACCCTGCCATCGCGGCGTTGGTGCGTTGCAATATTTTCAATCGTGCATAGCCCCGCAATCGGAGACATGTCCTTGACCCTGACGACCGAAACTTCCGGCCGCCGACTGTTCATCCCCGCGCTCCGCGGCCTTTATTCGAACCTTCACGACTCAGCCGAAACCGTCCTGCGCGTCGTCGCCGGCGCAGCTCTGGTCACGCATGGCCTTGGCAAGATCTCCGATCCGTTCGGCGCAGCCGGCATGGTCGAGGGCCTCGGCTTCTACCCCGGCGCCTTCTGGTCGCTGCTTCTGTCCTGCACCGAGTTCTTTGGCGGCATCCTGATCGCCATCGGCCTGTTCACGCGCCCGGCGGCCTTCGCCGCCATGTTCGTGCTTCTGGTCACGGTCTGGTTCCACTGGGTCACGATGAGCCAGGGCTACCAGGGCGCCGAGAAGTCGATCATCTGGGCGGCGATCTTCCTGTTCTTCGTCATTCGCGGCGGCAACCGCCACTCGGTCGACGCGCGCCTCGGCCGCGAGTTCTAGTTCCCGCATGATCGTTTCGGGAAACCGGATTTCGATCATGCCCTGAACCCTGCCTCCCAAGGCAAGCCGCATGCCCGCGCCAGATCGGCGCGGGCCGCTCCGTGCAGTCGCTCGATGATTGCCTTTTTCGCGAAACGGGCTAAGAAACGCTACATCTTCTGCCCCTTTTGGCGACCGGAGCCAGCGATGACTGAAATTCTGCAGACCCCGCAACTCGTGACCGTTTTCGGCGGGTCCGGCTTTCTCGGCCGCCATGTCGTGCGGGCACTGGCCAAGCGCGGGTATCTCGTGCGCGTCGCCTGCCGCCGGCCCGACCTCGCCTTCCACCTGCAGCCGCTCGGCAATGTCGGGCAGATCCAGCCGGTGCAGGCCAATCTGCGCGTGCGCTGGTCGGTCGATCGCGCCGTCCAGGGCGCATCGCACGTCGTCAACCTCGTGGGCATCCTGCATGAAGGCGGCCGCCAGCGGTTCTCGACGGTGCAGGAGTTCGGCGCCCGTGCGGTTGCCGAGGCCGCCCGTGCCGTCGGTGCCTCGCTGACCCATGTGTCGGCCCTCGGCGCCGATGCCAACTCCCCATCCGCCTACGCCCAGACCAAGGCGCGCGGCGAAAAGGCCGTTCTGGACACGCTGCCGAACGCGGTGATCTACCGTCCGTCGATCGTCTTCGGCCCCGAGGACCAGTTCTTCAACCGCTTCGCCAACATGGCGCGTTTCTCGCCCGTGCTGCCGCTGATCGGCGGCGGCGAGACCCGGTTCCAGCCGATCTATGTCGGCGACGTCGCAGAAGCAGTCGCGCGCGCCGTCGACGGCAAGGTCAAGGGCGGCTCGATCTATGAGCTCGGCGGCCCGCAGGTGCTGAGCTTCAAGCAGTGCATGGAAGAGATGCTCGAGGTCATCGACCGCAAGCGCTCGCTGGTGCCGGTGCCGTGGTCGATCGCCAACCTGCAGGCCTCGATCCTCGGCATGCTGCCCAATCCGTTGCTGACCAAGGACCAGGTCCTTTTGCTGCGTTCCGACAATGTCGTGTCGAAGGCAGCCCTCGACGAAGGCCGCACCATCTCAGCCGTCGGCATCGCGCCCAAGTCGACCGCATCTATCCTGCCGAGCTACCTCTGGCGCTACCGCGCCGCCGGACAGTTCACGCGCCGGACGGAAGCCTGACCGGCTGAGGGCGCATGGACGCCCTCGCCTCCCTTCTGCCGCAAGGACTCGACCCGCTCATCGGGATTGTCCTCATCGTCGCCAGCGCCTTTACCTCGGCGCTGACCGCAGCTTTCGGTGTCGGCGGCGGCATCGCCATGCTGACGCTGATGGGTCTGTTCGTGCCGGTGGCTGCGCTTATCCCCGTCCATGGCGCGGTGCAGCTCGGCTCCAACACCGGCCGCGCCTGGCACCAACGCGCCAATGTGCGCATGGACGTCGCCGCCCCCTTCATTGCCGGCTCAGTCGTCGGTGCCGTCATCGGCGCCTTCGTCGTCATCCAGCTGCCCGACGCCTGGCTCAAGCTGGTGCTCGGCGCCTTTGTCATCGCCATCACCTGGACCAAGGTCCCCGGCATCGACAAGCTGACCCGCACCGGGCTTGCCATCGGCAGCGTCCTCGTCGCGCTGATCGGCATGCTCGTCGGCGCCACCGGGCCGCTGGTCTCGGTGCTGTTCGCGCAGTTTTTCGCCAATGACCGCAAGGCGCTCGTTGCCACCCATGCCGCCGGCATGGTCGCCCAACACGGGCTCAAGATCATCGTCTTCGGCCTCGCCGGCTTCGCCTTCTGGGCCTGGCTGCCGCTGATCGGCGCGATGATCGTCTCGGGTTATCTCGGCACCGTCTACGGCACCAAGCTGCTCGAACGCATGCCGGAAGAGAGCTTCCGCAAATGGTTCAAGATCGCCATCACCGTGCTGGCGCTGGACCTGCTCAGGCGCGGTCTCATGGCACTTACCTGAGACAGGCTGGCATTGCCTGACGAAGGCGCAGCCCCTATCGCAGGTTGCAACCTTTTCGACCCCGCGCCGTTGTTATTTCAGGCTACCGGACGCAGATTCTGCAGTGCGGAGGGTGTCATGGAAGAGGACAATTTCGGCAGGGGCATAGCCTTCGGCGCGGTCGTGAGCGGTGCCGTATGGGCTGTGGTGATCGTCGTCGTCATTGCAATTTTCTGAAGGGCGACCCTGCCTTCACAGACGCCTCGGGACGATCACCCCCAGACTATCAGTGCAATCAGCCCGACGCCGCCGACAAGCAAACGCCACCAGCCAAACAACGCGTAGCCGTTGCGCGAGACGTAATCGAGCAGGTGGCGGACGACCAACAATGCGGTGAGGAAGGCGGCGAGGAAGCCGACCGAGATCACCGGCAAATCCGCCACCGACAGGATGTCGCGGTTCTTGTAGAGGTCGTAGGCAAAGGCGCCGGCCATTGTCGGCATCGCCAGGAAGAACGAGAACTCGGCCGCCGCGCGCTTCTCCACACCCATCAGCAGCGAGCCGACGATGGTGGCGCCCGAACGCGAGGTGCCGGGGATCATCGCCAGGCACTGGAACAGGCCGATCTTGAGATAGACCGACAGCGGGAAATTGGTGACGTCGCCATAGCGCGGCTTGAGATCGAGCTTGTCGAGGAACAACAGCACCAGGCCGCCGAGGATCAGCATGACGCAGATCAGGCGTGGCGATTCGAACAGCACCGTCTTGATGAAGTCATGCGCCACCGCACCGATGATCGCCGCCGGCAGGAAGGCGATCAGGATGCCTGCGACGAAACGCTGCGTCTTCGGGTCGGACGGCAATGTCACCAGCATCTGCCACAGCTTGGTGGCGTAAACCGACAGGATCGCCAGGATCGCGCCGAGCTGGATCAGAATCTCGAAGGTCTTGCCGGTCGAGTTGAAACCGAGGAAATGCCCAGCGAGCAGGATATGGCCGGTCGAGGACACGGGGATGAATTCTGTCAGGCCCTCGAGCAGGCCGAGCAGCAGTGCATTGATGATTGTCTGGCTATCCATTCCAATCCCCGCGAGGCGTTCATGCGCGATTGCTTGTCATGCGGCGGAACTCACCCTATAGGTCGGGTCGCCCGAGAGCCCGGCGAGCCGGGCCCAGAAGCTCTAGCGACGCATCAGGCGATTCGCCAGAGCGCCATCGATCACGAATTTCGCAGGACCATGCTGACGCTTTTCCACCACCCGATGTTTGCCACATGCCGTTTCGTCCGTCTGGCGTTCGGCGAATATGGCGAGGAGCTGGCGCTGATCGAGGAGAAGCCGTGGACGCGGCGCAAGGAGTTCCTGTCGCTCAATCCGGCCGGAACGCTACCTGTGCTTCTGGCCGAAGGCGACGTGCCGATCGTCGGCGCGATGATCATTTCCGAATATATCGACGAAACCCGCGGCGTGCTGAAGCGCGAGCGCCGGCTGTTTGCCGAAGACCCGATGGAACGCGCCGAAATCCGCCGCCTGACCGACTGGTACCTGACCAAGACCGAAAGCGAAGTCACCCGGCACCTCGTCCGTGAGCGCGTGCTGAAGCCGCTGATGCCGGAAGCGGCAGGTGGCGGCTCGCCCGATTCGGCGGCGATCCGTGCCGCCCGCGCCAATATCCGCCAGCACATGAAATACACCAACTGGCTCGCCGGCACGCGCCACTGGCTCGCCGGCTCGCGCATCACCTATGCCGACCTTGCCGCCGCCGCATCGCTTTCGGTGCTCGACTATCTCGGCGAGATCGACTGGCGCGAATATTCCTCGGCGCGCGAATGGTACACGCGCGTCAAGTCGCGCCCGTCCTTCCGGCCCCTGCTCACTGATCGGGTGCGCGGGCTGACCCCGGCATCGCATTATGCGGACCTCGATTTCTGAGAGCGCGCTGCGCCAGCTGATCGAGCGCGAAGCCAGCCGCGCCGGCTTCGCCGCCATCGCCGTCACGCGCCCCGACGCCATCCCGCTCGCACCTGCCCGCCTCGCACAGTTCGTCGACGAAGGCCTGCACGGCTCCATGGCCTGGATGGCCGAGACGCTGGAACGGCGCAGCGAACCTTCCGTGCTGTGGCCCGAGGTGCGCTCGATCGTCGTGCTCGCCATGAATTATGGCCCCGACAGCGATCCGCGTGCGCTCCAGGCCATGCCTGACCGCGCGGCGGTCTCGGTCTATGCCCGCAACCGCGACTACCACGACGTGATGAAGGGCCGGCTGAAGGAGATCGCCGGCAAGATCGTCGCCCGCGCCGGCGGCGACGTGAAGGTGTTCGTCGACACCGCACCGGTGATGGAAAAGCCGCTGGCAGAATCTGCCGGCCTCGGCTGGCAAGGCAAGCACACCAATCTAGTCAGCCGCGAGTTTGGCTCCTGGCTGTTCCTCGGCACGATCTTCACGACGGCGGAGCTCGCACCCGACGACGCCGAGGTCGACCATTGCGGCTCCTGCCGCGCGTGCCTCGACGCCTGCCCGACAAACGCCTTTCCCGCTCCTTACCGCATCGACGCGCGGCGCTGCATCTCCTACCTCACCATCGAGAACAAGGGCCCGATCCCGCTCGAATTCCGCCAAAAAATCGGCAACCGCATCTATGGCTGCGACGACTGCCTTGCCGCCTGCCCGTGGAATAAGTTCGCCCAGGCCGCATCCGAGCAGAAGCTCGCCGCCCGCGACGACCTGCGCGAGCCGCGCCTCGCTGAGTTGCTGGCCCTCGACGACGCAACGTTCCGGACCTTCTTCTCCGGCTCTCCGGTCAAGCGCATCGGCCGCGACCGCTTCGTCCGCAATGTGATGATCGCAGCTGGCAACTCCGCCGATGCCACGCTGATCGAGCCGTGCCAAGCACTGCTCTCGGATGCCTCCCCGCTGGTCCGGGGCGCCGCCGTCTGGGCATTGTCGCAGCTAGCCGGCGCTGAGGCATTTTCGGCTCTTGCGCATCAGGCGCTGAAGGTCGAAACCGAAGACGACGTGATCGCGGAATGGCAGGCCGCGCTCACCCAAGTCGAACAGTCGCGGGCGCAGGCATGACCGAGCAGAACTTCTTCATCTTCGGCGCCGGTTATTCCGGCAAGGCTTTCGCCCAACAGGCGCCGGCCGGCGTGGCGGTATCGGGCACGACGCGCTCGCCGGACAAGCTCCCGGCGCTCGAAGCCGTGGGCCTAAAACCCTTCGTCTTTGACGGCCATCTCACTCCTGAAATCAGGGCGCAACTGGCCAGGACCACGCATCTCGTCGTCTCCGCCGCCCCCGGCGACGACGGCGACCCGGTGCTCAACGCCGCCCGCGAGGCGATTGCGCACGGCATGCCGCTGCTGCGCTGGATCGGCTATCTCTCGACCGTTGGCGTCTATGGCGACCATGGTGGCGCCTGGATCGACGAGACCGCCACATGCCGGCCCAAGCCTGGGCGCTCCTCCATGCGCCTCGACGCCGAGCAGGCCTGGCACGAGCTTGGTGAACAGATCGCCCGTCCGGTCGCCATCCTGCGCCTGTCGGGCATCTACGGCCCGGGACGCAATGCCTTCGTCAATCTCGAAAACGGCACTGCCAAGCGGTTGGTCAAGAAGGACCAGGTATTCAACCGCATCCATGTCCAGGACATCGCTGGCGCGCTGTGGTTCCTCGCCGAGGGCGACTATGGCGGCATCTTCAACGTCACCGACGACGAGCCCGCACCGCCGCAGGACGTTGTCGCCTACGCCGCCGAAAAGATGGGTGTTACACCGCCCCCTGAAATTCCTTTCGAGACTGCCCAACTTTCGCCCATGGCGCGGTCCTTCTATGGCGAAAACAAGCGTGTCGCCAACACCACGATCAAGGCGCTCGGCTACGCGTTCGGCATACCCAACTACCGCAAGGCGCTGGACAGCATGTGGACCGACGGCAGCTGGCGTGGCGAAGGCGAAAGCGACAGGCGCAGCCCGATCAGGCAGGGCTGAGCGGAAGTCGCGCAAAGAATGCGGTGCGGGTGCCGAAATTTACCTCTAGGTAACCGTGGCAGCCGAAGCTGGCTGAGAGGATCGGGTTCCATGACGGCATTTTTCAGCGGATTTCTTGGCAAGGCGGGGCGCCTCCTGATGGCGGCCGCGACGCTTGGCCTTGTCGGCACCGACATCCAGGCGGCCAGCGCTTCGGAGCTCGCCAAGGACCTGTTCGGCAACAAGAAGCTGCCGGCGGCAATCGCGCCCGCATCCTTCGGCTTCTACTCCAAGGGCTGCTTCTCCGGCGGCGTGGCTATCGCCACCGACGGCCCGACCTGGCAGGCGATGCGGTTGTCACGCAACCGGCGCTGGGGGCATCCCAAGATGATCGCGCTGATCGAAAAGCTGTCGCGCGAAGCCACCCAGGACGGCTGGCCCGGCCTGCTCGTCGGCGACATCTCGCAGCCGCGCGGCGGCCCGATGCTGACCGGCCACGCCTCGCACCAGATCGGCCTCGACGCCGACATCTGGCTGACGCCGATGCCCGACCGCAGGCTGTCGCCAACCGAGCGCGAGAACATGAGCGCCGTGTCGATGGTCAACGAAAAGACCCATCTGGTCATCGAGAAGCGCTGGACGCCGGCGCATACGCGCCTGCTCGAGCGCGCCGCGAGCTACCCCGAGGTCGAGCGCATCCTGGTCAATCCGGGCATCAAGAAGAAGCTCTGCGACACCGTCACCGGCGACCGCTCCTGGCTGCGCAAGGTCCGTCCGTTCTGGGGTCATGACTATCATTTCCACGTCCGCATCGGCTGCCAGCCGGGCTCGCAGGGCTGCAAGGAACAGGATGCCACGCCGCGAGGCGACGGCTGCGACAAGTCGCTGGCCTGGTGGTTCACCGAGGAGCCGTGGCGCCCGGCAACCGGCCCGGCCAAGCCCAGGGCGCGTGACATCATGACGATGGCGAGCCTGCCCAAGGCATGCCGCGCCGTGCTTGATGCCCCCTCGCCGACCTCGGAAGCCGCCGTCACTTACCACGGCCCCGGCGATACCGGATATGCGGCAACACCGGCCCCCTCGGCACCGGCAGTGGCGGAGACGCCTGTGATCGCCGACCCCGGCGTGCCGGCTGAGGCAAGCGCCTTCGCACCCCGGCCTTCGGTCGACATCCCGCTGCCGCGCCCCCGGCCTGCCAACAAATAGGCCCCGCCAACAAGTAGGTGGGCGCGGATCGCCGCAACCCCGCGCTTCCAAAGCGACCAAAATCGGTCTATGGAATTTCAACCGATTTAGCTTGCCTGGACGAACCCTAAGTGACACCAGCTTTGCGTCTCGCACTGATCGCCCATGACGAGAAGAAGGATGACCTCGTCGCCTTCGCCGGCGATCACGTCGACTTCCTCATGACCTGCCACATCGTCGCCACCGGAACCACCGGCCAGCGCATCCTGGCGGCCTGCCCGAACCTCAACCTGACACCGCTGAAAAGCGGTCCGCTCGGCGGCGACCAGCAGATCGGCGCGCTGATCAGCGAGGGCAAAATCGACCTTTTGATTTTCTTCGTTGATCCGCTGACGCCGATGCCGCATGACGTCGATGTGAAGGCATTGATGCGGCTTGCCATCGTCTACGACATACCCATGGCGTTGAACCGGGCGACGGCCGAGATCATGCTGGAAAACCAGGAGAACGGCTGAACGCCGGCACGGGGACGAAACAGGGCATGTCACATCAGAGCGACCAGTCGCAGGCTCTCCCCTTTCCGATCCTGATCGGCGACATCGGCGGGACCAATGCGCGCTTTGCCATCGTCGAGAGCGCCGACAAGGATGCCGGCGAACCGCGCATCGTCCAGACCGCCAGCTACGCCACCATCGACGACGCCATCCTGGCCGTGCTCGACGGCGCGCCGGTGCGTCCGCGCTCGGCGGTCCTTGCTGTCGCCGGCCCGGTCGAGGGCGAGGAGATCGCGCTCACCAACTGCCCCTGGGTCGTGCGCCCCCGGCAGATGTTTTCGACGCTTGGGCTGGTCGACATCCTCGTGCTCAACGACTTCGAGGCCCAGGCGCTGGCTGTAGTGGCGCTTGGCGACGAGCACATGGAAAAGATCGGTGGCGGCGAGCCCGAACCAGGCGCCGGCCGCGTCGTGCTCGGGCCAGGCACCGGTCTTGGCGTCGCCGGCCTGATCCACGCGCTCGGGCGCTGGATCCCTATTCCCGGCGAAGGCGGCCACATGGACATCGGTCCGCGCTCCAAGCGTGACTTCGAGGTCTTCCCGCATATCGAAAAGCTCGACGGCCGCATCTCGGGCGAGCAGATCCTGTGCGGCCGCGGGCTGGTCAACACCTACCGCGCCGTTGCCAAGGCGGACGGTAAGACGCCTGTCCTGACCCAGCCGGCGCAGGTCACCGCAACCGCGCTTGATGGCAGCGACCCTGTCGCGGTCGAGGCGCTCGAATTGTTCGTCACCTGCCTTGGCCGGACCGCCGGCGACCTCGCTTTGGTGTTCAAGAGCAAGGGCGGCGTCTTCCTCACCGGCGGCATCGCCCAGAAGATCGTGCCGGCGCTGAAACAGGGCAATTTCCGCGAGGCCTTCGAAGACAAGGCGCCGCATCGCGAGCTGATGGCCTCTATGCCGGTCTATGTCATCACCCACCCGCTGGCGGCCCTTGCCGGGCTCGCCGCCTATGCGCGCAATCCCGATTTGTTCGGCATCGAGACCGGCGATCGGCGCTGGCGGATCTAACCACTGCCGCACTGCGGCAAATGGCGGTTTCCCCTCGCGGCGTCATGCTTTATGAGGGGCGCAGTTTCCGCAAGTAGCGACAGGACTGCCTGTTTGACCATCGACCAAAACCAGACAACGACGTCGAAGCGCAGCGAGATCGTCGGCGTCATCAAGCGCATCGTCGCCGAAAACGGTCGCGACTACGTCTGGAACTACACCTTCGCGGCGATCTTCCTACTCACCATCTCGGGCACGACGGGCTTTCTCGCCTGGGTCATGCGCGACGTGGTCAACTTGGTGTTCTACGAACGGCGCGCCGACCTGATCCTGCTGATCAGCCTATCCATCTTCGCTGCCTTCGTCATTCGCGGCCTGTCCACCTATGGCCAGGCGGTCGTCCTCGCCAAGGTCGGCAACAACCTCATCGCCCGCTATCAGCGTCGTATCTTCGACCACCTGATGAGCCTCGGCATGGACTTCTTCTCGTCGCAGCGCTCGGCCCAGCTGATCGCCCAGGTCAACCAGAACGTCGCTGGCGTGCGCGACCTGCTCAACATCCTGGTCACCTCGATCGCCCGCGACGCCGTTTCGCTCGTCGTGCTGGTCGGCGTCATGATCTACCAGGACCCGATGCTGTCGCTGCTGGTCCTGCTGATCGGCCCGCCGCTGGTCTTTGCCGTCAATTACCTGATGCGCCGGCTGCGCCGCCTCAACCGCGATGCCATCCTCGTCGGGGCCCGTCTGTTCGGCTCGATGCAGGAAACCGTCCAGGGCATGGCCATCGTCAAGGCCTTCACCATGGAAGACCAGCTCGCCAGGCGCATGGACGGGCTGATCGGCGACGTCGAGGCACGGTCGAACAAGATTGCCCGTGTCTCGGAGCGGCTTTCGCCGATCACCGAGATGCTCGGTGGCGCGATCTTCGCCGGCATCATCGGCTACGCCGGCTACCGCTCCGCTGTCGACATGCAGCCGCCCGGCAACATCATCTCGTTCATCTTCTCGTTCATCCTTGCCTATGATCCGGCCCGCCGCCTTGCCCGCACCCAGGTCGGGCTCGAGGCCGCACTGGTCAACGCCCGCATGCTCTACGAGATCCTCGACACGCCGCCGCGCCAGGAAGACAGCGAGGGCGCCAAGGCGATCGCCGTCGGTCAGGGCGAAATCCGCTTCGACAACGTCTCCTTCGGCTATGGCGACGACATCCCCGTCCTGCGCGAGCTGAGCTTCATCGCAGCCGGTGGCAAGACAACGGCCATCGTCGGCGCCTCGGGCGCCGGCAAGTCGACGCTGATCGCGCTTTTGCAGCGCTTCTACGATCTCGACGGCGGCCGCATCGTCATTGACGGCCAGGACATTTCAGGCGTCACCAAGCGCTCGCTGCGCCAATCCATCGCCTATGTCTCGCAGCACCCCTATCTGTTCGAAGGCACCATCGCCGACAACATCCGCTACGGCCGCCCCGACGCGACCGACGAGGACATCCGCGACGCCGCCAGGCAGGCCTTCGCCGACGACTTCATTCTCGACCAGCCGGAAGGCTACGACACGCCGGTCGGCGAGAGCGGCTCGACATTGTCGGGCGGCCAGCGCCAGCGTGTCTCCATTGCCCGCGCCCTTGTGCGCAACGCGCCGATCCTCTTGCTCGACGAGGCAACCTCGGCGCTCGACAACGAGTCCGAGGCGCGCGTCCAGCAGGCACTCGCCACCGCCACGCAAGGGCGCACCACCATCGTGATTGCGCATCGCCTCTCGACGGTCATCAATGCCGACCATATCGTCGTTTTGGACGCAGGCCGGCTGATCGAGCAAGGCACCCATGCCGCGCTGATGGCCGACCTCAACGGCGTCTATGCGCGCTTCCACAATCTGCATGACGAAGCCGCACTTGGACTGGTGGATGATACCGCCGAGACTGCAATGGTAGAGCGGCAGCACGCGCTGCCTCAGGGAGCCTGATATGAGCGAGATGGGTCTTGTCGTCGTCGGAGCCGCCGGGCGGATGGGTCAGGTGCTGTTGCGCACCGTGCACAGCATGGCAGGCGTGCGTGTCGTCGGCGCCGTCGAGCGGGCCGGCTCGCCGCATCTCGGCAAGGATGCCGGCGAACTCGCCGGCGTCGGCATCATCAACGTGCCTATTTCGGACGATCCGCTGTCCGCATTCGCCAAGGCCGACGGCGTGCTCGACTTCACCGCACCGGCAGCGACGATCGAATTCGCCGGCTACGCCGCGCAGGCCCGCATCGCCCATGTCATCGGTACGACCGGCTGCTCGGCCGAGGACGATGCCAAGATCGCCGCTGCGGCGCGCCATGCCACCATCGTCAAGTCGGGCAATATGAGCCTCGGCGTGAACCTCCTCTCCGTGCTTGTCGAGAAGGCCGCCCAGGCGCTGGGACCCGACGACTTCGACATCGAGATCGTCGAGATGCACCACCGCCACAAGGTCGACGCGCCGTCGGGCACGGCACTCCTGCTCGGCGAGGCCGCCGCCGAAGGCCGCAAGATCGCGCTCACTGAGAAGAGCGTGCGCGTCCGCGACGGCCACACCGGCGTGCGCGAGACCGGCACGATCGGCTTTGCCGCGCTGCGCGGCGGCTCGGTCGTCGGCGAACACTCTGTCATCCTCGCCGGCACCGGCGAGCGCATCGTCATGTCGCATCTCGCCGAGGACCGCACCATCTTTGCCCGTGGCGCTGTCAAGGCAGCACTGTGGGCGCATGGACGCAAGCCCGGCCTCTATTCGATGCGCGACGTGCTTGGTCTTTAACTTCTCAACTTTCATCCACCCAAGGGAGCAAAAATGTCCGGTACTCTCGTGCTCGTCCGCCATGGCCAGAGCGAATGGAATCTCAAGAACCTGTTCACCGGCTGGCGCGATCCCGGCCTGACCGAGCAGGGCCATGCCGAGGCCAAGTCGGCCGGCGAGAAGCTCAAGGCGCGCGGCCTGAAGTTCGACATCGCCTTCACCTCGGCGCTGTCACGCGCCCAGACCACCTGCCAGCACATCCTCGACGCGCTCGGCCAGAGCGATCTCCAGACCATCCGCAACGCCGCGCTGAACGAGCGCGACTATGGCGACCTCAACGGCCTCAACAAGGACGACGCCCGTGCCAAGTGGGGCGAGGAGCAGGTCCACATCTGGCGCCGCTCCTACGACACCCCGCCCCCCGGCGGCGAAAGCCTGAAAGATACCGGCGCGCGCGTCTGGCCCTACTACATGCACGACATGCAAAAGCACGTGCTGTCAGGCGGCACCGTGCTTGTCGCCGCCCACGGCAATTCGCTGCGCGCCCTGATCATGGCGCTCGAAGGCATTTCGGGCCCAGACATCGTCAAGCTCGAACTCGGGACTGGCGTGCCGATCGTCTACAAGCTCAACGCCGATTCGACCGTCGCATCCAAGGACGTGCTGGCCTAAGCCACGAAAGCACCGCGCGCCCAACCGGACGCCGCAGCTTTTTTGATCATTCGGGAGCCGTGCCTGCGCGGCTCCCGACCCTTCGCCGGCTTCGAAAGCCTGTCGGCCCCTGCGTCATCTCCTTTGGCTGAATGCGACATTTGCGGCCTGCCGCAGCATTCCTCGGCAAAAGCTGAAAAAGCGCGTTGACACAGTCGCTTCGCCCGCTTACATCACCGCCACCAGCCCAGATGGCGGAATTGGTAGACGCGCACGGTTCAGGTCCGTGTGCCGCGAGGCGTGGAGGTTCGAGTCCTCTTCTGGGCACCAGTTTCCTGTCTTAGACAGCTTCAACTGTCTGAAGACATTCAAGAAGCCCGGTTCGCCGGGCTTTTTTGTTGCCCGGATTTCCAGGCCCGGTTCGAGCCACGCCGCCATCGCCCGAGGCCCAGCCTGAACGGCTTCCCGGCAAGGCACCAGCGGCACGCGCAAGTGTTTGCCGGCCAATCCTCGCCACCACCGCTGCCTTCGATCATCGCCCAAATGGTCAGCTTTCCGCTGGCCCATGGTCGATGATAATATCAGGTTGTGCTAATATTACTGCACAACCTTGCTGAGGAGCATGCCGATGCTGCGCTTTGCCCTTCTTGCCACTGCACTGGCCCTTGCTGCCGGTACCGCAGCAAAGGCGGAAGACAAGCCACAGGCCGCGCCGGCCGTCGTCGAAGGCATCACCGTCGCAGAGTTCGGGGAGATCATGACCAAGGCCGGATACCAGGCCAAGGTCGGCGTCGACAGCGACAACCTGCCGGTCATCGACTCCAAGGCGTCGGGCATGAACTTCTGGGTCTATTTCTACAATTGCGAGGGTGGCGAGCCGCAGAAGTGCCGGCGCGTGCAGTTCCAGAGCAGCTTCAAGACCGACAAGGCGATGCAGGACAAGGCGCTCGAATGGAACAACAAGAAGGTCGCCGGCCGCGCCTCCAACGACAAGGACAATACCTATTTCGACTACCTGATCGACTGTGGCGGTGGTGTTACGTCGACCAACCTGTCACAGAACCTCGAGCGCTTCGACACGCTGATGGCCGAGTTCACCACCTATATCGGCTGGCGCTGAGCGAGGCCCCAAGGAAGGCAGAACCGGAAGCACCGCAGCCAAATCGCGCGCTTGAGCGCGCGATAAACAAGCTGCGGCAAATATGCCACACGACCTCTTAACTTCCCAAGTTTTCGTAAAGTTCTCGTCTGGCCCATTGCTATGGGCTGGCCAATAATTGCTCAGTCCTAGAATATTTGAACCATCAAATTTTTAGCAAAAGCCGGGGTGGCACAGTGAAATCTCAAAATTATCTTGGCGCAGCCAGCGCCATGGCTCTTCTTTGCATGTCGTCGACAGCCATCGCGGGCGAACAGACTTCCGACCAGCAGGCCATCGGCTACCGCATCGGCCTCGCCTTCGCCGGCGTCCACAACACACTTGGCGGGATGGGGATAGAATCATCAGGCGGCGTGAGCGTTGCCGACACCCGTCCAACCGTGATTTTTGATGGGACACTGGGTTACGACTTCGCGCCCAACTGGGGCATCCAGGGCGATCTGCAGGCCGCAGCGCTGGGCAAGCCCGACGTCGCCGATGGCGACAGGACCAATGCCTATGGCCATGGCGCCGTCCACCTCTACCATCGCACGGACAGCTTTCTCGTCGGCGCCCTGGGCGGCCTCGGCATTCACGACGACCGCGGCGATTCCAACCGCGAGATGAACTATTGGTTCGCCGGCGCCGAAGGCAAGCTGCTGACCGGCTGGGGCTCGGTCTTCGCCCAGGCGGGCTACCTCGATTCTTATGACAGGTACGACGAAGGCACGCGCGAGGCGCCATTCGCCCGGCTTGGCATCAACTACTTCCTCAACGACAACTGGTCGGTGAAGCTGGACGGCGCCTATGCCGGCGGCAAGAAGTGGACCGATAACCTGCCCAACCGGGTCTTCGACTTCAACGTGGAGAGCGAAATCCGCCCGGAAACCTGGCCGGTGTCGCTGTTCGCCCGGTATGAATTCACCCAGATTTCCTACCACGCGCTCGATAGCGACCAATACCGCTACGGCGAGAACTTCCATACCGTCATGGTCGGGCTGAAGTTCCGTTCGGGTACGACCCTGCGCGATGCCGACCGTGCACCCGGATCGCTCGACTTGCCGTCCTTCGGCAAATGGGTCGCCTTCAACGCCAACGAGGTCGAGTAAGCCGGCCGGTTCCGAAGAGGTAGAAAGAAGGGCGCCAATCGGCGCCCTTTATTTTATCTTCTGCTGATATCTACAACCTGCCGTTTCATCAGAACCTTGCGAGTCGCCCGAACTATCTTCAGACTGCAAGCAGCACCCGGCAGCGCCGAAAATTCGACGGCGTGCCGTTCACGTTCGGAATGGCCACATGGCCTGAGACCTTGAGGCGTCCGGAATGAAATGCTGCGTCTACACAGTGCTTGTCGGCGGCTATGAGCACCTCAACGAGCAGCCGGCCGCTTCCCCTTCCCAGCTTCCCTTCATCTGCCTGACCGACGACCCTGCGCTGCGCAGCGAGAGCTGGAACTGTCGCGTGGTCGAGCCCCTGTTTCCTGAAGATCCGATACGCAGCCAGCGCGAGCTGAAAATCCGCCCGCATGTCTACCTGCTGGACTATGACTGCTCCATCTACATCGACAATTCCGTGATCCTGAAACAGCCGCCCGAACGGCTGCTGGAGCTGTTCGACCCCGAGATCGGCTTCCTCGTCGCGCCACACTCCTACCGGGAAGCCGTACTGGACGAATTCCTCGAGGTGGCGAGGCAGGGATTTGACGATCCGAGCCGCATTTTCGAGCAGCTCAACCATTACACGCTGAGCTGCCCCGAAGTGCTGGAGGAGCGCCCATGGTGGACGGGTATCCTGATCCGCGACCATCGCTCGGCGCAGGTCATCTCGATGCTCGAAACCTGGGCCTCCCACGTAATGCGCTACTCGCGCCGGGACCAGCTTTCTATCAACGTGGCCTTTCGCGCCGCCAACTTCCGCCCGACGGCATGGGCAGTGGACAACCAGGACTCCGACCTGCACCTCTGGCCACATACGGTGGGGCGGAATCGCGATCTGGGCTCCCGCAATCCGGCGGTCAGCCAGATGCCCGCGGCTGCCCGCATCCGACGTCTGGAATTGCAGCTTGCCGAGAGCCTGGCGCGGGAGGACGCCTTTCGCGCCGAAATCGCCCGGCTGAACACAAAGGCCGAAGCGCGCAAACCGCAGAACCGCCTGCGCAAGCTGCGCAGGATGATGTTGGGGCGCCCCGACTGACCTCAGGCAAGTGCGCAGCGTTTCGAGCAGCCGCGCTCGCCAATGCCAAAAAGTCCCCCTCTCCTTTGTCTCGCCGCTGCTATGCCTCGAGGCTGCGGTCGCGGTCCTGCCAGAGTTCAAGGGCCGCCAGCACCGCCACGGCTATGCCGAGGCCGATGTGCCAGCTGCGCAGCGCGCCGCCATATTCGAAGACGAACGGCTGCACCACCATCCAGACGCCACCGAACAGCAGCAGGATTTCCTCCCAGCGCCGCAGGAAGATCTGCTCCAATCCGGAAAGCACGACGATCGCCGCACCCACGAGCGCGGTAACCGCCATCATTGTCGGCATCTCGGTCACTCCGAACCACATCGGAGACACGATGATAGCAGCGCCGAGGATCATCGACACGATGTCCTCCCAGCGCCGATGCCGGGTGAGCCCCAGGGGCTCCATTACATTAAGCGTTGCCATGACGAAAAATCCTCTTTGGCTACGTTCGAGTTAAGCTCGAGCGCCCGTGAGGACTATGTGCGTGCTAGTCGAACTCCTCAGTCGGGCGTTCTCGCACTGGGAATATTATCTCAGAAATCCGCAAGAAATTCAATGAACCGCCAGCGTCGCAGCCCGGCGCACCCTATCCGGGCATTGTCGACCTTTGCTGGCTCGGCAATACTGGTCGCGGGGAACTCAGGCTGGAGGGGAAATGCCGCGCGTAATCGCAATTGGACTCGACGGGATGGACTACGACCTCGTCGAGCGAATGATCGGCGAAGGACGCCTGCCCAATCTAAACCGGCTGCGCCGTAACGGCATTGGCCTGCAGCTCGACCATGGGCGCGACAAGCTTTCGGGCCTGGCCTGGGAGCACGTCGCGACCGGGCTTGCACCGTCCGACGGCGGCCGCTGGTCAGCGGTACGTTTCGATCCAGCCACATACGACGTCATCCAGGAAGAGGTCACAGCCCCTTCCTACCTGCAAGCCACCGGCCGAAGGGTGGTGGCATTCGACCTGCCTTATTGCCGGCTGGACGACAGTGGAAATGTCCTTGGCCTCGCCGCCTGGGGTGCCCATGATCCCGGTGTCGAAGCCCATTCCAACCCGCCTGATCTCGCCGCCGAAATCGCCGGCAAGTTCGGCCCCTACCCCGCTCCGGAATGGATTTACGGCTTCTGCTGGCCTTCTGTCGCCAAGACGGAAGCGGCCGCCGCCGCCTTGATTACTGCAGTCGAAAGGCGTCGCGAGATCGCCCTGTGGCTGCTGCGCGATCGGCTTCCCGACTGGGATCTGGCGATCGTCGTTCCATCCGAGGCGCACTCCGGCAGCGAGCCGTTCTGGCACGGCATCGACACCGAGCATCCACTCCATCATCACGCCTCGGCAGCGCCGGCAAGACAAGGGATGATCGGTATCTACGAAGCGCTAGACCGGTTGGTCGGCGATCTCGCCGACGCCTTCCCCGATGCGACAGTGCTAGCCTTTTCCATGCATGGCATGGGCATGAACGAGGGCGACGTACCCGCGATGGCTCTGCTGCCCGAGCTGCTCTACCGGCGCAGCTTCGGCAAAGCCTATATGCGCGACTTAACGCCCGCGGCACGCTTTGCCGACGGCACGCCGCTGCTCGAAGAAAACGAGAGCTGGGAGCCGACGCTGCGGAAGCTCGTTCCATGGCCCGACAGGCCCGGCCCCATCGCTCGCGCGCTGGTCAAGACTGGCATCGGACGGCAGCGCGACGCCGAAACGCTTCGCCGTCAGCGAGAGCCTCGCGGAATCGGCTGGATGCCCACGACGCGCTATCGCGCCTTCTGGCCAAAGATGGACGCATTCGCCATTCCAGCCTTTTACGACGGACAGATTCGCGTGAACCTGTGCGGCCGGGAAGCATCGGGAACTGTGAGCCCCGAAGGCTATGATGCACTCCTCGATGAACTCGAATTGCTGCTGTCGCAGTGCCGCGATCCGCTGAGCGGCGAACCGGCAGTGCGTGAAACCTTCCGGGCTGGCAAGTCCCCATTCGAAGTCGGGCCGCATGAGGCCGATCTCTACGTGCTTTTTCGAAAGGGCCTTCTCGGCATGACGCATGAGCGGCTGGGAACCGTCGGCCCGCTGCCCTGGCGTCGCACGGGTGGCCATACCGGCGATTGGGGGTTTGTGTTCGGTGCCGGTCCGGGCCTCGAAGCCGGCCGATCCGGCATCACCAGTTCCTTTGACGTCGTGCCGACGATCCTGGATCTGCTGGGCGTATCCCCGGAGCTGGCCCCTAGCGGAAAGACGCTGCTTAAAGATCCGGCCTGACGCCGGCTTTTCCAGCCAGCTGCGCCGCCTTGACGAACAACGCCAGCCACTCCTGGGGCTGCGCTCTTGTTCGCGCCCGCCAATAGCGGCGAAATGCCCTGCCGGCCTTGAACCGGCCCCACAGCGACGCCGGGCGCCCGGAGGCGCGCTGCTTCGCATCGGCATGGAAGTAGCCCCACAGCCAGGCCTCGGTCTGCCGTTCCGGCCCGATCAGATGATCGACGATCGCCTCGGGAACCCAGCGGCCGACGTGACCCGCGGCAAGTGCCGCACGCATGACCGCGATCTCCTCGCCGCCCGCGAACGGGTTGCCTGGCCGCCGGCCGAGCTCGGGGTCGAAGCGAAAGCGGCGCTGGACATCGGCCACCATGGCGTAGTTGGCACCGAACGGAAGATCGGCATCGACATCGGCAAAGATGTCAGCAGCGGCTCGCCGCCGCGCCGCATAGGCGCTCTCCACCACGTCCAGCCCGGCCAATAGCCAGGCGGGCGGCTCCCCGTCCAGGCATGGAACGATCACGCCCCCGAAGATGCTGCATCGCGGCGACGCGGCCATCGCGGCCTCGTAGGCACGCAGGAAGCTGGACCGCACCAGGGCGTCGTCGTCGAGCCAGACGATCAGCTGTCCTCGCGCCTCGGCAATGGCCCGATTGCGGGCGTGGGACAGTCCCGCTTGCGGTTCCTCCACGACCACCATCGGCAGCCGGGCGGCAAAACCCTGGGCAACGGGCAAGGTTTCGTCGCTGCAGTCATTGGCGACAACCAGAATTTCAAAAGCTGAAGTCGGTCGCTCGGCAGCGACGAGCGACGCGAGGCATCGCGCGAGCAGAGACGCCCGGTTGCGGGTGCAGATCGCGATCGTCAAGCCGAGTTCGGTCAATTGCCCCCACACCCAACAACCGGCGGACCGGACTATGCGCACATCCTAGCGTCTCGGCATCCGCCTACAATAGTTCGGTCGCGTTGGCTCCCCTCGACGCAACGGCAGCTTCACCTGCTTCGACGCCTGAGCCACAAAAATGCGGCACAGCCGGCCAATACGGTCGCGATCCCGATCCAGAACCACTCCGTGCGCCCTGTCATGAAGCTACCGCCGAGCAGGCCGGCACCCTGCAGGATCCAGACGATGCCGACGACGACGGCGAGCCCCGCAACGATGGTTGGCAATAACTTCATCTCGACACCACCTTCCTGTTGATTATCTTCACAACGCCAACCTGCTTCTTGATATTTCTTTTCGGTAGCAAGTATCTTCAAGATGTCATGCGACAGCAGCGATTCTCGTGATTCCGCGATGATCTCAGCAACCGCTCCGCAATTATGAAGATATTCCTTCCTTGCGACCTCATCAGCCCTGACAAACTGTTACCTTGAGACTCCAAATGTGTGCGCTCGCCTCGGAACTGCCCGATGCTTGCCGCATTCGCTGCCACATTTCGGGTGAAACCGCTCCGTGTGTTTATCAACAGAGCGTTAACCAGAAGATGAAGAACCGCGCCAAGCCCGCGATCGTGGCGGCCACCATCGCCGCCGGCATGATGATAGCCTTTACCGGCACCGCCTCAGCCCAGTGCGGCAAGGCCTCCTGGTATGCGCTGACCTCGAAGACTGCTTCGGGTGAACGCATGAACCCATCGGCCATGACCGCGGCGCACCGCTCGCTTCCCTTCGGCACCAAGATCCGCGTGACGAACCAGAAGAACGGCAAGAGCGTCATCGTCCGCATCAATGATCGCGGCCCGTTCATCAAGGGACGCGTGCTCGACCTGTCCAAGGGTGCCGCCCAGCAGATCGGTTTTATCCGCTCGGGACATACCTCCGTCTGCATGCAGCGCACCTGACGCTTGCGCCGCCAAAGGCGCGGCACCTCTAGCCGATGCGCCGTGCCGCCGTCTCGGCCATCGCCTCGGCGAGGCTGAGCTGCCATTCAGTCCGGCAATAGGCACGGAAATCGAAGCAGGGCAGGCCCGGGCAGACCTCGAATTCGATGAGGTGCACGGTGTCGTCGGCCTCGACGCGGAAGTCGAGCGAGAAGACGTCGCGCAGGCCGAGCCCGGCCATCAGCCTGGCCGCGATCCGCCTGATGCTTTCCGCCGCGCGCGGTTGCACCGACGCCACCTGCACCAGCTCCGGCTCGACATATTGGCCCGCTTCCCTGGCCGCCGTGCCGGTGTCGCCATAGAGCGCCATACTGTCGGCCATGGTCTGGAAGTCGCCACCTGAATCGACAAAGACGATGCCAAGCGCCTCGGGCCCAACCTTGGGGTCGACCGCAAGGAAGCTCGCCCGCACGTTGCGGCCGGCGACATAGGGCTGGACGATGACATCGTCGCGATAGGCGTCGAACACGCGGCGCCCGAGCGCCAACGCATCCCCTGATTTGGCGATGCGCGAATCCTTCCAGATGCCGATCTTGGCGCCGAGCCGGTTCGGCTTGACGAAATAACCCGACGAAGACGCCGGCGGCTCGACCAGCCATTCGCCGCCGCGCACAAGCCCCGCCGTCGGCACCGGCAGACCGAGCGCCGAAAGCACGGCGCCTGCCCGGAACTTGTCCTGGCACAGCGCAAACAGGCTGTCGTCGGCGCCGACGGTCTTCAGGCCATTGAGCCGGGCAAGTGCCGGTGCAGCACCACCGCGGAAATAGGCGATGCCGTCGGTCAGCGTCCACACCAGACTGGCGCCACGATCCACTGACGCCAGCACCGTTGCGGCATCGTCGAGCTCGACGGCGCGAAAGTCGAGGCTGCGCACAGCGCATGCCTCAATAAGGGCAGCGAACTCAGGTGCCATGTCGGTCGATTGCGCCAGATAAGACGAAATCTCCATCGCCGCCTGGCGTGAGAAGCCGTCATCAAGCAATCGCTCGGAACAGGCGCGCTCCGGCTCGTGGACGAGAAAAAGCGTCGGTCTTTGTCCGGCCATCGGGCACTGTTCCTGCTGTCATGCGGCGACGCGACGATCGCCGCCCACTCCAACCATCGCATTCGCGACAGGCTGTACCTGCAGGAAAACCGACCTGTTGCCATCGTCCCGGCGACAAGAGGACCGCCCGCTGGGGGGCGCATAGCTAGCGCTTGCCTCGCCTCAGATCAGGACGTTCGGCTCGTGCCGGCCATTGACCTTGATGTCGAGCAGGAAGGTCTTGCCGGCATGCGGGTCGGCCCGCCTCGCCTTTGCGCTCATGCCTTCGGCGGCCGAGGTCACCACCATCCGGTCGGCCGCAGCGCCGACGAATGCCGGGCACGATGCCTGCACTGCCGGCACCGGCACGCTGCGCAGCAGCTTGCCGTCGGGCGCATAGGCGTCGACGCGGCCGCCGCCCCAGCTGGCGTTCCACAGCACCCCGTCGCGGTCGACGACCGAACCGTCGATGTCGCCTCTGTCGCCGCGACGATCGACGAACAGTTTCGGCTCGCCGAGCGGCAGGCCGGTATCGGCATCGCAGTCGAGGCGATAGAGCAGGTTGACGGCTGTGTCGGTGTAATAGGCGGTCTTGCCATCCGGGCTGAAGCAGATTGAATTGGGGATGCTGATCGCGGGCAAAAGCAACCTGAGCTCGCCGCGGAAGAACCAGTAGATGGCACCTGCCCCCGCCTCGGCCTTCTTGCCCATGGTGCCGAACCACAGCGCCCCGCACGGGTGCACGCGCGCGTCGTTCGAGCGGGTGCCGGCATTGGCGGCTTCGACCGACATATGCAGCTTGAGCGTGCCGGTCGCAGCGTCACGAATATGCAGCCCGGTCTCGGTCAGCAGCAGCTGGCGCTCGCCGTCGATCGTGGCGATCGCGCTCGCCATCTCGCCCAGTTGGTGTATGCGCGTCTGCCCGCCGGAAAGCTTCTTCTCCAGGAGCCGGCTGTTCAGGATGTCGAACCAGTAGAGCGTGTCGGTGGCGGGATCGTAGGTCGGGCCTTCACCGAGCTCGCATGCCTCGTCGGACAGGATGCTGGCCGCCATGTCAGGCCCCCTTGCCGATGGCGTCCCAGCCGGCCACGGCTGCCCGGGCGCGTTCGCCGACTTCGGCGGCAGTCATGCCGGGCTTGTAGAGGCTGGAGCCGAGCCCGAACAATTGCACCCCGACCTTGGCGTAGGCGGCGAAATCGATCTCCGACACGCCGCCGACGACGCCAACCTGCGTCTCCTTGGGCAGCACGGCGCGGATCGCCGAAATGCCGCCCGGCCCGAGCACGCTCGCCGGGAAAAACTTCAGCGCCGAAGCACCCAGCCGCAGCGCCAGGAATGCGTCTGTCGGCGTCATCACGCCGGGCATCGTCACCATCTGGTGCACGCCGGCACGCCCCATCACTTCGGCGTCGATGTTGGGGCTGACCAGCAGCCGCCCACCGGCATCGTTCAGCCGGTCGACATCCTTTGCCCACACCACCGTGCCGCCGCCGACAAGTGCCGTGGGCAGCGCCCGGGCCAGGATCTCGATCGAGCGGAACGGGTCGGGCGAGTTGAGCGGCACCTCGATCGCCTCGATGCCGGCATCGAATACGGCCTGGCCGACATCGAGCGCCTCTTCGGGCTTCAGCCCGCGCAGAATGGCGACCAGCCCGCGGCCGAGTTCGGGGAACGGTGCAGTCACGCTCATTCGGCCACTCCTTCAGCCAGCATCCCATTGCGCCGCGCAGCAGCCACCAGGCCGGCCAGCACCGCTTCATCGGCATCGGCGATCGTCACAGCGATGCCGTCGAGGCGCATCGCCTCGGCATAAAGTGCGCCCAGCGCGCCCGAGACGACGAGCACCACAGGTGTGTCGCGCCGGCCAAAACGCCTGACAGCCGAGGCAACTTCGGCGCCGATCAACAGGCCCGAAAGGGCCGCCGCCGCATTCTGCTGGCCGAGCCCGGAAAGCAGGCCGGCGGCGCGGATGCCGAACAATCTCGCGCCAACGTCACCGTCGGACAGCGCCTCCTTGCACCAGTCGCGGAACACCTGGCTTTCCGGTGACACCTTCGCCGGCGTGTCGCCGATCGAGTGGCGCAGGATCGAATGCTGCGCCAGCACCGAAAACATCTCGCCGGTCGGCCAGGTACCGAAACTCTTGATGGCACCACCCTCGGCGGTCACCCATTTGCAATGCGTGCCGGGCATGCAGACGAGATGGCTGCCCGAGCCGATCAGCTTGGCGATGCCGGCAAGCTGGGTCTCCTCGCCGCGCATGACGTCGGGCGCGCGCGGGTCGCGCTGGGCGAGGCCCGGCACGATGCGGACGTCGCGGCCGGCACCCGGCACGGGCACGGCGGCGCCGAGAATATCGCCCAGCGACGACGGCACGTCGACATAAGGCGCCTCGACCCAACCCTGGCGCGCGCCGGCCATGCCGCAGACGATCGCCGGCAGGTTTTCAGGTGCCGCCATGTCCTGCAGCTGCCGGTCGAGCACAGTGGCAAAACCCTTGTGCTGCGCCGTCAGCAGGCCCTCGTCGCTGCGCCTTTCATCCAGCACCGCACCCCTGGCATCGAGCAGCCAGACACGCAGCCTGGTGGTGCCCCAGTCGACCGCCGCTATCTTAGGCACAGCACTCACAAGATACCTCCATCGACGATCAGCGTCTGCGCCGTCAGCATTTTCGACGCGTCGGAAGCCAAAAACAGCACCGGGCCGACCATGTCCTCCGGCAGCATCATCCGCTTGATGCATTGCCGCGAGATATGCGCTTTGAGCGATTTCTCGCTGACCCACAATTCGCGCTGCCGTTCGGTGATCACCCAGCCCGGCGCCACCGCATTGACCCTGATGTTGTCGGGGCCGTAGCGGCCGGCGAGCCCCTTGGTCAGGCCGACGATCGCCGCCTTCGCCGCCGTGTAGGCCGGCATGGCGCCGATGTTCAGCATGTAGGAGGTCGAGCTGAAATTGATGATCGAGCCACCGCCCGCCTTGACCATGCCAGGGGCTACCGCCTGGATGGTGAAGAAATGCGGCTTGATGTTCACCGCCTGGTTTTCGTCCCAGCTCTCGGGCGTGACGTCAGCCACCTCGTGGCGCACATCGTTGGCGGCGTTGTTGACCAACACCGTCACCGGACCATGCTCTTCCTCGGCGCGGGCAACCGCCCGGCGCAGCTCGGCGATGTCGCGCAGATCGGCGCGCAGATAGAGCGGCCGGTTGCCGGTCGCCTGCTCGATCTCGTCGCACAATTCCTGGCTTGGCTTGAGGGCGATGTCGATGAAGGCGACCTTGGCGCCCTGCCGGGCAAACGCCTCAGTCAGCGCGGCGCCAATGCCGGTGCCGCCGCCGGTGATCAGCACCGACTGGCCCTCGAGATCAGGAAATCGTGCCGATGGCATCATGATCTTTCCCTCGCCTTGCCCGCTTCCCCCAAAGCCGGACATGCCCTCCGTCATAGAGCAAGATCGCGAAAAGTGGGAACCGGTTTTCGGAAAAGATCGTGCTCGCTCACGGAAAAATCGGAGCGCTGAGCCGAGGCCTGGATGAGGACAGCCGATCAAGCGAACCTGGCGGCCTGCCACGCCAATCCTGTGCATGCAGTGGGTTCAGCGTAGACGCAGCGCGGCCAGAAGCGATGTCAGGAAATGGCCTTCAGACGGCCGCAGCGTAGGTTGCGCCGCGATGCGCCTCGCGGAGATAGCCGAGCGTGGCGTCGGCGTCGGCCGGACGGCCGAACAGGTAGCCCTGCCCGCCGGCGCAGCCGAACTGCGTCAGCCGTTCCGCCTGCGCTTCCATCTCGATGCCTTCGGCGACGACGTCCATGCCGAGGCCTTCGCACATCGCCAGGATCGCGCGGATGATGTGTTCGGACGGCCGGTCCTCGAGGATCGAGGCAACGAAGGCGCGGTCGATCTTGAGCTTGTCGAAGCGGAACTCGCGCAGGCGCCCGAGCGACGACTGACCGGTGCCGAAATCGTCGAGCGAGACGCGGATGCCGACGCGGCGCAGATCCTCGACGATCTTTTCCGCCGAAGCGGGATCGGTCATCAGGCCGGTCTCGGTGATCTCGATCTCGAGGCGGCGCGGGTCGAAGCCGGTGCGTTCGAGGATCGACAGGATATGCAGGCCGGTGTTCTGGTCGACCAGCTGAGACGGCGACAGGTTGAATGACAGGAACATTTCCTTCGGCCAGCTGCGCGCGGCTTCCGCCGCCTTGCGCAGCACCAGCTGCGACAGCGGGCCGATGATGCCGCGCTCCTCGGCGATCGGAATGAACACCGCAGGCGAAACGAAGCCGAGGTCGCGGTCGGTCCAGCGGGCGAGTGCCTCGAAGCCGATGGTGCGGCGGCTGCTGAGATCGACGATCGGCTGGAAATGCGGCGCGACATCGCCGGCGGCAACGGCACGGCGCAGCGCCTGCTCGATGCGGGTGACGCGCTTGGCCGCCTCCTCCATCTCGCGGGTGTAGACGACGACGCGGCCGCGGCCCGAACGCTTGGCGTGATAGAGCGCGGTCTCGGCCTTGCGCACCAGAGTCTCGGTGGTGTCGTCGCTCGAATGGAACAGCGAACAGCCGACCGACGCCGACAGGCGCGCCGTGCGTTCGCCGACGTCATAGGGGGCCGACAGGATTTCGATCAGCATGCGCGCCTTTTCGGCCGCCGCATCCTCGGAAAACACCAGCGGGTAGAGAAAGGCGAACTCGTCGGCGCCGATACGCGCCACGGCCGAATAGCCGTCGCAGGCGGCACGCAGGCGCATCGCCACCTGGATCAGGATGTCGTCGCCGGCGCGATGGCCGAACAGGTCGTTGATCGGCTTGAAGCCATCGAGATCGAGGATGCCGACGGTGAAGGGTGCCGGGTCCTCGGCGCGGTCGCCGATCAGCCGCTCGACCTTGTCGAAGAACCGGCGCTGGTTGCCGAGCCCGGTCAAGGCATCGGTAAAGGCCAGATCCGCCGTTTCCCTGTCCGAATGGCTGACGCCGATGGGCATGCTTTGTCTCTGTTCTGCTAATATTTGAAACTGTTGCAGCACAGTGCCAGCAAAGCGTTTAGGAATTGTATTCGATCAGCTTGCCGTCCGGATTTTGACACCGCGTCGAAACCGGTTTCAGCGCTAGGCTATATTTCGGCACAGGACGCAGCCGCCGAGCGGCAGCAATCCGTGAAATGAACGACGCGCTGGCTAAGCGCCTAGCTTGGCCCTATCGCGCTTGCGGCCACGAAAACGGACTATCAGACGGAGCGCGATCGCGGCGAGGATCAGCGCCATGTAGGGCCAGTACATCTCCGGCATCAGCACCGCACGCCGCCCGAAATTGACGACGAAGAAGACGGCAAGGAACCAAGCACCGCCGGTGTGGATGACGCGCCAGGCTTTCGGCCCGACTGCTGCGGCCGTCCGGTCGAACGATGTCGCGGCCATAAGCACGATGGCGAGATAGCCGGTGCCGCCGGCGATGAAGGCAACCGGCGCCGTCAGCGCGTCGAACAGCACCGGATCGAGCTGCGACAGCGCGAAGATGGCTGCGGCATGGACGCCGTGCGAAAAGGCGAATGCCAGGCCGAAATTGCGGCGGTTTGTCCTAAGCCACAGTGTCGTCGCCGAGGGCCAGACCTGCGCCAGGCTCGACGCGGTAAAGGCGAGCACGAACAGGATGAGCGAGGTGCGCGCAGTCAGCCTAATCACCATGCGCGCGCCGTCGGCCGGATCGCCTGCGAGACTGGCCGCTGCGGCGCATGCCGCCAGCACAGCGACGCTGAGCCAGGCGGTCAGCCTCCAACCGTTCGGCGGCCAGGTGGAAACACTTTCGGGTAAAACCTGCATGACGTTTCCTCCATATGTAATCACTGCTTACATATGATTGCGGAGAACTGTCAAGCGGATGTTTACGCCGTTTACATTCCTGCCGGCCAACCGCTACTAAAGGCCATGGCGAAATCTCCCGGAACCCGCGCGGCCTATCATCACGGCAACCTCGTCGAGGAGCTCATCGCCGCCACCATCGGGCTGATCGAGGAAAAGGGCGTCGACGCCGTTTCGGTGCGGGAAGCCGCCAAGCGCGCAGGTGTTTCGCCGGCCGCGCCCTTCCGCCATTTTGCCAACAAGACGGCACTGATGACGGCAGTGGCCGAGCAAGCCGTGGGGCGCCTGACCCTGTCGGTCCAGCAGGAGCTGTCAGGGACCGGCGACACCGACCCGCTGGAAGGGCTGCGCGCCATCGCTCGTGGTTATCTCGCCTGGGCGCTGGCCAACCCGACGCATTTCGACGTCATCGCCTCGCGCACCCTAATCGACTTCCACGGCTCGCCCAAGCTCACAGGCGAAACCGAAGCGATCCGCCTGATCATGCTCGACCTGATCGCCCGCGGCCAGGCCAGCGCCCGGATATCTCCGGCCCTCGCCCCCGACGCGCTGATGCTGTCCGCCCGCGCTTTCATCTACGGCCTGTGCCGCATGTGGATCGATGGCCACTTCACCGAATGGCACGTCGAGAAGCCCGCCGGGCAGGCGATGGCCGAAGCGGTCGAGCTGTTCATCGACATGATCGGCGGCAACCAGCCGACGGGCCGGCCCGGGCTGTAGCCTCGGCCGGCCAGCGCGGCGAGCGGATTTCTTCGCGCCCGCCGCCATTGCATAAGGCCGGCAAATTGCTACATCCTCGTCACCGCAGCGTGCGACCGGAGCCCGGCCCGCGCGACAAGACCACCGCCAGCCGCGCCGGAGACCTTTATGGCCCTCAAGATCGCCGTCCAGATGGACCACATCGCAACCGTCAACATCGCCGGCGACACGTCGTTTGCGCTGTCGCTGGAGGCGCAGCGGCGCGACCATGAGCTCTACCACTACACGCCCGACCGTCTGTCGATGCGCGACGGCAAGGTTTTTGCCCGCATCGAGAAGCTCGAGGTGCGCGACATCAAGGGCGACCACTTCACCCTCGGCGAGCCGGTCCGCACCGACCTGTCGGAGATGGACGTCATCCTGTTGCGCCAGGATCCGCCCTTCGACATGAACTACATCACCACCACCCACATGCTCGAGCGCATCCACCCGAAGACACTCGTCGTCAACGACCCGGCCTGGGTGCGCAACAGCCCGGAAAAGATCTTCGTCACCGAATTCGCCGACCTGATGCCGGAGACGCTGATCACCAAGGACCCGCAGGAAGTGGCAGCCTTCCGCAAGGAGTTCGGAGATATCATCGTCAAGCCGCTTTACGGCAATGGCGGTGCCGGCATCTTCCACCTGCACGAGGCAGACAGGAACCTGTCGTCGCTGCTCGAAATGTTCGGCCAGCTGTTCCGCGAGCCCTACATCGTCCAGCGCTACCTCAAGGATGTGCGCAAGGGCGACAAGCGTATCATCCTGATCGACGGCGAACCCGCCGGCGCCATCAACCGCGTGCCGGCCGAGCATGACGCTCGCTCCAACATGCATGCCGGCGGCCGCGCCGAAAAGACCGAGCTGACGGAGCGTGAGCGCGAGATCTGCGCCCGCATCGGCCCGTCACTGCGCGAGCGCGGCTTCATCCTCGTCGGCATCGACGTCATCGGCGATTACATGACCGAGATCAACGTGACCTCGCCGACCGGCATTCGCGAGGTCAAGAAGTTCGGCGGCGCCGATATCGCAGCACTGTTCTGGGACGCTGTGGAGAGCAAGCGGGCGAAATAGACGGCCCGCCCTTTCGCCTGTGACCTCACGACCCACTTCGATGGGGAATGACCAGCATGGAGACAAGGTCATGGAACTGAAACGCGGACGTCTCATCGACCATCTGCATTTGCGCACCCGTGACCTGGCGGCAAGCAAGCGGTTCTACACCGCCGTGCTTGGCGTTCTTGGCATTCAGGTCACCGATGGTGGCGAGCATTTCTATGCCGATGAACTCTGGGTCGACGTCGGCGAGCAGTCCAGCCGCGTGCACGTTGCCTTTCAGGCTGCCGACCGTGCCGCCGTCGACAGGTTTTACGCTGCCGGTCTTGCAGCGGGCGGCAAGGACAATGGTGCGCCCGGCGAGCGTGCCTATCACCCCGGCTACTACGCAGCCTTCCTGTACGACCCGGATGGCAACAACATCGAAGCGGTATTTCACGGCCCAGCCAACCGCTCGGCCGACGCCGTGACGATCACTTGGGCTCCGTAAGGACGTAGCACGATCCCGTCGTCGGCACGCCGCCCACGCCGACAGGAAGGCCGGCAACCACGGCTTCAAACGCCGCGCCCCGGGATGCCGGGACGCGGCAAAAGCAAGCGGGCCTGAACGAGCCACAAACTTATCGCGCCTGCAGCCACCTCAGCCCACACAGCGTCGCCAGCGCCATGACAGTGCAATAGGCAACCAGCGGCCAGGCCGTGTCGCCGCCGAGCAGAACCACCGCCAGCGTGCCGACGACGCCGACGATCAGGCTCTGGACGCAGAAGTAGAGCGCAACGGCCGTGCCCGCCGCATCGCCGAACGCCTCGAGTACGCCATTCGCCGTCACCGCGCCGGCAAAGACGATGCCGATTGAGATTACCCACATCGGCACGATGAAGGCGAGGAACCCAGGCGCTGCGAACAGCTGCCCGAGGGCGAGCGACACGGCGCCAATGAGCAGCATGACCATGCCGCGCGCCAGGCTTCCCGGTATGCCCCAGCGCGCGACGAATAGTTTGGCGAAGCGCGTGGTGACGATCATCGCAAGCGCCGCCGTGGCAAAGGCAAGGCTAAAGCCGATCTGGGAGAAACCGGCCCCATCGATGAGCACGCGCGGCGCCGTCGAGAAAAAGACGAAGAACGCCCCCATCGCCGTGCTGAAGCCCAGCGTGTAGACGAGGAAGGCCGGGCTTTTGAGGATCGACCGGAAGGCCGGACGCGACTGGACCGTCTCCGGCCGGGTCTCGTGCCAGCGTGGCAGTGCGTTCAGCGTTGCCGCCACGGCGAGCACGCCGAGCGTGGCGAAGATCGCCCGCCAGCCCAGACCATGGGCGATCAGCGCACCGGCGATGGGTCCGAGCGCCGGCACGCAGGCCAGCATGGCGCTGAACAGGCCGTAGATGACGGCACCTTCCGGCCGCTCGGCATAGACGTCGCGCACCGTGGCGAAAGTAGCGACGAGTGCGGCGGAGGCGCCCAGCGCCTGGATGACACGCAGGACGACGAACAGCGGCGCCGAACTGGTGATGGCAAGCAGGAACGAAGCTGCCGCAAACAGCAGCGCGCCCGATATCAGCACCGGGCGCCGGCCGATCCGGTCGGAGATCGGGCCAAAGACGACCTGCCCGAGCCCGAGCACGATCATGTACAGGCTCAGCGTCAGCTGGACGACGGCAGGCGTCGTGCCGAGGATTGCAGGCATCGCCGGCACCACCGGCAGGTAGATGTCCATGGCCAGCGAGGCCAGGATGTCGAATGGCGCCATCAGCAGGAGTGCCGTTGGCAAAGAATAGCTCCACGCAGGGGGAGAGTTACGATTGGGCATGACTTTTCATCCGCACAAATGAATTTCATTCGGCGGCGACTGCCACTTCGCATGTCCAGTACATCGGCTGAATGTCCAGGAAACGATTTCCGGCAGCCGCGCTGGTCAATGATCAGGAAACGTGGGGCAGGGCGCCGCAACAACGTCTTGGTGTTGTTGCGGCCTATCTGTCTGCGGACTTGGCTGTACCCATGTTCGTCTCGCGGAGGGCGCCTTGGCGCGCCTTGATAAGCTCGCGGCTTCCTAGCAGCCTGCCTGGCCAGGGACAACCCCAAGGGTCAGATGGGGGTTGGCCGTCGAGGCCCGCCGGACAGCAGAACGCCCGTCGCGCCTCATGCAGCGCGCGGGTTTCTCACGCCTGCCGCCTCTGGCGTCTTGAAGATCCGGAACGTGTTGCGGCCCGCCGATTTGGCGGCATAGAGCGCGGTGTCGGCTCGCACCAGCAGGTCCGAGGGCTCACTGTCGTCATGGAGCGCGATGCCAATCGAGGCGCCGAGCTTCAGGGCGCGGCCGCCATGGTCGACGGTCCTGCCGACCTTGTCGATGATCTCACGCGCCAGTTCCGCTATACCAGCCAGATCGAGCCCCGGGCCCACCAGCACGGCGAACTCGTCGCCGCCGATGCGCGAGACGAGCTCGACGCCGGCGCAGGCGCTTTCCAGGCGCCGGGCCACTTCCTTCAGGCACTCGTCGCCGGCAACATGGCCGAAGGTGTCGTTGATCTGCTTGAAGCCGTCGAGGTCGACCAACAGCAGCGCGCCGAGCGGCGACCGGTCGTCGCCGTCAGCAGTCAGCTCCGCCAGCTTGGTCTGGAAACGGCTGCGGTTGGCGAGCCCGGTCATGACGTCATACTCGGCGAGATAGCGGGTCTGGTCGGCGAGGATCTTCTCTTCGGTGATGTCCTGCTTCATGCCGAAGATGCGCACGGCGACCCCATCCTCGCATTCGACGCTGGCGGTGATGCGGATCCAGCGGCGATTGCCCTTCGCCGTCACGATCTCGGCGTCCAAGCCGAAACCGGTGCGCTCGGCTATGCCCTTGCTGCGCTTGGCCTGCAGCTCGATGGCCGAAGCCGCCGTGTAGCACTTGACGATCTCTTCGCGGACGAGCGGCGATCCGCGCGGCAGGTCGAACAGGTCGTAGACCACGTCGGTCCAGTGCAGAGCCTGGTCGGCAAGGTTGCATTGCCACACGCCGATACGGGCGGCGGCCGAGGAGCGGTCGAAAATCTTCTGGCTATGCGCCAGCGAGGCCGCCTGCTCGCGGATCAGCGCTGCCTGCACCTCCAGCCTGGCCTCGAGCCCGGCGATGGTTGCGTCGTGCTGCCGGAGAACGGCCCGCCGCCGAATATGCCGCGATGACGGACTGCGCATGAAGATTGGTTGCCCCTGTTTCCGGTGCAGCTTCGCGCGGCGGCGCTTAATATTCCCTCTCTCTAATGCCGCAACGGCAGATTGCCCGGCGCCAAGGTTAACACATCGCGAACACACACCACTCCGACGCGCATGTTCTTGAATTGTTCTTGCGCACTTCTGCAATCTATGCTTGTCTTGGATTGGGACTTATACAGCCTGACGCAGGCGAGGGGCCGCCTGCCTGATTTCGAACCAACGTGCATGAATTGCCGCAGCGCATCCGTGCGTCCTCGAGGGCGCACTGCGCCATAGGGGAGGGCAGCATGGTTTCGCGCGTGCGCACTGTCGCGTTCCAGGGCATCGAGGCGGTTCCCGTCGACGTGCAGGTGATGGTGGCGCCCGGCAAGGTCGGCATGCAGATCGTCGGCCTGCCCGACAAGGCGGTGGCCGAAAGCCGCGAGCGGGTGCAGGCGGCGCTGCACGCCTCCGGCCTGTCGATGCCGGCCAAGAAAGTGACGGTCAACCTAGCGCCTGCCGACCTGCCCAAGGAAGGCAGCCACTACGACCTGCCCATCGCGCTCGGGCTGATGGCGGCACTCGGCGCCTTGCCGGGCGATGCGCTCGCCGCCTATGTCGTGCTCGGCGAGCTGTCGCTCGACGGCACCATTTCGGCGGTGGCCGGGGCATTGCCGGCGGCAATCGGGGCGAATGCGGAAGGCAAGGGCCTGATCTGTCCCGCCGCCAGCGGGCCGGAAGCCGCCTGGGCCGGTGCCGACATCGACATCCTGGCGCCGCGCAGCCTGATTGCCATCGCCAACCATTTTCGCGGCACCCAGGTGCTGTCACGCCCTGAGCCAGGCATCCGTGCGGCAGCGCACGACCTGCCCGACCTCGCCGACATCAAGGGCCAGGAAAGCGCCAAACGCGCGCTCGAAGTCGCCGCCGCCGGCGGCCACAACCTGTTGATGGTCGGCCCGCCCGGCGCCGGCAAGTCGATGCTGGCCGCTAGGCTGCCGTCGATCCTGCCGCCGCTGTCGCCCAAGGAACTGCTCGAAGTATCGATGATCGCCTCGATCGCCGGCGAGCTCGCCGAGGGCAAGCTCACCGACCGGCGGCCATTCCGCGCGCCGCATCATTCGGCCTCGATGGCGGCGATGGTCGGCGGTGGCCTGCGGGCGCGGCCGGCGAGGTGTCGCTCGCCCATCACGGCGTGCTGTTCCTCGACGAATTCCCCGAATTCACCCCGCAGGTGCTCGATTCCCTGCGCCAGCCGCTCGAAGCGGGCGAGTGCATGATCGCGCGCGCCAATCATCGCATCACCTATCCGGCGCGCATCCAGCTGGTCGCGGCGATGAATCCGTGCCGCTGCGGCATGGCCGGCGAGCCCGGCTATCGCTGCCTGCGCGGCACGCGCTGCCAGTCCGACTACCAGGCGCGCATCTCCGGGCCGCTGCTCGACCGCATCGACCTGCGTATCGAAGTGCCGGCGGTCTCCGCCTCCGACCTCATTCGCGGCAGCCGTTCGGAAGCCAGCGCCGACGTCGCCCTGCGCGTCGCCCGGGCGCGCAGCATCCAACGCGAGCGCCTCGAACGCTGCGGCGTCACAGGTGCCACCACCAACGCCCAATGCGCCGCAGGCCTGATCGAAGACATCGCCGCGCCCGATGCTGCTGGGCTTTCGCTGCTCCGCGACGCCAGCGAAAAGCTCGGCTTTTCCGCCCGCGCCTATCACCGGGTGCTCAAGGTGGCACGCACACTGGCCGATCTCGACGGCAACGACACCGTCGGCCGCATCCACCTTGCCGAGGCGATTTCCTACCGCATCAGCGCCGAGCGCATAGCGCAGGCGGCGTAGGAGAAAAAAGCGCAAGCGCGAGCCGGGTGATCGCCTGGAGAGGAGGGCTTCAGGCGAAGAGTGATGGGCATGCGGACGGCCGACGCGACGCCGCAGCTTCGGCAGGGCTGGACCTCACTGCCTCCGGTCGTCGTCAAAGAAAATTGCACGCCGCGATCGTCCGTCCGGAGTTCGAGAAGTAGGTGGACGCTTGGAAGGAGGCGGAAACCGCCGGCAACGACGCCCGGCGACCGCTGCAATGCCCTGCGCGGTATTGCAGCGGATTCCAGAGGGACTGCGCTTGCGAAGCCCTACTTGACCGAGCCGACCAGCATCGGCTGGCCTTCGCGGATCGTCACCCAGCGGCCGGTGTTCTCACTCGACTGACGCTTGAGATAGCTGTAGCCGGTCTCGTCCCACTGGCGCACGGCGTCGGTCAGGTTGTCGAGGATGAAGTCGCCCTTGGAGGTACGCACGGTCAGCACGGCATGGCCCTCACCATCGGGCTTGCGCACAACCGTGATCAACAGGTTGGACAGCTTCAGGCCTTCGCGGCTCAAGGTCCTGCGCTTTTCCAGCACATAGTCCTCGCAGTCGCCTTCGCCATTGTCGGGGTAGGTCCAGACCTCGTCGCGGCCATAGATATCGATGTCGTTCATCGGCTTGATGGCGGCGTTGACCGAGACGTTGACGGCGACGATCTTGCGCCACATCGCGCCCGTCATCTCCTCGGGACCGGTGTCGCGCGACCTGATCGAGCACTCGGCCGGGTTGAGGCGGCAGAAATCATAATGGCCGATCGGCTGCGACGTCAGGCCGCCCGTGATCATCGGCTGGGAAGCGGCAAAGGCTGCACCGGCGGACAAAACCACGCCCGTCATCAGCCCGAAAAACACACCGGCACGCCCCGCCGCGCACCGTACGCCTGCTGCGGAAATCATCTGCCCCGCTCGCCCCATTTACATCGTTAACAAAACGTTAAGAGCGAGGGGCAGGCAGAGTCAATCAAAGCTCGCGGCAGATTGCAGACATGGTTACCGCAGCGGCGGCCAAGCGATAATTGTGCAACAGACCTCCAGCGCGGCGACCCGGCAGCCGGAGCCGGCTTTCTCCGGACACGTCGCAAGAATTCAACGGGTTAGGGTGCCGTACAGGCTGATGGGAGCCCGGAATGCAAAAAGGCCCGGCGTTGTGCACCGGGCCTTGCCTGTGGAAAAGCTGAAGCTGGCTAGGCGGCGGCCGTCAGGCCTTGCGCACCAGCCGCGGCTTGGCCGCCTTGCGCGCGGAGGCGCCATAGCTCGCCATGAAGTCGACGATGCGCGGCACGATCTCGGCGCGGAAGCGCGAGCCGTTGAAGACGCCGTAATGGCCGACAGCCGGCTGCATGTAATGCGCCTTCATGTCGTCGGGAACGTTGACGCACAAATCGTGCGCGGCCTGCGTCTGGCCAAGGCCCGAAATGTCGTCGTTCTCGCCCTCGACGGTGAACAGCGCCACGTTGCGGATCGCAGAGGTGTCGACCGGCTGGCCGCGATGGGTCATCTCACCCTTGGGCAAAGCGTGGCGCACGAAGACGGTGTCGACGGTCTGCAGGTAGAACTCGGCGGTCAGGTCCATCACCGCCAGATATTCGTCGTAGAAGTCGCGGTGCTTCTCGGCGCCGTCGCCATCGTTCTTCACGAGGTGCATGAAGAAGTCCTTGTGGGCGATGATGTGGCGGTCGAGGTTCATGGTCATGAAGCCCGACAGCTGCAGGAAGCCCGGATAGACCTCGCGGGCAAAGCCGGGTGCTGGCCACGGCACCTGCATGATGACGTTGTCGCGGAACCACTCGATGCTCTTCTTCTCGGCGAGCTCGTTCACGGCGGTCGGATTGCGCCTGGTGTCGATCGGGCCGCCCATCAGCGTCATGGTCGACGGCGCGAAGCGGTCGCCGCGCGCTTCCATCACGGCGACGGCTGCAAGTACCGGCACCGAAGGCTGGCACACCGCCATCACATGGGTATCCGGTCCCAACGCGTGGAACATGTCGATGACATAGTCGATGTAGTCGTCGAGATCGAACTTGCCTTCGGTTACCGGCACCATGCGGGCGTCGGCCCAGTCGGTGATGTAGACGTCGGCATGCGGCAGCATCGCCTCGACGGTGCCGCGCAACAGCGTCGCATAGTGGCCCGACATCGGCGCCACGATCAGCAGCTTGGGGTCGGGACGGCGGCCGGCGGGCAGGTCGCGCTCGAAGCGGATCAGGTTGCAGAACGGCCTGGACCAGGCGACCTTCTCGGTCACCGCCACCGGCTGGAAGTCGACGACCGTCTTGCCGAGGCCGAAGGCAGGCTTGCCGTAGCGGCGCGTCGTGCGCTCGAAAAGCTCGGCCATCGCCGCCACCGAGCGGCCGAGCGGCATGTGCGAGAACGGGTTGAGCGGGTTGGAATAGAACAGCTTGACGGCGTCGGCATAGGCGCGCGCCGGCTGCAGAGCAGCATGGGTCGATTCATAAAGCTGGTAAAACATGATGTCCTCATACGGCCATTCGGGGAGGCGAGCCGGCCGGAGGCCCGTCATGCAATGCAGCGAAGTTAACAAACATCTGCTGCGATGCAATATCTCACTTGGTGTGAAACAGGGTCATTGTTTAGTCCAAGCTGTTGAAAATCCGTTTCCAATGGCGCCGCCGGCTCAGCATCTGCCTGACTTGACGTTGTGCAGCGCCGAAAGACCCCGAATCAGTCTTGCGGACAAACGCCATCGCCGCGCGGAGCCTTGCGGCGCAGCGCAGTAACGCGATTCAGTGCGTTGCGTGGTGCTAGATGCCTTCGACCAGCATGATTTCGCCATCGGCAAACTGCTGGCGGATCGACTTGGCGTGCTGGTATTCGGGCGAGAAGTAGCAGTTGCGCGCGTCTTCCATCGAGGCGAATTCGATGATCACGTTGCGGGCCCGGCCCGGCCCCTCGACCGCCTCATGGGCGCCGCCACGGGCAATGAACTTCGCGCCGAAGCGCTCGAAAGCCGGCTTCGCCGCGGCGACATAGCCCTTGTAGCCCTCGGGGTCGCGAACATCGACGCGTGCGATCCAGTAAGCCTTGGTCATTCTTTCCTCCCGGGCTGCCACATCTCCAAAAATTCGCTGTGACGAGTCGTCTGGTGCGGGTTTCGAGAACCGGGGCGCAGCGGACATTCGGGTCCGTGAGCACCGGAAGCGGAGAAAACCGCGGCAGGCGGCCGTCACAGTAGAATTTTAGGCCTTTGCCATTTCCTCAAGGATAGCCTGGGCTGCGGCCTTCCTGTCAACCGCGCCGACGATCGGGCGGGCAACGACGAGGTGGCTCGAGCCATTGCGCATGGCGTCAGCCGGGGTGACGACGCGCTTCTGGTCGCCATGGTCGCTGCCTGTGGGGCGAATGCCCGGCGTTACGACGGCCATGTTCGGCCCGACGATGCGGCGCACGGCGGAGGCTTCGCTGGCCGAGCAGACGATGCCGCCCATCTTTGCCTGCAGCGCCTGCTCGGCGCGGCGCAGCACCAGCGTGTGCGGGTCGTATTCGTAGCCCGCGTCGATCATGTCCTTTTCGTCCATCGAGGTCAGCACCGTCACCGCGAGCAGGCACAGGTCGCTGCCTTTGGCGGCCTCGACGGCTGCCTTCATCGCCTTGGGATAGGCATGCAGCGTCAGCATGGTCATACCCATCTTGACAATGTTCTCGACGCCCTTGGCGACCGTGTTGTCGATGTCGAGCAGCTTCATGTCGAGGAAGACCTTGGTGCCGCCGCTCGCCAGTTCGCGGGCGAAATCGAGCCCGCCGGCAAAGGCCAGCTGGTAGCCGATCTTGTAGAAGCTGGCTGTGCCTTCGAGTTCGCGCACCGCCCTCTCCGCTTCCTTGACGGTCGGCAGGTCGAGGCCGACGATCAGCCGGTCGCGTACAGTGTCTATGCTGCTCATGGTTCTACCCTTCGCGACATCATTGTGGCTCGTTCGATCAGCGCATGGCACAGCCGCTGCATGCCCTTGCGCAGGCGCTCCTCGCGGAATTCGCCGTTGTCGTCGAAGGCCTCGCTGCCATGCGGCACCGAAACCTGCGGTGAAATCACTTCCATCTGGATGTGCGATAGCACCGCGCGCAGATGGGTGGCGCTGCGGATGCCGGCAAAATGGCCGTCGGAGGACGAGCAGATCGCCACCAGCTTGCCGGCATAGGGCTGCAGCCGCCTGCCGCCATCGCTGCGCACGCGGCTGACCCAGTCGATGGTGTTCTTGAGCAGCGGCGGCATCGAGCCGTTATATTCGGGCGTCGCGATCAGCACCGCGTCATGCATGTCGATCAGGCGGGCGAGCTTGATGGCGTTTTCGGGCACGCCGTCGCGTTCCTCGAGGTCCTCGTCCATGATCGGCAGCGGATAGTCGGCCAGCGAGATGCGCGTCACGTCGGCGCCCTGCAGCGCCAGTTCCTTCTGCGCTATGTCGGCCGTGCGGCCGCTATAGGCGCCGGTCCTGATCGAACCGGCAAAGACGAGAATTCTGGGAACGAGCGGCATCATCCATCCTGTGGCACGCCCGGCAAGGCGTGCCCAACATCGTGGCGACGGTATAGGGGCGATCAGCCGGCCAAATCAAGGCCGCAGCGCTCAGTGCTTGGCGCGGCGATAGACCCAGAGCTGCGTCGGCGGAATGTTGCGGATGATGAAGTCGAAATGCTCGACGGTGTAGTTGCCGAGGCCCGGCGGGATCGGCGACTTCGGGCCGTAGGTCAGCTGGATCACCGGCCGGCCGGCGGGGATGCGCTTGAGCAGGCCCTCGAGATAGGCGACGCGGCTGGTAACCGGGAAGTTGAGCAGCGGCACGCCCGAGACGACCGAGTCGAAGGTCAGGTCCTTGTTGACGCCCAGCGTGTTGTCGAGGTCGAAGGCATCGCCCTCGATGACGTTGACGGCCGGATAGAGGCGGCGCAGGTGCTGGACGAAATCGGCTGAGTATTCAACCGTGTAGAGATCCTCCGGCTTGACGCCGTGGGCGAGGATCGCCTTGGTGATGACGCCGGTGCCGGGCCCGACTTCCAGGACCGGCAGGCCCGAGCGGGTGTTGATGACAGAGGCCATGCGCTTGGCGGTGACCGAACTCGTCGGCACGATCGAACCGACGGCCTTGGGCTTGTCGATCCAACCCTTGAAGAACTTCAGCTCGTCATCGAACTTGGCCGCAAGGGTTTTGCGCAATCCGGAACCGCGTGGCATCGCTTCGATCTCCTCACCGCTTCTGGGGGGAGAAATAACAGCAAAGTGGGCCAGCGCAAGCAGAAAGCTGGCTCAATTTCCGTTACGGCAGAAACATCCTCATTTATCGCCGAAGGACTCGAAAAAGTCCTTCATGCGCGAGAAGAAACCGCTCGACTGCGGCGAGTTCTCGGTCGACGACAGCTTCTCGAACTCCTCGAGCAGCTCGCGCTGCCGCCGTGTCAGGTTCTGCGGCGTCTCGACCGCCGTCTGGATGTAGAGATCACCGACCTGCGGCTGGCGCAGGATCGGCATGCCCTTGCCCTTGAGGCGGAACTGACGGCCGTTCTGGGTGCCCTCAGGCACCTTCACGCGCGTCTGGGTACCATCGAGCGTCGCCACCTCGAACTGCCCGCCAAGGGCCGCCGTGGTCATCGAGATCGGCACCTTGCAATAGAGGTCGGCGCCATCGCGCTGGAAGAACTCGTGCGGCTTGACCGACAGGAAGATGTAGAGGTCGCCCGAAGGGCCGCCGCGCAGGCCGGCTTCGCCTTCATTGGCGAGACGGATGCGGGTGCCGTCCTCGATGCCCGAGGGAATGTTGACCGACAGCGAGCGCTCTTCTGTGACGCGGCCCTGACCGGCGCACTTGCCGCACGGGTCCTTGATCGTCTGGCCGCGGCCCTGGCATTGCGGGCAGGTGCGCTCGATCGAGAAGAAGCCCTGGCTGGCGCGTACCTTGCCGTGGCCCTGGCACATCGAGCAGGTCACCGGCTGGGTGCCGGGCTTGGCGCCCGAACCGGCGCATTCGGTGCACAGGATCGAGGTCGGCACGCGAATCTGCGCGGTCTTGCCGGCAAAAGCCTCCTCAAGCGTGATTTCCATGTTGTAGCGCAGGTCGGCACCGCGCTCGCGGCCACCCGAGGAACGGCGCCTGCCGCCACCCATCATGTCGCCGAAGATGTCTTCGAAGATGTCGGCGAAACCGCCGGCGCCAAAGCCCTGGCCACCGCCATTGCCCATGCCGCCATTCTCGAAGGCGGCGTGGCCGAAGCGGTCATAGGCGGCGCGCTTCTGCGGGTCCTTCAGCGTCTCGTAGGCTTCGTTGATTTCCTTGAACTTGTGCTCGCACGCGTCATCGCCCGGATTGCGGTCGGGGTGGAACTGCATCGCAAGCTTGCGGAAGGCCGATTTCAGCTCCTTCTCGTCAGCGCCCTTCTGGACGCCCAGCGTTTCGTAGAAATCAGCTTTCATATCTTCCCGTCACTGCCTCGGCGCTATCCACCGGACTGCGCCATCGGTGGTAATAGGCCCCGATTTAGTAAACCATGCGCCGGTATGCCATAGGCCGGGCGGCCGAAGCGGCAGATTTCGGCAGAAAATCGGCTAAATTTGCAGCGGTTGTGGCCTTGGGGCCGCTCAGGCGATGCGGCGCCGGGTGGCTTTGGGCTTTTCCGCCCCCAACCGGGAATTGAGATACTGGCTCACCGGCCCCTCAAAGTAGCGGTCCGAGGCCATCGCCACCACCATCACGGTCACCGCGGGCACCAGCCAGAAGGTGTAGAAGCCGACAACCTCGAGCGGCTCGACCAGCTTGCGCCAGACAAGCGCCAGCAGCAGCGTCTCGATGACGGGATGGATCATATAGATGCCGAACGACACGCGTCCGAGCGGATGCAGCGGCTTGAGATAAAGCGCGCCATCGGGATTGTTGCGCTCGGCAAGGGCGGCGAGAAACGTCGCTGCCGCGAGCAAAAGCACGATCACATAGGCGTTCTGCTGCGTCGCCATCGCAGCGATCGCCAGGACAAAGGCCAGCCAGCCGGGCAGGTGGCTCGAAAGTGTGAGCCTGGAGTCGCGCACCGCCACCGCCACCATCGCGCCAAGCGCGAAATCGGCAAAGGCGCGATAGGCGCCCCAGGTGTTGGCCTCGAGCCAGCTCGGAAACGGGATCCAGCCCAGCATCACTGCGAATTCCAGCACGGTAACGGCGGATGCCGCCACGACCACCAGTCCCCACATGCCATGGCGGCGATAGGCCAAGACGATGACTGGCAAGGCGAGATAGCAGAACCACTCGGCCGACAGCGTCCAGCTGACATAGTTGAAGGTCAGATTGTCGGTCAGCCCCCAGGCCTGGACCAGCATCAGATTGGCCGGCAGCGCCGTCCAGGCGTAGCGCTCGGGCTGCTGCGTCTGCACCAGGTCGAAATGCAGTGCTGCGGCAACGATGCAGAAAAACAGCAGCGTGACGAGATAGAGCGGATAGAGCCGGGCCAGACGGCGGACGATGAAGCGGCGGAACGAGCCGGGCTCGGCCATCAGCGTGTCGGCATAACGCAGCATGATCAGGAAGCCCGAGATCATGAAGAACATCTCCATCAGCGGCATCAGCCGGTAGAGCGCCGCACTGGCCGCCTCATGTCCGGGCGGCGCATAGCGCAGGAAATGCCACATCATCACGGTAAGCGCCGCTGCCAGCCGCCAGACTTCGAGTGTCCTGAAGTGCATGCTGCCCTCCGCCACCGCGCGGCCGAGGTCAATTGTCGGCCGGGTCCAGCCACAGCCTGCCTGTACTTTCTTTCCTTAAGCTTAAACGCCGCAAGCCTCTGTATTCGGTGCAAAAGAAAAGCCCGGCGCGATGACCGGGCTTTCCGATTAGACTGGATGTCGAGCCGATCAGGCCGACTTCTTCTTGTCGTCGTTGTCGTCGATCTCTTCGAAATCGGCGTCGACCACGTCGCTGTCCTTGGCTGCATCAGCCGCGGCGTCGGATTCGGCCGCTTCCTTCTGCGAAGCCTCATACATGGCCTGGCCGAGCTTCATCGAAGCTTCGGCAAGCGCCTGCGACTTGGCATTGATCGCTTCGGCGTCGTCGCCTTCGGTCGCGGTCTTCAGCGCGGCGATCGCATCCGAAATGGCGGTGCGATCTGCCTCGGTGACCTTGTCGCCATATTCCTTCAGCGACTTCTCCGACGAGTTCAGCAAGCTTTCGGCCTGGTTGCGTGCCTCGACCAGCGCCTTGCGCTTCTTGTCGGCCTCGGCATTGACCTCGGCGTCCTTGACCATCTTCTCGATGTCGGCGTCGGACAGACCGCCAGATGCCTGGATGCGGATCTGGTGCTCCTTGCCGGTGCCCTTGTCCTTCGCCGAGACGTTGACGATGCCGTTGGCGTCGATGTCGAAGGTCACTTCGATCTGCGGCACGCCGCGCGGTGCGGGCGGAATGCCGACGAGGTCGAACTGGCCGAGCATCTTGTTGTCGGCAGCCATTTCACGCTCGCCCTGGAAGACGCGGATGGTCACTGCCGACTGGCTGTCTTCAGCCGTCGAGAAGACCTGGCTCTTCTTGGTCGGGATCGTGGTGTTGCGCTCGATCAGGCGGGTGAACACGCCGCCCAGCGTCTCGATGCCCAGCGACAGCGGGGTCACGTCGAGCAGCAGTACGTCCTTGACGTCACCCTGGAGAACGCCGGCCTGGATCGCGGCACCGAGTGCAACCACCTCATCGGGGTTGACGCCCTTGTGCGGCTCCTTGCCGAAGAACTGCTTCACGATCTCCTGGATTTTGGGCATGCGGGTCATGCCACCGACCAGCACCACTTCGTCGATCTCGCCAGCCTTGAGGCCGGCATCCTTGAGCGCTGCCTTGCACGGCTCGATCGTGCGCTGGACGAGGTCGTCGACCAGCTGCTCGAACTTGGCGCGCGACAGCTTCAGCGTCAGGTGCTTCGGGCCGGTCGCGTCAGCGGTGATGAAGGGCAGGTTGATTTCGGTCTGGGTCGTCGACGACAGCTCGATCTTGGCCTTTTCCGCAGCTTCCTTGAGGCGCTGCAGGGCAAGCTTGTCGTTCTTCAGGTCGATGCCCTGTTCCTTTTTGAACTCGGCCGCCAGGTACTCGACCAGGCGCATGTCGAAGTCTTCGCCGCCGAGGAAGGTGTCGCCGTTGGTCGACTTCACCTCGAACACGCCGTCGCCGATCTCGAGAACCGAGATATCGAAGGTACCGCCGCCAAGGTCATAGACCGCAATCGTCTTGCCTTCGGTCTTGTCGAGGCCATAGGCCAGCGCCGCAGCGGTCGGCTCGTTGATGATGCGCAGCACTTCCAGGCCAGCGATCTTGCCGGCGTCCTTGGTGGCCTGGCGCTGGGCGTCGTTGAAATAAGCCGGAACGGTGATGACGGCCTTCTCGACCTTCTCGCCGAGATAGGCTTCCGCCGTCTCCTTCATCTTCTGCAGGATCATCGCCGAGATCTGGCTGGGCGACTGCTTCTTGTCGCCGGCTTCCACCCAGGCGTCGCCGTTGTCACCCTTCACGATGTGATAGGGGACCAGCTTCTTGTCCTTCTCGGTGACCGGATCGTCATAGCGGCGGCCGATCAGGCGCTTGACCGCGAAGACGGTGTTTTCAGGGTTGGTGACCGCCTGGCGCTTGGCCGGCTGGCCGACGAGACGCTCGCCGTCGCCGCTGAAAGCGACGATGGAAGGGGTCGTGCGCGCGCCTTCCGCGTTCTCGATGACTTTCGCGTCCTTGCCGTCCATGACGGCGACGCAGGAATTTGTCGTTCCCAGGTCGATACCGATAACTTTTGCCATTTTACTACTTCTCTCCGCTAAGCAGGCTCTCTGGACCCATGAAGGCGTTCCGACGAAAGCCCCTGTTCACTCGAAATGCCGCTCCAGATACCGGTTTTCCGGGCCGAAGCGGTGTTGCGGCGTATATAAGAACAGGCTCCTGACAGCGCAAGCGTTCTGCAACTTTCCGTGCAGGGGACTCGGCAAAAGCCTGTGGCACGCTCATATTTGGGGCATGAGCGAGCTACAATCCATCAACCTTTTCGAACACCGGCGCAACCGCGCGCTGAACATGGCGCAGACATGGCTGCTCGGCGCCGGCAGCCTGCTGCTGCTCGGGGTCACGGCCTGGGCCTTCGCCGGCAGCACCGGCATCCTCTATGCCCTTGTCTTTGGTGCACTTTCCATGTGGGCGGTGCGGCGCATCAGCCCGCAGATGGTGCTGTCCATGTACAAGGCGCGGCAGGTCACTCCGGCCGATTTCCCCGCCGGCTTCCGCATCGTCGAGGAGCTCGCCCGCCGCGCCGAGCTGCCTGCGGTGCCAAAACTCTATGTCATCCCCTCCAAGATGATGAACGCGTTTGCCGTCGGCCGCCGCGACGATGCGGCCATCGCCGTCACCGACGCGCTCGCCCGCAATCTGACCCCGCGCGAGCTGGCCGGCGTGCTGGCGCATGAGATCAGCCACATCGCCCATGAGGACGTAAAGGTCATGGCCTTCGCCGACATGGTGTCGCGCTTCACCTCGTTCATGTCGACTGTCGGCCTGGTGTCGCTGTTTCTCAACCTGTTCGGCTTTGCCGGCGGTTTCGGCACCCAGGTGCCGTGGCTCGCGGTGCTGGTGCTGCTTGCCGCCCCCACCGTCGGCGGCCTGCTGCAGATGGCGCTGTCGCGCACCCGCGAATTCGACGCCGACCTCGGTGCCGCCATCCTCACCGGCGATCCCGATGGGCTCGCCTCAGCGCTGGCCAAGCTCGAACGCGCCCAGGGCAGGGTGTGGGAAAACATCCTGCTGCCCAGCGGCCGCATCCCCGACCCCTCGGTGCTGCGCACCCATCCGCTCACCGCCGACCGCGTCGCCCGGCTCAAGGCACTGAGGACCGCCGAAGCACCGGAGCCGATCGTCGCCACCGACGGCGCGCCCCAGCCGCATGTTGCGCGCCCCTCGATCATCCCCAAGATCCGCGCCCATCCCGGCACCTATTTGCCGCAAGGCGCGCGCGGCTTCATCAACGCCGCCAACACCGACTTCGCCGACGACTCCCGCCCCGCCTGCGACGCCTCGCTCAACCCGCCCGACAAAGGCCGCCCCCGCATCCGGGTGACACGCGGCGGCGTGTGGTGGTGAGATTTTAGCTACGGGCGTGGAGAGGTTTTTCACGATCACCATTTTTTCTGAAGACCAATCGCTACGGGGAACTCCCGCCAATCGCTCAAGTCGCGATCCTTCCCACCCCCCTCTGCCCGGGGCCGGGCATCTCCCCCACAAGGGGGGAGATCAGGCCTGCATCTGCCCCGCCGCCAATCGCCGATTTTCGCCATTGTCGCCGGACTTTTCCTCATAACGCGGCAGAGTGGGCGCCGCCGGCGACGCGACTAATCTCCCTCCTTGTCGGGGAGAAGGTCCCGGCAGGGGGATGAGGGGCAGCTCGATCTTGCAGGACTTGGCTCTGCCCCCCACCCGGCCCTCCGGGCCACCCTCTCCCCGTAAACGGGGCGAGTGGGAAGACCGCGCCTAGCGCCGCCCTTTCGCAGCGGCCGGACGCCGGGCAGCCGGCCCATCCTTCGCCACCGGCTGCACTTTGTTGGCCGCCACCCAGACGACATGCCGTGCGCCACTGCCCTTGGTGCTGGCGCGGACCTTGACCTCGTCGGTGACGAAGCCGCTCTCATGCAGGCGCCGGGAGAACGACTTGTCGGGACCTTGCGACCAGACGATGAGCACGCCTCCCGGCTTCAGCGCGGTCTTCGCGGCATAGAGGCCGGTGTAGTTGTAGAGGCTGTCGTTGGCGTCGCGCGACAGGCCCTCGGGGCCGTTGTCGACGTCGAGCAGGATGGCGTCATAGCTGCCCATGCCATCGCGGATGAGCTTGCCGACATCGCCCTCCACCACATCGACGCGCGGATCGTCGAGACAGCCGTCGAAGAGTTCGGCCATCGGCCCGCGCGCCCAGGCAACGACCTCTGGCACCAGTTCGGCGACGACGATGCGGGCATCCTTGCCAAACAGGGCAAGCGCCGCGCGCAAGGTAAAACCCATGCCGAGGCCGCCGATCAGGATCGTCGGCTTGGAACGGCCGCCGATGCGCTCATGGGCGAGCTTGGCCAGCGCCTCCTCGGAGCCGCTCAGCCGGCTGTTCATCAGCTCGTTGGAGCCGAGCATGATCGAGAATTCGGTGCCGCGCTGCTTCAAGCGCAGTTCGCCGCCACCGGGGATCTTCGCCGTGTCGAGCACTACCCAGGGAATCATCGCCGCGCGCCTTCATTGTCCAACGTCATGCGGCGCTCCCTAGCACAGCAAGGCGGAAACGACAGCCTTCGCCCCGCTGATGGCGGGCCGGCCCGCAGGCTTGAAAGCCTAAACCGCCTCCCAGCCGTCATGCTCGCCGGCGCGGAAGATGGCGTCGATGACCTTCTGGTTGAGCACCGACTGCTCGAGCGAAAAGACGTGCTCGCCGCTGCCCCGGGCCGCGCGGACAAAAGTCTCGACCTGCAGCCGGTACTGCTGGGCGCCGGGAAAGCGGAACACCGTCGCCTCGTTGTGGCCGGCATTGTGCAACTCGACGCGGTGGTGGTCGTAGAGCCCGGCATTGAACGGCGAATGGATCTCGATGAAACCCTTGTCGCCGTGGAAGACCATCAGCTGGCGGTTGGCGAGCTGGGTCGAGAGATAGAAGGACAGCTCGAAATCGCCGAAATCGGCGCGGACGCTGGAATAGATGTCGGTGCCGAATTTCGGATCACGCTCGATGCTCGCCTGCACCCGCACCGGCTCCTTGCCGGTCGAGAACCGCGTTGTGACAGTCGGATAGACGCCGATGTCGGGCAAGGCGCCGCCGCCGAGATCGAGCTGGTTGCGCATGTTGTTGGGGTCGACGTTGAAGTAGGAAAACGCACCCTGGACGTGCTTGAGCTTGCCGATGGCACCGCCAGCGATCAGGTCGCGCACCTTCAGCCATTGCGGGTGATAGGTGACCATGAAGGCTTCGGAAACGATCACCTTTTTGCGGTCGCGGATGGCGATCAGCGGCGCAATGTCTTCGGCCTCCAGCGCCAACGGCTTTTCGACCAGCACGTGCTTGCCGGCCTCGGCGGCCTTCGCCGCCCATTCGAGATGCTGCGAGGTCGGCAGCGGGATGTAGACGCCGTCGACGGTGTCGGAGGCAAGTAGCTCGCCATAGGAGCCGAAGGCGTGCGCAGCACCAAAGCGGTCGGCCAGGGCGCGTGCCTTGCCGACATCGCGGCTGGCGACCGCCGCCAGCACGCCATTGTCGGAATCGGCGATCGCCGGCAACAGCTGGTCACGGCCGATCTTGGCTGTCGAAAGTACGCCCCAACGAAACATCTGGCCTCCGGACACAAGGAAAAAGCTGGCCAACCTGGCCGCTTCGGGAGATTGGCGGAAGCGGCCGCCAAATGCCAGAGCCTATCTCGTTCAGCCGCGCCGGCCGCTGAACTCCATGTCGAAGGCGACGATGTTGGAATAGATCGGTGTGCCGACATCCATCTGGTAACGCGAGCGGAACACCTGGCCGCTGACCCGGAAGCGGATCTGCCCGCCTTTCAGGCCCTGCAGCTCGGCGGTGAACTTTTCGGTGTTGGTGTGGCCGCGTGCCGTCAGCTGGCCGGTGATGATGGCCGAGTTGTCGCCGGTGCGCTGGACGCTCGTCGAGCGGAAGGTGATCTGGCGCGAATTGGCGACGTCGAAGACGGCATCCGACTTCAGGAAGGCATCGATGCGGCCCTGACCGGTGCCGACGCTGTCGGGGAAGATGGTGATGTCGACCTTCGAGCGGGCGATGTCGCCGCCGTCGATGCGGATCGTGCCCTTGAACTGGCCGAAGGCGCCGGCGAGCCCGCCACCGCCGATCTTGCCGATGGCAAAGCGGATGCTCGAACCGTTGTTGGAAATGGCATAACGCCCGGCCGCATCGGACAGCGCCACCGCCGAGGCAGTGTCGCCAAGAAGGCCGACAGCAATAAGGGTTGCAGCGCCCAAAACACGCAAGGACATTTCATCATACTCCCTGATGGCAAGGCCCGTCCGGGCCACGCACCGAGACAAACGAACGGAAAGCTGCGGCTATTCCGGCTTTCGCGAGGACCTCACAAAAAAGGGCGAGATCATCCGGACCAGCACGACATCACGCAGCCAGAAATGGTGCCTGAGCGCTGCCAGAATGTGCAGCACAACCAGCGCAATGCCGGCATAGGCCAGCCACTTGTGGCCAAAGATCCAGAAATTCTCTGCAGCCTCGGAAACCTGCAGCGGCAGATGCGGCATGACGAACAGGTTGAACGGCACCGACGGGATTTCGAGCACTGAGACCGACACCAGCACCCAGCCCGACAGCGGCACGACGAGCTGCGCTGCATAGAGCCCCAGATGCACGGCTGGGGCGGCGCGGCGTTCGACCGGGCCGACCTCCTCGGGAAGTTCAGGGCTCAGATTGCCGAGGCGCCAGCCGATGCGGATCAGCACCAGCCCGAGCAGCAGGAAGCCGAAGGATTTGTGCAGCTGGATCAGTTCAAAGGATGTGCGCTGGCTGGCGATGCGAACCATCGTCCAGCCGAGCAAGAACTGGCCGATGAAGATCAGCCCGATCAGCCAGTGCAGGATGATCGCGGCCCAGCCGTAACGGGTAGTGGTGTTGCGCAGCATCGACGGCACCTCCGTCGCACAACGAATCTGGGGCGGAATTCGTCCCGGAACAGGGTCTACCAGTCGAAGACAGTGACCTCCGGCCACATCTCCCTGGCGCGCCGGCCCTTGGCTTCGTGGGTGGCACGGTTGTCGTTGCGGTGATTGGGCGTGATCCGGAAGGCAAAAATGTCGTCGAGGCCGAACGGCGCCCAGACCTGTGGAGCGCCGTCGACGAGGGCGAGGCCGACGGCGTGGGTGCGCGAGGCGAAGTGTTCGAGCGACTCGGCGCTGGAAGCGAGCGGGGCGCGCGGCGAGCCGAAATGATCCTCGAACCAGAGATGGACGCGGGCCTGGTTGCGGACCTCGACCGGCAGCGGCAGATGCGCGAAGGCATCAGCGCCACGGCGAATGACCACGTCCTCGGCCTCCCAGGAGAGGTCGGCGCCGTCGAAATAGAACAGGTCGACATCTTTGATGCCATAGCCGGCGGGGCGGCCGGTCAGATGGTTCCAGACGCTGTTGTAGAGCGCGCCAGAAACCAGCATCCACTGCGGCAGGTCGAGCTTTTCCGCCGTCGCAAGCGCCGGGCGGACGATCGGGTCGGCAAGGAGGACGTCAAGGAGGACCTGCCGCTGGTCGTCAAACGGCAGGCCCTTGTATCGCAGATGCTTCATGCCGCACCCCGAAGACGATCAGCTCCGCAGCGCGCCGCCGGTCTGCTTCTTGACGTTCTCGACGATGCGGGCCGCGAGCGCCTCGAAGTCCTGGTCGGTCAGGGTCTTTTCGACCGGCTGGATCGACACCTCGATGGCGATCGACTTCTTGCCTTCGCCGAGCGACGCGCCCTCGAAGATGTCGAAGACCGAGACGCCGGTGATCAGCTTCTTGTCGGCGGCGAGGGCGGCTTTCGTCAGCGTGCCGGCCTCGACGGCCTTGTCGACGACGAAAGCGAAGTCGCGCTTGACCGCCTGGAAGGCCGACAGCTCCAGCTTCGGCTTGGTCTTGGTCGGCTTGGCCTTGGGCTCGGGGATTGCATCGACATAGACCTCGAAGCCGCAGAGCGGGCCCGACACGTCGAGGCCTTCCAGCGTCCTGGGGTGGAACTCGCCGAAGGTGCCGAGCACGACCTTGGGGCCGAGCTTGATCACGCCGGAGCGGCCCGGGTGATACCAGGCCGGAGCGCCGGTTTCGATCTGCAGCCGGTCGACAGGCGCACCGCAGGCTTCGAGTGCCGCAATCGCATCGGCCTTGGCGTCGAACACGCCGACATTGGCCGCATTGCCCGACCAGTTGCGGCCCGAGCCCTCGAGCTTGGCCGTACCGCGGCGGACGCCGGCGGCGACGCGACGCTGGCCTTCGGCCGTGTCGTTCTCATAGGTGCCGGAGACCTCGAACAGGGCGACGTCGCTGAGGCCGCGGTCGGCATTGCGCTGGGCAGCGGCGATCAGGCCGGGCAGCAGCGACGGACGCATGTCGGACATGTCGGCCGCGATCGGGTTCGACAGCTTGAGGCTGTCCTGGCCGCCGCCGAACAGCTCGGCGTGCTTGGCCGGAATGAACGACCAGGTGACGGCCTCCATCATGCCGCGCACGGCAAGCGCGCGCCGCGCCGACCGGGTGCGGATCTGCAGCATGGTCAGGATCTTGCCGTTGACCGCGTCATGCGCGCCGAGCGGCTGCGGCGCGATGTTGTCGACGCCGTGGATGCGCATGACCTCCTCGACCAGGTCGGCCTTGCCGTCGACGTCGGGACGCCAGGACGGCACTGACACCTCGACGACGTCGCCAGTGCCGTTCACGCCGAAGCCGAGGCGGGTGAGGATATCCAGGCTCTCGGCCTTCGGCACCTCGATGCCGGTCAGGCGCTTGATCTCGGACAGCGGCAGCGAAACCACCTTGGCGGTGTGGCCAGCGTAGCCGACGACGTCGGTCTTTGTCGGCTGGCCGCCGCAAAGCTCCAGCACCAGCTTGGTCGCCAGCTCGACGCCCGGAACCATGAATTCTGGGTCGACGCCACGCTCGAAGCGGTAGCGCGCATCGGTGATGATGCCGAGCGTGCGGCCGGTGCGGGCAACGTTAAGCGGGGCCCAGAGTGCGGACTCGATCAGCACGTCAGTCGTGTTCTCGTCACAGCCTGAATGCTCGCCGCCCATGACGCCGGCGATGGATTCGACGCCGTTGTCATCAGCGATGACGCACATCTCAGGAGTCAGCGCATATTCGCGGCCGTCGAGCGCCAGCACCTTGTCGCCTTCGCGGCCGCGGCGGACGACGAGATTGCCAGCAACCTTCTTGGCATCGAAGACGTGCAGCGGGCGGCCATGGTCGAAGGTAACGTAGTTGGTGATGTCGACCAGCGCGTTGATGGGGCGCAAGCCGATGGCCATCAGGCGCTGCTGCATCCACTTGGGCGAGGGGCCGTTCTTGACGCCGCGCACCAGACGCAGCGCGAAGCCGGGGCAGAGCTCGGGTGCCTCGATCGTCACCTTGACCGGGCATTCGCCTTCGCCAGCAATCGGGGCAACTGCGCCGCCCTTGAGCGTGCCGAGGCCGGAAGCAGCGAGATCGCGAGCGATGCCGTGGACGCTGGTTGCGTCGGGGCGGTTCGGCGTCAGGTTGATCTCGATCATGGGATCGTCGAGATGGGCATATGCGGCGAAGGACGTGCCGACGGGTGCGTCGGCCGGCAGGTCGATGATGCCGTTATGCTCGTCAGACAGCTGCAGCTCGCGCTCCGAGCACATCATGCCGTGGCTTTCGACGCCGCGGATCTTGCCGACCGACAGCGTCACGTCGATGCCGGGCACGTAGGCGCCGGGAGCGGCGAAGGCGCCGATAAGGCCGGCGCGTGCATTGGGCGCGCCGCAGACGACCTGGACGGGCTTGCCGTCGCCGGTGTCGACAGTCAGCACCTGCAGCTTGTCGGCGTCTGGATGCCGGCTTGCCGTCAGCACCTTGGCGATGACGAAGGGCTTGAGGGCTGCCTTGTCGTCGACGGACTCGACTTCGAGGCCGATCGAGGTCAGCCGCTCGACGATCTGTTCGAGCGAAGCGTCGGTGTCGAGATGGTCCTTGAGCCAGGAGAGGGTGAATTTCATGGGTTCACTCGTTTCGTGTCGTTGCGGTCGAGCACTTCCACCACGCGGAACCGCTCACAAACCAAAATCATGTCCGGCGAGAAGCCACCATTGCGGGCGAAGTAGGCCTCGTGGGCCTCACGCCAGTATTCATAGGACAGGTCACCCTCGCCTTCCGCAGCAGCAAACTCGGCATCGACCTCATCGAAGCGACGCTGGATCGCCTCGACGGTTTCGATGACCGCGGCGCGACGGCCCTGGCCGTCGAGCACGACATCCCTGCGGCCGACCTCAGGCATCGGCTCGTCGCCGCCGTAGTCGCGCAAGGCGCCGCAGGTCGCGGTCTTCTTGCCCGACAGCACCAGCGCCAACAGCTCGTCGGCGAGCTCCGGGCTGTCGCCGAAAGCGAAGGTCACAGCATTGGCATATCGGTCAGCAGCTTCGGTCATGCGCTCAGGCCACCAAACAGCGTCGGCATGTCGAGCGGGCGGAAGCCATAGTGCTGCAGCCAGCGGACATCGGCGTCGAAGAAGGCGCGCAGGTCGGGCATGCCATATTTCAGCATGGCGATGCGGTCGATGCCCATGCCCCAGGCGAAGCCCTGGTACTCATCCGGATCGAGACCGCCATGGCGCAGAACGTTCGGGTGAACCATGCCGCAGCCGAGGATCTCCATCCAGTCGTTGCCTTCGCCGAAGCGCACTTCACCGGGCCGCGAACGGTCGCACTGGATGTCGACCTCGAGGCTCGGCTCGGTGAACGGGAAGAAGGATGGGCGGAAGCGCATCTTAACCGAGGGTACCTCGAAGAACGCCTTGCAGAACTCCTCCAGCACCCACTTCATGTTGGCGATGTTGGCGGTCTTGTCGATCACCAGGCCCTCGACCTGATGGAACATCGGCGAGTGCGTGGCGTCCGAATCCTGGCGATAGGTCTTGCCGGGAATGACGATGCGGATCGGCGGCTTCTGCGTCTCCATGGTGCGGATCTGCACCGGCGACGTATGGGTGCGCAGAAGCTTGCGCTCGCCATTCTGGTCGGGCGGGAAGAAGAAGGTATCATGCATCTCGCGCGCCGGGTGGCCGACGGGGAAGTTCAACGCGGTGAAATTGTAATGGTCGGTCTCGACATCGGGACCTTCGGCAATGGCGAAGCCGAGATCGCCGAAGATCGCAGCGATCTCGTCGATGACCTGGCTGATCGGGTGGATGCGGCCGCGTTCAGCCGGCGACTGGCGCACCGGCAAGGTGACGTCAACCTTTTCAGCGATGAGGCGAGCGGTGATGGCGACATCGCGCAGTTCGCTCTTGCGGGCCGAGAGCGCATCGGTGACGCGGTTCTTCAGACCGTTGATCGCCGGACCCTTGGTCTGGCGCTCTTCGGCGCTCATCGCGCCAAGGGTCTTCAGCATCTCCGAGACCGAGCCCTTCTTGCCGAGGGCGGCGACGCGCACCGCCTCGATCGCCTGCTCGTCAGAGGCGGAAGCGATGTCGCTCAGCAGCGATTGTTCGAGAGTTTCAAGATCGCTCATGGTCCAGTTCCGTTGCGGCCCTACGGCCCTTCGTTGCTGCAAAAGAAAAACCCGCGCCAGCCGTGCCAGCGCGGGTTCCCCAAATCAAGTCTGTGATGCTTGGGAAGGCGCTGGTTAAGCTACAGCGCTTTCAAAAGCATTCGGGGTGGTGTTCTTGAGATACTCAAGAGCAACCTTGGCCTTGGCCACGAGTGCGGCGAATGCCTGCGGCTCATGGATGGCCATGTCGGAGAGGATCTTGCGATCGATCTCGATGTTGGCCTTGTTCAGGCCGTCGATGAAGCGGCCATATGTCAGGCCGTGCTCGCGGACCGCGGCGTTGATACGCTGGACCCACAGGGCGCGGAAGTTGCGCTTGCGGTTCTTGCGGTCGCGGTAAGCGTACTGCTTCGACTTTTCCACCGCCTGCTTGGCAATGCGGATGGTGTTCTTGCGGCGGCCGTAGAAACCCTTGGCCTGCTCGAGAACCTTCTTGTGCTTGGCGTGGGCGGTTACGCCCCTTTTGACGCGTGCCATGTCATGATCTCCTTAAACGTTGTCCAGGCCGGGCTCAGAGGCCGTTCGGCAGAAAATTCTTGATGACCTTCTTGGCATCCGGTTCAGCCAGAACCATCGTGCCGCGAGCATCGCGAATGAACTTGTTGGAACGCTTGATCATGCCATGGCGCTTGCCAGCGGCAGCCGCCAGGACCTTGCCAGTCGCGGTAACCTTGAACCGCTTCTTGGCAGCCGATTTGGTCTTCATCTTGGGCATTTTGCTACTCCGTTCTTCAGGATCGCGCAGCACCCGAAAGTGCTTCGAAATCCCTTCATGTTGTTGTTTTCAGGCCGACCAAAGCCCGAAAAGCAAATGAAACCGCCACGGCATGCCCTGCCGGGCGGTTCTGGGACGCGGCTATATACGCGGAAGTTTGACGCAGCGCAACACCCTGAAACAGCCGCAACCGCAATGTTTCCGCGGCCTCAGGGGATGCGGAACAGCACCGGAAGTGCGCCCGTGACCTGGGCGTGGTCGATCAGCTCGAAAACCGGCAGCGCGACGAGGAACACCAGGCCGTCGAGCAAGGTGTTGAGCAAAAGCTTTGGCCGGAAACTGCCGGTGTCGCCTTCCTGATAAAGCGAGAGCTTCGGGAAGAAGCGCGGCACCCGGGCCACATAGGCCTGATATGCGCGACCGAACAGCTCGCCGAGGTGCCGTTCCTCGCGCAGGATGACAACGTGGAAGGCTGCCGCGCACAACACGGCAAAGCCGACCGTGGCGACGATCGAGCCCATCTGCGCGCCGACGCCGGCAGCAGCCAGCGTCGAGAAGACATAAAGCGGGTTGCGGGTGATCGAGTAGGGGCCGCCAATGACGACCTCGCCCGATTTGCGCCCGCCGATATAGAGCGTGCACCACAGACGGCCGACGATGCCGAGGAAGATCAGCAGGATGCCAACCATCTCCACGACTTCGTGGACGGTGGTATCGGGCGGGAAGGTCGACTGGCCGAACAGCAAGGCCGCGAACATCGCAACCACCAGCACGGCCAGCACAAGCCGGCGCATGCTCTGGTATCGGCCCAGGCCTGACGTGTCGTTGCTGCTCATGGCGGCCAAACTCTCCAGCCGCCCCTGCGCGGGCAGGTCAGCCTTTCGGCACCTCTGTCGGGAAGGATTGCCCCGGCGAACGCCGGGGCATCGGTGCATTGCGCGTCCGTCTGGGCGCGCAAGATGGCATCAGCGTGGCGCGAGCACCATCATCATCTGACGGCCTTCGAGCTTGGGCTCGGCTTCGACCTTGGCGATGGTGGCGGTTTCCTCGCGCACCTTGTTGAGGAGCTGCATGCCCAGTTCCATATGCGCCATTTCGCGGCCACGGAAACGCAGCGTCAGCTTGACCTTGTCGCCTTCCTCGAAGAAGCGGCGGACCGCCTTCATCTTGGTCTCGTAGTCGTGGCTGTCGATGTTCGGGCGCATCTTGATCTCCTTGATCTCGATGACCTTCTGGTTCTTGCGCGCCTCAGCCGCCTTCTTCTGGTTGGCGTATTTCAGCTTGCCGAGGTCAAGGATCTTGACGACGGGCGGCGTGGCGTTGGGGGAAATTTCTACGAGATCGAGGCCTGCCTCTTCGGCGGCCAGGAGTGCGTCGTTGATGGAAACATCGCCACGGTTGGAACCGTCGACGTCGATCAGCTGGACCCGGGGAACCCGGATGTCACGGTTGGAGCGCGGGCCGTCCTTGGTAGGCGCGGCTGCTTTAAAAGGTCTGCGAATGGTCGTTGTCTCCTCGAGCCATTGACGTTGTTGAATGTCTGACGCGCCAATGTGGGTAGCGCGCGGGCGAAGTCAATAACACAGCACTCGCAACAAATCACCTGCTTCTGCGCATGCGAACTGCCCCAATAGAACGATTCTTGGGGCACTTTCCGCATCAGGCCGGCTGTGCCACAAGTCGCTGCCGAGGGGATTTGACATGACTGCAAGCGCGCCGGACTTCATCGAGGTCGACAACACCCGCATTGCCTTCAGGCATCAGGATGGGGCTGCGCCCGGCGTCGTCTGGCTCGGCGGCTACAAGTCCGACATGCTGGGCACCAAGGCCGAGACGCTGGCGGCATGGGCCGCGGGCGAGGGCCGCGCCTTCCTGCGCCACGACTATTCCGGCCATGGCGAGAGCGGCGGCGCATTCGCCGACGGCACGATCTCCAGATGGTTGGCCGAGAGCCTCGCTGTGTTCCGCAAAGTCACCACCGGACCGCAAGTGCTTGTCGGCTCGTCGATGGGCGCCTGGATCGCGCTCCGGATGAATGCCGAGCTCAACAAGGCAGGCGAGGGCGACCGCGTCGCCGGGCTGGTGCTGCTAGCGCCGGCGCCCGACTTCACCGCCGAGCTGATCGAGCCGGAGCTGACCGAGGCCCAGCGCAAGGACCTGGCCGAGAAGGGCTATTTCGAGGAGCCGTCGGAATATTCGCCGGAGCCCTACATCTACACCCGCGCCCTGATCGAGGACGGCCGCAACAATCTGGTCATGACCGGACCGATCCACACGCATTGCCCCGTCCACATCATCCAGGGCCTTGCCGACCCCGACGTGCCGCACAGCCATGCGCTCAAGCTGATGAGCCTGTTGCCCGCCGACGACGCGACGCTGTCCTTGGTGCCGAACGGCGACCACCGCCTGTCGCGGCCGGAGGATCTCGATCTTCTGACGCGGGCGGTCGGCGAAACCATCGCACGGGCTGGCTGAGCCGATGCGCATCTCGATCCCGATCTCGGCCTTCGTCGCGGCCATTGTCGGCTTCGGCAGCACGCTCGCCATCATCGTTGCCGCCGCCGACGCAGTGGGCGCGACGCATATCCAGACCGCCAGCTGGGTCACCGCTATCTGCCTTGCCATGGCGTTCGAGACCGCCTGGCTGTCGTGGCAGACGAAGATGCCTGTTATCTCGGCCTGGTCGACGCCGGGTGCGGCGCTGATCGCGGCGAGCAGCGGCTTTACCATCAACGAGGCGGTCGGAGCCTTCCTGGTTGCCGGCGTGCTTTTGGTGCTGACCGGGCTGATCAAGCCGCTGACGCAGTTGATCTCGCGCATCCCGGCCTCGGTCGCCTCGGGCATGCTGGCCGGCATCGTCGTCACCTTCGCCATCAATGCGGCCAAGGCCGTGCCCTCTGACCCGTGGCTGATCCTGCCGTTGATCGGCGCATTCTTCCTGGTTCGGCTCTACAATCCGGCGCTGTCGGTGCTGGTGGTGCTGGTTGGCGGCGGGTTGGCTGCGTTCCTGACCGGCCGTGTCGGCACCCTGCCCGTGCCGGAACTGTCGACGCTGACACTGATCGCGCCGGAGTTCACGCTGACCGCCACGATCGGCCTGGCGTTGCCGCTCTATCTCGTCACCATGGCCTCGCAGAACCTGTCGGGCCTCGCCGTGCTGCGCGCCGCTGGTTACAACCCGGAGCCCGGCCCGCTGATCGGCGTGACCGGGCTGTTTTCAGTGCTATCAGCGCCGTTCGGTGCCTCGACCACCAATCTCGCCGCGATCTCGGCTGCGATCTGCACCGGTCCCGACGTGCACCCTGATATGAAGGAGCGCTGGAAGACCGGGCCGTTCTATGCGTTCGCCTATCTGGTCTTCGCTGCCTTTGGCGCGTCGCTGGTGGCAGTGTTTGCCGTGCTGCCGCCGAGCCTGATCGTGCTGGTGGCGGGGTTGGGGCTGGTGTCGTCGCTGGCCAACGCCCTCGCCATCGCGCTCAAGGACGACCACCACCGCATGGCGGCGACGATCGCCTTCGTGGTCACCGCCTCGGGGCTGACTTTGCTCGGCGTCGGCTCGGCCTTCTGGGGGCTGGTCGCGGGGGTTGTCGTACTGGTGCTCGAGAACTTCAAAAAAGGCTAGGTTTGACAAGGTCTTGTCCGGTTTTGGCCGGCACCGTCTTGAATCGCCATTTTTGCTTTCCCATGTCGATATGAGCAGCATTTTTCCCTGCTGCCTCGAACAAAGGAACGGCAATCTACTATGAACACGACTGCACTGATCCGTCCGGCTTGGACGCCGGCAACCATCGCGTTGATGGTGATCGGCTTCATGGTGTTCTGGCCGCTCGGCCTCGCCATGCTTGCCTACATCATCTGGGGCGACCGGCTTGACGGTTTCAAGCGCGACGTCAACCGTGCGACCGACGGCATCTTCGCCGGCTGCCGCAAGGCTTCGTACCGGGCCAGCGCCCATACCGGCAACGTCGCTTTCGACGACTGGCGCGAGAAGGAACTCGAGCGCCTGAACGAAGAGCGTCGCAAGCTCGACGAGATGCGCGACGAATTCGACTCCTATGCCCGCGAACTGCGCCGGGCCAAGGACCAGGACGACTTCGACCGCTTCATGGCCAACCGCAACAAGCCAACGGCCCCCACCGTCACGCCCAAGAAGGGCGGCAAGTCGGGCCTGCTTGACGACTAAGGCCAGCCCAAACTGCTGAATGCCAACGGCGCCGTGAACGCGGCGCCGTTTCTATTGCGCCGATGTCACTCGAATCATCTAGTCTCGCACCATGTCCTTTGGCTTCTTCCGCAAGCTGACCAAGCCGGCGCCGACACCCGTCCTGGAACGGGACCATGTCGTGGCCGGCCGCACGTTGCCGCTCAGGATCGTCGAGAACGACCGGGCGCGCCGGCTGACGCTGCGCATCGACGCCGGCGGCCGCGGCCTGCGCATCACCGTGCCGCCCGGCCTGCGCCAGGGCGAAGTCGACCGCTTTCTCGACCGCCACCAGGGCTGGCTGGAACAGCGCCTCGCCAAGGTGCCCGACCGGCCGCAGGTGCGCCCCGGCATCAAGATCCCGATCCGCGGCGTGCCGCATCTCATCGTCCATGAAGGCGGCACGCGCGGCACCGTGCGCCAGTCGCAGGACGACAGCGGTCCGACGCTGGTCGTCCATGGCGACCGGATGCACCTGCCGCGCCGCATCGCCGACTTCCTCAAGCGCGAGGCCAAACGCGACATCGAAGCGATGGTCGTCAGGCACTGCGAGGCCGCCGGCCGCCGCGCCAAGGCGATCCGCTTCCGCGACACGACGAGCCGCTGGGGCTCTTGCACCTCCGACGGCGTGCTGTCGTTCTCGTGGCGGATCATGATGGCGCCGACACCGGTCATCAATTACCTCGTCGCCCACGAGGTCGCGCATCTCCGCGAGATGAACCACGGCCCGAAATTCTGGAAGCTGTGCGAAGAGCTGTGCCCCGACACCGAGCGCTGCAAGGCCTGGCTCAAGCGCAATGGCGGGGCACTGCAGGCGATCGTGTTTGAATGAGGCCGACCCTCCCCACAAGGGGGAGGGTAACTACGCCCTCAGCCACTGCTCCATGAAATCGAGAAACACCTGCACGCGCGGCACGCGGAAGCGGCCCTTGGGCATCAGCGCCCAGAGCGAGATCGTATCCGAGCGGTTGATGTCGGCGAGGATCTCGATCAGCCGCCCGTCGCGCACCGCCTGGCCGAGGACGAAGTCGGCAAGGCGGACGATGCCGTGGCCTTCGACGGCGAGGTCGAACAGCATGCCGACATTATCGCAGGTGAAATTGCCCGAGGGCTGGAAGCGGACGATGCTGTCGCCGCTTGCCAGCGGCCAGGTGGTCGGCGCCGACTGGCCCGAAAGCGGGACGCAATTGTGCCCGACGAGTTCGGCGGCCGAGCGCGGCGTGCCTGCACGGGCCAGATAGGAAGGCGCGGCGCAGATCAGGCGGCGGCCTTCGGCCAGCTGCCGCGACACCATCTCCGAACCCGACGTCGGGCTGCCGCGGAGAACGATATCGACCTGTTCGGCGACAGGATCGATGAGGCGGTCGATCAGGGTCAGGTCAACTGAGACCTCCGGGTAGCGTCGCAGGAACTCCGGCACCGCATGAAGCAGGGTCTGCCGGGCGAAACCGGTGCTGGAATTGACGCGCAGCAGGCCCTTGGGCTTCGCCCGCGCCGACGCGACGTCGGCCTCGGCGAGGTCGATGAGTTCAAGAACTTCGCGTGCCCGCTCGAGGAACAAGGTTCCTTCCGAGGTCAGCGCCAGCCGGCGTGTTGTGCGTGTCAAAAGCCGGACGCCCAGCCTGTCCTCGAGCCGCGACACCAGCTTGGACAGGGCCGACGGGGTGACGCGCAGGTCATCTGCCGCCTTTGCAAAAGAGCCTAGGTCGACGACGCGCACAAAGGCCTTCATGTCATCCGAGGATGCCATATTCGTGATCTCAGTTCATGAATGAATGGGCAATCTAGCTGATTATTGGCAGTGAGGGAAATGATAGTTCCTCGGCATGTCTTCACCGAGGGACCTGCCATGCAGCCCGACCGACAACCGCCAGCATTCAGTCCTTCATCGCGCGAGCCGATTGACTACGACCGCTTCCGGGCGATCGCCGCATATGAGCGCCGCAAGGCCATTTCAGCATTCCCCGGCGCGGTGCGTCGCTGGCTGACGCTTGCCTTTCGCAAGCTGTTCTCGACTTCGCCGCCTTTTCGTGTCAATTCCGGCCCATGGCACTCGACATCAAGATCTGCGGCCTCAGCACCGCCGAAACCTTTGAAGCCGCGCTAGGCAATGGTGCGAGCCATGTCGGGTTTATCTTCTTTGCCAAGAGCCCGCGCAACGTGTCGCCCGCACTCGCCGGGCAGTTACGCCAGGCCGCGAAGGGCCGTGCGGAGGCAGTAGCCGTCACCGTCGATGCCGACGACGCCTTTCTCGATGCGATCGTGGCTGAAGTGAAGCCCGATATGCTGCAGCTGCACGGCAAGGAAACGCCCGAGCGCGTCGCCGAGGTGAAGGTGCGCCACGGCCTGCCCGTGATGAAGGCCTTTTCCATTCGCGAGGCCCGGGATTTCGACGCCATCGTGCCCTATGCGGGGGTCGCCGACCGCCTGCTTTTCGACGCCAAGCCGCCCGCAGGGTCCGAATTGCCCGGCGGCAATGGCGTTTCCTTCGACTGGCGGTTGCTCGCGGGCCTTGACGCCTCCGTCGAATACATGCTTTCCGGTGGCTTGAACGCCGCCAATATCGGCGACGCCCTCAGGCTCGCAAACCCGCCCGGCATCGACATCTCATCGGGCGTGGAAAGCGCACCCGGCGTCAAGGATGCGGCGCTGATCGACAATTTCTTCAGGGCCGTCCGGGCCGCGCGCGAAGACAGCGCCGCCTGAGTGAGCCTCCAGCCGCAAGGAGATCGGCCTTGAACCAGCCGGCAGAGCCCAATTCCTTCCGTACCGGTCCCGACGAACAGGGCATGTTCGGCATCTTTGGCGGACGCTTCGTCGCCGAGACGTTGATGCCGCTGATCCTTGAGCTGCAGCGCCACTGGGACGAGGCCAAGAATGACCCGGCCTTCAAGGCGGAGCTCAACGAGCTGTCGACCTACTACGCCGGCCGGCCGTCGAAGCTCTATTACGCCGAAGGCCTGACCCGCCATCTCGGCGGCGCCAAGATCTATTTCAAGCGCGAGGACCTGAACCACACCGGCTCGCACAAGATCAACAACTGCCTCGGCCAGATCCTGCTCGCCAAGCGCATGGGCAAGACCCGCATCATCGCCGAGACGGGTGCTGGCCAGCACGGCGTGGCATCCGCCACCGTTGCCGCGCGCTTCGGTTTCCCGTGCTTCGTCTACATGGGCGCCACCGACGTCGAGCGGCAGAAGCCGAACGTGTTCCGTATGAAGCTGCTCGGTGCCGAAGTGCGCCCGGTCAGCGCCGGCCACGGCACGCTGAAGGACGCGATGAACGAGGCGCTGCGCGACTGGGTCACCAACGTGCACGACACCTATTACCTGATCGGCACGGCTGCCGGCCCGCACCCCTATCCGGAACTGGTGCGCGACTTCCAGTCGGTGATCGGCACCGAGGCACGCGCCCAGATCCTCGAACAGGAAGGCCGCCTGCCCGACATGATCGTCGCCGCTGTCGGCGGCGGCTCGAATGCGATCGGCCTGTTCCATCCGTTCCTCGACGACCGCAGCGTCAAGATCGTCGGCATCGAAGCCGGCGGACGCGGCCTCGACGGCATCGAGCACTGCGCCTCGATGAGCGCCGGCAAGCCGGGCGTGCTGCATGGCAACCGCACCTATCTTTTGCAGAACGACGACGGCCAGATCCTCGACGGCCACTCGATCTCGGCCGGTCTCGACTATCCCGGCGTCGGCCCCGAGCATAGCTGGCTGCGCGACAGCGGCCGCGTCGATTATGTTCCGATCCTCGACGACGAGGCCCTCGACGCGTTCCAGCTGACCACCAAGGTGGAAGGCATCATCCCGGCGCTCGAATCCGCCCATGCGATCGCGCATGCGGTCAAGGTCGCGCCAACGATGGGCAAGGACAAGGTGATGATCGTCAACCTGTCCGGCCGCGGCGACAAGGACGTGCATACGGTGGCCAAGATGCTGGGCATGGAGATCTGATCATGACGACCACCCGCATCGACCGCCGCATGGCGAAGCTGAAGGCCGAGGGACGCCCGGCGCTGGTGACCTATTTCATGGGCGGCGACCCCGACTACGAGACGTCGCTGTCGATCATGAAGGCGCTGCCCAAGGCGGGTAGCGACATCATCGAGCTCGGCATGCCATTTTCCGATCCGATGGCCGACGGCCCGGCGATCCAGGCCGCCGGCCTGCGCGCGCTGAAGGCGGGCCAGACGCTGGCCAAGACGCTTCAGATGGCGCGCGAGTTCCGCAAGGACGACAACGACACGCCGATCGTGATGATGGGCTACTACAACCCGATCTACATCTATGGCGTCGACCGCTTCCTCGAGGAGGCAGTCGCCTCCGGCATCGATGGCCTGATCGTCGTCGACCTGCCGCCGGAGATGGATGCCGAGCTGTGCATCCCAGCGCTGAAGGCCGGCATCAACTTCATCCGCCTGGCAACGCCGACGACCGACGACAAGCGCCTGCCCAAGGTGCTCGAGAACACCTCCGGATTCGTCTATTATGTGTCAATGACCGGCATCACCGGCTCGGCGCTGGCCGACACCTCGAAGGTCGCCGAGGCGGTCAACCGCATCAAGGCACACACCGACCTGCCTGTCTGCGTCGGCTTCGGCGTCAAGACCGCCGAGCAGGCGCGCACCATCGGCGCCTCCGCCGACGGCGTGGTTGTCGGCACGGCAATCGTCAATGCGGTGGCCAATGTCATTGGACCGAAGGGCGAAAAGACCGCCGACCCGGCCGAGGCCGTGGCAACGCTGGTCACCGGCTTGTCCCAAGGCGTTCGCGCCGCACGCCTTGCTCCCGCCCAATAAATACCCCATGTCCTGGGCTCGAAGAGGACCACTGCCATGAACTGGATTACCAATTACGTCCGCCCCAAGATCAACTCGATGCTTGGCCGCCGGGAAATGCCCGACAATCTCTGGATCAAGGATCCCGAGAGCGGCGAGATGGTGTTCCACAAGGACCTCGAGGAAAACCAGTACGTCATCCCGTCCTCGGGCCACCACATGAAGATTTCGGCGAAGGAGCGGCTGCGCTTCTTCTTCGACGACGGCCGCTATGAGGCCATCGAGAACCCCAAGGTCGTCACCGACCCGCTGAAGTTCCGCGACGAGAAGCGCTACGTCGACCGCCTGAAGGACGCCAAGACCAAGACCGGCATGGACGACGCGATCCTGTCGGGTACCGGCAAGATCGAAGGCCTGCCCGTCGTCGTCACCGTGCAGGACTTCGCCTTCATGGGCGGTTCGCTCGGCATGGCTGCCGGCGACGCCATCATCCGCGCCTTCGAGGTTGCGCTTGAGAAGAAGCGCCCGCTGATCCTGTTCGCCGCTTCCGGCGGCGCGCGCATGCAGGAGGGCATCTTGTCCCTCATGCAACTGCCCCGCACGACGGTCGCCGTCGATCGTCTGAAGGAAGCAGGCCTGCCCTACATCGTGGTGCTGACCAACCCGACGACCGGCGGCGTCACCGCCTCCTATGCGATGCTGGGCGACGTCCACATCGCCGAGCCAGGCGCGCTGATCGGCTTTGCCGGCCCGCGCGTCATCGAGCAGACGATCCGCGAAAAGCTGCCGGAAGGCTTCCAGCGCTCCGAATACCTGATGGACCACGGCATGGTCGACATGGTGGTGTCGCGTCTCGAAATGAAGTCGACGGTTGCCAACCTGCTCAAGATCCTGACCAAGGCGCCGGTGGCGGCCAAGGCTGTCGAGGCCGAGATCCTGCCGCCCGTCGTGCCTGTGCCGGAACGCCGCCCGCAAGCCTGATCTGACCGCAGCAGCGTAGCGCCCGGGGGAATGCCATGACCACGCTCGAAGCCGATCTCGAAATCGAGCGCCTGTTGGCGCTCCATCCGAAGGGCTTCGACCTTTCGCTCGACCGCATCACGCGCCTGCTCGAAAGGCTGGGCAATCCGCAGGACCACATGCCGCCGGTGATCCACATCGCCGGCACCAACGGCAAGGGTTCTTGTGCCGCATTCTCGCGCGCACTGTTGGAAGCCCAGGGCCTGCTGGTCCATGTCCATACCTCGCCGCATCTGGTGAACTGGCATGAGCGCTATCGCCTTGCAGCACCGGGTGGCGGCAAGCTTGTGGCCGACGACGCGCTGGCGGACGCCGTGCGCCGCGTCGGCGAAGCCAATCGCGGCGAGAAGATCACCGTCTTCGAGATCCTCACCGCAGTCACATTCGTGCTGTTTGCCGAGCATCCGGCCGACGCCTGCATCATCGAGGTTGGCCTCGGCGGACGTTTCGACGCCACCAATGTCATCAAGCGCTCGGCCGTGTCGGTGATCATGCCGGTGTCGATGGACCATGAAGCCTATCTCGGCGACAAGGTCGAGCTGATCGCCGCCGAGAAGGCCGGCATCATCAAGCGCGGCTGCCCAGTCGTCGTCGGCGCGCAGGAAACCGAGGCAGCGCAGCAGGTGCTGATCGACACCGCCGAGCGGCTGAATTGCCCGCTCGAGGTCTATGGCCAGGATTTCGTCGCCTTCGAGGAAAACGGCCGCATGATATACCAGGACCAGACCGGCCTGATGGACCTCATGCCGCCGCGCCTGCCTGGCCGTCACCAGTTTGCCAACGCCGCAGCGGCAATTGCCGCGGTGAAGGCAGCCGGTTTCCCGGTCAACGAACGCGCCGCCGACAAGGCGATGGCGTCGGTGACCTGGCCCGGGCGGATGCAGCGCCTGCCGCAGGGCGCGCTGAGCGAGCTGGCGCCAAAGGGCGCCGAGGTCTGGGTCGACGGCGGCCACAATCCCGGCGCCGGCACTGTCATTGCCGAGGCGCTGACCGAACAGGAAGAGAAGTTCCCGCGGCCGCTGTTCCTGATCTCCGGCATGATCAACACCAAGGACCAGACCGGCTACTTCAAGCCGTTCCATGGCATGGCGCGCCATGTCTACACCGTACCGGTGACGATGAGCGATGCCGGCGTTCCCAACGAGGAGCTGGCGGTGCGCGCCACCGAGGCCGGGCTGTCGGCCGAGCCGGTGAGCTCGGTTGCCAACGCGCTGATGCTCTTGCGCGATACCTGGGACGAGAACGAGCCGGCGCCGCGCATCCTGATCGGCGGCTCGCTCTATCTGGTGGGCGAGGTGCTGGCGGCAAACGGCACGCCGCCGACCTGAGGCCAACAGAATCTCGGATACAAAAAAGCCCGGCCAAAGCCGGGCTTTTTCAGTTGGATGATACGAGCGATCAAACGTTGCCGCTGATCCAGTGCGACAGTGCCGTCTTGGGCAGCGCGCCGACCTTGATGTCGGCGACTTCGCCGTCCTTGAAGATCATCAGCGTCGGGATCGAGCGCACGCCGAACTGGGCGGCGATCTCAGGGTTCTCGTCGATGTTGACCTTGGTGATCTTGACCTTGCCGGCGAGCTCGTTGGAAATCTCTTCGAGCGACGGGCCGATCATCTTGCAGGGGCCGCACCATTCAGCCCAGAAATCGACGACGACAGGCTCTTTGGCCTCGAGCACGCCGGACTTGAAATTGCTGTTGTCGATCTTGACGGTGGCCATGATGCGATCCTCTTGGAGTTGTCTGTCGCGCCATATGTGGTAGTGCGCGGACCCTTGGTCAAGCACCCGTTGTGTCACGCTTGGGTGAGTCGAACAAGGGCGGCATCCATCGCCTCGGCCGGTACAGCGATCAGCCGCGCTGCGTCGGTGAACAGCAGTGCCGCCGAAACCGCCTTGCCGGGATAGAGCGGCTGGAGCAGCGCCCGGTAGAGCGTAAGCTGCACGACATAGGCGTTCGGCACTTGCTCGAAGGAGGCGGGCGGCGGCCGGTTGGTCTTGTAGTCGACGATCAACACCTCGCTGTCGGTGACCGCCAGGCGGTCGATCTTGCCAGACACCGAGCGCGGCTTTCCCCTGACATCAAGGCTGCCCATGATCGACACTTCGGCGCGCGAGGAAGGCGAGAACAGCGGCGAAAATCGCGGGTCGCCAAGCACGGCAAGGACCGAGGCCAGCGCGCCGGCACGCTCCGCCTCCGGCCAGCCCCGACCTGTACGGGCGAGGTAGCGCTCGGCGGCGGGCTGGCGTGCTTCCGGGTCAAGGCGCGGCAGCATCTGCAGCAGGCGATGCAGGGCCGAGCCGCGGGCGATGGCAAAACCCGGTTCGCCTTCAGCATCGAGCACCGGCGAGCGACCGGAGATGACGACTTCCTGCGTCTCCTCGATCAGCGCCGAAGCACCCGACGGCGACAGCGGCCGCGGCAGGTCCTCGAAGGGCGGGGGCTCGGCATAGAGGCTGTCCGGCAAGGGTTCGACACGCGACCTGTCGCCGGCCGCCGGTTCCGGCGCCGACAGCGGAGTTGCCGGCAATGGTGTGACGCGGAAGCGGTGGACAACCCTGTCTGTAGTGACGGGATGGCCGCGCTCCTCGCTCTCGGGCGCCACCGACAGCGCACGGCTGACGATCGAATGCCAGGTATTGAGGCCGGGCTGGCGCTTGCCGTGATAGCCGCAGACGACCAGTCGGTCCTCGGCGCGGGTCATGCCGACATAAAGCAGACGCCGGTACTCGTCGTCGGCGAGATCGCGGGCCAGCGCGCTGGCACCTTTGGAGAAGACGTTGGCGACATCGGCCCCGGCGCGCCAGAGATATCCCTTGCCCTGCCAATGCCGCTCCCGGGGGACGAAGGGCATCAGGCGCGGCAGATGCTGGTCGCTGAACGGCGCCGAGCCGCTGTCGACCAGGAACACGACGGGAGCTTCCAGGCCCTTGGCCGCGTGCACGGTCATGATGCGGACCTCGTCGCGCGTCTGGTCCATCTCGCGCTTGATCTCGGGACCGGCGCTTTCGAGCGTCGACAGGAAGGATTCGAGACCGGGCAGGCCGGTCCGCTCCTCGGCCAGGCAGAAATTCAGGAACTCGTCGAGGATGTCGCCGGCCTCCTGGCCGAGGCGCGAGATCATCCTCCGGCGCACGCCGTCGCGGTTCGGACCACCCGAAAGCACGCCGGAATAGAACTCGAAGATCGGCCGGAAGGCAGCCTCGGTCGACCAGGCTTCGAGGGTCGCCGCGACCTCGGCGAACGCGGCATCGCCCGCCGCATGGTCGCGCAGCGAGGCGATCAGTGACCTTCCCTTGCCGCGATCGGCCGAGAGCACAAACAGCGCATCTTCCGACAGGCCGAAGATCGGGCTGCGCAGCACGGCGGCCAGCGACAGGTCGTCCTCAGGCTGGATCAGGAAACGCCCAAGCGCGATCAGGTCCTTGACCGCGATATGGCCGGGCAGGCTCAACCTGTCGGCGCCGGCGACGGGAATGTCGCGACGCTTCAGCGCCCGCGACAGGGCGTGCACGAAGCGGTCGCGCTTGCGCACCAGCACCATGACGTCGCCGGCGCGCAGGCGCTTGCCCGTGCCTTCGATAATCTCGCGCTCGTCGAGCCATTTGCGGATCGTCGCCGCAACCTGTTCGGCGACGACCACTGCGGGCGCATGGGCATGGTCGATAGGCTTGCGCCAGTCGTCGGGCTCGTCGACGGCGTCGGCACCGACGGAGGGCCAGACCTCGACGTAACCTGCCGCACCAGCGCGGATCGCCTTGTGGCTCGGCGGCTCGGGCGCGCGGGTGACGCCGCGACGGACGCTGGTATCCTCGAAGACGCGGTCGACGGCCGACAGCACGTCGTCTGTCGAGCGGAACGACCAGGTCAGCGTGACATCCTCGAAACGTGCATCGGCATCGCGGATGCGGCCGGCGAATTCATGCTTGGAGTTGTCGAAGGATTCGGGTGCTGCGCCCTGGAACGAATAGATCGACTGCTTTTCGTCGCCGACGGCAAAGACCGTGCGGTGGACATTGTCGCGGGCGCTGAAGCCGGAGAAGAACTCTTCCGCCAGCCGCTTCACCACTTCCCACTGGTCGGGGCTGGTGTCCTGTGCCTCGTCGAGCAGGATGTGGTCGATGCCCTTGTCGAGCTTGTACTGCACCCAAGGCCCGGCATCGGGGCGCGCCAGCAGGTTAACGGTGCGGGTAATCAGGTCGTTGAAGTCGAGGAAGCCACGGCCGGTCTTCAGCCGCTCGTAGCGGGCGATCAGCCAGTCGGCGATGGTCAGCGCTGCCTGCGTTGCCTCCAGCATGCGGAAATGGGCGAGCCGATCGGCGGCCTCGGTGATGGCCGCTGCGGTGGCCGCATAACGCTCGGGAAGATCGGGCAACCGGTCGAGCAGCGCCTTCTTGAAGGCACTCGATGGATTGTAAGGATCGCCATCGGCCTTGAGGAAGGCGTCCGTCAGAAGCGACAGCCGACGGATCGGGTCGGCTTCGGCATAAGCGAGGCGGGCATAGGGCAGGATGTTGTTGAGCACGCTGCGCGCGTCGGTGACTTCGGCTGCCGCAGCGAAGGCATTGAAGAAGGCCGGCTCGAAACTAGGCAGCGGCCAGATCGACGCGGCGATGGCTTCGGCGCTGTCGTCAGGCGAAAAGCGGAACTCCTCGTAGAGCGCGCCGAACGGCCAGGAAAAGTCCTGGATCTGGGCGATGAAGGCGCGCAGCCCATCGCGCTTGCGCACGATCTCGGCCAGCAGCGCATCGAGCCCGGCCTCGCCGCCACGCTCCAGCACCTTAGCAAAGGCCTCGGCCAGCTCCGGATTGTGCTCGCCAGCGCCGGTGACCATGTCGCGCCGCGCGGTGGCGAACAAAGTTGCCTCCATCTGGCTGTCGAGCATCTCGAAATGGGCGGCGATGTTGGCCTCGAGCGGGAACTGGTGAAGCACCGACTCGCAGAAGGCGTGGATGGTCTGGATCTTCAATCCGCCCGGCGTTTCCAGCGCCTCGGCGAACAGCCGGCGGGCACGCCGCAGCTTGGCCGCATCAGGGCGCGCGCTATCGAGGGCGGTGATCCGCTCGGCCAGTTCCGCATCCGGCAGCATTGTCCACTCGGACAAATTGGCGAAAACGCGGTTCGACATGTTGGCGGCGGCGGCGCGGGTATAGGTCAGGCAGAGGATCTTGGACGGGTCGGTGCCGCGCAGCAAAAGCCGCATCACGCGCTGCGACAGCACGTGCGTCTTGCCCGAGCCGGCATTGGCCGACACCCAGACGGAATTGGCGGGATCGGAGGCGCGCGCCTGGCGTTCGGCGGTCTCGGTGGGGACGAAGAACTTCTTCTTCATTCCTCGCCCTCCGCGCCGCCGTCACCGCCGGCCGACCATTCGAGCACGCGGGCGAGATGGTCGTAGTCGCCGTCGGTCTCGCCTTCGCGGAAGGGCAGGGCGCGAGAGAGATAACCTGTCGTCGGGTCGTTGTAGTGCAGCAGGAGTTGCTCCAGCCGCTCCCAGGCCTCTTCCGACAGTTCTATGGCCGATTTGGGCTTGCGGTTGTGCTCGAGGATGGATTCCTCGAACACCTCGCCATTCGGCTTCAGCCTGACGAAGGCGAGCTGCGAGGGCTCGCGCTTGCCAAGCTCCCGAAAGGCGCCACGCCGCAATAGCGCGCCTTCGAGCGCCAGCTGCGGCGAGATCAGCGTGTGCGCCTGCGCCTTGGATGGTGACGAGCCGGTCTTGTAGTCGAGAATGTCAGCCATGCCGCCAGCGAGCAGGTCGACGCGGTCGGCGCGGCCCGACAGCGTCGCGCCACTGAGTCCGACCTCGACGGCTGAAGCGCCTTCCTCGGCGTGGCGCGAGGCCACCGCATCGGCGCGGCTGCGTTCCCATTCAATGATGTTGACCGCCAGCCGCTCGAAGCGCGGCCACCAGACAGCCTCGACGTCGGCGGGCAGGGCCGCTTCGGCGAAGCAATGGCGGCCGGCGGCGATCAGCGCGTCGAACGCATTGGGAGCACGCGGATCGACGATGGTCGCGGAAAACAGATGCAGGATGTCGTGGAACAGCGTGCCCCGCTCGGCGGCACCTGGATCGCGCACCAGCGGGTCGATCGCCGACAGGCCGAGGATGCGCCTGGCATAGACGGCGTAAGGGTCGCGGCGCAGCGTCTCGATCTCGGTGATGCTGAAGCGGCGCGGCCTGACCTCCACCGGCGGCCTGGGCTCGGGACGCGATGCGAAATCGGTTTTTTGGCCGGCATCGAGCTGGCGTGCCCAATGAAGCAGGCTTTCGCCGCGTTTTCGCAGCACCGCCGCATGGTCGGGGCCGAGATAGGTGAGCAGGCGCTGCAGCCAGCGCGACGGCACGGCGGGCGCATCGCCCGAGCGGGCGGAGCGCGACAAGACCACATTCTTCGCGCCCATCGCCATCTGGAAATCATGGGCGGCAAGGCCGATGCGGCGTTCCGGCGGCTCAAGGTCGATGCCGGTCTTCATGACACGTGACATGAAGCGGTCGGCCTCGGCCTTGCGCGGCCAGCTGCCTTCGTTGAGGGCGCCGATGACCAACGTGTCGACGGTCTGCAGGCGGGCTTCGAGCGCGCCCCATATGGCAATGGCGCGGTCGGCACCTTGCGCCGGCTTGACCGCCTCGGGCGCCACCAGCGCATCCATGACGTCAGGCCACTCGTCGGCGGCGAAGCTGAACGACGCCTGCGCGGCAACAAGCGAACGCAGCGCCTCGGCGAGCTTGGCGCCGGCATCGCCGTCATAGAGCGTGCCCAGGCCGCCATGCTCGTCGCGCGCGAAATTTTCCAGTGCCTCGACTGTAGCCCTGACGATCGCTGCCAGCTCGACCTGCGCGTCGCCGCGGAAGGCAAACAGCGGCGCCAGGCCGGAGACCAGCCTGTTGGCGACGTCGCGGGCTTCCTCGATGCGGCGTACGCTGATGCGGTCGAACCAGAAGGGCTTGCGCGAGGCATCGCCAATGCCGGTAAGGCGCGCTTCGAAATCCTCGGCGAGCCCGGCAATATCTGGCCGGCCGACACCGCCGCGCAGCACGACGAGTTCGATGGTCTCGGCGGCGCGGCGGACCGCCGAACGCTCGCGGCCAAGGCGCAGCAGCGGATGCTTGAGCAGCGACAGCACAGCCACGGGATCGCCCGGGCGGAAGGCGGCAGCGAGCATTGTGCGCAGAAGTGCCGCCGGCGGCGTGTTGGCCAGAGGCAAACCACCGGAATCGTCGGCCTGGATGCCGAAGCGGCGAAGCTCGGAGGCGACGCGGCGGGCAAGGTTGCGGTCGCTGGTGACCAGTGCCGCGCGATGGCCAGGCTGGGCCACCGCCTGGCGAAGCGCAATGGCGATCGCCGCCGCCTCGTCGCGCTCATGGGCTGCTTCGAGAAGCGTGACACCAGCGAAGGCGTCCGCAATCTCGGCGTCATCGACGTCGCCACGCTTTTCAGCCCAGGCGTCGGTGGTCTCGGCCGGCCGCAGCGCTTCGCCGACGATGGCGGCACGGCGGGCCATGGCGCGGGTTGGTGCGCCCAGCTCGTCAACGTCGTCGCGCAGGATGCCGATCTTGCCGATCAGCTTGGCGAGGCCGTACTGGGGATGACCGAGCACCGAGGCCCTGGCACCGATCTCGGTGATCGTCTCATAGGCGCGCTGGTCGAGCGTGGCGTCCAGTCCCGGAAGGACGACTGCGCCGCGCGGCAGGCGCGAGATGGCGGCGAGGAGCTCGGCGGTAGCAGGGATCGAGCCGGTGGAACCCGCCGCGATGACCGGTCCGGCCGGCGGGTTGCGTTTCAGCCGCTCGGCTTCAAGGCGGATCAGGGCGCTGCGGTGGGCGGCGGGGTTGGACTGGCCGCGCTCCTTCAGCATTTCCGGCCAGGCGCTGGTGACGATGGAGAGGAAGTCGAGCGTCACCTGCCACCAACCCGACAGCTCGCCCGTCACCAGGCCGGCAAGCCGCGACCAGTCGGAGCCTTCGGTCTCGATTTCGTCCATCAGTCCGGCCAGGTCGCGCGCCAGCCAGATAGCGTCCGCTGCCGAGGCTGGCACGACGATCTCCTCCTCGAACAGGGCGGCGACGTGGGCGGGCAGGCGGCGCTTCCAGGCGCGCACCAGCGGCGCGAGCAGGAGCAGGCGGTCGGTGGCCGAAACCGGCGGGGCGAGGTCGAGCGCGCCGCCACCCTCGTCCTCGAAGGCAGCTTCGTCCTCGTCGAACTCACCCAGCGGCTTGATGACCGGCAGGATCGCCGAACTGCCGCCGCCGGCGTCGACAAAGACGCCGCGCAGGGCGCGCGCGGCGCGGCGCGTCGGCACGTAGATGGTGACGTCGGCCAGGGCCAGCGGATCGCCGTCGAAACGGAAGTCGGGGATCAGGCTGCCGTCGAGCAGCGATGCCGCCAACGTCGGCAGGAAGGGGGTGCCGGGCGGGATGGAAAAGACACGTGGCGACGCGCGGCCGCTCATTGCGCCTCCGCCGATGCCCTCTTCACCGCAGCCTCGGCGGGTGCGATAGCATCGGGCGTGCCGACAGTGATCCAGCTGCCCGACATGCGCATGCCATGGAGCCGGCCCGTCGTGATGGCTTCGTCGAAGTAGCGGTTAAGCGAGTGCGGGGTCTCGGTGGCTTCGTCGAACAGGCGCGGGTGGACGATCGCCGCCCCGGCATAGATCAGCCCTTCGGGTGCGCCCTTGGCACGGCTCAACGTCCCGTCCGAGGCGACGAGAAAATCGGTGCAACCGGAGTGTCCGGTCGCCTGTTCGAGGTCCGCCAGCATCAGGAGAATATCCATGCGCCCGGCATCCCAGGCAAGGGCGAGGCGGGTCAGGTTGGGCACGCCCTCGTCGATCCAGAAGGTATCGGCGTTGACGATGTAGAACGGCGCCGCACCAAGCAGGGGCAGCGCCCTGACGATTCCGCCGGCGGAATCGAGCAGCCCGTCGCGTTCGTCGGAGATTTCGATGCGCGGCGCCTGGCGGGAAGCCACGTGCTCGACGATCTGGTCGGGCAAATAGTGGACGTTGATCACGGCCCGTTCGACGCCCGCCTCGGCGAGGCTGTCGAGGCCCCAGTCGAGCAGGGTCTTGCCCGATATGCGCACCAGCGGCTTGGGGATCGTGTCGGTGATCGGCCGCATGCGCTTGCCCAGGCCGGCGGCGAGAACCATGGCGACGGAAGGAATGGTGGATGCTCCGCTCACCGTCAGAACTCCTCGAGCAGGCGGTTGTCGCGGTAGAAGTCGCGCAGTTCCGCGAGTGCCGGGTGAGAGAGCGCGCGGTGCAGATAGTCCCTGATGCGCGGCAGGTGCCTGAGATATTGCGGCTTGCCATCGCGCCGGTCGAGGCGGACGAAAATGCCGAGGATCTTCGAGTTCCGCTGTGCTGCCATGATGGCGTAGGCCTCGCGGAACGCCGCCTCGTCGAAGCTGCCTGCGGCATAACGAGCGGCGACATAGGCATCGACGGTGCTGCGCTCGATGTCGGGCGACAGGGTCACCCGCGCATCCATGGCGAGTGAGGCGACGTCATAGGCGACCGGGCCGATCAGCGCGTCCTGGAAGTCGACGATGCCGAGCCGGTCGTGGCCCTGGCGATCACCGCGCCAGATGATGTTGGGCGAATGATAGTCGCGAAGCACCAGACCATACTGCTTGTCGGCAAGGCGGTCGAAGACGGCGTTCCAGGCGGCATGGTAACCGTCGCGCAGCGCATCCGAGGCCGGCGCGCCAGTGACTGCCGGCACGTACCAGGCAGGCAGGAGGTCGACCTCGATCATCAGCGCATCGCGATCGAAGGGCGGCACTTGGTGGATCACGCCTGATGCTGCCTCGAGCCGGTCACCCCAGTGTTTCCCGTGAATCATCGCCAGCAGTTCGGCCGCTGCGGCGTAGCGCTCGGCGAAAGGCTTGCCCGCGGGATCGAGGAAAGCGCCTGAGCCGAGATGTTCGAGCAACAGGAAGCCCTGGTCGAGGTCCTGGGCGACTATGCCGGGCACGGTGACGCCACCCGCTGCCAAAGCCCTGTCGATGGCGGCGAAGGCAGCGACGGTCTGGGCGGTGTGCGCAATCTCGGCATAGGGCTTGCCGTCGTGGACAGGCGGGCCGAGCACCAGGCGCGGCGAGTTCATCAGCACCAGCGGCGCATGGCCTTCCAGCGTCACCGTCTCATAGGACCGCGCCGAAGCGTCGCCGATGAAACGGGTGCGATGGGCGTCGCCCCAGGCTGAAGCCACGAGGAAGTCGCGCATGGCGAGCGAACGGCCAATGCGGTCGAGGGCCGGGCCATCGCCTGTAATCGTGATGCGACGGCCATCGCCTTCATGCTGGAACGCGATGCGCAGGCTGGTTGCCGGCATGGCATCAGTGGCGCGCTCCGGCCATTCGACCAGCGCCACGCCCGAGTTCACCGCCTCGTCAAAACCAAGCTCTTCCAGCTCTTCCGACGACGACAGGCGATAGAGGTCGAAGTGATGGACAGGGACTGGCGTGTCGTAGCTCTGAACCAACGTGAAAGTCGGGCTCGGCACCTCATGCACGGGATCACCGACCAGGGCGCGGATCAGGCCGCGCGCCAGAGTCGATTTGCCGGCGCCAAGGTCGCCATCGAGCAGGAACACATCGCCTGGCCGCACGGCCATGGCAAGGTCCTCGCCCAGCTGCGTGGTGGCGGCCTCGTCGGGCAGGAATCGTTCCAGCGATCTGGCCGTCGTCAAACGTGCTACTCCGCCGCGACCCGGACGCCGGCAGGCACGTCTGGGAACAGGCAGATGACCGTGGTGCCAAGATCCTTGCCGCTGTCGATGCGGACAGTGCCGCCATGCAGCTCGACGAAACTCTTGACGATCGACAAGCCGAGGCCGGCGCCGCGCTTGCGGCCGCCGTTGACGCGGGATTCGAAGCGCTGGAACATGGTGTCGAGCACTTCGGGAGGCACGCCCGGGCCGTCATCATGGACGGAGAATTCAATGCCCTCGGCGCGCTGGCGGCAGGCAAGCGTGATGGTGCTCGCAGCCGGCGCATAATTCACCGCGTTGCTGAGCAGATTGTAGAGGATCTGGCGCACGCGGGTTTCGTCGCCGTTGAAGCTCTTGGGCGCGCTCTTGACCTCGATGGCGAGCTTGATGGAGTGCTCCTCCAGCCGGTCGGCAACCAGCTCGGCGGCGGCCTCGATGGCGCGGTGGACATGCACCTCGGAGATGTCGAGCTGCATGATGCCGGCGTCGACGGTGGCAAGGTCGAGGATGTCGTTGACGATGGTCAACAGCACGCCAGACGACGACCCTATATGCTCGACATATTCGCGCTGGCGCGGCGACAGCGGCCCGGTGCCGGGCAGCGACAACAGCTCGGTAAAGCCGATGATGTTGGTCAGCGGCGAACGCAGCTCGTAGGACACGTGCTGGACGAACTCGTTCTTGATCTGGTCGGCGCGTTGCAGCGCCTCGTTCTTGTCCTTCAGCGCGCGCTCGACATTGACGCTGTCGGTGACGTCGACGAAGGTCAGCATCACCTGGCCGTTGGGCAGGTGGATGACGGCATGCTGCAGCACCGAGCCGTTCTTGAGCTCGGTCTGGCCGTGACGGTCGCTGCGCTCGTCAAAGCCGGTGACGGCGGAGACGAAATCGCCCCACGGGCTGTTATCGGCACGGGTATCGCATTCGGCGCGGATGGCCGAGATATGCGTGCTCTGCCGCAGCGCTTCAGGCGAGACGCCCCAGAGCAGGCCGAAAGCGGGATTGAACAGGCGGATACGACCATCAGGCCCGAAGACGACGACGCCTTCGGCCAGGTTGTCGAGGGTTTCACCCTGCACACGCACGGCTGTCGTGTAGCGGCTTTCGAGATCGATCCTTTCGGTCAGGTTCTCGAACACCCAGGTGACGCCGCCCTTGGGCTGCGGATTGGCAACCACACGGATGGTGCGGCCGTCGGGCAGGTGCCAGAGATGCTCCTGCGGATCGACGGCACGATAGGCCGACAGCAGGTTCTCCTTCCAGCGGCGCCATTCCTGCTGCTCGGGCAGCTTGCGCTCGCTGCGCAGGCGGTCGAGCAGCAGCGCATTGTCGGGCGCGCTCGAGATGTAGCCGGCGTCGAGATCCCATAGCTTCTGGAAGGCGTTGTTGTAGAAGCGCAGCTTCTGTCCGGCGTCGAAGGTGGCGACGGCGGTGGCAACCTGGTCGAGCGTGTCGGCGTGGCTTCGCACGACCTGGCTGTATTCCTCGCGAATGGCGTCGGCCGCGCTCATGTCGGCGGCGATGCCGGCCGAGCCTTCCTTGCCGACGAGGTCGGTAACGGCAAACATCTTGCGGTCGCCGTCGATGACGGTCGAAAGCGTCTGCTGGAACAGGGGCCGCGTCTGGTGCTGCTGGGCGATCGCCTCGCGCGACTGCGTGCCGAGGAATTCCTTGCCGTCGCGGATGGCGGCGGACGAATCCACCGCCTCGACGGCCTTGGCGAAGGCCTTGTTGACCCATTTCAGGCGGTTATCGGCATCGCGCATCCAGAACGGCATGTCGATGGCGTCCATCAGGCCGATCAGCGTCTCGTATTCGGCGCCGAGGCGCTGGTTTTCGAGCTTCAGCCGCGCCTGGCCGCGCTGCGCCTCGGAAATCGAGACAAAGCGGACGATGACATGCGCGCCACTCTTGCGGCCATGGACCTCAAGCGCGGCATTGGCATGGGTCTCGGCAATCAATTCGAACGCCGTGCCCTTGTCGCGCAAGGCAGCGATGGCGTTTTCAAGTGCCGCAGCCGAACGCGGCATCAGCCAGCGGCCGAAGCCGAGGAAGGCGGCGCGGTCATCAGGCGCCCCGGTCTCGATCGGCAGCGAGCCGACAAGCTCGGGCTTCTTGTTTTCGTTGGCCCAGACGATGACGCGCTGGTCGCGCAGATTGAGCAAAGCCTCGGAACGCTGCAGCGAAGCATTGAGGTCGGCGACGCGGCCGCGCAGCTCGACGTTCTCGGCGCTGATGCGGCCCTTTTCGCGGATCAGCGCGATGGCGGAGATCAGGGCAGCACCCATCACGCCGACGAACATGGCAAGCTGGATGACTTCAGCGGTGCTCACGGGCAGGCCGGCAACAGATGCCTGCTGGGCATGGGCAAAGCCGAAAGGCGTGCAAAGAGCGGTAGCGCCAAGCAGGACGACAGCTGCGCGGCCGCCGAGCCGACGCATGGTCTGCCACCTGCCGCTGGAACGGGCCATCTGCGAATCCTGGTGGCCGCCGGAAACGGCCTGTCCCGCTGGAAGCGGGTATTCCCCCGGCATGTCTTGTTCCTCTCCGCCGCCTGAATGCAAGACCGCCCTGAAGCGCCCCCAAAGTCCCGCCGAGGACGGGCGCGTGACGAATCACGTCACAATACCCGGTAGGCGAATCGCCGTGAAGAAGGCGATTGCCCAAAAAGAGAAGCCGGGCGAAAGTCAATCGCCCGGCTTCAATATGTGGTATGTTTATTCGCTATGGTTAATAGCGGTAGTGTTCCGGCTTGAACGGACCCTTCGGCGTGACGCCGATATAGGTAGCCTGCTCATCGCTCAGCGTGGTCAGCTTGGCGCCGAGCTTGTCGAGATGCAGGCGGGCAACCTTCTCGTCGAGGTGCTTGGGCAGCACGTAGACCTCGTTCTTGTACTGGCCGGGCTTGGTCCAGAGTTCGATCTGGGCCAGCGTCTGGTTGGTGAACGACGCCGACATGACGAAGCTCGGATGGCCGGTCGCGTTGCCGAGGTTGAGCAGACGGCCTTCCGACAGCAGGATCATGCGCTTGCCACCCGGGAAGGTGATCATGTCGACCTGCGGCTTGACGTTGGTCCACTTCAGGTTGCGCAGAGCGGCGACCTGGATCTCGTTGTCGAAGTGGCCGATGTTGCCGACGATGACCATGTCCTTCATCAGGCGCATGTGATCGAGGGTGATGACGTCCTTGTTGCCGGTCGTGGTGATGACAATATCGGCGGTCGGAGCAGCATCCTCAAGCGTGACGACTTCAAAGCCGTCCATTGCGGCCTGCAGCGCGCAGATCGGGTCGACTTCGGTGACCTTGACGCGGGCGCCAGCGCCCTGGAGCGAGGCAGCCGAGCCCTTGCCGACGTCGCCGTAACCGCAGACGACGGCGACCTTGCCGGCCATCATGACGTCGGTGCCACGGCGGATACCATCGACCAGCGATTCCTTGCAGCCGTACTTGTTGTCGAATTTCGACTTGGTGACGGAGTCGTTGACGTTGATCGCCGGGAAGGGCAGCAGGCCCTTCTTCTGCAGCTGGTAGAGACGGTTGACGCCGGTCGTGGTCTCTTCGGTGACGCCACGGATGGCGGCCTTGTGCTTGGCGAAGAAGCCCGGCGTTTCAGCCATGCGCTTCTTGATCTGGGCGAACAGGATTTCTTCCTCTTCGCTGCCCGGGTTGGACAGCACATTCTCGCCGGCTTCGGCGCGGGCGCCGATCAGGATGTACATGGTGGCGTCGCCGCCATCGTCGAGGATCATGTTGGTGGCGCCGCCGTCGGTCCACTGGAAGATCTGGTCGGTGTACTGCCAGTATTCCTCGAGCGTCTCGCCCTTGACGGCGAAGACCGGGATGCCAGCTTCGGCAATCGCCGCGGCCGCGTGGTCCTGCGTCGAGAAGATGTTGCACGAGGCCCAGCGGATGTCGGCGCCAAGTTCCTTCAGCGTCTCGATCAGCACAGCGGTCTGAATGGTCATGTGCAGCGAGCCGGAAATGCGCGCGCCCTTGAGCGGCTTGGCTTCACCGAATTCCTCGCGGCAGGCCATCAGGCCCGGCATTTCGGTTTCGGCGATCTCGATTTCCTTGCGACCCCAGCCGGCGAGCGAAATGTCGGCGACCAGATAATCCTTGCTACCCGTCATGGCTTGCTCCGATTCCTGTTTGCTGCGCGCCAAAGCGGGAGGCTTGAAAGGGCGCGCGAAAGATCGGCCTGACTACCAGATCAGGCCGTCATCGACAATGGGACATAAAGAAATCTTTATTCGTGCATGTCACTAGGCAGATGCCCGGCGATCAGCACTCCTCGCCGAAGCGGGCGGCGACGAGTGTCGCAAGTGCTTCCATCGCCTGGTCGGCCTCGGGTCCGCTCGCGGTCACGCGAATCGTGCAGCCGGGGCTGGCAGCCAGCATCATCAGGCCCATGATCGAGGTACCGCCGACCGAAATGCCGTCCTTTTCGACGCTGATCGAGGCCTGGAACTCGCCGGCGATCTGGACGAACTTCGCCGAAGCGCGCGCATGCAGACCGCGCTGGTTGACGATGGCGAGATCCCGGATGACGTGGCCCTTCTCGGGCGAGTAGGGCATGCCGCTCATTTGCCGCTCAGCACCTGACTTGCAACATTGATGTATTTGCGCCCTGCCGCCTGCGCTTCGTCGAGGGCGCCCGGCATGTTGTCGGCCTTGCGCACGCTGGTCAGCTTGATCAGCATCGGCAGGTTCATGCCGGCGATGACCTCGACACGACCGGCTTCCATCACCGAGATGGCGAGATTCGACGGCGTGCCGCCGAACATGTCGGTCAAGACGACGACGCCGGTACCGGTGTCGGCGCGGGCAACCGCATTGATGATGTCGCTGCGGCGCTGCGCCATATCATCGTCGGCGCCGATTGAAACGGTCTCGAAATTATCCTGCGGTCCGACGACGTGCTCCACCGCGTGGCGGAACTCTTCAGCCAGTTGACCGTGCGTTACAAGCACGAGTCCGATCATTCTGTCATGGCTCCCGTCATGGCACTTTCACAGCCGCGCAGTATTTTTGCCGCCTTCGCGGAGGGCGGGAGCGCTATGTTGTCGACGGCGAGGGCGTTTACAAGCCCCAATTTACGGCACGACATGCCATTTTGACGCAATGCAGCAAAAATGTTGGGCAGCCTCAGGCCACAAACCGGGCGCCGAGCGCGGCGAGCAGCGCGGGTGTGGCCACAACGATTTCGCGCTCCGCGAGCATCAGCCTAGGCACACTGCAACCCAAGAGAGGCTCGCTTGCTTCCTCTGGCAATCGCTCGACCTCATTGGCCGGAACCAGCCTGACAAGCAGGTCGACAGCCGTCGCGGCCTCATATTTTGCGGGAACGGGGCCCAAGCCCCTGATTTCGACGAGACCGGCAATCGTTGACGGCGCATGGCAGACGAGCCGGCCCTGATGCGCCGAAAGGAACACCTGGTCGTCGGAAACCAGACGGGCGAAACGACCAGCGCCGCGGAACCTGTCGACCAGCTCCAAGGCCAGCGACGATTTGCCCGAACCCGACGCTCCGGCAATCAGCACGCCGCGATCGCCGAGCACAACCGCCGTCGCATGCATGTTGGCCGGCGTCACGGATCAGCTTTCGGCCGGGAAGGCGACGATGAAACGGGCGCCCTTGAGCTCGCCCGGCTTGGTGCCGGTGATGTTCTCTGCCGTCAACGTGCCGCCATGGGCTTCGACGATCTGGCGGCTGATCGACAGGCCGAGGCCGGAATTCTGGCCGAAGGCTTCGCCGGCGGGCCTGTCGGTGTAGAAGCGCTCGAAGATGCGATCGATGTTCTCGGCACGGATGCCGGGACCGTTGTCCTCGACGGTGATGACGTTGAACTTGCCGACCCGCGCCAGCGAAATGGCGATGTGGCCATGCTCGTCGGGCACGAAGGAACGCGCGTTCTCGATCAGGTTGGTGATGACCTGGCCGATACGCAGGTCATGGCCGGCGACATTGTAGTTCTTCACGCCGGCCGGCAGCTTGGCGGGGGAGAACTCGATCTCGACCGGCTTCTTGTGGCGACCGGTCTCACGTGACACCGAAACCAGATCGCCGATGAACTTCTTGAGGTCGACCTTGCTCGCGTCTTCGCGGGCCAGTTCGGCATCGAGGCGCGAAGCGTCGGAAATGTCGGTGATCAGCCGGTCGAGCCGGCGCACGTCGTGCTGGATGACCTCCATCAGGCGCGCCCGCGAGCTTTCGTTCTTGGCCAGCGGCAAGGTCTCGACGGCGCTACGTAGCGAGGTCAGCGGGTTCTTGAGCTCGTGGCTGACGTCGGCGGCGAAACTCTCGATCGCCTCGATGCGGGCATAAAGCGCGTTGGTCATGTCGCGCACGGCGACCGACAGATTGCCGATCTCATCCTGGCGGTCGGAGAAATCAGGGATCTCCTCGCGGTTCTTGCCACCGCGGCGGACGCGGTTGGCGGCGGCCGACAGGCGGCGCAGGGGCGTTGCGATCGTCGATGCCAGCACCATCGACAAGATGGCAGTGACCAGTGCCGCGACGCCAAAGACGCGCAGAATGGCCTTTTGCTCGGCAGCCACGATCTTGTCGATGTCGCCGCCTTCGGTCGACAACATCAGCACGCCAAGGACGGCGCGGAAACGCTGGATCGGAACTGCGACGGAGACGATCTGCTCGCCCTGCTCGCTGACGCGCACGATGGTCGCCGGTCCACCAGTCAGAGCCTGCACGACCTCGGGGAAGGCAGCACCATTGCCGCCAGGTTGTTCCTTGTAGACCGGCAGGGAGCTGTCAACGAAGAAGTCGAAGATGAATTTTTGGGCCCGCTCGATCAGCGTCGGCTCTTCTTCTTCCACCGGCGGCAGGTCGTAGCGCAGGATCTGGTGGCGCGAGTCGAGCAGAAGGTTGGCGTCGCGATCGTAGATGCGGGCGCGGGTGCGGGTGGGCGAGATGACCCGGCGCAGCAGCGGCGCGACGCGCTCCGGGTTGATCGGGAAGTCGAGGCTGTCGAGTTGGTCGGTGCCAGGACCGAGGCTCTCGCCGGCCTGCAGCTCGAGCAGCTTTTCCGGATCGATCCTGATGGCGTCGGTTTCAACCGTCGCCGAAGAGGCGATGGCGCCGGCGATGATGCCGCCTTGCGTCATCAGGCTTTCGACGCGCGCCTCGATCAGCGCGCCGCGAAACGCGTTGAGATAGAAGATACCCGCGACCAGCACGGCCAGGCCGGCAAGGTTGAGAAACAGGATGCGGCGGGTCAGGCTCGAGAAGAAATAATGGCCGAGCAGGCGGCTCAGGCGGATCCGGGCACGGTCGAGAAACAGCAGACGCCCGCGCGGCCGCCTGGGGGCGGCCGCTGGCTTCCTGATCTCTGCGTCCATCGCCATGTGATCTCAGCCCTCGCCGATATCACGCTTCGCGGAATCTGTAGCCGACACCGTAGAGGGTTTCGATCATCTCGAAGTCATCGTCGACAGCCTTGAACTTCTTGCGCAGGCGCTTGATGTGGCTGTCGATGGTGCGGTCGTCGACATAGACCTGTTCATCATAAGCCGAATCCATCAGGGCGTCGCGACTCTTGACCACGCCCGGGCGCTGCGCCAGCGAGTGCAGGATCAGGAATTCGGTGACGGTGAGCACGACCGGTTCCCCTTTCCAGGTGCAGGTGTGGCGCTCCTGGTCCATCACCAGCTGGCCGCGTTCCAGCGAACGAGCCTGCTGCGTCGGCGCCTTGGTCGCTGCCTCGCGGGCGCTTGCCCGGCGCAACACGGCGCGGACGCGTTCGACGAGCAGGCGCTGCGAGAACGGCTTGCGGATGAAATCGTCGGCGCCCATTTTGAGGCCGAAGAGCTCGTCGATCTCGTCATCCTTGGAGGTCAGGAAGATCACCGGCAGGTCGGTCTTCTGGCGCAGCCGGCGCAACAGCTCCATGCCATCCATGCGCGGCATCTTGATGTCGAGGATGGCGAGGTTCGGCGGACGCGCGGCCAGCCCTTCGAGCGCCGACGCACCATCCGTATAGGTCTCGACGCGATAGCCCTCGGACTCGAGTGCGATCGAAACCGATGTCAAAATGTTGCGGTCGTCGTCGACAAGCGCGATCGTTGCCATTTCCAGCGGCTCCCTCATGAGCGGGTGTCCCTTCCTGCTTAGAGCAGGGCTTGTGCAGGACAAATTAGGTACAAAATGTGGCATAGCCTCCGTTCGAGGGGAGCGCAACCGCCATGCCTTGTGCTTGCCTTATATGGGGCGGCGGCGCCAAAGCTCGAACAAAAAACTGCCGATCTTGTGTGGACCGACGGGTGCTTGCACACCTTTTAAACGATTTAGACAAATTTCAAAATTTTTAAATCGATTAATGATTTGATATCGCTGACCTTTTCTGTTTCAGCCTGCCTCAGTCCCGTTGGGACAGCGGCGTCCGGCCCGCAGACCGGACACAGCGTCATGGCTACGAGGCTTCACTAAATGACCGAAACCGGTAAGCGAAATCCCGCCTGCGGGATCGAAACGGCAGGGCTCAAAACGTCGGGCACCGTCCGTTACAATTTTGGCGCTGCATTTCTCACCGAAGAAGCGATCCGCCGCGGCGAGGCGAAGCTGACGGCGCATGGCGCGCTCGTCGCCGAGACCGGCCAGCACACCGGCCGTTCGCCCAAGGACAAGTTCGTCGTGCGCGACGAAAACACCGAAGCCCATGTCTGGTGGGACAACAACAAGCCGATCAGCCGCGCCCAGTTCGACGCGCTGCACGCCGATTTCCTGGCCCAGGCAGCCGACAAGGACCTCTATGTCCAGGACCTGATCGGCGGCGCCGACCGCTCGCTGTGCCTGCCGACGCGCGTCGTCACCGAATTCGCCTGGCACTCGATGTTCATCCGCAACCTGCTGATCCGTCCGACGGCGGCCGAGCTCGCGAGCTTCGTGCCCGAGATGACTATCATCGACCTGCCGTCCTTCCGCGCCGACCCGGCCCGTCACGGCACCCGCACCGAGACGGTGATCGCCGTCGACCTGACCCGCATGATCGTGCTGATCGGTGGCACCGCCTATGCCGGCGAGATGAAGAAGTCGGTGTTCACCGCACTCAACTACCTGCTGCCGACCAAGGGCGTGATGCCGATGCACTGCTCGGCCAATGAAGGCCCCGACGGCGACGCCGCCGTGTTCTTCGGCCTGTCGGGAACCGGCAAGACGACGCTGTCGGCCGACCCCAAGCGCACGCTGATCGGCGACGACGAGCACGGCTGGGGCCCGGACGGCATCTTCAACTTCGAGGGCGGCTGCTACGCCAAGACGATCCGCCTGTCGGCCGAAGCCGAACCGGAAATCTTCGCTACTACCCAGCGTTTCGGCACCGTGCTCGAAAACGTCGTGCTCGACGAGAACCGCGTTCCCGACTTCGACGACGGCTCGCGCACCGAAAACACCCGCTGCGCCTATCCGCTCGACTTCATCCCGAATGCCAGCGCCACCGGCCAGGCCAGCCACCCGAAGAACATCATCATGCTGACGGCCGATGCCTTCGGCGTGATGCCGCCCATCGCCAAGCTGACCCCGGCGCAGGCGATGTATCACTTCCTGTCAGGCTACACGGCCAAGGTCGCCGGCACCGAGCGCGGCGTGACCGAGCCGGAAGCGACCTTCTCGACCTGCTTCGGCGCGCCGTTCATGCCTCGCCACCCCTCGGAGTACGGTAACCTGCTGCGCCAGCTGATTGCCGAGCACAATGTCGACTGCTGGCTGGTCAACACCGGCTGGACCGGCGGCGCCTATGGCACGGGCTCGCGCATGCCGATCAAGGCGACGCGCGCACTGCTGTCGGCAGCGCTCGACGGCTCGCTGAATTCGGTCGAGTTCCGCACCGATGCAAACTTCGGCTTCGCCGTTCCGGTCTCGGTGCCCGGCGTCGACAGCAAGATCCTCGACCCGCGTTCGACCTGGGCCGACGGCGCCGCCTATGACCGCCAGGCCAAGAAGCTGGTGTCGATGTTCGTCGACAATTTCGGCAAGTTCGAAAGCCATGTCGACGCGGCAGTGCTGGGCGCGGCCCCGCAGGTGCGCGAGGCCGCCGAGTAACCAGGCCAGCGCCCGCAGCAAACATCGAAAGGCCCGGCCAAGCGCCGGGCCTTTTCTTTTGCGCGCCGGCACGGCATGACTTCACGCATGAGCGCCGACGACAAGATTTTCATCGCCAATGACGTGGTCATCCATCCTGATGACCTCGAGGAGAACTTTATCCGCTCCTCCGGGCCGGGCGGCCAGAACGTCAACAAGGTGGCGACAGCCGTGCAGCTGCGCTTCGACGCCGCCAACGCGCCGGGGCTGCCGGAGCGCGTGCGCGAACGCACGATCAAGCTCGCCGGCCAGAAGGCGACCAAGGATGGCGTTATCGTCATCGAAGCCGGACGCTACCGAACGCAGGAGCAAAACCGGGCCGATGCGCGCGCCAGGCTCACAGCGCTGGTCGCCAAGGCAGCCGAGCCGCCGCCGCCGCCGCGCAAGAAGACCAAACCGACAAAAGGTTCGGTCGAGCGCAGGCTGAAGACCAAGTCCGGGCGCTCGACAGTCAAGAAGCTGCGCGGGCGGGTCGACGGCGATTAACCCCCAAGTACTGATCCTGCTTCCAATTTGATTTTGCAGGTGCCAATCTCCGGCGACTGCCACAGCAAGGGAGACCACGAATGGGTATGTTCGATTTCGTCAAGAATGTCGGCAAGAAGCTTGGTTTCGGGGACGATGAGGCGCCGAGCGCCGACACGCTGAAGAAAGAGCTCGATTCGCACAAGCTCGGCACCGACAACGTGCAGGTCGTGGTCAAGGGCGACACGGCGGTACTGACCGGCGTGGTCAAGGATCAATCGATCTTCGAAAAAGCGGTCATCGCCGTCGGCAACACGCTTGGTGTTTCCAAGGTCCAGGCCGACGAGCTCAAGGTCGTGGCGCCTGACTCCGGCCTCAAGCTCGACGGCAATGTCGACATGACCGAGCTGGTCAAGGCGGCGACGCCGGCCAAGGCGCCGGTGTTCTACACGGTCAAGAAGGGTGACAACCTGTCGAAGATCGCCGAGGCTCAGTACGGCAAGGGCAAGGCGTCGAAATACACCGTCATCTTCGAAGCCAACAAGCCGATGCTGACGCACCCAGACAAGATCTATCCCGGCCAGGTGCTGCGTATCCCGGATATCGCGACGGCCTGATCCCGGCACACCCAATTCTTGCGAACGGCGGCTTTCGGGTCGCCGTTCTGCGTTTCAGGTGGCATTCTGGACGGCCAGATCGAACAAGGCAGCTGAAACGTGCTCGTATTGCCCAAAGGCGTCCGCCACATGCCCGGCTTTCTCACCCGCGAGGTGCAGGAGGGCTTGGTCGAAAGCATACGCGAGGTGGTGAAGGCAGCGCCGCTCTACACACCCGCCATGCCCAAGACAGGCAAGGAAATGAGCGTGCGCATGACCAACTGCGGCTCGCTCGGCTGGGTCACCGACAAGGATCGCGGCTATCGCTACCAGGCCGAGCATCCGGTGACGGGCGAACCATGGCCGCCGATCCCTGAGGCGCTGCTTGCGTTGTGGCGCGAAGTCTCAGGCTACCCGCATCCGCCGGAAGCCTGCCTCGTCAATTTCTACACCGACGCGGCCAAGATGGGGCTGCACCAAGATCGCGACGAGCGTGAGTTCGACGCACCCGTCGTTTCGGTGTCGCTGGGTGACGCCTGCCTGTTCCGGGTCGGCGGTAACAGGCGCGACGACCGCACTGTGTCGTTCCGGCTGGAAAGCGGCGATGTGGTGGTTCTCGGCGGAGAGGGGCGGCTCGCTTTCCACGGCGTCGACCGCATCTATCCGATGACGTCGGCGCTGCTGAAGCAGGGCGGGCGGATCAACCTGACGCTGCGGCGGGTGACTAAACCGGCTGCGGCGTAGCCGGGCCGAACCCTCAGAGCTTGCGGATCGCCACTTCCTCGACGAGGTGGCCGGCGCCCTTCTTGAGGATCAGGTCGGCGCGCGGACGCGTCGGCAGGATGTTCTCGCGCAGATTTTTCAGGTTGATGTTGGCCCAGAGCCCCTCGGCGATGGCACGCGCCGCATCTTCCGACAGCTGCGAATAGCGATGGAAGAAGGACTGTGGATTGCGGAACGCGGTCTCCCTCAGGCGCATGAAGCGGTCGATGTACCACTCGTGGATGATCTGCTCGTCGGCGTCGATGTAGATCGAGAAATCGAAGAAATCGGAGACGAACGGCACGAACTTGCCATCCTTGGGCAGTTCGCGCGGCTGCAGCACGTTGATGCCCTCGAAGATCAGGATGTCGGGCCGGTCGACGGTGACGAACTCGCCGGGCATAACGTCATAGGTCAGGTGTGAATAGACGGGCGCGCGGACATTGGGCTGTCCTGACTTGATGGCCGAGAGGAAACGCAGCAGCGCGCCGACGTCATAGCTGTCGGGAAAACCCTTGCGCTCCATCAGATTGTCGCGGCGCAGGACCTCGTTGGGGTGGAGGAAGCCATCGGTCGTGACGAGGTCGACCTTCGGGCTGGACGGCCAGCGGGTCAGCAGTTCCTTCAGGATACGCGCCGTGGTCGACTTGCCGACCGCGACCGAGCCGGCCATGCCGATGATGAAAGGCGTCTTGGTGCCCTTCTTCTCCGAGTTGAAGAAGCGCTGGCGCTGGCGGAACAGCTGCTGGCTGGTCTCGACGTGGGCGGAGAGCAAACGCGACAGCGACAGATAGATGCGGCGGACTTCCTCGAGGTCGATCGGCTCGTACATGGAGCTCAGCCGCGCGACCTCGTCCTGGGTCAGCGTCATCGACATGTCGGCGCCGAAACCCGCCCAGTGCTCGGCGGTGAAGAACCAGTATGGGGAGTATTTGTCCGTTGGGGCGAGCTGATCCATCGAATCTTCCCTGCAGGTCCTGACTGGGGGTCAGCCGTCGTTCTTGCGCGAGGCCTTTTCGGCAATCCCGGATTGCGAGGTGCGCCGCTCCAGTTCGGCCAGCACGTCCGCCATCGGAATGCCGGCAACGGCCAGCACGACGAGCCAATGATAAAGGAGATCAGCACTTTCCGAAACGAGGGCACTGTCGTCGCCCTTGACCGCGGCGATAACGGTTTCGACCGCCTCTTCGCCTAGCTTCTTGGCCGCCCGCTCCATGCCCGACTGGTAGAGTTTGGCGGTCCAGGAGCTGGCATCGCCCGAGCGGGCCCGCTCGGAAACGATCTTTTCCAGGTCGGAAAGGGAGAATGCGCTCATCTGGGCCTCGGCACTAAGGTCAGCCAATGGGGTCGAGCCGCATCGGCAAGCCCGCTTTTGCCATGTGGGCCTTGGCCTCGGCAATGGTGTAGGTGCCAAAATGGAAGATCGAGGCGGCGAGAACGGCCGTGGCATGGCCGTCGCGGATGCCAGCGACCATGTGGTCGAGGTTGCCGACGCCGCCCGAGGCGATGACCGGGGCGCGCACCGCGTCAGCCACCGCGCGGGTAAGCGCGATGTCGTAGCCGATCTTGGTGCCGTCTCGGTCCATCGAGGTGAGCAGGATTTCGCCGGCGCCGAGGTCGACGACCTTGCGGGCGAACTCGACGGCGTCGATGCCGGTGCGCTCGCGGCCGCCATGGGTGAAAATCTCCCAGCGGTCGGCTTCGTTGGCCTCGGACACTTTCTTGGCGTCGATGGCGACGACGATGCACTGGTTGCCGAACTTGTCGGCCGCTTCTGCCACAAAGGACGGGTTCTTCACCGCCGCTGTGTTGATCGACACCTTGTCGGCGCCGGCGAGCAGCAGCTTGCGAATGTCTGCGACCTGGCGCACGCCGCCGCCGACGGTCAGCGGCATGAAGCACTGCTCGGCGGTGCGGGCGATGACGTCGAAGATGGTCTCGCGATTGTCGGACGAAGCGGTGATGTCGAGGAAGCAGAGCTCATCGGCACCGGCGGCGTCATAGGCCTTGGCGGCCTCGACTGGATCGCCCGCATCGATGAGATCGACGAAGTTGACGCCCTTGACGACGCGGCCGTCCTTGACGTCGAGACAGGGAATGACGCGGGCTTTGAGGGTCATTTCCGTTCCTCGAAAAGGCCCGGCTCGGGCTTGAGCGTGCCGCGCAAGATCGCCAGCGCCTCAGCCGGGTCGATGCGGCCGTCATAAAGCGCACGGCCGGAAATGGCACCTTCCAGCTTCTTCGCATCTGGCATGGTCATGCGCACGATGTCGGCGAGCGAGGCGAGGCCGCCCGAGGCGATGACCGGGATCGAGACGGCCTCGGCGAGGTCGATTGTCGAATCCCAGTTGATGCCGGCCAGAACGCCGTCGCGGTCGATGTCGGTGTAGACGATGGCGGCGACGCCAGCGCCCTCGAACTTCTTGGCCAGCTCGACGACACCGAGGCTCGATGCTTCGGCCCAGCCCTCGACGGCAACCTTGCCGCCCTTGGCATCGATGCCGACGGCGACCTTGCCAGGGAATTTCCGGCACGCTTCCTTGACCAGTTCGGGGTCACGCACGGCGACAGTGCCGAGGATGACGCGGGCAAGCCCTTTGTCCAGCCAGCTCTCGATATGGGCAAGCGAACGAATGCCGCCGCCGAGCTGGACCGGGTTCTTCGTCGCCTTGAGGATCGCCTCGACAGCAGCTCCGTTGACGCTCTCGCCGGCGAAGGCGCCGTTGAGGTCGACCACGTGCAGCCACTCGAAGCCCTGGTCCTCGAAGGCCTTAGCCTGGGCGCCGGGATCATTGTTGTAGACGGTGGCCTGGTCCATGTCGCCGAGCTTGAGGCGAACGCACTGGCCATCCTTGAGGTCGATGGCGGGGAAAAGGATCATGCTCAGACGCCTTCGACGATGACGAACTTGCCGACGGAGGCGGCGTGGCGAAGCTTCACCACCTCCTGGTAAGCGGGCGAGTGGTAGCAGGCGATCGCCTGTTCGTAGGATTCGAATTCGACCAGGACATGGCGGTTGCCGGTCGGGCCTTCGGGCTGGTCGTACTGGCCGCCGCGCACCAGAAGCTTGGCGCCATAAGGGGCGATCGCCGCAAGGTTGGCCGCGATATAGGCCGGATAAGCCTCGGGGTCGGTGATCTCGATCATCGCCATCCAGTAGGCCTTCTTCGTCGTCATGGCTTCCACCTCAGGAAATTGGCAATCAGGCCGAGGCCAAGCGCCTGGCTCTTTTCAGGATGAAACTGGGTGCCGACAAGGTTGTCGCGCGCGACTGCCGCGGTAACCCGGCCGCCATAATCAGCGGTCGCCAGCACTTCCTTCTCGCTGGTAGCGTCGAGATGGTAGGAATGTACGAAATAGGCGTGCAGGCCCTGCGGTCCGGTGGCGATGCCGTTGAAGACCGGGTGGTCATGTTTCACGTGAATCGTGTTCCAGCCGATCTGCGGAATCTTGAGAGTCGGATCGGTCGGCGTGATCTCTTTCACGTCACCCGATATCCAGCCGAAGCCTTCGGTGACGGTCTTTTCGAGCCCGCGCTCGGACATCAGTTGCATGCCGACGCAGATGCCGAGGAAGGGATGCGCCTTGCGGATGGCGACCTCCTCGACCGCCTCCCACATGCCGTCGACGGCGCGCAGGCCGCGGGCGCAATCGGCATAGGCGCCGACGCCGGGCAGGACGATGCGGTCGGCGGTCAATACGCGATCGGCATCGGCGGTCAGCTCGATCTCGGCCGCAAGGCCGGCCTCGCGGGCGGCGCGTTCGAAGGCCTTGGTTGCCGAGCGCAGATTGCCCGAACCGTAGTCGATGATGGCGACGCGCATGTCAGTGTCTTCCGGGATAGTGCAGGAGGCCAAGCGCTGCGCCCGACGGCTGCGGGCGCGGTGCGGCGGTGGCGGCGATGGTGACGGGCGCCGGCTGCGTTTCCTCGGCCACATCGTCAGCGGCATAGAGGTAGCGCATCTCGGCGTCCTCGATGGTGTCAGCCTCGATCACGCCCCACTGATGCCAGCCGGCGCGGCGAAGGGCGGCAACCCTGAGCGCGCCGCCTTCGAGCCCGACATAAAGCGAGATGAGCAGCGAAAGCAGCGGAACGGCGGCTATCAGCTCGGTCCATTCGCCGACCGCACCCAGTGCAAGCGTGACCGCGAAGGTCAGCGCCGCCAGGACCCAGAGACGGTGCCAGAGCATCCACAGCAGCGGGGCGATGAAGCCGAAGAGGTAGAAGCCGTCGCGGACGAAGACGGCACCTTCCGAAGCATATTTTCCTGCCGAGGCAGGCGGCTCCATGACGACATGGATGGCCATGGCTATCCCTTCAGGCTGCCCTTGGTCGAGGGTACTGCGTCAGGCTGGCGCGGATCGCTTTCAAGGGCCATGCGCAGCGCGCGCGCCACGGCCTTGAAGCAGGTTTCGGCGATGTGATGGTTGTTGGCGCCGTAATGATTGGTGACGTGCAGCGTGATGCCGGCGTTCTGGGCCAGCGCCTGGAAGAACTCGCGCACCAGCTCGGTGTCGAAAGTGCCGATCTTGGGCGCCGAGAAATTGACGTTCCAGACCAGGAACGGACGGCCAGACACGTCGATGGCAGCGCGCGTCAGCGTCTCGTCCATGGCGAGGTCGATCGAGGCGTAACGCATGATGCCACGGCGGTCACCGAGCGCCTTGGACAAAGCCTGGCCGATGGCGATGCCGCAATCTTCGACGGTGTGGTGATCGTCGATGTGCAGGTCGCCCTTGGCCGCGACTTTCATGTCGATCAGCGAATGCCTGGAGAGCTGGTCGAGCATATGGTCGAAGAAGCCGACGCCGGTTGCCATCTCCGAACGGCCGGTGCCATCGACGTGGACCGAAACCGAAATCTCGGTTTCCTTGGTCTTGCGGCTGACTTCGGCGGAACGGGGGGCCATTGGCGGATCCTTGTCCTCAAAAACGAGATGCTAATAACAGCATGTTCGGCCGGTTGCCAATCGCCGCGAAAGGGCATTTCGTGATGCGGCGTGACGATTTGCAATCCTTGCGCCGCGTCATACATAAGACGCCAACTTCCACTCGTAACGCGCAAGCCGCCAAAGAGGGGCCGCGCGCCATCGGAGCAACATATGTCCAATGAACAGAGCATGCACGCCACGACGATCGTGACCGTGCGCAAGGGCAACAAGGTGGTCATCGCCGGCGACGGCCAGGTCAGCCTCGGCCAGACCATCATGAAGGGCAACGCCCGCAAGGTCCGCCGCCTCGGCAAGGGCAACGTCATCGCCGGATTTGCCGGCGCCACCGCAGATGCCTTCACCCTTCTCGAAAGGCTTGAAGCCAAGCTCGAGCAATATCCCGACCAGCTGACGCGCGCCTGCGTCGAGCTCGCCAAGGACTGGCGCACCGACCGCTATTTGCGCCGCCTCGAAGCGATGATGCTGGTGGCCGACAAGAACGTGTCGCTGGCGCTGACCGGCACCGGCGACGTGCTGGAGCCGGAATTCGGCGTGATGGCCATCGGCTCGGGCGGCAATTATGCGCTCGCAGCGGCCCGCGCGTTGATGGACACTGACAAGGACGCCGAGGAGATCGCCCGCAAGGCGATGCAGATCGCCGCCGACATCTGCGTCTACACCAACCACAGCTTCGTGGTTGAGACGCTCGATGCCGAATAAGGCCCCCGCGCAGTACGACTTCCGCCCGGTCACCAAGGCCGACCTGCCTGTCATCAAGGCATGGCTGGCAGAGCCGCATGTCGCCGAATGGTGGGACGATCCCGAAACCGAGATCGCTGAGATCAAGGAGCACATCGACAGCATCTCGGTCGAGCCACTGATCATCGAGCTGGACGGCAAGCCGATTGGCTACCTCCAGAGCTACGATCCGCATATGGAGGACGACCATCCCTACCAGGACCAGCCCTTCGGCACGCTCGGCGTCGACCTGACGATCGGCGTGCCGGGACTTGTCGGCAAGGGCCATGGCTCGGCGATCCTCGCCCAGTTCGTCGAGGAGCTGTTCGAGGAGGGCGTGCCACGCGTGATCATCGACCCGCATCCCGACAACAAGCGGGCGATCCGGGCCTATGAGAAGGCTGGCTTCGTAGCATTCGATACAAGGACCTCCGAATACGGTCCGGCCCTGATGATGGCGCGTGACGCCGACGAAGAGGATTTCGACGCATGAGCAGGCCTCAGGCAGCGCAGGAAATGCTCGCCATATCGCCAGACGCGCTGCGAGCCGCGGTCGAAAGCGGCCTGTTGACGGCCGAACAGGCGCAAGGCCTGCGCAACCTGGAACAGGCCAGGATGCCGGTAAGGGAGGCGGAACCGCATGACGACGAGAAGTTCCGCTTCATCAGCGGCTTCAGCGACATCTTTGTCACCATTGGCCTTGGACTGTTTCTCGGCGCCCTGGGCTATTTCTCCGGCGACATGATCGGCAATACCGGCATGTTAGCCGTCATCGCCGTGGCGAGCTGGCTTCTGGCCGAGTATTTCACTCGCCGACAGCGCATGGCGCTGCCCAGCATCGTATTGCTTCTGGTCTTTGCCGGGGCGGTCTTTCTGACGGTCGCGGAAGCCTTCAACCCCAGCCTCAACTTCGGCATAGGTCTCGGCAACCACGGCGGCTTTCCGATCGTTGTCGCCGGGCTTGTGACGGCTGCGGCAACCGCATTGCACTACCGGCGCTTCCGCGTGCCGGTAACGATAGCAGCCGGCGTAGCCGCCCTTGTCGCCTCGGCCGTTGGCCTGTTGTTCATGCTGGCGCCCGATTTCGCCGAGCAGGCGGCCAAGCCATTGCTGCTGGCCTGCGGCCTGGCCGTATTCACGCTCGCCATGCGCTTCGACCTGAGCGATCCGCAGCGCCAGACCCGGCGCACCGACATCGCGTTCTGGCTGCACATGCTGGCGGCACCACTGATCGTGCACCCGCTGATCAGCGGCCTGGTTGGCGATGGCGGTTCCGACGTCGTCTCGGCCTGGAGCATTCTTGCGATCTTCGTCGGCCTGGCGCTTGTCGCGCTCGTCGTCGACAGGCGCGCGATCCTTGTTTCGGGCCTGTCCTATGCCGGCTTCGCCTTTGGCGCCCTGGTCGTAAAAGCAGGGCTGTCGGACAGCGTCGTGCCGCTGACCATGCTGGTGCTCGGCGCGCTGGTGCTGCTGCTCAGCGCCGGCTGGCATACGCTGCGGCGGACCCTTCTGTCACTGCTGCCTGGCGCCCTTGCGCGCCGGCTTCCAGCCCATACATAAGCCCCAACTGAGTATTCGAGAGTATCGACATGTCCACATTCTCCCCCCGTGAGATCGTTTCAGAACTCGACCGCTTCATCATCGGCCAGAAGGACGCCAAGCGCGCCGTGGCGATTGCCCTGCGCAACCGCTGGCGCCGCCAGCAGCTGGAAGGCCAGATGCGCGAAGAGGTCATGCCCAAGAACATCCTGATGATCGGACCCACCGGCGTCGGCAAGACCGAGATCTCGCGCCGCCTCGCCAAGCTGGCCGGCGCGCCCTTCGTCAAGGTCGAGGCGACCAAGTTCACCGAGGTCGGTTATGTCGGCCGCGACGTCGAGCAGATCATCCGCGATCTGGTCGAGATCGCCATCGGCCTGGTGCGCGAAAAGATGCGCGAGGACGTCAAGGCGCGTGCCCACGTCAATGCCGAGGAACGCGTGCTCGAGGCACTCGTTGGCAAGACGGCGAGCCCGGCGACCCGCGACTCGTTCCGCAAGAAGCTGCGCGACGGTGAGCTCGACGACAAGGAAATCGAGGTCCAGGTCGCCGACACCGGCAATGGTGGCATGCCCGGTTTCGACATTCCCGGCATGCCCGGCGGCAATATCGGCGTGCTCAACATCAACGACATGCTGCAGAAGGCAATGGGCGGCCAGCGCACCAAGTCGCGCAAGACCACCGTCAAGGAATCCTACGCGCTCTTGATCGGCGACGAGTCTGACAAGCTGCTCGACCAGGACGAGGTTGTGCGCCGCGCGCTTGAAGTGACCGAAAACGAAGGCATCGTCTTCCTCGACGAGATCGACAAGATCGCCCGTGGCGACGTCCATGGCGGCCCCTCGCGTGAAGGCGTGCAGCGTGACCTGCTGCCGCTCGTCGAAGGCACGACGGTTGCGACCAAGTACGGCCAGGTGAAGACCGACCACATCCTGTTCATCGCCTCGGGCGCCTTCCACGTCTCCAAGCCGTCGGATCTTCTTCCGGAGCTGCAGGGCCGCCTGCCGATCCGCGTCGAGCTGCGTGCGCTGGAGAAGGACGACTTCCGCCGCATCCTGACGGAGACGGAAGCCAGCCTGATCAAGCAGTACATAGCCTTGATGCTGACCGAAGGCGTGAATTTGGAGTTCACCGACGACGCCATCGATGCGCTCGCCGGCATCGCCGTCGACCTCAACGCCAGCGTCGAGAACATTGGCGCGCGGCGCCTGCAGACGGTGATGGAACGCGTGCTCGACGAGATCTCCTACGACGCGCCGGACCGCAACGGCACGACGGTGAAAATCGACGCCGCCTATGTGCAGAAGCATGTCGGCGACCTGTCGAGGAACACCGACCTGTCGCGTTTCATCCTCTAGACGCAAGCACTGGCCGGCTCCGGAAACGGGCCGGCCATGCCTTGCGGCAGCAGCGGAACATGTTGCCGAATGGTTCCATCCGGCCAGCTTTCGCCGCCGGGCGGAGACAATATCCTCGACTAAGCCGAGGGCATTTCCTAGTTTGCCCTGACAAAGCTTGGGCAAACAGCAGCACATGAAACGCGTATTTTTCTCGGCATTTCTTCTGGCGGCGGCTTTTACCGTTCCGCAGGCATCGGCGGCGACCGTGGTTGCGGCCGGCAACGTCCATGCCGAACAGCCCGACGTGCCGGGCGCCTCGTCCAAGCGCACCAAGGCCGGCAAGACGACCTTCGACGCCAAGTACCGCAAGGTCTATGCGCTGCTGCAGAACGACGCCGAGCTGCGCGGCAAGATCAAGACGGTGGCCCGCGCCTACGGCATCGACCCGATGCACATCGTCGGCGCCATCGTCGGCGAGCATACCTACAATGTCGACGCCTACGACCGGCTGCAGACCTATTACGTCAAGGCTGTCTCCTACCTCTCCAGCAAGCTGCGCTTCGCCTATGAGGGCGAGGATATCTCCGATTTCATCAAGCGGCCGGAGTTCGCCGATTGTGCCGGCAAGTCGGGCAGCTACGATCTCTGGGAATGCCGCGAGCGCGTCTGGAACCAGCATTTCCGCGGCAAGACCGTCGGCGACACCAGCTTCCCCAACGATCGCTTCAGCGCCACCTTCTTCCAGCCCTTCTATGCCGGCCAGACTTTCGGCATCGGCCAGCTCAACCCGCTGACCGCGCTGCAGATGAGCGACGAGGTCCACAAGGTGTCCGGCCTGCCCAAACTCGACGAGCGCGATCCGAACGCCGTCTACAAGACGATCATGGATCCCGACCTGACGCTGCCTTACGTCGCCGCGACGCTCAAGACGTCGATCGACGCCTACAGGGATATCGCCGGCTTCGACATTTCACAGAACCCGGGGCTGACGGCGACCCTCTACAATGTCGGCAGCCCGGAAGCCCGTGCCTATGCGCTGAAAGCCGAGAACGAGCGGCGCCAGGCCGCCGGCGAACCGGCAAAGCTGCCCGAGGAGAATTATTACGGCTGGCTGGTCAATGACCGCCTGACCGAGCTCAAGGCGCTGTTCTAGGCGGAACTACCTGCGCTTCTTGCGCGCGATCGCCTCGCGGACCTGCGCATTCAGCACTGCCAATTCGACATCGTTCAGCTCGTCGATCGCTTCGGCCATGAGGTTGGCGAGCTCCGTTGCCGCCGGAGACAATCCCGCCGTGTCGACTACCACCCGCGGATGCGAACCCTCTGCCAGCTTCTGCAGCTCCTCGGCGTCGTCCCAGATGACGTTGAAGTAGCCGATGATCTTCTGGATCATCGCCCAGGTCGGCACACCGCGATGGCCATGCTCGAGCGCCGAGAGATAGGCGGCACTAACGCCGATGCTGGCCGCCATGTCCTTCTGGCTGACGCCGCGCTCGCGCCGGAGTTCGCGGATGCGCTCGCCGAGCGGGGTCATGCGCCGAGCCTCCGCCTGATCCTGATGTAGAGCGCGCCGGAACCGCCATGGTGGCGCTCGGCATGGTCCTGGCTCGAAATCAGCATGCGGAAGGGCGCGGTGTCCAGCCAAGCCGGCACCATGCGCTTGAGAACGCCGTCGCCACCCTTCGAATTGCCCTTGCCGGTGATGACCAGCACGTAGCGCAGCCCGCCGGCATGCGCCCGGCTCAGGAAGCCATAAAGCAGCGAATAGGCCTCGTCTTGGGTCATGCCGTGGAGGTCGACGCGGCCTTCGATTGGCAGGCGACCCTTGGAGAGCTTGTCGCGGGTCGGAACGTCGAGCGTGTGGGCGACATACTGCCGCTTCGGCTGTTTGGCGGGGGCCGGCGCCGGCTGCTCGGCGGCGATTTTTGCCGGCATGGCCTCGGCCTTCGGTGCCTCGACCTTGGCAACCTCGGGGATTTCAACCGCCCTCTTGCCCTTGAGCGGCGAGGTGGTGCGGGCGATGACGTTCCACAGCACGCGTTCGTCGTCGCTCAGCTTCCGCTCTCGGCGCGTACTCATGGCTGGCCATCCGCGAGCAGGGGTTTCGGCAGAAGCGCGAAGAAATCGGCGTCATTGCGGACAACGCCGGCGATTTCGCCCGCTTCGAACCCCGATCCCGCGAATAGGTCGCCACGCGCCGGGCCGGTGATCGCTGAACCGGTGTCCTGGGCGATCATCAGCCGAGCAAACGGTTTGCCATCGAACGCGGTCAGGCCGGGGGCGGCGATGTAGAACGGCGTACCGAAGGTGTGCAGTAGACGATCGACGGCAACGGAGCGCCCCGGGGTGAGGGGAACCTTGGCCGCGGCGATGGGCCCAAGTGCCGGATCCTCGACCGCGGCGTGCCGGAAGAAGATATAGGACTGGTTCTGCCAGAGAATCTCATCGACACGGTCAGGATTGGCTTTGAACCAGGCCCGGATGGACTGCATCGTGACTTTTTCGAGTGGGATTTCGCCGATTTTGGCAAGAATTCCGCCTGGGCCAGTGAAACGCTGGCCGGATTTGGCGGCATAGGTCACGCGGCGCAGCGACCCGTCGGTCATGTTCAGCCGGGCGGCGCCCTGCACATGGACGAAGAACGCATCAACACGGTCGGCGACCCAGGCGATCTCCAGACCCTGGCCGGCAAGCGCACCCTGTTCGATCGCGGGGCGGTCGAAATACTCGACCAGCCCGTCCGGAGACTGCCTGGCAAAGGCGAGGTAAGGGTCTATGCCGGGGGGGCGGTTGCCGTCGTCGACATCGACGAGATCGGCGGGGCGCGATAGAAGCGGCACCGCAAACGTGTCGGTGCGTTCAGGAGATGCCTCGACGTCAGGCTCGTAAAAGCCGGTAACGAGGCCATGGTCGCGGCCTTCAGGCGCGACGAGGGCAGGCTGGAAGTGGCGTTCGAAGAACGCGCGGGCTTCGGCGCCATTGTCCGCCGGCCGCTCGCGGGCCTCGGCATAGGCTGGGCCAAAGGCATCGAAAGCGACGCCAAGGGCGCCGCTGCGATAGGGTTTGGTCAGGACGTGAAGGGCAGAGCGGCGGAAGGCCTCGAAGGCAGCCAACTGGTCATCTTCATGCCAGCCGGGCAGGTCGGCAAAACCGACCGGAGTGAATGCGGGCGAGAGCAACACGGGCTTCGCCCGCCACGCGCGATCAGTCTTCTTCCTCGGTGGCGACGAGCTTCCAGTTAGGGTCACGCGAACGGGTGTCGCGGGCGAAGGTCCAGACGTCCTTGACCTCGGCCACTGTCTCCGGATCGCCGTCGATGACCTCGCCGGCCTTGTCGCGGGTTGCCGAAATCAGCTCCGAGACGATGCGCAGCGTGACATGGGCCTCGCCGCCCTTCATCTCGGCCGAGACGATGTCGGCCTTGTCGATGCCGACGAAGGAGGACTGGATCTTTTCCGAACGGCCTTCACGGTCGGCGATGGCGGCGACGAAGCCGTCGAAGACTTCACGCGACAGAAGGTTCTTGAGCGTTTTGCGGTCGCCGTCGGCATAGGCCATGACGATCATCTCGTAGGCCATCTTGGCGCCTTCGACGAAACCCTTGGGTTCGAAGGAGGCGTCGGCGTCCTTGATGGCGCGCAGGCCCTTGTTCAGGTCGGTGCCCGGCTTGGCAAAGGCGTCGATGGCGACATAGGCATCATCGGCGGCCTCGCCTGGAGCGCGCTTGCGCTGCGGCAGCGACACCACGTTCTCGGGCTTGCCATTGGCGTCCTGCGGCTTGTTGCGGGCTGCAGTGTAGGGATCGAAGGGTGGACGTTCGTTGCCTGTGCGGCGTCCAAGCACGTTGCGCAGCTGGAAAAAGATCACCACCGCTGCGATCAGAAAGAAAATCGTGCCGAAATCGAAGAATTCCATATCTTCCGCCGATCCGTCCCTTGTTCGCGGCCGAAGCCAGCTTATGTGCCATTCGCCGGCGCCGCATCTGTGCCGCGCCCGTTAGCCTTTGCATATAGAACGCATGCACCGATCATTCAAATTAAAGGCGCAGCACCCTATCTAAAGATGTATGCACTATGCCTGTGACCGCATCTGGCTGTCACGTCAACTCAAACCGGACGGATCGACGCTCTTCATGCTGCCCCTCCTGCTTCTTGCCCTGCCTTTGCTCGAGATTGCCGGCTTTGTGGTGGTTGGCAGCGAAATCGGCGTGCTTGCGACCATTGGTCTTATCCTGCTGAGCGGCATCGTCGGCTCGATCCTGCTGCGGGTCCAGGGTTTCGGCGTCATGACCAGGATCCGCAAGGAGATGGACGCTGGCCGCGATCCGTCGAAGGAACTCGCCAACGGCGCGATGATCGTGCTCGCCGGCATCCTGCTTTTGATCCCCGGTTTCATCAGCGACATCGTTGGCATCCTGCTGTTTCTGCCGCCGGTGCGGGCGCTGGCCTGGCGCTTTCTCAGCAAGCGGGTGCGCTTCAGTACCGATTTCGGCGGTTTTGCCCGCCGTGGCGGCCCGGCAGGCGGCAAGACCATCGACCTCGACGAGGACGACTTCACCCGCCAGCCCAACCAGAATTCACCGTGGCGCTCGATCCGCGACGAGTAGCCGGCGGGCTTCCAACGCCGGCAAAACCTTGTCTTGGCATGTCGAGCGTGCTAGCGAACCGCGGATTCCAATCCGGGCCGCGTCGCGGCCAAGCCAAGAGGACATGGGCTAATGGCCACGAATGAAGCGCCGGAAGGCGCCAACGGCAACGGTAATGCACAGCAGCCCACGCTCAACGTGCTGGCGCAGTATGTGAAGGATCTCTCCTTCGAAAGCCCCGGCGCTCCGAATTCGCTGCGCGGCCGCGACAAGGCTCCCGGCATCAACATCAACGTCAACGTCAACGCCAACCCGATGACGGACAAGCAGTTCGACGTCAACCTGACGTTGAGCGCGAAGGCTGCCTTCGACAAGGACGTGCTGTTCAACGTCGAGTTGGTTTATGGCGGCGTGTTCCGCATCGACGGCTTCCCGCAGGAGCACATGCTGCCGCTGCTCTTCATCGAGTGCCCGCGCCTGCTGTTCCCGTTCGCTCGCCAGATCATCGCCGAAGCGACCCGCAACGGCGGCTTCCCGCCGCTGATGCTCGACCCGATCGATTTCGCGCAGATGTTCCAGCAGAAGATCGCCGAGGAACAGGCCGCTTCCAAGGTCAAGGTCAGCTAAGACCCGCGCCTTCAAGCGTCATCAATCAAAAGCCCGGCCTCAGCGCCGGGCTTTTTCGTTGTAGGGGTTCAGTTCGGTTCGGCGGGCGAAAGCAGCTTGGTCCAAAGGGCCTTTTCTCCGAGGCCGCCGACAAGCTTGTCGTGGGCGGCGAGTTCGGCCTCGGTCAGGCGAGGCGGCAACGGCTCAGGCCGCACGGCGACGACGATCTCGATCTGCCTCGTGTTGCCGCCGCCATTGGCCGACGAAAAGCTCTCCAGCACCAGCGCCGACTGCTTGCCACCGATCAGCTCGATATAGACCTCGGCCAGAAGCTCGGAGTCGAGCAATGCTCCGTGCTTGGTGCGGCGGCTGTTGTCGATGCCGTAGCGCCGGCACAAAGCATCGAGCGAATTCGGGCCCATCGGATGCTTGCGGCGGGCAAGCGCCAGCGTGTCGATCAGGCGATCGGCTTCGATCGCCGGCTGGTCGAGCCGGGCGAACTCGGCATTGATGAAGCCAAGGTCGAAGGTGCCGTTATGCGCGACGAGCTTGGCGCCATCGATGAACTCGATGAACTCGTCGATGATCTCGGGGAAGGTCGGCTTGCCCTCGAGGTCGGCGTTGGAGATGCCGTGCACGTCCTGCGCGTCCGGGTGAACCTGCCGTCCCTGCGGGTTGATGTATTTGTGGAAGGTGTTGCCGGTCGGGAAGCGATTGATCATCTCGATCGCGCCGATTTCGATCACGCGGTCCTCGCGGTTGTCGAGGCCCGTGGTTTCGGTATCGAAAATGATCTCGCGCAAAAGCTGATTCTCCTTGGCCGACAGCATGCCCTCCCGGGCAGCCGGCGAACAAGTGCGGCGATTCGCCTGCTTAGGGCTTTCCCACCGTCAATTCGGCAATGATGGCCTGAACTGCTGCCCGCGCCGGCTCCAGGCCGTTGCCCGTGTCGACGATGTAGTCGGCAAGCTTGCGCTTTTCAGCGTCGGGAACCTGCTTGGCGAGGATCGCCTCGAATTTCTGCTCGGTCATTCCAGGGCGCGCCAGCACACGTTGGCGCTGGACATCGGCAGGTGCCGTGACAACCACCACCCTGTCGACACGGCCACGGCCATTGGTCTCGAACAAAAGCGGGATATCGAGCACCGCAATCGGCGCGCCGGCAGCGCGGTTGCGTTCGAGGAAGGCGTTGGCATCGGCGCGGACCAACGGATGGATGATGCCTTCGAGCTTCTTCAGCGCTGCGGCATCGCCCAGCACGTGGCGGGAAAGCTCGGTGCGGTCGACGACACCGTCCTTCACCGTGCCCGGGAAAGCGGCCTCGATCAAAGGGGCAGCCTGGCCGGCATAGAGGCGATGCACCGCCTCGTCGGAATCGTGAACCGGAACGCCGGCGTCGGTGAACATCTTCGCTGTCGTCGACTTGCCCATGCCGATGGAGCCGGTCAGCCCGAGAACGATCATTTCTTGGCGCCCAGGTCGGCGACGATCATGTTGCGCAAATCTGCGGTGACCTCGGGCCGGCGGCCGAACCAGCGTTCGAAACCGGGCACGGCCTGATGCAGCAGCATGCCGAGCCCGTCGACCGTCTTCAGCCCGCGCGCCCTGGCTGCAGCGAGCAGCGGCGTTTCGAGCGGCACATAGACAATGTCGGTGACGATGGCATGGTCGGGCAGGGTGGATGGATCGGCGGGCAGGCCTTCGTTGCCGTGCATGCCAAGTGCCGTCGTGTTGACCAGCAGCGACGCATCCTCAAGCAGTTCGGCGGTTGCCGCCTGCGGATGCGCCCTGACACCGTCTCCGAACTGGTCGGCAAGCTCTTCGGCGCGCGTAACAGTGCGGTTAACGATGCGAATGTCGGTGAACCCGCGCTGCTTGAGCGCGTGGACGATTGCCCGCGAGGCGCCGCCGGCGCCCAGAACCACGGCGACGTCGCCGTTCGAGGCCCAGCCTGGCGCGAGATGGTCGAGATTGGCGGCAAAACCATAGGCGTCGGTGTTGCCACCCCACAGGATCCCGTCGTCGAGCCACACGGTATTGACCGCGCCGATCTGCTCGGCCTCCTCGTCACGGCGCTGGACGGTGGCGAAGGCGGCTTCCTTGTGCGGGATGGTGACATTGCCGCCGCGCAAGCCCGCCGCAGAAAGCCCGGCGAGGAAAGCTCCGAAATCCGCGGGCGCGACATCGATCGCCGTGTAGCTGCCGTCGATGCCGTAGCTGTTAAGCCAATGGCCATGGATTTTCGGCGAGCGCGAATGCGCGATGGGATGGCCGCAGACGAACGCCTTCAACTCAGCCATCGATGGCCCCGAGCTGGCGCAGTTCCTTGAGCACGGGCAGCAGCGGCAGGCCGACGATGGTGAAATGGTCGCCTTCGACCTTTTCGAACAGCTGGATGCCTTCGCCTTCGATCTGGTAGGCGCCGACGCTCGACAGTGCCTTCTTGCCAACACGGGCAAGGTGGCGGCCGATGAAGGCCGGATCGAGTTCGCGCATCGTCAGCGAGGCAATCGCCACGTGGCGCCACAAGGTTTCGCCGTCGCGCACCAGCACCACAGCGCTGTTGAGCTGATGGGTCTTGCCGGACAGCTTGAGCAGGTGGCGGCGGGCGCCTTCCATGTCATCCGGCTTGTGGAACACTTCGTCGCCGAGCGACAGCGTCTGGTCGCAACCTAGCACCAGCCGGCCGGGATGTTCCTCGCTGACGGCAACCGCCTTGGCCTCGGCCAGCACCAGGGCGACCTCCTCGGGCGTCGCGCCGCTTTCGGCCAACGGCGCTTCCAGCGCCCTTTCGTCGAGATCAGCCGGGATCGCATCGACTGGAACGCCGGCATTTTCGAGCATGGCTTTGCGGAAGGGACTTCCGGAAGCAAGGATGAGTTTTTCGGTCACTGGCTTTGCCTGAAAACGAACCGCGCAGGCGGCGTTGCTGGGTGCTTTCGGTCCTAGCGGCTCTTGTTGCGCAGGGCAACGATCGCGGCGGCCGTTTCCTCGATCGAGCGGCGGCTGACATCGATCATCGGCCAATTGTGCTTGGTGCAGATCTTGCGCGCATAGGCCAGTTCCTCGGTGATCGAGGCGCGGTCGATGTATTCCTGAGCGTCGAAGGCCATCGTCGTGCCGAGGATACGGTTCTGGCGCACATGCGAAATGCGTTCGGCGGTGGCGATGAGGCCAACGACCAGCGGCTTCTCTGCCTTGACTAGGCTGTCGGGCACCGGAACGCCAAGCACGATCGGGATGTTGGCGGTCTTGATGCCGCGGTTGGCAAGATAGATGCTCGTCGGCGTCTTCGACGTCCTCGAGATGCCGATCAGCACGACATCCGCCTGCTCCATGTCGGCAGGCAGCTGGCCGTCGTCATGCTCCATAGTGAAATTGAGCGCGTCGATGCGGCGGAAATATTCCGCGTCGAGAACATGCTGGGCACCGACGCGGCGGCCGGCCGGCGCGCCGAGATAGGACTGGAACACCGACAGCACCGGCTCGAGCACGGACACGCAAGGCAGGCCCATCGACGCGCAGCGGCTGTCGATGATGCCGGCGAGGTGCTGGTCGACGACGGTGTAAAGTACGATTCCCGGCTCTTCCTCGATGTCGTCGAACACCTTCATCAGCTGCTTTTCGGTGCGGATCAGCGGGTAGATGTGCTCGATCGCCCGCGCATCCTTGTATTGCGCCGAAGCCGCGCGCCCGGCCGCCAGAAGCGTCTCGCCAGTAGCGTCGGAAATCAGGTGCAGATGGAAGAAGCTTTGGGGTTTGTTCACAGCGGGCGCCTGGGTCTGTGGTCAAATGTGGATAAACGGGCGGTTTGGCCCGAAGCGGTCGGCGCGACTGTATCAGATGCCGACTTGTCCACAATTCGCGTCGCTGTCTGTTTCGATTCAGCGGCGGGGAGTATTGTGGGGATAGTTTCTTAGTCCCCGGCTGTCCACAGAATCAGCACCTGCGATGCCTCCAGCTAGATTCCTGATTCAAATCGACGAATCCGCTTGCTGCCCAGAGTTTTCCCCACTGGCGAAAACGGCCGCGCGTCACTATGACAAGTGGATATCTCAGGCCGCCTATGGACAGGTCGGAATTCTCGATTCCAACAGACTCTAAGAATTAGAAGAATCCTTCAGAATAAATTTTTGTTTATAGAAGGTTCAAGGAAAGGCAGACCTGATGGCCGTGAAACGCGCCCTGCTCCAAGTCCTGAAAGGCGAGAGCCTAGAGGTTCCGCCGCTCTGGATGATGCGCCAGGCAGGCCGCTATCTCGCGGAGTATCGGGAGAGCCGGAAGAAGGCCGGGAGCTTCCTTGACCTCTGCTACAACCCCGACTTCGCCGTTGAAGTGACCCTGCAGCCGATCCGCCGCTTCGACTTCGATGCCTCGATCCTGTTCTCGGACATTCTCGTCGTTCCGCACGCGCTCGGGCGCGACCTTCGCTTTGAGGAGGGCCGGGGGCCGCTGATGACGCCGATCACCGCGGAAGGCGTCGCAGCGCTCGACGGCGAAAAGTTTCACGTGAATCTCGAACCAGTCTACGAAACTGTGCGTCGGCTGCGTCGTGAGTTGCCCGAGAAGACGACGCTGATCGGTTTCTGCGGTGCGCCCTGGACTGTCGCCACCTACATGATCGCCGGGCACGGCACGCCGGACCAAGCACCGGCGCGACTGTTTGCCTATCGCGAGCCGGAAGCCATGGCACGGCTGCTGCAGATCCTCGCCGACCATTCGGCCGCCTACCTCATCCGACAGATCGAAGCCGGTGCCGATGTCGTGCAGATATTCGATTCCTGGTCGGGCGTGCTCGACGAGGCGACCTTCGAGGCCTGCTGCGTCAAGCCGGTCGCCGAGATCGTGCGCAAGGTGCGCGCCGTCTATCCTGACGTTCCGATCATCGGCTTTCCGAAGGGCGCAGGCGCCCAACTCGACAGTTACAGGCAGCGCACCGGCATCACCGGCCTCGGCCTCGACTGGACGGTGCCTTTGAGCCAGGCACAGCGCCTGCAGGCTGGAGGGGCCGTACAAGGCAATCTCGACCCGCTCAGGCTGGTGGTTGGCGGCAAGGCTCTGGAGGAGGGCGTGGATGCCATCCTGAAGGCTCTGGGCGCTGGTCCCCTGATCTTCAATCTCGGCCACGGCATCACGCCCGAGACGCCGGTGGCGCATGTCGAGGCGATGGTGCGGCAGGTGCGAAAGGCAACAGGGCAATGAGCAGCCAGGGCGTCGGATCATCAAGCGGTGCGACGGCGGCCAAACGTGCCGTCGTTGCCATCATCGTCCTGGTTGCGCTGACGGCTTTGCTGTTCCTCGCCGCGCCTGATGGCTTCTACCCCTGGGCCAAGGCGATCCATGTCATTGCCGTGATTTCGTGGATGGCCGGCATGCTCTATCTGCCGCGGCTGTTCGTCTATCATGTCGACGCCGAGAAGGGGTCGGTGCAGTCCGAAACCTTCAAGGTGATGGAACGCCGGCTGCTGCGCGCCATCATCAACCCGGCGATGATCGTTACCTGGGTGTTCGGGCTGTGGCTTGCCTGGAAGGGTTTTGACTTCGCCGGCGGCTGGCTGCACGCAAAATTGGCCGCGGTGCTGCTGCTTTCAGGCGTGCATGGTTATCTCTCGGCATCGGTCCGGCGCTTTGCCGAGGACCGTAACGAAAAGCCATCGCGGCATTGGCGCATCGTCAACGAAATCCCGACGTTGCTGATGATCGTCATTGTCATACTGGTGGTTGTAAAGCCGTTTTGAGTTCCTAAATTTGCTGGACTGCGCCTTGCTCTTTCGTTTCGGGAGAGCTAAAAGGCTGTTCTTCCTTCCCGCCATGCGCCGCCCCATTTTCATTCCCTGGCCGCGCCCGGCGCTTATCGCAAAATGCCGATAGCCAATCCTTCCCCACGCTCAGAGTCCGTCTATGCAGGAAACTAAACTCGCCGAATTCAAGAACAAGAAGCCGCCGGAGCTGATCGCTTACGCCGAATCGCTCGAGGTCGAGAACGCCAGCGTCATGCGCAAGCAGGAACTGATGTTCGCGATCCTCAAGAAGCTGGCCGGCCAGGATATCGAGATCATCGGCGATGGTGTCGTAGAAGTGCTTCAGGACGGCTTTGGCTTCCTGCGCTCGGCCAACGCCAACTACCTTCCGGGTCCGGACGATATCTACATTTCGCCGTCGCAGATCCGCCGCTTCTCGCTGAAGACCGGCGACACGGTGGAAGGGCCGATCCGCAGCCCGAAGGAAGGCGAGCGCTATTTCGCGCTGCTGAAGGTCAACACGATCAATTTCGACGATCCCGAAAAGATCCGTCACAAAATCCACTTCGACAATCTGACGCCGCTATACCCGACCTCGCGGCTCAAGATGGAAGTCGAAAACCCGACCACCAAGGACATTTCGCCCCGCGTCATCGACCTGGTGGCACCGCTCGGCAAGGGCCAGCGCGCCCTGATCGTGGCGCAGCCGCGTACCGGTAAGACCGTGCTGCTGCAGAATATCGCGCACTCGATCACCACCAATCACCCCGAATGCTACCTGATCGTGCTTCTGATCGACGAGCGTCCGGAAGAAGTGACCGACATGCAGCGTTCGGTGAAGGGCGAGGTCGTGTCCTCGACCTTCGACGAACCGGCCGTTCGCCACGTCCAGGTCGCCGAAATGGTCATCGAGAAGGCCAAGCGCCTTGTCGAACATGGCCGCGACGTCGTCATCCTGCTCGATTCGATCACCCGTCTCGGCCGCGCCTACAACACGGTCGTGCCGTCATCCGGCAAGGTGCTGACCGGTGGTGTCGACGCCAACGCCCTGCAGCGCCCGAAGCGTTTCTTCGGTGCCGCGCGTAACATTGAAGAGGGCGGTTCGCTGACCATCATCGCCACTGCGTTGATCGATACCGGCAGCCGTATGGACGAAGTCATCTTCGAAGAGTTCAAGGGCACCGGTAACTCGGAAATCGTGCTCGACCGCAAGGTCGCCGACAAGCGCATCTACCCGGCGATGGACATCCTCAAGTCCGGCACCCGCAAGGAAGACCTGCTTGTTGCGCGTCAGGACCTACAGAAGATCTTCGTGCTGCGCCGCATCCTGGCGCCGATGGGAACGACCGATGCGATCGAGTTCCTCATCGACAAGCTCAAGCAGACCAAGACCAACGCAGATTTCTTCGACTCGATGAATACCTGACCAAGTCGCATCAGCGGCGGCGAAGCGCTTCTTCAAGCTTCGCCGGATCGCTGATTACGGGCAGACAGATGAGGCCGGTGCAGAGATATGCGCCGGCCTTTTTCGTATCGGGCAGGATGTCGCCGGGCAACTTCGCCCGAGCCGTGTCTTCGCCAAGCGCCAGGAAGATGTTGACGCGGCGTGGATCCGGGTTCCGATTCGCTACCGAAACAAGCATCGGCTGCTCTGGATCTTCGACGATAATCAGCTTTGACGGCTCCAGCGCGAGCACACAGGCGTTAACGATCCCGGCCTGGCCGTATTGCTGGCTCTGGATACGGCCAGCGGCGTGTTCGGCGATTGTCCAGGCGCGCTGCTGCAGCTCGATGTCGCCGGTGATGTTGGCCAACCGCACCACAGCTTCGATGATCTGGCTGGTTGCCGAAGGGATCGCTTCGTCGATATCGCCGCGGATGCGCATCGGCACGTCGGCGCTGTCGGAAGCGGTCAGGTAATGGCCTGTCTTGTCCGCATCCGCGTGCCAGTCTTCGAGCATTTTCAGGAAATGCGCGCCGTGTACGAGATATTGCGCATCCCGTGTCGCCTCGAAGAGGGAGATGGCTGCATTGATCATCGCCGCGTAGTCGCTCGACAGGGCGGGATAGAGCCGCTTTTCACCCAGACTTGAATGGGGCAATCGGCCCTCAAGCGTTGCTGAAGCCAAAATTGCAGCGAAAGCAGTTGCCGCGGCAGCCACCCAGTCGCTTCTTCCGAGGCTTCTCCCGGTTTCTGCCAGGGCCACGATAACCAAACCGTTCCAGTCCGTGAGCGCCTTGTCATCGCGGCCAGGGCGAATGCGCTCTTCCCGTGCTGTCAGCAGGCGCGTCGTCAGGCTGGAAACCAGCGCGCGATCTTCGACGGCCCGCGCCCTTTGGACCGCGCTCTGGTGGATGATCGGGGCGCCTTCCCATGCATCTGGCTTGGTGATCGTGAAGTGCTTGAAAAATATAGACGAATCATCACTGAGCACGTCGGTTATGTGCTGCGCCGTCCAGGTGTAGAACAGCCCTTCGTCACCTTCGCTGTCGGCATCGAGGCTGGAGGCGAAGGTTCCGTCGGCCAGGCGCATCTCGCGCAGCAGCCAGTCGATCGTGTCTTCGATTCGTATCCGAAACAGTTCATTGCCCGTGGCGGCATAAGCCCAGTTCGCCTGGCGTATCAGCTGGGCGTTGTCGTAGAGCATCTTCTCAAAATGCGGCACCAGCCATTGCGCGTCGGTCGAATAGCGGGCCAGGCCACCGCCGACATGGTCGTAGATACCGCCAGCGAGCATAAGCGCCATGCTCTCCGTGACAGCATCGCGATGTTGTTCGTTGCCGGAGCGCAGCCAGGACAGCCACAAGGTCTGCATGAAGGGCGCGTTCGGGAATTTTGGAGCGCCACGAAGCCCGCCCAGATCACCGTCGATCATGTCGTAGATGCCGGACGCCAACGTTCTGGCGGTCTCTGTCGAGATTTCCGAGCGCGGGCTGCTGCCACCGAGCCGTTTGCCGACATGCTGGGCAAGCTCGCTGGCGCTTTGAAGGATGCTGGCGCGCTTGCCGCGCCAGGCGGAGTCGACGGCATTGAGCACCTGGATAAAGCCTGGCCGTCCATAACGCGCCTCGCGCGGAAAATAGGTTCCGCCCCAGAACGGCTTGGCGCCGGGGGTCAGGAACATCGTCAGCGGCCAACCACCTTGTTCGCCCATGCTGGCGAGCGCCGCCATATAGATCTGGTCGATATCGGGTCGTTCCTCGCGGTCGACCTTGATGTTGACGAAGAGCCGGTTCATGACCTCGGCGACTTCGGCGTTCTCGAAGCTTTCATGGGCCATGACATGGCACCAATGACAGGCGGCGTAGCCGACCGAAAGCAGGATCGGCCGGTCGAGTCGCACGGCTTCGGCCAATGCCGCCGGAGACCACGGGCGCCAATGCACCGGGTTGTCGCCATGCTGGCGAAGATATGGGCTACCTTCGTCTCGAAGCAGGTTTTCATGCGGAAGCATGTGGCGAGCCCAAAACAGTGATAATGAGGCGTCAACCTAGGGCGCTTCCAAGAGACCGGCAAATGCTATTCACCGATTCGATCGCCGCATTGTCCAGCGGACACCTCCCGTCAGGTGTCGCGATCGTCCGGATTTCCGGCCCACATGTTCGATTCGCTCTCGAAACGATTGCCGGCGCGCTACCACAGCCGCGCCGTGCACATTACGGGCCGCTGACGGCGCCAGATGCACGAAAGATCGATCAGGCGTTGACCTTGTTCTTTCCCGGACCACAGAGCTTTACCGGTGAGGATTGCGGCGAGTTCCACGTTCATGGCGGCCGCGCCGTGGTCGCAACGTTGCTCGCTGAAATTGGCAAATTGCCTGGCTTCAGGCAGGCCGAAGCTGGCGAATTCACCCGGCGCGCGTTCCTCAATGGCAAGATGGACCTGCTGGAGGCCGAAGCGCTTGCCGATCTCATCAACTCCGAGACCGAAGCCCAACGCCAGTTCGCTGTCATGAACTCGGCCGGCGCGCAAAGCGAACTCTATCTCGCATGGCGCAAGCGGCTTATCCACGCGCGGGCGATGATTGAAGCGGAGATGGACTTTGCTGACGAGTCCGACGTGCCAGGTTCGGTGTCGACCCAGGTGTGGGACGATGTTCGCTTGCTGATCACCGAGATCGGGCGTCATGTCGATGGCTACAGCAAAGCTGAGATGATCCGCGACGGTTTCGATGTGGTCATCCTCGGCGCGCCGAATGCTGGCAAGTCGAGCCTTCTGAATGCGCTGGTGCGACGCGAAGCGGCAATCGTCACCGATGAGCCGGGCACGACGCGCGATCTTGTTGAGGCCATTCTCGATATCGACGGCCTGAAGGTGCGGATCACCGACACGGCTGGGCTGCGTGAACCGGCTGGCAAAGTCGAAGCGATTGGGATCGAGCGTGCCAAGGAGCGTGCAAAGGTCGCTGATCTCGTGCTGTTCCTGCAGGATATGTCGGCTCCTGACGACCTACCGATACCCGCCGATGCTTCGGTTATCATGATCGGCACCAAGCTTGACCGCATGAAAAGTGAGGACGCCGATCAGCTCTACGCCCTCACCATCTCGACTTTGGATGGCGAAGGCATTGACCGACTAATCGAGATCATTGGCGAGCGCGCAGCTGCGGCGATTGGCCAGCGTGGCGATGTGCTGCCGTCGCGTCTGCGCCATGTGGAGCTGCTGAACAATGCTCGCGAGTATCTGGATGCCGCACTTTCCGCGCCGGACGCCCTGTTGGAACTGAAGGCGGAGAATTTGCGCCTGGCGAGCGACCGAATCGGTAAGCTATCGGGTGCGGTCGATGTTGAGGATTTGCTCGACGTCATCTTCTCGCAGTTCTGCATTGGCAAGTGATTCACGTGAAACATTAAGTGGTGGAATGTGAGGATTCACGTGAAACATCGGCATTGACTCGCCGTCGCGCGGCCAAGTTGTTTCACGTGAAACCACCACCGCAGCGATTCTCTTGACATGAGACGGAGATGGGGACATCTGTCTCGCCAAATGTTTCCTGGAGACTGTGATGAGTGAAAGCTACGACGTCGTCGTGGTGGGCGGAGGCCATGCTGGCTGCGAAGCGGCCTCGGCTGCCGCGCGAGCCGGCGCCAAGACCGCGCTCGTTACCCTTCGGCGCGATACGATCGGCGTCATGTCGTGCAACCCGGCCATCGGTGGCCTGGGCAAGGGCCATCTGGTTCGCGAGATCGACGCCATGGACGGCCTTATGGGTCGTGTCGCCGATGCGGCCGGCATCCAGTTCCGCCTGCTCAACCGTCGCAAGGGCCCAGCAGTGCGCGGACCGCGTACCCAGGCCGATCGCAAGCTCTATCGCCTGGCCATGCAGCAGGCGATTGCCGAACAGCCGAACCTCAGTGTCGTTGAGGCAGAAGTCCCTGATTTCATTATAGATAATGGCCGTTTGACCGGTGTTGTGCTTGGCGATGGCCAGCGGCTTTCCTGTGCCGCGGTGGTTCTGACTACAGGCACGTTCCTGCGTGGGCTGATCCATATCGGCGAACGCAAGTTCCCGGCGGGCCGGATGAACGAACAGGCTTCGATGGGTTTGTCCGAGACGCTGAAGCGCGCAGGCTTGCGTCTCGGCCGATTGAAGACTGGCACGCCGCCGCGGCTCGATGGCCGCACAATCGACTGGGCATCGCTCGAGACGCAGGCGGCCGACGAGGATCCGGTTCCTTTCTCGCTGCTGACCGACAGGATCAGCAACCCGCAGATCGAATGCGGCATCACTCGGACGACGGACGCCACCCACGCCATCATCCGTGAAAATCTCGGACGATCGGCGATGTATTCCGGGTCGATCGAGGGCGTTGGCCCTCGCTATTGCCCGTCGATCGAGGACAAGATCGTCAAGTTCGGTGATCGCGAAGGCCACCAGATCTTCCTTGAGCCGGAGGGGCTGGACGATCCCACCGTCTATCCCAACGGGATTTCGACCTCGTTGCCCGAGGACGTGCAGCTCGACATTCTGAAGTCGATCCCCGGCCTGGAACGGGCGGTCATGCTGCAACCCGGATATGCGATCGAGTATGACCATATTGACCCGCGCGAACTGGAGCCGACGCTTGAGACCAAGCGCATTCGCGGCCTTTTCCTTGCCGGGCAGATCAATGGCACGACCGGCTATGAAGAGGCGGGTGCGCAAGGTCTGCTTGCAGGACTCAATGCTGCGCGCCTGGCTGGTAACAGCGAACAGCTGATCCTGAGCCGTACCCAGGCTTACATCGGGGTCATGGTCGACGACCTGACCAGCCGCGGCATCAGCGAGCCGTATCGCATGTTCACGTCGCGTGCGGAATTCCGGCTTTCGCTGCGCGCCGACAACGCCGATGAGCGGCTGACACCACTAGCCACTGAGCTGGGCATTGCCTCGGCCGAGCGCGAGAAGCGCTTCGGTGAGATGACAGCGCGAGTCGAAGCCGCGCGAGAATTGACGCAATCACTCAAGCTGTCGCCCAACGAGGCGCGTCGGCACGGCATCGAGGTCAACCTCGATGGCGTCAAACGATCGCTCTACGAGCTCCTCGCGTACCCCAATATCGAGTTCACGCAACTTGTTAAGTTCTTGCCAGAGCTAGCCTCGGTTGATGCCAAGACGGCGGAAGCCATTGAAACTGAAGCGAAATATGCGGTCTACCTTGACCGCCAAAAGGCCGATGTGGCGCTGATGCTGAAGGAAGAGGAGAGGGTGATCCCGGAAGTGCTTGATTTTGAGTCGGTTCCTGGCCTTTCCAACGAACTTCGGCAGAAGATGCGCGTCCGTCGGCCGCGTTCGCTGGCCGAGGCGCAGCGAATCGACGGCATGACACCGGCGGCGCTGGCCATCATTCTAGCCCATGTCCGCAATTCAGAAGCTCAGTCACGTAGGGGCGCCGCTTGAACAATGACGCCTATGCCCGGTTGCAAGAAGTCGCCGGTCCCGTTTCACGTGAAACATTTGAAAAACTGAAAGCCTTCGAGACTGTGTTCCGCAAGTGGGCGCAGCGCATCAATCTCGTTGCGCCTTCGACGCTGAATGAAGTCTGGGAGCGCCACATCCTCGACAGCGCCCAGGTCGTAAAGCTTGGTGGCGACGCCAAGAAGTGGCTCGATATCGGTTCGGGCGGCGGTTTTCCCGGCCTGATCATCGGTTCGATGGTCGCCGAGCGATCGGGCGCAACCATTGATCTGGTGGAAAGCAACCGGAAGAAAACCGGGTTTCTGCAGGCCGTCATCGGCGAACTTGCGCTGCCGGCCAAGGTGCATTCCAAGCGAATCGAGGATGTTCATGCGGTCATCAAGGCCCCCGAGATATTGAGTGCGCGAGCGTTGGCACCACTACCCCTGCTCCTGGAGCTGTCGGCGCCATGGCTGGAGACGGGTACGGTGGCGCTTTTCCACAAAGGTCGGGATTACCGCCAGGAAATCGAAGATAGCGCTCACCAGTGGAGATTCGATCTGGTAGAACACCAGAGCCTGACCGACGCCCAGGGAGTCATCCTCGAGATTCGGAACCTGCGCCGCGCCTAGCTGCAGCGCTGTGACGAGACGGAAAACAGCAGTCGAGCCATGAAAACCACACCTAGAATCATCACAGTCGCCAACCAGAAGGGCGGCGTCGGCAAGACGACGACCGCGATCAATCTGGCGACCGCCCTTGCCGCCATCGGCGAGCGCGTGCTCATCATCGACCTCGACCCGCAGGGCAACGCCAGCACGGGTCTCGGCATCGATCGCAAGGACCGCAGCGTGTCGTCGTATGACGTGCTGACCGGCGAGTTGGAGATCGAGCAGGCGGCGATGGAAACGGCAGTGCCGGGCCTGTCGATCATCCCGTCGACCCTCGATCTGCTTGGAATCGAAATGGAAATCGCCTCGGCACCGGATCGCGTGCTGAAGCTGCGCAATGCGCTGCGGGCATCGGCGGAGCGTGCGGCTGGCTACAGCTACGTGCTGATCGACTGCCCGCCTTCGCTCAACCTGTTGACGCTGAATTCGATGGCCGCGGCGGATTCAGTCCTGGTGCCGTTGCAGTGCGAGTTTTTCGCACTCGAAGGCTTGAGCCAGTTGCTTGAGACGGTGGATCAGGTGCGCCGGTCGATCAATCCTGAATTGACGATCCAAGGGATCGTGCTGACGATGTTCGACGGCCGTAACAATCTGGCCAACCAGGTCGTCGAGGACGTACGCGCCCATATGGGCGAGAAGGTCTACGATACGGTGATCCCGCGCAACGTGCGCATCTCGGAAGCGCCGTCCTACGGCAAGCCGGCGATCCTCTACGACCTGAAATGCTCCGGCAGCCAGGCTTATCTGCAGCTCGCCTCGGAAGTCATCAGGCGCGAACGTAAACTCCGGGCCGCATAAATCGATTCGGACTCGAAACAAGCTGGACTAGACATGAACGAAGACCTTTCCAGAAAGCGCCTTGGCCGGGGACTTGCCGCTCTCATCGGCGAAATGGACAAGCCCGCGGCCCCGGAAAAGCCGGCGGCGCCGGCCGACGGCCGGGTGCCGATCGAGTTCGTCAGCCCCAATCCGCGCAATCCGCGTCGCCATTTTGGCGAAGCCGAGCTTGCCGATCTGGCGCAGTCGATTCGCGAGCATGGGCTGGTGCAGCCGGTTGTCGTCAGGCCAGCAGCCCAGGCCGGGCGCTATGAGATCATCGCCGGCGAGCGCCGCTGGCGTGCGGCGCAACGGGCCGGCGTCAACGAGATTCCGGTCATCGTTCGCGACGTCAATGATCGCACAGCGCTTGAGCTCGCCATCATCGAGAACGTCCAGCGCTCCGATCTCAACGCCATCGAAGAGGCGATGGGCTACCAGCAGCTGATCGACGACCACAATTATACCCAGGCCGATCTTGGCCAAGTCATCGGCAAGAGCCGCAGCCATGTCGCCAACACGCTGCGGCTGCTGAAGCTGCCCGACGTGGTCCGCGACATGCTGGTCAATGGCGAGCTGTCCGCCGGCCATGCCCGCGCGCTGATCACCGCCGCCGATCCGGCCGGGCTTGCAAAACGTATTGTCGAAGAGGGGTTGTCGGTGCGCCAGGCCGAGGCGCTGGCGCAACTTCCCGCCGATGCGCTGCTGGAAAAGCAGCCGTCGCGGCCTGTCGAGAAGGACCCGGATACGATCGCGCTGGAAAAGCTTCTGACCGATGTCGTCGGCATGAAGATTTCCATCGCGCATAAGGAAAAGGGTGGTGAGCTGCGCATCAGCTACCGCTCGCTGGAACAGCTCGACGACCTGTGTCGTCGCCTGAAAAGCGAACATATGTAATTGATTCTATTGACTCTTGAATGAAAACGCCGGCCTTGTGCCGGCGTTTTTGTGTTCAGAGCCAATTCCAGGGAAACTGTACAGCGGGTTTCCGTCTGCGAAAGCGCTCTAGCGCCTTCCCGAGGAGAGGCGCGCGCCTTCGACGGCGATGCCGAGCATCGCCTGGCGTGCCAGCGCAACCGCGAGATCGGGCCGGCGGCGTGTCTGCAGCGTCGTCGACTGCAGCCGCGTCAGCGCGCGCGTCAGCGCAGCCGCACTCCAGCTCGACAAGGTCCGCTCTACCGCGCGGCGGCGGGAGAAAAACACCGGCGGACGCGCTGCCGCGACGACTGCCGAGGCGTTGCGGCCACCGTTTTCCATCTCGCCGCGCATCAGATGGATGTTTTGGAGGTGTCGGGTGGCCGTCGCGAGAAGCTGTGCCGCCTGGCTGCCGGTCTGGCATTGTTTGGTGAAAGCGGCGTCGAACTCGGCGATGTTGCCGCCGAGCGCTGCGTCGATGGCGTCGTCCAGCGACAGGGCCGAGACGTCGCCGGTCATGTCCTTGACGTCTTCGAGCGAGATTTCGCCCTTGCCCATGGCATAGAGCGTCAGCTTCTGGATTTCGCCACGCGTCGCCAGGCGGTCGCCGCCGAGGCTACGGCGCAGTGCGTTGCGGGCATCCATCGCCATGTTCAGGCCGGCGGCGCGCAGCTCCTCATCGATGACGCTTTCGACGTCGCGCGCCTCGTCGCCGTAACAGGGCAGGGCCATGCCGGCAAAGGCGCCCTCGACGATGGTGCGCAAGGGCGCGCCCTTCTTGAGATCCTGCGCCTCGATCAGGACGATGGCGTCGCGCGGCGGGTCGCCGGCCAACGCCTTGACGTCGTCGGCGAGGCTCTTCTGGGCCGCGGCATTGCGCACCCAGATCAGGCGTCGCGGCGAAAACATCGGCACTGTGCGTGCCTCGTCGACGAGGCGGCCGCTGTCGCGCTCGATATCGGCGGCGTCGATCTTGACGACGGAGAAGGGGTCATCGAGCGGCAGGCCGGTCTTGGTGGCAAAAGCGGTGGCGCGCTCGGAAACAAGACCCCGATCGGGGCCGTAGATCAGCACGATAACGGCCTCGGCTGCGGGCCGGGCCAGCCAGGAATCGACTTCGTGAGCTTTCTTCTGCGCCATGTCGTCCTGTTAGCACAGGCCTTGGTCCGGTCGCAGCCCTTTTGTCATCAGGCTTAGTCGTCGTCGACAAGGATGCGCTCGGCAGCGCCATCCATGTCTTCGTACTGGCCGCTGCGCAGCGACCACAGGAACGCAGCCAGGCCAAGGCCGCCGAGAAACAGCGCGACGGGCAGGAGAACGAGAAGACCGCTCATGATGCCATGGCCTCCTTGGCCGGGAAGGCTTTTTCTCGTCTGCTGGCAGACTTGGCGGTGCTTTTGCCGGCGCCGAGCCGCAGGCCGTTGGCGATCACGATGACCGAGGAGCCGGACATCGCCAGCGCAGCGACCAGCGGGGTGACGTAGCCGAACAGCGCGATCGGCACGGCAACGGCGTTGTAGATGATGGCAAGCACCAGGTTCTGGCGGATCAGCCTGTTGGCTTCGCGCGAGGCATCGAGCGCCAACGGGACAGCGGAAAGGCTCTCGCGAAGGAAGACGAAGTCGGCAGCGCTGCGGCCGATGTCGGCGGCACTGGCAGGCGCGATCGAGACATGTGCCGCGGCCAGCGCCGGCGCGTCGTTGAGCCCGTCGCCGACCATCAGCACCTTGCGGCCCTCGGCCTTCAGCGCCTCGAGACGCTCGACCTTGCCGCTCGGCAGCACGCCGGCGGAGAAGGTTTCGATGCCGAGAGCCTTGGCCACCGCGTTCACGGTTTCGGGCCGGTCGCCGGAGAGGATTTCGACGGCAAGTCCCTTGGTATGCAGATTTGCGACCGTTTCCATCGCACCGGCCCGCAACCTGTCCTCGAAGGCGAAGGTGGCGAGTTCGGTGCCGTTCTTCGACAGTACAGTGCCCTTTGCCGAAGTGGCGTCATCGAAGGCCCAGGCGGCACGGCCCAGGCGATAGGTGTCCGCGCCGAGCCGTGCCTCCAGGCCGAAGCCTGGAATTTCCTCGACGCTGTCGAAGCTCCAATCCTTGGTTGGCATTCCGGCCTGGGTCTCGGCGAGGGCGCGTGAGATCGGATGGCGCGAATGGCGTGCGATGGCGGCCGCGACGGACAAGGCGTCGGCCGAGATTTCGTGGGCATTCGTCAGTCTGGGCGTGCCAAGCGTCAGCGTGCCGGTCTTGTCGAAGACGACGGTATCGATCTCGGCCAGCCGCTCCATGGCGGCGCCGTCCTTGACCATGATGCCGTTCTCGAACAGGCGTCGGGCGGCGGCGACCTGCACGATCGGCACGGCGAGACCCAGTGCGCAGGGGCAGGTGATGATCAGCACGGCAATGGCGATGGTGATAGCCCGATGCCAGTTGCCGTCGGCGATCATCCAGGCGACGAAGGTCAGGAAGGCGGTCAGGTGCAGGACGGGCGCATAGAGTGCGGCGGCGCGATCGGCGATGCGGCGATAGCCGCCGCGGCCGCTTTCGGCCGCTTCCATCAGCCGCGTCATCTCGGCGAGGAATGAATCCTGGGCCTTGGCCGTCGCCTCGATGGTCAGCGGACCGGTGAGGTTGAGCGTGCCGGCACGCAAGACGGCACCTGACTCGACGGCAACAGGCGCGCTTTCACCCGAAACGATGGCGCAGTCGAGTTCGGAGCGACCCTTGACCACTCGGGCATCGACGGGCACGCGCTCGCCGGCGGCGAGCAGGATTTGCATGCCGGGCTCGATCTCCTGCACCGGCACGTAGGCATTGGTACCATCGGCCTGAAGCACGGTCGCGCCACGGGCGGCGAGCCGGGCGAGGCCCTTGACGGCGACGCGGGCGCGTTCGCGCATGACATGGTCGAGCGTTCGGCCGATCAACAGGAAGAACAGCAGCGAAGCCGAGGCGTCGAAATAGGCGTGCGGGCCGCTGTTGGCGGTGTCGTAGAGGCTCATGCCGAAGGCGAGCAGGATGCCGATGGAGATAGGCACATCCATGTTGGTGTGGCCGTTGTGCAGCGCACCCCATGCCGAGCGAAAGAAGATACGGCCGGAAAAGGCAAGCGCGGGCAGGGCTATCAGCGCCGAGATCCAGTGAAACAGGTCGCGCGTGGCATCCGTCGCCCCGGACCAGACCGAGACCGAAAGTAGCATGATGTTGCCGGCAGCGAAGCCGGCGATACCGAGCCCGCGGATCAGTTCGGCCAGCGTCTCGTCCTTGTCGTCGGCGCCTTGCTCGAACAAATGGCTTTCGTAGCCGAGCCGCGCCAAGGTGTCTGAAACGGGTGGCACGCCGGTTTCGTCGCGCCAGCGCACGGAAACGCGCTTCGTCGACAGGTTGACACGCGCATGCCCGACGCCGTCGAGTTTGCCCAGGGTCGCCTCGATGTTGGCGATGCAGGCGCCGCAATGCACGCCGGGGACGGAAAGCTCGACCTGCCTGACACCACCGGGCAGGGGGCGACTGGCAAGCATCACTTCTTCGCGCGACGGCCCGCTTGCGGCAACAGGGTTGAAGCCCAGCGCGACATCGGCCTCGGGACCGCAGCAGTTCATTTCTCCGCTCCACCGAAAATGACGATCCGACGCGCTTCGCGATATGGTTCGCGGTTTGCCACCGAGGCTTCAGTGCTGACGATCCAGATGCCGTCGCGCAGCGGGGTTGCGATCGAAAAAGTGCCGTCGGCGCCACGCTGCAAGGCCACTTGCCAGTCTTCGGCTTCATAGGCCGGGCGGCGGAAGGAGGCGGCCACGCTGTCAATAGCGACCGGGGCGCCGGCGGGATCGGTCAGGCTGTAGCGGATCTCGCCATTGGCGATGGTGAGCTTGCCCTTCCAGCCCAGTGCCGCCTGGGCACGCTGCTCGGCGACGCGCTCGTTGAACTGCTGGCTGGCGACATAGGTGTTCTGTACGACGAGGCCGGTCCAGCTCGTCCTGGCAAAAGTCGCCATGAGCAGGTTGACCGATATGATGACGCCGAAGAAGGCGACCATGATGGCCAGCATGTGCCGCCCGGTGAATGCTTTCGGCTGAATGGCGCGCGTGCTCATCTTGTTGCCTCCGGAACGTTGAACTTTGCGGCGTAGGTGTCGCGCTCGGCGCCCGCTTTGTCGGCGACGACGAAGGAGAAGCCTTGCCCCTGGCTGAGCTGCTCGCGCGGCTGGCGGACATAGACCCTGACGGTTTTGAGCTTGTCAGGCTCGGCGTCGATGGTGATCGAGCGCGTCTCCAGCTGGTCGATGCCGACGACACTCATGACCGCACCGGGCAGACCCTCGATGCTGAGTTCGAAGCTTCGCGGTTCGGGCACCATGTTGAGCAGCTTGACGGTGTAGCCGTTGCGGATCGAGCCGTCGGACAGGACGACATATTGCGGGTTGCGGTCCTGCAGGACGTTGATGTCGAGCCGGTCGCGGCTGAGCAGCGCTATGAGCAGGCCAACACCGACAAGGCTCCACGCGCCGGCATAAACGAAGGTGCGCGGGCGGAAGAGCCGACGGATGTGGAAATGCGAAATGCGCTTATCGAGCTTGCCGTCGGCATCCCGCACACGCCCGGGATCGATGGCCCTCGTGGCGGGATCGGTGGCGATGGCCATGTTCGACTGGTAGTCGGCGAGGGTGGCGTAGGAGATCAGGCCGCGCTCCTTGCCGATCTTGTCCATGACGCTGTCGCAGGCATCGATGCAGAGCGCGCAGGTGATGCATTCGAGTTGCTGGCCGTCGCGGATGTCGATGCCCATCGGGCAGACGGCGACACAGGCGTTGCAGTCGACACAGTCGCCGACCGAAAGCCCCTCGGCCGCGGCCTTCTTGGCGTGGCGCGAGCGCGGCTCGCCGCGCCAGTCATTGTAGGTGACGGTCAGCGAGTTCTCGTCGAGCATCGCCGCCTGGATGCGCGGCCATGGGCACATGTAGGTGCAGACCTGCTCGCGCATGAGCCCGCCGAAGGCGTAGGTCGTGGCGGTCAGGATGGCGACGGTGATGTAGGCGACCGGTTCAGCCTGGCCGGTGACGAATTGGCCGAGCAAGGTGGGCGCGTCGGCGAAATAGAAAATCCAGGCGCCGCCTGTGGCCACCGCGATGACCAGCCAGATGGTGTGCTTGGCTGTACGCTTCCACAGCTTGGCAAACGACCATGGCGCGCTGTCGAGCTTGATGCGGGCATTGCGGTCGCCCTCGATGCCGCGCTCGACTACGAGGAAGAGGTCGACCCAGACGGTCTGCGGGCAGGTGTAGCCGCACCAGGCGCGGCCGACGGTGGAGGTGACGAGGAACAGCCCGATGCCGGCCATGACGAGCAGGCCGGCGACGTAGAAGAATTCCTGCGGCCAGATTTCGATGGCGAAGAAGTAGAAGCGGCGGTTGGCGATGTCGAGCAGCACGGCCTGGTCGGGCGCGTAGGGTCCACGATCCCAGCGCAGCCACGGCGTCAGATAATAGATGCCGAGCGTGACCAGCATGACCAGCCACTTGAACTGGCGGAACCGGCCCGAAGCCCGCTTGGGAAACACCTTCTGGCGCGCGGTGTAGAGCGGTTGGCGGGTTTTGGCGGAGTTGACCGCCGTGACCTCGAGCCTCTCCACCTGCCTCTCGTCGAGCATTCTCGTCTCCTGCTGGACGCCTGGCCATTGGTTCGTCAGCGTCTCATTCCGCTTTTGCCGTGAGCGCGACCGGCGAGCCTTGATTCAGGTCAAGCCGAACGAAAAAAGAGGCCCGGCATCACTGCCGGGCCTCCCCCCGCCCTCGTCCATCCCCCGTCGACGATGGAGGGTTATTCGCCGCCGCCGAGCGAATGGACGAAGATCGCAAGTTCCTTGACGTTTACGTCGCCGAGCCGGGCGCCCCAGGCCGGCATCACGCCATGCTTGGGATGGCGCACCTGGCTGGCAATGGCCGCCTGGCCGGAGGCGTAAAGTGCGATGGCATCGGACAGGTCGGGCGCACCCAGCTCCTTGTTGCCCTTGGCATTGTCGCCGTGGCAGGCGGCACAATTGTCGGCAAAGACCTTGGCGCCGGCCGGAACAAACTCGGGCGTATCGGCCGTGCCCGACAGGCTTGCGACATAGGCCGCGACCTCGTTGACCTGCTTCGGCTCGAGAATGTCGGCGAAAGCCGGCATTTCGGACGCATGGGTGTTCTCGTCGCCGTCGAAGCGGACGCCATGCGCGATGGTGTTGTAGATCTGGTCGATGCTGCCGCCCCACAGCCACTCGTCGTCATTGAGGTTGGGGAAGCCGGGCGACCCTTGCGCACCGGAGGCGTGGCACTGGATGCAGTTGACCTTGAAGGCGGCCGAGCCGGCGGCAGTGGCGAACTGGCGCAGCTTGTCGTCGGCCAGGATCTCACTGACACCCTTCGCTTTCACCGCCTCGACATAGGCGCTCTTGGCCTGTTCGGCTGCGGCGAGTTCGTTCTTGACGTCGGCGCGGCTGGAGTAGCCGAGCACGCCTGTCGTCGCAGAGCTGATCATCGGCCAGGCCGGGTAGGCGATGGTGTAGGCCAACGCCCAGACCACGGTGGCGTAGAAGGTCCACAGCCACCAGCGCGGCATAGGGTTGTTGAGCTCGGTAATGCCGTCCCATTCATGTCCGGTCGTCTCGACGCCGGACAGTTCGTCGATATGCTTGTCGCCCACAGATCAGTCCTCCTTGAGCGGGATTTGCGCGGCGCGCTCGGCAGCCTGCTTGCCGCCGGGGCGAAGGGCGAAGAGAACCGCGCCGATGAAGAAGACGGTCATCGCCAGCAGCCCCCAGCTGTCGGCGAAATGCCGCAATGTCGTGTAGTCCATGACAAATCTCCTAGCGGTAGCCGGTGGCCGGGTCGTAGGTCGAGAAGTCGACCAGCGTGCCGAGCATCTGCAGATAGGCGACGAGCGCATCCATCTCGGTCAGCGCCGCTGGATCGCCGTCGAAATCGCCGAGCTTGGCCTTGGGATAGCGCGCCAGCACCCCTGAGGTGTCGGCATTTGGGTCGGCCTGCGCCTTGATGTCGGCCTCGGCGCTGGCGATCATCTCGTCGCTATAGGGCACGCCGACGCGGCGGTTGGCGATCAGGTCGTAGCTGATGGTCTTCACCGCCAAGGGCGTTTCCTTGAGGAAGGCGTAGCTCGGCATGACCGATTCCGGCACCACCGAACGTGGCTCGACCAGATGCTGGACGTGCCATTCGTTGGAGTAGCGGTTACCGACACGGGCGAGGTCGGGGCCAGTGCGCTTCGATCCCCACTGGAAGGGATGGTCGTACATCGACTCGGCTGCCAGGCTGTAGTGGCCGTAGCGCTCGACCTCGTCGCGGAACGGCCGGATCATCTGGCTGTGGCAGGTGTAGCAGCCCTCGCGGATGTAGATGTTGCGGCCGGCGAGCTCCAGCGGCGAATAGGGCCGCATACCCTCGACCTTCTCGATCGTGTTCTCGAGATAAAACAGCGGCGTGATCTGGACGAGGCCGCCGATGCTGACGACCAGCAGCGTGCCGACCAGAAGCAGCGTCGCGTTCTTCTCGATTGTCTTGTGTTTGTCGAGCAGTGCCATGTCGGGCTCCTTACTGCGCAGGCTGGAGGGCGGGGGCTGCGACGGGCATCGGCTCTTCCTGGCGCTGGTGGCCGCGGATCGTCATGAAGACGTTCCAGGCCATGACCAGCGCGCCGGCGAGATACATCAGGCCACCAATGGTGCGGACGACGTAGTAGGGCACCATGGCCGCGACGCTTTCGGCGAAGGAGTAGACCAGGAAGCCCTGCTCGTCGTACTCGCGCCACATCAGGCCCTGGCTGATGCCGGCGACCCACATGACGGCGGCGTAGACGACGATGCCGAGGGTGGCGAGCCAGAAGTGCCAGGTCACCATGCGCAGCGAATAAAGCCGCTCACGGCCCCACAGGCGCGGCACCAGGAAGTAGATGGCGCCGAAGGTGATCATGCCGTTCCAGCCAAGCGCGCCGGAGTGGACGTGGCCGATCGTCCATTCGGTGTAGTGGCTGAGCGAGTTGACCGCCTTGATCGACATCATGGGGCCTTCGAAGGTCGACATGCCGTAGAAGGCGATGGCCACCACCATCATGCGGACGATCGGATCGGTGCGGATCTTGTCCCAGGCACCCGACAGCGTCATCAGGCCGTTGATCATGCCGCCCCAAGACGGCATCCACAGCATGATCGAGAACACCATGCCGAGCGTCTGCGCCCAGTCGGGCAAAGCGGTGTAGTGGAGGTGGTGCGGGCCGGCCCAGATGTAGAGGAAGATCAGCGACCAGAAGTGGATGATCGAGAGCCGGTAGGAATAGACAGGGCGTTCGACCTGCTTGGGCACGAAATAATACATCATGCCGAGGAAGCCGGCGGTGAGGAAGAAGCCGACGGCGTTGTGGCCGTACCACCATTGCGTCAGGGCATCCTGCACGCCGGAGAACAGCGAGTAGCTCTTCGAGCCGAGGAAGGATGCCGGCACCGCCAGGTTGTTGACGATGTGCAACATGGCGATGGTGATGATGAAGGCGAGATAGAACCAGTTGGCCACATAGATATGCGGCTCCTTGCGGTTCAGGATGGTGCCGAGGAAGACGACGAGATAGGCGACCCAGACGATGGTCAGGAAGATGTCGACATACCATTCGGGCTCGGCATATTCGCGGCTCTGGGTGATGCCGAGCAGATAGCCGGTCGCCGCCATGACGATGAACAGCTGGTAGCCCCAGAACACGTACCAGGCGAGATTGCCGCCGAAGAGGCGCGCCCGCGAGGTGCGCTGGACGACGTAGAACGAGGTGGCGATCAGCGCGTTGCCGCCAAAGGCGAAGACCACAGCCGAGGTGTGCAGCGGACGCAGGCGGCCGAAATTCAGCCAGGGCTCGACATTGAGATCGGGGAATGCCAGCTGGGCCGCCACGACGACGCCGACCAGAAAGCCTGTGACGCCCCAGAACACGGTGGCGATGACGCCGTAGCGTATCGGCCCGTCCATGTAGGGCGACGTGTCCGCGGGCGCGGCAGCGGCCGCTGCGTAGTTGCCGGTGCGCAGCAGGACGGCTGCGCCGCCGGCAAGGGCGAAGAACAGCACCCACATATGGGCGCCGAACTGGCTGTCCTGCGCGAAGGCGGCGCCCAGCAAGGCGGCAAAGGCCGCCAGTGCCAGCAGGACGATTTCGTTTCCGTATTTCATGAGCGATCCCCGACGATGGTCGCGCGTCGGTGGTTCGCCCGACGCCTGACCGGACACATCCATGACATCGGCGGCTCGCGCCTTGATCTGGATCAAGGTCAATCCGGCCGTGTCAGCCCAGCCTTAGCGTCAAAAGGGGAACTGCTGGGATCATGACCGCGCTCAACGACAGGCAAGCCGATGGCGCTGCGCGCGACGCCGTCGAGGTGATGCAGCGCGCCCATATGGCCGAACTCGCGCTGTGCGACCGGCTCGAGGAGATCGCCGATTCGCTGCCCAACGGGCTCGACAGGCGCAAATGCATTCTGGCGGCGCGGGCGCTTGGCCCGACAATGGCAAAGATCCACCGTTTCGAAGAGCAGCGGATCTTTCCGCATTTTTGCATGCGCCTGGCCCACAGCGTCGAGTCGGGCAAGACGATCGAGCGCCTTAAGAACGAACATCTCGAGGATGAAGGCTACGCCGCCGAGCTGCGCGACGCTTTGCGCTTTGCCGCGCGGCATGGCGAGGCCGACAGTCCGGAAACGCTGGGGTTCATGCTGCGCGGCTATTTTGGCGCGGTGCGTCGGCACGTCGCCTTCGAGCGCGACCATATCATAGCGCTTCTGGCACCCGGGGGCTGACGCGCCTGCTCAGATGTTGGCGCGCCGCTCCAGCCTGTCGATGCCGAAGACGGTGACATGGCGGTTGTTTTCGACCGCGATCAGCCCGTCCTTGCGCAGCTTGGTCAGCTGGCGGCTGACGGTTTCGATTGTCAGGCCAAGGAAATCGGCGATGTCGGCGCGGGTCAGCGGAAGGTCGAAACTGATCTCACCCTCGCTCTCCGCCTCCGGGTCGCCGTGCCTGGCGATGAGGTGAAGGAACGAGGCGACACGCTCGGCAGCGGTCTTGCGCCCTAGCGTCAGCATCCAGTCGCGCGCCTCATCGAGCTCGTCGAGCGCCTGGAGGTGCAGCCTGTGGCCGAGTTCCGGCGCCTGGTCGATCATGCGGTCGAGCGAGGTCTTGGGAAAGGCGCAGACGCGAACGGCGGTGGCGGCTTCCGCGGTGATCGAGCTCTCCCGCTTGAACGGCCGGCCGATGAAATCGGGCGCGAACTGCAGGCCGACGATCTGCTGGCGGCCGTCGGGCAATGTCTTGACCAGCTTGACCACGCCGGCCAGCACGTTGGCGTAGCTGTCGATCGTGTCCGAGTCCGACACCAGCACCGTGCCCGGCTCGACCTTGCGTTTGGTGGTGTGGCGGCTGAGTTCGACGAGCTGTTCCGGCGTCAGCGCCCCGCAAACGCCGCGATGCCGCGCCTCGCAGGAGCGGCACAACGCCGGTATTTCAGAATTGTGAATGTCCTGGCGAACGGCCATTTCTTCGTCCAGCACCCTGATTTGCCCAATCTAGGCACCGCAGCCGCCAAAAGGAACCGTGTCATTGTGTCCATCGCCCGACGTTGGTTGATCCAGGTCAAGGCGATGCCGGCGCCTCCGCCGCATGTTCCTGTCGTTGATGGAGACAATCATGGACAGGACCCTCGTCGAGAAATACGCAGCACCGGTGCCGCGCTACACCAGCTATCCGACCGCGCCACATTTCAATGCGGCGGTGTCTTCGACGACGTATGGCGGCTGGTTGCGCGCGTTGCCCAAGGGGGCGAATGCGTCGCTCTATGTCCACATCCCCTATTGCGACCGGCTGTGCTGGTTCTGCGCCTGCCATACGAAGCAGACGCGTCGCTACGATCCCGTCGAGCGCTATCTCAAGGCGCTGGAGTGCGAGATCGACACGGTTGCGGAGCTGTGCGGAAGCCGGCTAATCATCCGGGGGCTGCATCTCGGCGGCGGCTCGCCGACATTGCTGACGCCAAAGGACATGATGGCGCTCGGGAGCCGGCTGCGTGAAGAATTCAGCTTCGCCGATGATGCCGAGATCAGCGTCGAGATCGACCCCAACGACATGGATGAGGCGCGCTTCGATGCGCTGGCCGCTATCGGCCTGACGCGCGCCAGCCTGGGCGTGCAGGATTTCGACGAGCGGGTTCAAAAAACCATCAATCGCGAGCAGAGCTTCGAACAGACAAAGGCGGTGGTCGATGCTGTCCGCGCGCGCGGCGTGCGTTCGGTCAATCTCGACATGCTCTACGGCCTGCCGCTCCAGACGCTCGACAGCATCACTGCCACGACGGAAAAGCTGCTGTCGCTGCGACCTGACCGCATCGCCCTGTTCGGCTACGCCCATGTGCCGTGGCTGAAGAAGCATCAGACGATGATCGACGATGCGTTGCTGCCCGACGCTGCGGCCCGGCTGGAGCAATCGGAGACGGCAACGCGGCTGATCCTCGCAGCCGGCTATGAGGCCGTCGGCATGGACCATTTCGCCCTGCCTAGGGATAGCTTGGCCGTGGCAGCACGTGCGGGCACGCTGCGGCGCAACTTCCAGGGCTACACGACCGACCAGGCCGATGCGCTGATCGGCCTCGGCGCTTCGTCGATCGGGCTTCTGCCGCATGGCTACGTCCAGAACATGCCGGCGACGGGAGAATATGAACGCCGCGTGCTGGCGGGCGGCCTCGCTACCGTGCGCGGTTTCGCGCTGTCCAATGCCGACCGCATGCGTGCCTGGGTGATCGAGCGGCTGATGTGCGATTTTTCCTTCTCGCGCTGCGAATTGCTCAGCCGTTTCGGCGACGGCGCCCGCGGCGTCATCGCCGAGGCCGAGCTGCTTGCCGCCAATGATCGGGACGGCGTCTTCGTGCGTGCGGGCAATCGCTTTATCGTCACCGAACGCGGCAAGCCTTTCGTTCGTTCGATTGCGGCTGCTTTCGACACCTATCTCGGCCAGGGCACCGCCCGCCATTCCGTAGCCGTCTGAACTTCTACGCGCTGTCAAATTCCTGTATCAAGCGCGTGCGAAGCGCACGGCGCGAACAGGATCTGGCTTCATGAACCTCACAGTATTTGGGATTGGCTATGTCGGTCTTGTTCAGGCGGCTGTGTTGGCCGAGGTCGGGCATGACGTCGTCTGCGTCGATGTCGACGCAGCCAAGGTCGAGCGGCTGAACCAGGGGTTCATTCCGATCTTCGAGCCGGGGCTGGAGGCCCTGGTGCGTGAGAACCATGCTGCCGGCCGCATCGTGTTCACGACGGATGCGACACTCGCCGTGCGCCATGGCGAGATCCAGATGATTGCGGTGGGCACGCCGCAAGGCGAGGATGGCTCGGCCGACCTCAAATACGTGCTGTCGGTGGCCGATGCCATCGGCCGCGAGATGGCGGGGCCGAAGATCGTGGTGACCAAGTCGACGGTGCCGGTCGGTACCGCCGACAAGGTGCGCGAGGCGATTGCGGCTGCGCTGAAGCTGCGAGGCCGCGAGGAGCTTGGCTTCGACGTCGTCTCCAATCCGGAGTTTTTGAAAGAAGGTTCGGCGGTCGCCGACTGCATGAAGCCCGATCGCATCATCATAGGCACCGACAGCGAGGCCGCCGAGGAGGTGATGCGCGAGCTCTATGCGCCGTTCAACCGCAACCACGAGAAGATGATCGTGATGGACGTGCGCTCGGCGGAGTTCACCAAATACGCCGCCAACTGCATGCTGGCGACCAAGATCAGCTTCATGAACGAGATGGCGAACCTGGCCGAGCTGCTCGGCGCCGACATCGAGGAGGTGCGCAAGGGTATCGGCTCGGACCCACGCATCGGCTATCACTTCATCTATCCGGGGCTGGGTTATGGCGGCTCGTGTTTCCCCAAGGACGTCCGCGCGCTGATCCGCACCGCCGGCGATGTCGGTTTCGAGCCGGTGCTGCTGCATTCGGTCGAGGCGCGAAACAACGCCCAGAAGGCTGTGCTGTTCGACAAGCTGAAGGCGCATTTCAACGGTGACCTCGCGGGCAAGACCTTCACGCTGTGGGGGCTAGCCTTCAAGCCCAACACCGACGACATGCGCGAGGCGCCGGCTCGCGTCCTGATGGAGGCGCTGTGGGCTTCAGGCGCCAAGGTGCAGGCCTACGATCCCGAGGCGATGAACGAGGCGCAGCAGATCTATGGCCAGCGCGACGACCTCACACTGTGCGGCACCAAGGAGGCGGCGCTGCGCGGCGCCGATGCACTGCTGATCGCCACCGAGTGGAAGAACTTCCGGGCGCCGTCCTTCGAGCTGATCAAACAGCAGCTGTCCGAACCGGTTATCTTCGACGGCCGCAATCTCTATGACCCGGCGGTCGTCGCCCGACATGGCATCCAATACGTCTCAATCGGCCGGATGGCGGTCTGAAAACGAAAAAGGCCCGCTTAAGCGGGCCTTTTTTTGTCTGGCGCGGCGCTTACTGGTTGCGGCGCTTGCCTTCCATCAGGTCGAGCACCGCCCGTGCGGCGTCGAGCACATTGGTACCCGGTCCGAAGACCGCTGACACGCCGTGGTCGAGCAGGTACTGATAATCCTGTCGCGGGATGACGCCGCCGACCACCACGATGATGTCCTCGGCGCCCTTGGCCTTCAGTGCCGCGACAAGCTGCGGGGCGAGCGTCTTGTGGCCGGCGGCCAGCGACGACATGCCAACGACGTGGACCCTGGAGGCGATCGCCGTGTCGGCGGCCTCGCCCGGTGTCTGGAACAGCGGTCCGGCAATGACCTCGAAGCCGATATCGCCGAAGGCCGAGGCAATGATCTTGGCACCACGATCGTGGCCGTCCTGGCCGAGCTTGGCCACCATGACACGCGGCTTCTCGCCTAGTGAGCCGGCAAACTGTTCGAGCCGCGAGACCAACGTCTGGAATTCCGGCTCGTCGTCATAGGCCTTGCCATAGACGTTTTCGACCACTTCCGGCACCGCGGCATGGTCGCCAAAGGCGCGGCGCATGGCATCCGAAATCTCGCCGACGGTGGCACGGGCGCGGGACGCGTCGACGGCCGCGGCTAGGATGTTGCCCTCGCCTGACCGAGCGACCTGTTCCAGCGCTGCAAGCGTTTCGGCGACGCGCTTCGGGTCGCGCTGGCGGCGGGTACGCTCGATACGGGTGATCTGTGACAGGCGGACAGCGGAGTTGTCGATCTCGAGGATGTCGAGATGGTCTTCCTGCTCGAGGCGGTACTTGTTGACGCCGACGATGACCTCGTCGCCCTTGTCGACGGCGGCCTGACGCCGGGTCGCCGCCTCCTCGATCATGCGCTTGGGCAGGCCACTCGCGACAGCCTTGGTCATGCCGCCCATCGCCTCGACCTCCTCGATCAGCGCCCAGGCCTTCTCGGCGAGGTCGTTGGTCAAGGCCTCGACGTAATAGGAGCCGGCGAGCGGGTCGACGACCTTGGTCACGCCGGTCTCATGTTGCAGGATCAACTGGGTGTTGCGGGCGATGCGCGCCGAAAACTCGGTCGGAAGTGCTATCGCCTCGTCGAAGGAGTTGGTGTGCAGCGACTGCGTGCCGCCCAAAGCTGCCGACATCGCCTCGAAGGCGGTGCGGACGATGTTGTTGTAGGGATCCTGCTCCTGCAGCGACACGCCTGAGGTCTGGCAGTGGGTGCGCAGCATCAGCGACGACGACTTCTTGGGCTCGAACTCGGTCATGATGCGCGACCAGAGCAGGCGCGCAGCTCGCAGCTTGGCCGCCTCCATGAAGAAGTTCATGCCGATGGCGAAGAAGAACGACAGCCGGCCGGCGAATTCGTCGACGTTGAGGCCCTTCTTCAGCGCCGCGCGGACATATTCGCGCCCATCGGCAAGCGTGAAGGCCAGTTCCTGCACCAGCGTCGAGCCGGCCTCCTGCATGTGGTAGCCGGAGATCGAGATCGAGTTGAACTTCGGCATCTCCTTGGCCGTGTACTCGATGATGTCGGCAACGATGCGCATCGAGGGCTCGGGCGGGTAGATGTAGGTGTTGCGGACCATGAACTCCTTGAGGATGTCGTTCTGGATGGTCCCCGACAGCTTGTCGCGCGACACGCCCTGTTCTTCACCGGCGACGATGAAATTGGCGAGGATCGGGATCACCGCGCCGTTCATGGTCATCGACACCGAGATCAGCTCGAGCGGGATGCCGTCGAACAGGATCTTCATGTCCTCGACGGAATCGATCGCAACGCCGGCCTTGCCGACATCGCCTTCGACGCGCGGATGGTCCGAGTCATAGCCGCGATGGGTGGCGAGGTCGAAGGCGACCGACACGCCCTGCTGTCCGGCGGCGAGCGCCTTGCGGTAGAAGTTGTTGGAGGCCTCCGCCGTCGAGAAGCCGGCATATTGCCGGATGGTCCAGGGGCGGCCGGTGTACATGGTGGCCCGGGGACCACGCAGGAACGGCTCAAAGCCCGGCAGCGTGCCGAGATGGCCAACGCCTTCGAGATCGTCGGCCGTGTAGAGCGGCTTGACGTCGATGCCCTCGGGCGTGTTCCAGGTCAGCGTGTCGGGCGATGCCTTGATCTCGCGCTCGGCGAGCTTTTTCCAGGAATCGATTGTTGGTTTGTCGGTCATTGGGGCCTCCTCAGGTGCGGGCGCTCACCCTCCCCCTTGTGGGGAGGGTCGGACCGCAGGTCCGGGGTGGGGGTAAGATGTGCGAATCTAGCCAGTGCAGCGGATGGTGGGGTTCTTTGACCCCCACCCCGCTCCGCTTCGCGGATCGACCCTCCCCACAAGGGGGAGGGTGAAGAGGCGCTTGCCATCACTCGAACTCCATGATCAGCTCGTCGACGGCGAGGCTTTCGCCTGCGGTCGCGGCCACGTGCTTGACCGTGCCCTTGCGTTCTGCGCGCAGCACGTTTTCCATCTTCATCGCCTCGACCGTCGCCAGCGACTGACCTGCCTCGACCGTGTCGCCCGCCTTGACCAGGATCGACGTCACCACGCCCGGCATTGGGCAGAGCAGCATCTTGGAGGTATCCGGCGGTAGCTTGACCGGCATCAACCTGGCCAGTTCGGCGACGCGTGGGCTGCGCACATGGGTTACCACGTCCATGCCGCGCCAGCGCAGGCGCCAGCCGGTGCCTGAGCGTGAAACCTTGACGCCGATGGAAGCGCCGTCGACGGCGAAGTTGGCGTGCGGGTGGCCGGGCAGCCAGTCGCTCGACACCGCAAGTGCCGTGCCGTCGTCGAACTCGACCACGGTGCCGTCGGCCCCGTCCCTGACATGGAGCGGCAGCGTGAAGCCGGCAAGGGTCACAACCCAGTCGGCGCCGACAGGGCGTTGATGATTGGCGAGCGAGCCCGAGATCTGGGCGCCGCGGCGCTGGGCGAACTGGTTGATGAGTGCTGCCACCGCGGCGAGCTTTTGGGCGTCGGCCTCGGAAGGCGCCACGCCGGCAAAGCCGTCGGGGAACTCCTCGGCGATGTAGGCGGTGGTCAGCGCGCCCGAGCGGAAACGCTCCTGGTCCATGACCGCCGACAGGAACGGCAGATTGTGGCCGATGCCCTCGACCTCGAAATCGTCGAGCGCGCGGCCCATCGCCTCGACCGCCGTCAGGCGATCGGGCGCCCAGGTGCAGAGCTTGGCGATCATCGGATCGTAATACATCGAGATCTCGCCGCCCTCGAAGACGCCGGTGTCGTTGCGGACGATGGTGCCGTCGTCGCGCTTGCCCTCGATTGGCGGGCGGTAGCGGGTCAGGCGGCCGATCGACGGCAGGAAGTTGCGGTAAGGATCCTCGGCATAGAGGCGGCTCTCGATGGCCCAGCCATTGAGCTTCACGTCAGCCTGGCTGAAGCGCAGCTTCTCACCGGCGGCCACGCGGATCATCTCCTCGACGAGATCGATGCCGGTGATCAGTTCCGTCACCGGGTGCTCGACCTGCAGGCGGGTGTTCATCTCGAGGAAGTAGAAGTTCCTGTTGCCGTCGACGATGAACTCGACCGTGCCGGCCGAGAAGTAACCGACGGCCTTGCCAAGCGCCACGGCCTGTTCGCCCATCGCCTTGCGGGTCTCGGCATCGAGGAAGGGTGACGGCGCCTCTTCGATGACCTTCTGGTTGCGGCGCTGGATCGAGCATTCGCGCTCGCCGAGATAGAGCAGATTGCCGTGCTGGTCGCCCAGCACCTGGATTTCGATATGGCGCGGTTGGGTGACGAATTTTTCGATGAAGATGCGGTCGTCGCCGAAGGAGGATTTCGCCTCGTTCTTGGACGACTGGAAGCCCTCGCGCGCCTCGGCGTCGTTCCAGGCTATGCGCATGCCCTTGCCGCCACCGCCGGCGGAGGCCTTGATCATCACTGGATAACCGATCGAGTTGGCGATCTTCACCGCCTCCTCGGCATCCTCGATCAGGCCCATATGGCCGGGCACGGTGTTGACGCCGGCGGAGGCCGCGATCTTCTTGGACGTGATCTTGTCGCCCATCGCCTCGATGGCAACAGGCGGCGGGCCAATGAAGGCGACGCCTTCGGCCTTCAGGGCCTCGGCGAAATTGGGGTTCTCCGACAGGAAGCCGTAGCCGGGATGCACTGCATCGGCGCCGGTCTGTCGGATCGCGTCGATGATCTTCTGGATGACGATGTAGGACTGGTTCGACGGTGCGGGCCCGATATGGACGGCCTCGTCGGCCATCTTCACGTGCAGCGCCTCACGGTCGGCGTCGGAATAGACCGCGACCGTTGCGATACCCAGTTTCTGGGCCGTCTTGATGACCCGGCAGGCGATCTCGCCACGATTGGCGATGAGGATTTTCTTGAACATTTTTGTCCTGCTCACAGCGGTATCGTGTCGTGCTTTTTCCACGGCGCATCTGCCATCTTGCCGCGCAGGGCGGCGAAGGCGCGGGCGATGCGGCGGCGCGAGGAATGCGGCATGATCACCTCGTCGATGAAACCGCGCTCGGCCGCCTTGAACGGGTTGGCGAAGTTGGTCTCGTACTCCTTGGTGCGCTCGGCGATCTTGCCGGCATCGCCCAGCTCGGAGCGGTAGAGGATCTCGGTCGCGCCCTTGGCGCCCATGACGGCGATCTCGGCCGTCGGCCAGGCATAGTTGATGTCGGCGCCGATATGCTTGGAGGCCATGACGTCATAGGCGCCGCCATAGGCTTTGCGGGTGATCAGCGTGACCATCGGCACGGTGGCCTGGCTGTAGGCGAAGAGCAGCTTGGCGCCATGCTTGATGACGCCGCCATATTCCTGCGCGGTACCAGGCAGGAAGCCTGGAACGTCGACCAAAGTCAGGATCGGGATCGAAAACGCGTCGCAGAAGCGCACGAAACGTGCCGCCTTGCGCGAACTGTCGATGTCGAGGCAACCGGCCAGCACCATCGGCTGGTTGGCGACGACGCCAACGCTCTGGCCCTCGATGCGCATGAAGCCGGTGATGATGTTCTTGGCGAAGGCTTCCTGGATCTCGAAGAAATCGCCCTCGTCGGCGATCGCCAGGATCAGTTCCTTCATGTCGTAGGGCTTGGCCGCGCTGTCGGGGATCAGCGTGTCGAGCCGCATCTCCAGCCGGCTCGGGTCGTCGTGGAACGGCCGCACCGGCGGCTTTTCGCGGTTGTTGAGTGGCAGGAAGTCGAACAGCAGGCGGACCTGCTCCAGCGCCTCGATGTCGTTTTCGTAGGCGCCGTCGGCGACCGAGGACTTCGAGGTGTGGGTGCGGGCGCCGCCAAGCTCTTCGGCGGTGACGATTTCGTTGGTGACGGTCTTCACCACGTCGGGGCCGGTCACGAACATGTAGGAACTGTCGCGCACCATGAAGATGAAGTCAGTCATGGCGGGCGAATAGACAGCACCGCCGGCGCACGGGCCCATGATCACCGAGATCTGCGGCACCACGCCGGAGGCATCGACATTGCGCTTGAAAACGTCGGCGTAGCCGGCAAGCGAGGCGACGCCTTCCTGGATGCGGGCGCCGCCGGAGTCATTGAGGCCAATGACAGGCGCGCCGTTGCGCATCGCCATGTCCATGATCTTGCAGATCTTCTGGGCGTGGGTCTCGGACAGCGAGCCGCCGAGCACGGTGAAATCCTGCGAGAAGACATAGACCAGGCGGCCGTTGATGGTGCCCCAGCCGGTGACGACGCCGTCTCCCGCCACCTTCTGTTCGGCCATGCCGAAATCGGTGGTGCGGTGGGTGACATACATGTCGAATTCTTCGAAGGAGCCTTCGTCGAGCAGCACGTCGATGCGTTCGCGCGCCGTCAGCTTGCCCTTGGCGTGCTGGGCGTCGATGCGCTTCTGGCCGCCGCCGAGGCGGGCCTCGGCGCGGCGGGCTTCCAGTTGTTCGAGTACGGCGCGCATCAGTTCATGCCCTTGTGAGAAAGCCATTTCCAGGCGGCGGGGAAGGCTATTGCGGCAAGCACCGCCTTCATGATGTCGCCTGGGATGAATGGATAGAGTCCGAAGGCCAGCACCGGCTTGTCCCAGCCGACGACGCTGCCGAGCCAGAGCAGGCCAGGCACGTAGATGACGGCGCCAGCAAGCAGTGCGGCAAGCATGGCGGTGACAACGTTGCGGTCCCAGCCGCGCTCGGCGAGCCAGCCCGCCAGCAGTGCGGCAGGCAGGTAGCCCGCGAGATAGCCGCCGGTCGGGCCCATCATATAGGCAAGGCCGATGCCCTTCTCGGGCGTTCCGGCAAAGACGGGCAGCCCAAGCGCGCCCTGCGCGAGATAAAGCGCCACCGCAGCCGCACCGCGCACCGGGCCGAATGCCAGGCCGAGGCCGATGGCGACCAGCGTCTGCATGGTCATCGGCACGGGATAAGACGGCACCTGGATCTTGGCCGAGGCAGTCAGCAGCAGCGAACCTGCGAGCACAGCTACGACATCCATTGTGCTGAGCCGGCTGGTCTGCCTGTCGGCGACGGCTTGGTAGAGCGTCATGGGTCTTCTCCCGCGCTACGAGGTTGAAAAACAATGGCCTCTCGCCGCGTCAGCGGCAAGCAGCGAAGTTGGCGCAATAGCCTCATGGCGCGCGCAGGAAAACAGTTGAAAGTGTGCAAAAGCGTAATATACAAATTCGAGAAATGTAAATTGCGAATTTGCAAACATGGCGACCCGCAAACTCTATATCGGCCGCAAGGTGCGCGAGCTGCGCGAAGCCAACAAGGCGACGCAGGCGAGCTTCGCCGAGCGCATCGGCATCTCGACCAGCTATCTCAACCAGATCGAGAACAACCAGCGCCCGGTTTCCGCCTCGGTGTTGCTCGCGCTCGCCGAAAAATTCCAGATCGACATCTCCGAAATCTCACAGGGTGACAATGACCGGCTGCTGTCGGCGCTGACGGAGGCACTGTCCGATCCGATCTTCGAGAACTACGCGCCCAACCTGCAGGAACTGAAGCTGGTGACGCAGAACGCGCCGGGGTTTGCCCGGGCGCTGATCTCGGCGCACCAGGCCTATCGCCGCAACTCGGAGCAGCTGGCGAGCCTCGACGACACGCTGGGGCGCGGCACCTCGGCCTCCGAGCCGACGCCCTATGAGGAAGTGCGCGACTTCTTCCATTTCGTCGACAATTACATCCACGCGCTCGACGTGGCGGCCGAGCGGCTGGCCGGCGAGCTCGGCATCGGCGAGCGCGACAGTTATGCGGCGCTGGCCGCGCATCTGGACAGCCGGCACGGCGTCCGCATCGCCCGCGCCGATGCTGACGACGACGCGCTCAGGCGCTTCGACGCCAAGTCAGGCGTGCTGTTCCTCAACCCCTATTCGCCGCTGGCCACCCGCAGCTTCCAGATTGCCTTCCAGATCGCCGAAATGGAGATGGAAACAGAGGTGGCGCAGATCGCTCGCTCTGCCGATTTCCGCACCAGCGAGGCGCTTGAAATCTGCAAGATGGGCCTGCGGAACTATTTCGCCGGTGCGCTGACCCTCCCCTACCAGGCGTTCATGCGCACGGCGGCGGAGCTGCGTCACGACCTCGAGCTGATGGCGGCGCATTTCGGCGCCTCGATCGAGCAGGTGGCGCACCGCCTCAGCACCCTGCAGCGGCCGGGGCACAAGGGCGTGCCGATCTTCTTTGCCCGCATCGACCGCGCCGGCAACATCACCAAGCGCCATAGTGCCGCCAAGCTGCAATTCGCTCGTTTCGGCGCGGCCTGTCCGCTGTGGAACGTGCACCAGGCCTTCGAGACGCCGGGCCGGATCATCCGCCAGCTGGCCGAGACGCCCGATGGCGCGCGCTATCTCTGCATCGCCACGGAGATTTCCAAGGGCGGCGGCGGCTTCAATGCCCCGCACCGGCGCTACGCCATCGCGCTCGGCTGCGAGGTCACCTACGCACAGGACTTTGTCTATGCCGACGGGCTAGAATTGGGCAGCAAGACCGCCTTCGATCCGATCGGCATCTCATGCCGTATCTGCGAGCGCACCAATTGTCTGCAACGCGCCGTGCCGCCGCTCAAGCGCCGGCTGGTGATCGACAAGGATGTCCGTCATCCCCTTCCCTATCGGATCGCCTGAGGATCAGCCGTCCTTGCGGGCCAACAGGCCGCCAATGGCAAGCATCAGCCAACCAACAATCATGCCGGTGCCGCCCAAGGGCGCGGCAAATGGGAAAAGACGCTGGCCGAGATAGTCGCGCGCCAGAAGGTCGCCGGAGAACAGCAGTACTGCCAGAAGCAGGATCGCTGCGCCGATGTGCAGGATGCGGTTGTGGGCCGCGACGAACGACAGGGCGATCAGCGCGGGCGCATGAAACAGCAGGAAATTGGCCGCAGTGGCGACATTTGTGCTGCCGCCATGGCTGGCTGCAGCCGATAGCGCCACGCCGGCTGCGCCGCAAAGTGCTGCCGCGACAAACAGAAACCGGTCGAATTTCATTGATTTGCTCCTGAGGGCGCTTTCCCGGGAAGATACGCGGAAGCTGGGAAGATGCCTGCCAAAATTCCTGCCGGGTGCCGCGCCGATTGCCGCAGCCCTGCCGCTTTTCTGTGGAGCTTGAGACGGTGTGGGAAAATGGCCGTTTGGCGTTTCTGCCAGCAGTCCCTATGTTCGCGCACCCGTTCAACAGGCACCAGGATTCCATGGCTGGCGACATCAGGAAAATCGCTGCGATCATCGCAGCCGAGATCAATGCGAAGGCCGAGCAGGTCATCGCTGCCGTCGGGCTGCTCGACGAGGGCGCGACCGTTCCCTTCGTCGCGCGCTACCGCAAGGAAGTCACCGGCGGCCTCGACGACACCCAGCTGCGCGATCTCTCCGAACGCCTCGCCTATCTGCGCGAACTCGAGGCACGCCGCGCCGCCATCGTCGAATCCATCACCGGCCAGGGCAAGATGACCGACGACCTGGCGATCCGCATCGCCACCGTCACCACCAAGGCCGAGCTTGAGGACATCTACCTGCCCTACAAGCCCAAGCGCCGCACCAAGGCGGAAATCGCCAGGGAGCGCGGGCTTGGACCGCTGGCAGAAGCCATCCTTGCCGACCGTTCGAAAGTGCCCGCTGAGCTCGCCGTGCCTTACGTCGCCGGCGAAGTCGCCGATGTGAAGGCAGCGCTCGAAGGCGCGCGCGACATCATCGCCGAGGGCATTTCGGAAAACGCCGACCTGCTCGGTCGCCTGCGCACCCACATGAAGGAGCGCGCGGTGATGCGTGCCCGCGTCGTGGACGGCAAGCAGGAAGCAGGCGCCAAGTTCTCCGATTATTTCGACCATTCCGAGCGCTGGGCCTCGGTGCCGAGCCACCGTGCGCTTGCCATGCTGCGCGGCCGCAACGAGGATGTGCTGTCGCTTGACCTCGAGATTGACGCCGACGACACCTCGCCGGTCAAGCCGGTGGAGCGCATGATCGCCGCCGCCTACCAGATTGGATCGACCCTGCCGGGCGACCAGTGGCTGATGCAGGTCGCCGGCTGGACCTGGCGGGTGAAGCTGTCGTTGTCGCTTTCGCTCGACCTGATGCGCGACCTGCGCGAGGCGGCCGAAGAAGAGGCGATCCGCGTCTTCTCGCGCAATCTCAAGGACCTGCTGCTCGCAGCCCCGGCCGGCTCGCGCGCCACCATGGGCCTCGATCCCGGCATCCGCACCGGCGTCAAGGTCGCGGTCATCGACGCCACTGGCAAGGTGCTCGACACCACCACCGTCTACCCCTTCCCGCCCAAGAACGACGTGCGCGGCACCCAGGCCGAGCTTGCCCGGCTGATCATCCGCCACAAGGTCGAGCTGATCGCCATCGGCAATGGCACCGGTAGCCGCGAGACCGAGCGGCTGGTCGCCGACATGCTGACTGACATGCCGGCGCCCAAGCCCACGAAAGTCATCGTCAGCGAGGCCGGTGCGTCGGTCTATTCGGCCTCCGCCACGGCTGCCGCCGAATTCCCCAATCTCGACGTGTCGCTGCGCGGTGCCGTCTCCATCGCGCGCCGCCTGCAGGATCCGCTCGCCGAGCTGGTCAAGATCGAGCCCAAGTCGATCGGCGTCGGCCAATACCAGCACGATGTCGACCAGTATCGCCTCGGCCGCTCGCTGGAAGCCGTGGTCGAAGACGCGGTGAACGCCGTCGGTGTCGACCTCAACACGGCCTCCGCTCCCCTTCTCGCTCGCGTCTCCGGCCTCGGGCCGTCGCTTGCCGAGTCGATCGTCGCCTATCGTGATGCCTCGGGCGCCTTCGCCACACGTCGCGACCTGTTGTCGGTACCCCGTCTTGGCCAGCGCGCCTTCGAGCAATGCGCCGGCTTCCTGCGCATCCGCGACGGCAAGGAACCGCTCGACGCGTCATCGGTCCACCCTGAAGCCTATGGCGTCGCCAAGAAGATCGTGGCGTTCTGTGGCCGTGACCTGCGCCAGCTGATGGGCGACAGCGCGGCGTTGAAGGCGATCGATCCGCGTACCTTCGTCGATGAGCGTTTCGGTCTGCCCACAGTGCGCGACATCATCGCCGAGCTGGAAAAGCCGGGCCGCGACCCGCGCCCGGGCTTCAAGACCGCGACCTTCGCCGACGGCGTCGATGACATCAAGGACCTGAAGCCGGGCATGCTGCTCGAAGGCACCGTGACCAACGTTGCCGCCTTCGGTGCCTTCGTCGACATCGGCGTGCATCAGGATGGCCTCGTCCATGTCTCGCAGCTCGCCGACAAGTTCGTGAAGGACCCCCATGAGGTGGTGAAAGCCGGCGACGTGGTGAAGGTCCGCGTCGTCGAGGTCGACATCCCGCGCAAGCGCATCGGGCTCACCATGCGCAAGGACGGCGGCGAGCCGGCACCGAGGTCGGCAGCACCGGCCAAGAGCCGCGACATGAAATTTGCCTCGTCCAAGCCACAGCAGAACAAGCCGGAGCAGCAAGGGGCGTTTGGCGCGGCGCTGCTCGAGGCGATGAAGCGGAAGTAATCCAATACGTGGACGCCTCCCTCTCCCCGTTCTTTACGGGGAGAGGGTAAGGGTGAGGGGCAATCTTGCGGCGTTTGCGCTGCCCCTCATCTGCCTGCCGGCATCTTCTCCCCGTAAGGACGGAGAGAAGAAGGCTGTCCGCGACGTCGTGCCCCTTTCTGCGGAGATGTGAGCGTCGACCCGATCCTGCCCCCGCTCACCCAGCGGCATGATCGCCCTTGCCCGGTTCGCCGTTCGTGCTTAGAAAGCCCGGGAAAACGCGGCCCAGGGCCGCATGCGAAAGGTGCCGTGATCCCATGTCCAAGTGGAAAGACGTCAAGAAGGTCGTGCTCGCCTATTCCGGCGGCCTCGATACCTCCATCATCCTGAAGTGGCTGCAGACCGAGCTCAATGCAGAGGTTGTCACCTTCACCGCCGATCTCGGCCAGGGCGAGGAACTCGAACCGGCGCGCAAGAAGGCCGAGATGCTCGGCATCAAGGAGATCTTCATCGAGGACGTGCGCGAGGAGTTCGTCCGCGATTTCGTCTTCCCGATGTTCCGGGCCAATGCCGTCTATGAAGGCGTCTACCTGCTCGGCACCTCGATCGCCCGTCCGCTGATCTCCAAGCACCTCGTCGATATCGCCCGCAAGACCGGTGCCGACGCCATCGCCCACGGCGCCACCGGCAAGGGCAACGACCAGGTCCGTTTCGAGCTGTCGGCCTATGCGCTCAACCCCGACATCAAGATCATCGCACCGTGGCGCGACTGGTCGTTCAAGAGCCGCACCGACCTGCTCGACTTCGCCGAAAAGCACCAGATCCCGGTTGCCAAGGACAAGAAGGGCGAGGCTCCCTTCTCGGTCGACGCAAACCTTCTGCACTCGTCCTCCGAGGGCAAGGTTTTGGAAGATCCGGCCGTCGAGGCGCCCGAATACGTCCACATGCGCACGATTTCGCCCGAGGCAGCGCCCGACAAGGCGACTGTCATCAAGATCGGCTTCGAACAGGGTGACGCCGTCTCGATCAATGGCGAGCGCCTGTCGCCCGCGACCCTGCTTGCCAAGCTCAACGACTACGGTCGCGACAACGGCATCGGCCGCCTCGACCTGGTCGAAAACCGCTTCGTTGGCATGAAGAGCCGCGGCGTCTACGAGACCCCCGGCGGCACGATCCTGCTTTCGGCGCACCGCGCCATCGAGTCGATCACGCTCGACCGTGGTGCCGCGCACCTCAAGGACGAGCTGATGCCGCGCTATGCCGAGCTGATCTACTACGGCTTCTGGTTCTCGCCCGAGCGCCAGATGCTGCAGGCGGCGATCGACCTCAGCCAGAAGGACGTCGAGGGCGAAGTCACCCTCAAGCTCTACAAGGGCAACGTCATGGTTATCGGCCGTGAGAGCGCGAAGTCGCTCTATTCCGACAAGCTGGTCACCTTCGAGGACGACCAGGGCGCCTATGACCAGAAGGACGCTGCCGGCTTCATCAAGCTCAATGCGCTCCGCCTGCGCACGCTCGCCGCGCGCAACCGGTGATCGCGCGGGCTGCTGCCCTCTGCTTGCTCGCGGCGGCCTTGCCGGCCGCCGCGGACGAGTTCGATCCGGCAACGCTGGATCTGCCGGCGCTGGTCGAATGTCGGGTCGATGTGCCGGCCTACACCAGCTTTGCCTTCTGGCTGGCTGGCGAGCCCGACGCTCCCGGGAAGCTTGGCTGGCGCGCCATCGACAGCGGCAATCCTTTCCTGTCGCAATATGAGATGGACAAGCCGTTGACCGTCTTCGGCTTGGAAACGAAGACCATCGTTTTCACTTCCAGTGGACCGATGGCGGTGCTGGATGGGGTCAGCGTCTCTGACCTCGCCAAAAAGCTTGGCATCGAGCCGACGCTGTCGACGTCGCAGAAGTTCCTGGGCGAAAAGGTGGTCTCGGAAAAGACGGAAACTGCCGAGAGCGTCACTCTGGCCACGCGCATCAGCCTCAACGTGTCCACCGTCGAGACACATCCCGGCAAGGTGCTGGCGGGATGTTCCTACGTGCTTGAAGTCAAGTAGAAAGCTGAAGCCGTTTTTCCTCTCTCAGCCTGTGAGAAGAGGAAGCACTACGCCCCGCCATCATACATGTCGCCGAGATAAGCCCGCTTGGCTGCTTCGTCGCGCGTTGAAAACAGATAGCGGCTGAAGGCCAGCCGCTCATGGTTCACGGCCGCCAATTCCCAGACGCAGAAGGTCGCCCGATGCGGCCCGGGCAGCGCAAACGGCGAGAAATCGGGCGCGTCTGCAGTCTTGGCGTAGACCGTCTCCCACATCTCGTTGGCATTGCGCCATGAGCTCACCAGCAGGAAATGGAAATCGCCGCCGCAGCGATGCAGGATGACGAAGCCGAGCTCACCCTTGAGGTTGAGCCGCTCGGTTGCCGTCTCCGCCGCCAGGAAGCGCTGTGCCAGCGCGCTGGTTTCGCGCCTCACCGGCGTTTCTGCTTCTGATATGTCGTACCATTTGAGCAGGCCGCCACCGGCAGGCGCCGGCAGGCCTGGCGTTACCAATTTGGGGTAGTGGGAGTAGCCTTCGACATTGCCGAAGCGCGAGAGATCGGCGGGCAGGCCGCTCTGGCTGTTCATGACAAGATCCTCGTCCGCATTGAAAAAGCCCGGTGTCGGCACCGGGCTTTTGTCATTCTGCGTCCGAGACTTTGGCTTTGCCAGTGCTGCGGAAATGTCTCCTGACAGGGTTGTGTCAGGTCATCAGGCGTCAGTTGCCGTCGATTTCCGCGCCGATGATGGCGATCGCCTGCTGGTAGACGCTGGCTGCGTTCCAGCCCTGCAGCGCGCCGAAATTGGCCTGGCCGGGCTGATAGCCGCCGCCGGCACTCCAGCCATGGCCGCGCAGGAAGTTGGCGGTCGACGCCAGTGCGTCGGCCTTGGAGCGGACCATGTCGATCTTGCCGTTGCCGTCGCCGTCGGCGCCGTACTTCAGCACGTTGACCGGCAGGAACTGGGTCTGGCCGATTTCGCCATGGGCCGCGCCGATGGCGTTGGGCGCCAGCGTACCGCTCTGGACGAGCTTGAGTGCGGCGTAGAGCTGGTCGGTGAAATATTCCGAACGGCGGCAGTCATAGGCCAGGGTGGCGACGGCCGACAGCGTGTGCTGGTTGCCCATGAAGCCACCGAAGCCAGTTTCCATGCCCCAGATCGCGATCAGCGGGCCGGCCGGCACGCCGTAGCGGGCCTCGATGCTCTGGAACAGAGCCGCGTTCTGCTTCTTGATGGTCTTGCCCTTGGAAGCAATCGCCTTGCCGCCGCGCTTGGCCATGAACTGGTCGAGCGAGAGCTTAAAGCTCTTCTGGTTGCGGTCGGCGTAAATGGTCTTGGTGGCGTAGGTCGTCTTGGCAAGGGCGCTGAGCGCGTTGCCCTTGATGCCGTTCGCCGCCGCCTGGTCGGCGAAAGATGCCTTCCATGCTTCGAAGCCACCCGCGTTGTTGCCGCACTCCGCCGCATATGCGCCGCCAGCCATAGCCGCCAGCATGGCGGAGGCCGCAGCAAAAGTCTTCACCTTGGCAAATAATGCCATGCCGTTCTCCTGATGCCTGAATCAATGCCCCTGGGAGGGATGTTGCCAGCCCCACGCTCTCTTGTCATCGTTAAGAAGGCGTTTACGTCCCCATCTGCCTACAATGGCAGGTGGCAAAAAACTCGCATACGATCAAGCAATGAATATGGCGAGAGCGGGGAAAAACCATGGAAGATGTCGATGTTGTGATCGTCGGTGCCGGGTCCGCGGGTCTTGCGGCGGCAAAAGTGCTGCGCCGGGCAGGACTTAGCTTCAAAGTGCTGGAAGCCATGGATCGCATAGGCGGGCGGGCCTGGACCAGCAACAAACAGTTCGGTGTGCCCTTCGACATCGGTTGCGCCTGGCTGCACGCCGCCGACCGTAACCCCTATTTCCCCGAAGCGCAGGCCGCCGGCTGGACGATGCATCATCACGACATGAACATCGACCATCTCTATTATCGCAACCGCAAGGCGAGTGAAGCGGAGGAGGCAGCGGTCAAGGCGGCCGATGCCGCCATGACCGTCCTGCTCGAAGGCCACAACAACGCCGACGACCGGCTTGGCGCGCTGTTGGCCAAGGGACGCTCGTCGCGCGCGGCCGCCACCTTCTGCGGGCCGATGGATTTCGGCGCCGATGAAGACGAAATCTCGGTCGCCGACTTCAGAAACGCTGCCGACCTCGACCCGAACTACTTCACCCGTGAGGGCTATGGCACGCTCGTCGCGCGTTTCGGCGCCGACGTGCCGGTCGAGCTTGCCACGCCAGTGCGCCGGATCGACTGGGATGGAGCTGGCGTCAGCTGCCACACCGATCGCGGCGTGCTGCGCGCTCGCGCGGTGATCGTGACAGCTTCGCCGGCGGTGCTGGCCTTCGAGGAGATCGCCTTTTCGCCGGCGCTGCCGGAAAGCTACGTGACGGCCTTCTTCGACCTGCCGATGGGCATGCTGACCAAGCTTCCTGTCGAAATCAGGGGCAGCCGGCTTGGGCTCAAGCCCTTCGACGACCTGCTTGTCGAGCGCGCCGCGCGCCACGACATCTATTTCCTCAGCTTTCCCTTCGATCTCGACCTGATGGTAGGTTTCGTCGGCGGCGATTTCGCCTGGGAGCTGTCGGCCGCCGGCGAGGCGGCTGGGGTCGATTTCGCCACCGACCGGCTGTGCGAGATTTTCGGCAACGACACGCGCAAGCACGTCGGCCGCGCGATGATGACCAATTGGGGCGCCGAACGCTATGTCAGGGGCGCCTATGCCGCCGCTCGCCCCGGCCGTTCCGAGGCGCGGTCGATACTGATGCAGCCGCTTCACGAGCGTATCTTCTTTGCCGGCGAGCATCTTGCCGGCCCGCTGATCCAGACCTGCGGTGGAGCCCGGCTGTCAGGCGAAGCGGTGGCGCGAGATATCGTTTCGCAGCTGGTGGCGAACTGACGACAGCCGCGCCCGCAAGCGTCAAGCTGCTACAATTCGTGAGCGTTCCGGGCCAGTTCATCAGGAACTGATGGCTGTCCGTCCCGTTTCGGCCCCTTGAGGGACCAAGAAAACGGAGCGAAAAGATGAAAACCAAACTGTTGTTGCCCGCCATTACGGGCGCGTTGCTCGCCTTCTCCGGCCCGTCCTTTGCCGACGTTGCCGTGCAGGCGGCGACCGACCTCAACGTCCGCGCCGGCCCTGGGCCGCAATATCCGGTCATCGGCGTCATCGGTGCCGGACAGGGCACCACACTTCGTGGCTGCCTTGAAGGCAGCAAATGGTGCAGTGTCGCGGATTCTGGCGGCGATGGCTGGGTTTACTCCGATTATCTCGTTGGCGACTTTGGCGGCCAGCAGATCGTGCTTTCGGCACGGCCGGCCGATTCCGGCATTGTCGTTGTTGATCCGCCGGCGGCCGGTGGTGCCGGTGATGTCGTCATCGATGGCACGACGGGCGCGATTGTCGCCGGCGAAGCCATGCCGGCCATCGAGCCGCCCGGCGCGGTGCGCACCTATGTGACCGACCACCGGATAGAGCCGGTCTATCTCGACGGCGAAGTCGTTGTCGGTGCTGGACTGCCTGACACTGTCGAACTGACCGAGATCCCCGACTACGAGTACCGCTATGTCTATGTGAACGGCCAGCCGGTGTTGGTCGAACCGTCAACGCGGCGCGTGGTCTACGTGGTCCGCTAGCCTTCAAGGCCGGCCGCTGGGCATGCCGTCCGGCGGCCGGAGCTAGACCCGTATCGCTGGTGCATCGTCGGAAAGATGTTCCGCCCGCTTCAGCAGGTTCTCGAAATCGGCAGCGGGCAGCGCCTTGGAATAGAGGTAGCCCTGTCCGATGCGGCAGCCCATGGCGTATAGTGCCGCCTCCTGTGCCCGCGTCTCGATGCCCTCTGCGACGACCGACAACCCCATGTCGCTGGCCATGCCGAGCACCGCGCGCACGATCGCCGCGTCCTGTGGTTCGCGCAGCATATCGCGGACGAAACTGCGGTCGACCTTGAGCACCGTAAGGGGAAAGCGCTTGATGGTGCTGAGCGCTGCGTGGCCGGTGCCGAAATCGTCGAAAGCGAGGCCGACGCCTGCCTTGGCGAGCTTGCGGAAAGGCGCCAGCGTGCGTTCCTCATAGTCGAGCGCGATGGTTTCGGTGACCTCGAGCTCCAGCGCATTGGCCGGAAGGCCATGACGCGACAGCGTCAATGTCACCGTTTCGGCCAGGGTGCCGGCATTGACCTGCGCGGCGAACAGATTGACGGCCATGGTGATCGGGGCAAAGCCTTGGGCCCGCCATGCGGCAGACTGCCGACAGGCCTCATCGAGGATCCAATTGCCAACTGTCAGCGCGCCGGAATGCGTTTCGAGCACGGCGAGGAAATCAGCGGGCGCGAGCAATCCGCGCGAAGGATGTTTCCAGCGTAACAGTGCCTCGGCGCCCAGCACCCTGCCGCTCTCCAAGCAGACCTGCGGCTGGTAGTGCAGGACGAATTCCTTTGCCTTGATGGCGCGCAGCAGTTCGTCCTGCAGCGCGCGCCGTACGGCCACCGCGTTGCGCATGCCAAGCTCGAATATGCGATAGCTGCCGCCCTGCTGCCGAGCGCGGTAAAGCGCCAGGTCGGCGCTGGCCATCAGCTCTTCCGAATCCCCGCCGTCACGGGGCGCAACCGCGCCGCCAATGCTGACACCGAGCTTGAGCAGATGGTCGCCGATCTCGAAGGGCTGTTCGAAAGAATGCAGCAGGCTGTTTGCCGCCGCGGCTACCGCCGCGGGCTTGTCGATGCCACGCAACAGCACCGCGAATTCATCGCTGCCGAGCCTCGCCACCATGGCATTGGCGTCGAGCGCTGCAGGCAAACGTACCGCCAGCGCCTGCAAAAGCGTGTCGCCGGTGGCATGGCCGAGCGTGTCGTTGACCTTCTTGAAGCCGTCGAGGTCGACAAGCAAAAGCCCCGTCGCCTCGCCTCTCTCAAGCGCATCCTCGAGCTGCATGTCGAACTGCAAGCGGTTGGGCAGGCCGGTCAGGGTGTCCTGATGCGCCAGGCGATACAGCCGCATGTCGCGCTGCCTGCGCTCGGAGATGTCGCGGATGATGCCGCCCATGGAAACGCCGTTCGGTCCTTGCCAGACCGAAAGCGACAGTTCGATGGGGAATTCGCTACCATCGCGCCGCAATGCCGAGACTTCGACGGTCTTGCCGCTCAGCTTGGATGGGGTGCCCGAGGCGACGCGCGCAATGCCGGCATTGTGGGCGCCGCGCAGCCTTGCGGGAATGATCAGGTCGAGGGTCTTGCCGACAAGTTCGGCCTTGTCGTAGCCAAACATGCGCTCGGCCGACTTGTTGACAAAGGAAATGTTGCGGCTGGCATCGATGACCACCAGCGCGAATTCGATATTCTCGGCGAAGCCGGCAAGCGGCGAGGCATCTGCGGTCGGGGTCATGAAATCACCACCGTCCATCACTTTATGCGGACCAACCCGGTGGTCACACATGGTGGTAGAAGACTCTGAAATAGTACATGTATCCCCCCGGATGACGCATATAACAGCAGGGAAGTATTAACAGCCACTGATTTTCGTCCGAAAATCCGCCAACAATCGCTGTTCTCAGGCCTCTGCCTTGACTCGCCGCGCATTTTCCTGTCTACAGCCGACAAATTCCGCGACGAGTTCCACTCCGAGCGGCCGACCGGGACGCCCTAGCGGCTATATACGATCCCGGAGGCCAACACCCGGCAGCGCAGTGCGCCCCCGGGTGCTTTTTGGTTTGGTTCAGGCGCGCAGAGGCATTACCTCTCGGTTCGACACCGGTTGGCTGAGAGAAGGGAAGTCGAATGTTTGAATCGCTGCAAGAGCGGCTTGGATCGATCCTGAACGGCCTGACCGGCCGTGGCGCACTGTCGGAGGCCGATGTCTCGGCAGCCCTGCGCGAGGTTCGCCGTGCCTTGCTCGAAGCCGACGTTGCACTGGAAGTGGTGCGTTCGTTCACCGACAAGGTGCGCGAAAAAGCCGTCGGCGCCGCGGTCCTGAAGTCGATCAAGCCCGGGCAGATGGTCGTCAAGATCGTCCATGACGAGCTTGTCGAGATGCTCGGCTCCGAAGGCGTCGCCATCGATCTCAATGCGCCGGCGCCGGTTGTCATCATGATGGTCGGCCTGCAGGGCTCGGGCAAGACCACCACCTCGGCCAAGATCGCCAAGCGCCTCACCGAGCGCCAGGGCAAGAAGGTCCTGATGGCCTCGCTCGACACGCGCCGTCCGGCCGCGCAAGAGCAGCTGCGCCAGCTCGGCGAGCAGACCAAGGTCGCGACCCTTCCCGTCATCGCCGGCCAGTCGCCGGTCGACATCGCCAAGCGCGCCGTCCAGGCAGCCAAGCTCGGCGGCCATGACGTCGTCATCCTCGACACCGCCGGCCGTACCCATATCGACGAGCCGCTGATGGTCGAGATGGCCGACATCCGCAAGGTGTCGGACCCGCACGAGATCCTGCTCGTCGCCGACTCGCTGACCGGTCAGGACGCCGTCAACCTCGCCAAGAATTTCGACGACCGCGTCGGCATTACCGGTTTGGTGCTGACCCGCATGGACGGCGACGGCCGCGGCGGTGCGGCCCTTTCGATGCGTGCTGTCACCGGCAAGCCGATCAAGCTGATCGGCGTCGGCGAAAAGATGGAAGCGCTTGAGGAATTCTATCCCAAGCGCATTGCCGACCGCATTCTGGGCATGGGCGACATCGTTTCGCTGGTCGAAAAGGCTGCCGAAAACATCGACGCGGAAAAGGCCGCGGCGATGGCCAAGAAGATGCAGTCGGGCAAGTTCGACCTGAACGACCTCGCCGACCAGCTTGGCCAGATGCAGAAGATGGGCGGCATGGGCGGCATCATGGGAATGATGCCGGGCATGGGCAAGATGAAGGACCAGATGGCTGCAGCTGGCCTGGACGACAAGATGTTCGGGCGCCAGCTCGCCATCATCTCGTCGATGACCAAGGCCGAGCGCGCCAATCCCGACGTCCTCAAGCATTCGCGCAAGAAGCGCATCGCCGCCGGTTCCGGCACTGACGCTGCCGAGATCAACAAGCTGCTCAAGATGCATCGCCAGATGGCCGACATGATGAAGGCTATGGGCGGCAAGGGCAAAGGCGGCGGTCTCATGCGCGGCATGATGGGCGGCCTGGCCTCCAAGATGGGCCTTGGCGGCATGATGCCCGGCGGCGGCATGCCCGACCTGTCCAAGATGGACCCCAAGCAGCTCGAAGCCCTGCAGAAGCAGGCTGAAGCGGCCGGTCTTGGCGGCGGGCTCAAGGGCCTTCCCGGCGGCATGCCCGGTATGGGTGGCGGTTTGCCTGGCCTGCCCGGCGGCATGAAGCTTCCCGGTCTCGGTGGTGGCCTGCCCGGCCTTGGCAAGAAGAAGTGAGGAGCGCGATGACCGAAATCACCCCGCAGGCGCAGCTTCAGGAACTGCGCGCTTCGATTGACAACATCGACGCAGCCTTGATCCACATGCTGGCCGAGCGTTTCCGCTGCACCAAGGCAGTCGGCGTGCTCAAGGCCACCCACGGCCTGCCGCCGGCTGATCCGGCACGCGAGGCCACCCAGATCGCGCGCCTGCGCCGACTGGCCGACGATGCTCATCTCGACCCCGATTTCGCGGAGAAGTTCCTTAACTTCATCATCCGCGAGGTGATCCGTCACCACGAAATGCTGGCCGCCGAGCGAAATGGCGGCTCAGACAGGACTACCTCCGCCTGATGGCGGAACAAGCAGACACATACCAAACCCAAGACAGAACTATTCAGGAGTAAGACAATGTCCCTTAAGATCCGCCTGGCCCGCGCCGGCTCGAAGAAGCGCCCCTACTACCACATCGTCATCGCTGACGCCCGCAGCCCGCGCGACGGCCGTTTCATCGAGGCGATCGGCGCCTGGAACCCGCTGCTGCCCAAGGATGGCGAGCGCATGAAGCTCGACGCCGACCGCGCCAAGTACTGGCTGTCGAACGGCGCGCTGCCGACCGACCGCGTCGCTCGCTTCTTCGACGAAGCCGGCATCGTCAAGCGCGAAGCCCGCTCGAACCCGACCAAGGGTGAGCCGGGCAAGAAGGCCCAGGAGCGTCTGGCTGCCCTGAAGAAGGCCCAGGACGACGCTGCTGCTGCCATCGCTGCCGCTGCTGCTGCTCCGGCCGAAGCTTCGGCAGAGTAATTTTTCGCCCCACGGGTGAAAAAAACGGCGGGCCGAAAGGTCCGCCGTTTTGCTTTTCAGGGTGTGTTTCAGTCGGTCCGTCGATCTGGCCCGGTCTGGCCAGCGCCACCGCTGCCGCTGCCGCTGCCGCTGCCGCTGCCGCCCCTAAGTGTATGACACTTATGTGACATTTGGCTTAAGCCGGCGGTAAGGCGCCGCCGGATAGCTTGCCACCGACAGCGCGCGGCATGCCGTGCAGGCATGATGCCGGGCTGTTGGCCGAGGGGGGCTTCGGCATTCCGACAATCGACGCGGCATCCCTGTGACCTGGCCGACCAGGTCCGGACCGCCGCAGGCTGACAGGTGGACCGGATGCTTTTGGCAATGCGAGCTAGGGACAGGGCGCCAGCGCTTCCGCCGGAAATGCAAGGCGATGTGGTGGAGCAGTCGGCCGCAAAGCGCGCTGCCGACCCTGACATCGACACCGAGTTCGACGATGTCGGGCTGGTGCTGCGGCGTTGGCAGGCGGCCTGCATCGACGGCGCCTTGCCGCCCTATGAAGAGCTGGCGCTCGGCAGCGTCGGCCGCTTCGCCGACGAGATGGCGGTGGTTCGGCTGCAGGCCGGCACGGACAGCTTCATCCTGCGTGCCGGCCCGCGTTTCAGCACCATTGCCGGCCTGAGCGAGCCCGCAGCTGTACTGTCGGTGCTGCCATTCGCCTTCCAGCGCGCCATATCGGGTGCAATCGAACTTGCTCGGGGTGCGGCGCGTCCACGGCTGGCGCTGTGCCGTTCGATCGTCGACGGCATGGTCTCCACCGTCGAGGTTCTGGCGCTGCCGCTGTCGTGCCGCTGGCCGGGTGAGTACTTCCTGGTCTTCGCGCGGCCGCGAAAGAGCCAGATCGACTTGGCCCGGCTGCTCATCAACTCGACCGACGAAGGCATCCTGGCGCTCAGCGCGCTCGAATCCGCCGGTGGCGAGGCGAGGGATTACCAGGTCCTCAGCATCAACAATGCGGCGGCGCGCCTTCTCGGCGTGTCGGCTGAAGACATGCGCTTCAGGCTGCTGTCGCAGGCGAACGCCGCCTGCGGCTTGTCGCGCCTGCTCGACGAATGCGGCGTCGCCCGCGCGCATGGCGTCGCCGCGCCGTCGCTCGAGCTGGAATACCAGCTTGGCGGCGAAACCGTTTCGCTGCAGGTCGGCGTCGCCGAGACCGATGGCCTTCTGGCCGTGACCTTGACCGACATACGTGAAATCCGGAATCGCGAAACGCTGTTTCGCTCGCTGTTCGACGACAACCCGGTGCCGATGTATGTGCGCCAGGTCGATGGCGGCGCGTTCCTGAACGTCAACACTGCCGCGCTCAATCTTTATGGCCGTGACCGTGGCGAGTTCCTGGCGCTCGGCATCGCCGATCTGGAGCCCGGTGTCGCCGATCTGCCGGCTACGGGCGAGCGGTTTGTCCGCCACCGCACCGCGGCGGGCAACGAGCTCGACGTCATCGAATATGCCAGGAACATCCAGGTCGGCACGGCGCCGGCGACGCTGTCGACCATCGTCGACATCACCGAGCGCAAGCGCGCCGAGGACCGCATTTCCTTCCTCGCCCACCACGACCCGCTGACCGGCGTCGGCAACCGCACCACTTTCTCGCAGGAAATCGAAGAGGCGGTGGGCGCCGCTGTCGCAGGCCACCAGCCCTTCGCGCTGCTGCTCGTCGACCTCGACGACTTCAAGGCGGTCAACGACACGCTTGGCCATGCCGCCGGCGACGCCATGCTGGTCGAGACGGCGTCCCGCATCCGCAAGCTTCTGCGCCGCAGCGATCTTGTCGCCCGGCTCGGCGGCGACGAGTTCGCCATCCTGCTGCGCGGCGCGCTCAGCCGCGCCGACGTCGAAACGCTGGCCAAGCGCATCATCCAGGCAATCAGCGAGCCGCATGCCTATGAGGGGCACAAGCTGTCGATCGGCGCCAGCCTGGGGGCCGCGATCGCGCCGGCCGATGCACGCGACGCCGGCACGCTGCTCAAATGCGCCGATCTGGCGCTCTACCGCTCGAAGCGCGACGGCAAGGGCGCGTTCCATTTCTTCGAACCTGAGATGGACGCCGAGATGCGCGATCGCCGCGAGCTGGAGCTGGAGCTTCGCTGCGCCGATCTCGATCGCGAACTCGAGCTGCACTACCAGCCGATCATCTCGGTGAAGACAGGCGCGCTGCGCGGCTTCGAGGCGCTCGTGCGCTGGCGCAACCCCAGGCGGGGCATGGTCTCACCGGCGGATTTCATCCCGCTTGCCGAAGAGACCGGCATGATCGAAGCGATCGGGCGCTGGGTGCTCGACGAGGCCTGCCGCTGCGCCGCCACCTGGCCGGATGACCTAGTCATCGCGGTCAACGCCTCGGCGGTGCAGTTCCGGCAGGGGCAGTTCGCCGAGACCATCGGCAAGGCCATCGCCCGGTCGGGGCTCGATCCGTCGCGGCTCGAGATCGAGATCACCGAATCCGTGCTTCTGGCCGACACAGGCGCCAATCTCGCCGTGTTGCAGCAGCTCAAGGAGATCGGCGTGCGCATCGCGCTCGACGATTTCGGTACAGGTTACTCATCGATGAGCTACCTCAGGCGCTTCCCATTCAGCCGGCTAAAGATCGATCGTTCCTTCGTCCGCGACATAGGCAGCAGCCGTGAATCAATGGCCATCGTGCGCGCAATCATCGGTCTCGGCGCCAATCTCGGCATCGACACGACGGCCGAAGGCGTCGAGACCGGCGCCCAGCTCGAATTGCTGAGGCGTGAACGCTGCGGCGAGATCCAGGGGTTCCTGTTCAGCCCGCCGGTCGATAGGGCGGGCGCGGCCGACATCATCGCGAGCTATCGTGGCAACAAGGTTCAGGTGGCTTAGGCGACCTGCTTGACCCCGCCGGCCGACCGCGCCACCTAAGCTGCAGCGAGGTCGCCGGAGGAACTGCCATGTCCGACAAGATGTCCGCACTCAATGCCGACGGCATCTCCGAACCATTTGCCGCAGAGACGGCGCCGCTCGAAGCCTTTTCGCATGGCGAGCGCTTTGGCTCGAGCTTCCGCCACCTGTCCAGTTTTGGCGGCGGCGACCATGTCGGCGTCGCGCTGGAGCAGCTCGCGCCGGGCAAGGAGACGAATCCGTCGCACTATCACATGCTCGAGGAGGAGCACGCCTACATCCTTGAAGGCGCGCTGACACTGAAGCTGGGTGCGCGCAACTATGTCATGAAGGCCGGTGACTATGTCTGCTTTCCCGCCGGCCAGAAGGTCGGCCATTCGATGTTCAACCACACCGATGCGCCGTGCCGCTATCTGATCATCGGCGAGCGAAATCCGAACGATGTCATCGTCTATCCGGAATCGGGGCGCGTCAGCGTCCGCCTGACCGGCGAAGGCTACAGCAAGTCTGCGACGATGGACTATTGGGAGGGCATCGATGCGAGCGCGGCCGGTGTCCGGGCCGGGCGAGCTCAGGAATAATAGAAGTTCTCCGCCGGCAGCATTGGCGGCGGCGTTTCGCCCAGCGCCTCGAACACCGAGATTTCGCAGACCCGGCACAGGCCGTCGAGGGCGAGGTCGTTGGCTTCCATGCCGAAGGGGTCTTCGAGCTCTTCCGACAGCGCATCGAGCCCGAAGAAGGTGTAGGCGATCAGCGCGGTGAACAGCGGCGTTGCCCAGCCGGCCGAGCCCGCCAGGCCGAACGGCAGCAGCAGGCAGAAGATGTAGGCGGTGCGCTGCAAAAGCAGCGTGTAGGCAAAGGGGAGCGGCGTGCCCATGATGCGCTCGCAGCCAGCCTGCAGCGCTGAGATCGCCGACAAGCGCTCGTCGAGGATGCGATAGTCCATCGCCTCCAGCACCTTGGTGCGCTTGAGCGCGCAGATCTTCCCGCCCATCCGCCGCATAGCAGCATCCGGCTTGTTGGTCGCGGCATGGATTTCGTCGACGGCATCGCCGACAAAGGGACGGGCTGCCTCCCTGGTGTCGACCCGGCGCAGCTCGCCGCGCAGGAAATGGCAGAAGGCCAGTGAATCCATCAGAAGCGGCCTGAGCTCGTCACGGTCGGAGATCATCGCGGTTGCGGCGCGCGACAGGTTCCTGATTTCGAAGACGAGCTGGCCCCACAGCTTGCGGGCTTCCCACCAGCGGTCATAGGCGGCGTTGTTGCGGAAACCGAGATAGACGGAAAGGGCAACGCCCAGCAGCGCGAAAGGTGCGACGCCGGCATCGCCGAGATCGAGCTTGAGCAGTCTGATCGCGACAACCACCGCCGCGCCGTAGAGCGCGAAGCCCAGGATCTGCGGCAGGATGCGTGGCACCACGGAGCCGCGCATGACGAAGAACAGCTTCAAAAGATTGGTGCGCGGGCGAACGATCATGCGGCGTGGTACCTCTTTCTAGCCGATATTGCGCCGCCGGGCGTACCGGTGTCATCTCCAATCGCGACATGGATAGCGAATGCGTTGATTTGTCCGCGCAAGCTTGCCGGCCCCATGCGACGCTGCGCGATGGAAGACGCGCAGCTGCCTTCGCTCCGGTTAATTCCGGTAGGTTCGCCCGATCAGCTTGTCGATCAGCCTGCGCATGACGCCGCCCCGCCTGAGCCGACGGACTTCTTCCGCCAGTTCGGCTGCCCTGCTCGCCAGCTCGCCCATCTGAAACTGCAATTCCTCGCTCGGACCGAGACCCTCTCGCAGTCTAAGAAAGCTGCGGTCATAGATGCGTTTCTGCTGCAGAAATCGTTCGATGATCGCGGCCATCGCCAATTCGTCCTCGTTCGGCTCGCGCCTCGGCCAGGGACGTTCCGCGAGCACGTCGCGGTAGGTCGTTTCGAGCTGTTCGGCGCCCTTGTCGCTGGCGAAGTCGCGCCGCACGCGTTCGGTGACCGCGAAGGCGTCTTCCGCACTGTAGGCGGCAATTTCGCGATCGAGCAGTTCGGGCGATGCTGCGCCGGACAATGCGCCATAGGCGAAGTTGACGTCGGCAAAACCGGCGAACCTGCCGGTGGTCACGAGGCCGCCGACGCCGAAACGGTCGACATTGATCACAGCGCAGCCCCGCGCCATGGCTTCGAGCGCCATCCGGCCGCTGGCGAATGCCAGGTCCGTACCACTCAGCCGCTTGACCACGTCGTCCGCTGCCTTGCCAACCAGCTCGCCGCGAAAGGCAATGCCATGGCGCTGGCAGGCTTCGGCGATCATGCCGGTAAAGGGAATAGTCCCGGGGTGGGCGAAGATTGCCGCGGTCGCCAGCCTCTCTGGCGGCCGGGCCGTTGGCCCTACGCGCTGCAGGTCGATGGTGTTCGGCCAGAACCTCACCTTAGACGCAGCGATCCCGCACTCGTCCACCAGCCTGCCGCGCAGTGCTGACCGCACATGCAGATAGCGGCTGATCCTGGGATGAATTGGCGGCGCGTCTATCTCGCTGCTGAAGTCGTGGCAGACGAAGATGGCAGGGGTTCCGGGAAAGCGGGCAAGGGCGGCGATGGTAGGCCCCGTATGATGGCCGTGGATGATGTCGGGCGCTTCGAGCGACGCCAGCGACGTTGCCACCGGCGAACCCGTGGCGCGGATTTCGGCCACCGCAGGACCTGTGATCGGGGCGAAGGCGGTTACCGAATGGCCGCGCCGCCGCAGCGCCAGCACCATGTCGCGGACGAGCGTTTCGGTACCGCTGCGGCCGGTCAGCACGGCATTTGTCATCAGGATCCGCAGCGGTCGGTCCAGACCGGCCTGGCGGGCGCTGTCGCTGGCTAGACTATCGCGCGCCATTGTCCTGCCTCCGGTACCTCAGCCCCCGCTGCTTCCCTGCGACGGGCCCAGTCTACCGTAGCGATGTCCGGAATCAACCTTGAGGGATTTGGCCTGTGCCGCCGGCATGTCGTGGCGGACGTAGAGGATATCCGGCAAGCCTTCTTCATTGGACGAGCCGTCGCCGAAGGCGGCGGCGACAAAGCCGTGGCGCTCGTAGAAACGGCGCGCGCCTGTGTTGGCCTCGAAGCAGAAAAGTTTCACGTGAGTCATTGCTCTGGTCACGTGATGCAAAAGCCGGGTGCCGATGCCGTGGCCTGTCCAGGCGGGATCGAGATAGAGCTGCTCGATCCACTCATTCTTGATGGCGGCGAAGCCGGCAATCTTGTCATCGATCGTTGCGACCGTGACCTGCTGCTCAGCAAGCAGGATGTTGCTGACAAAGTACAGGTCTTCATCAGGCGTATGCAGCTGCGGCATCCAGTCGAAGGCGGTGAGCGCCGCCCTCAGGATGCGGGCGATGTCGTGTGCGTCTTTGGCCTCGGCCGGACGCAGCACGACATCGTGCATTGTTATCAGGCCGCCTTCTTCTTCGGCGAGATCAGGCCGCGCTCGACCAGAAGCTCGGCGATCTGGACGGCGTTGAGAGCAGCACCCTTGCGCAGGTTGTCGGAGACGATCCACATCGACAGGCCGTTGTCGATCGTCTGGTCTTCGCGGATGCGCGAGATGTAGGTCGCGTCTTCACCGGCCGAGTCGAGCGGGGTGGCGTAACCGCCGTCCTCGCGCTTGTCGATGACCAGGCAGCCCGGTGCCTCGCGCAGGATGTCGCGTGCTTCATCGGCAGTGATCGGCTTGTCGAACTCGATGTTGACGGCTTCGGAGTGGCCGATGAACACCGGCACGCGCACGCAGGTGGCGGTCAGCTTGATCTTGGGATCGAGCATCTTCTTGGTCTCGGCGACCATCTTCCACTCTTCCTTGGTCGAGCCGTCTTCCATGAAGACGTCGATGTGCGGAATGACGTTGAAGGCGATGCGCTTGGTGAACTTCTTGGCTTCGACCGGATCGGCAACGAAGACGGCGCGGGTCTGGGTGAACAGCTCGTCCATGCCTTCCTTGCCGGCGCCCGAAACGGACTGGTAGGTGGCAACGACGATGCGCTTGATGGTGGCGGCGTCATGCAGCGGCTTGAGCGCCACGACCAGCTGGGCGGTCGAGCAGTTCGGGTTGGCGATGATATTCTTCTTGGTGAAGCCGGAAATCGCGTCGGGGTTCACTTCCGGAACGATCAGCGGCACGTCCTGGTCGTAGCGGAAGGCCGACGAGTTATCGATGACGACGCAGCCCTGCTTGCCGATCTTGGGCGACCACTCCTTGGAGATGTTGCCGCCGGCCGACATGATGCAGATGTCGGTGTCGGAGAAGTCGTAAGTATCGAGAACCTTGACCTTCAGCGTCTTGTCGCCGAACGACACTTCGGTGCCGAGCGAACGGCGCGAGGCGAGAGCCACGACCTCATCGACCGGAAAGCCGCGTTCCTCGAGGATGTTGAGCATTTCCCGGCCGACATTGCCCGTGGCGCCGACGACTGCAACCTTGAAACCCATATCGAAAATCTCCTGTCCCTCTCCGCTCGCTTTTTGGAGAAAACCCGCTGGCCGTTGCGGGCTTCATCCCCCGGGCCGGACCCGGGAGAGGGTGAGCAGGCCAAGGGAAATCACACCATTTTGGTGGTGGTGGTTTTGGCCATGGTTTTGGTCGAAAGCAGGGAAACGGCTCCGCGCCCGGCACGATTTCTGTCGTGGCCGGGGAAATCGAATGCGAAAAGCGCCATCAAGAGGCCGCGCATCGGAGGTATCCCTGTTCGCCGCCGCTTTTATCCGGTTTGTATGGAGAGTCAATCGCGCGCACTGCCTGAGGCTGCACCGTTTGTGTCAAATTAGAGTTGCCTTGCATATTGGGCGGGCTACTCTCGATGTTCCGAGCCGACGGGACGAAGCCGATGGGCAAGCCAGCCGAAGCTAAGGTGCCGGTAGCTGCAGTCATCAACGGTCGCCATGGCAGCCTCCGCCCGCTGGATGCGTCGGATGCTTCAATGCTCTATCGCCGTTCGCATGACGAAAACGTTGCAGCCATCTGGGCCGAGATGAAGGTCGGGCCGTTTGCAGACGAAGCCGCATTCGCCGGGCATATCGACGGTCTCGTGTCCGACCCGAAGCGGGCGTTTTTCGCGGTTGTTGATCTGCAGGGCGACATACTGGGCTGGCTGTGCCTGATGGAGGCCCGGGTTGCGCATCAAGTTGTCGAGCTCGGCTACGTGCTCTTTACCAGTGGGATCCAGCGCACGACGCTAGCCACCGAGGCGCTCTATCTCGTCATTCGCCACGTGTTCGAGGAGCTTGGCTATCGTCGCCTCGAATGGACGTGCACCGCCGAAAACAGCCGCTCGCGCGTCGCCGCCGATCGGCTCGGTTTCATCTATGAGGGGACGCTGCGCGAAGGATTGCTGCTCAAGGGCATGCCAAGAGACATCTGCATGTACTCGATGCTGTCGTCGGAGTGGCCATCGCGCCGCGCAACGATGGAGCAGTGGCTCGATCCCGCCAATTTCCGCGATGGCAGGCAGTTGCGCTCGATGAACGAAATCCGGGCGGAGTTGTAGTTGCCATCAGCTGCGCCGGAATCGGCGGCCTATTTCTCCTTCAGCTTGACGCGCGGGAATCTGAGCGGCGGCCATTCTTCCTCCGGCTGCTGAGGCTGGGCCAGCAGCGTGGTGAGTTCCGCCGGCAGGCTGACCAGCGCCTTCTTCGAGCCGATGCCATCAGCGATACTGAGAATGCTGTCGTAGAATTCGACGCCGAGCGCCGACTTTGGCGGCACCGCCTCATGCATGACGCTGATGACGATGACATCGGGGCAATTGTCCTTGATCACCTGGTGGAAGGCGATCTTGGCATCAAGATCAAGCGCCGCTGTCGCCTCGTCGAGGAACAAAAGGCCGGGCTGCAAAAGCAGGATACGGGCAGCGACAAGCTTCTGCTTCTGGCCGCCGGAAAGCAGCTGGTCCCAGCTCTTGCCCTGGCGGGTTTCGTCATCGAGATGGTCGATCAGTTCGCCAAGGCCGGCCTTGTGCATGGCGACCGCCACCTTGGCCTCGGAGTGGTTGCCCGGATGGTCGGGCAGGCAGACCAACTGCTTGAGCGAAACCTGAGGCAGCTTGACGTCCTGGGTGGCGTAGAACGACCTGATGCCTTCGGGAAAGACGATGGCGCCACGGCCATATGGCCACAGCCCGTTGATCGCCTTGACCAGCGAGGTCTTGCCGCAGCCGGACTGGCCCGACACGAAGGTCCATTCGCCACGGCGGAAGCGCAGGTTGGAGACCGTCAGGAAGGGGCTGGTTTCAGGGCCTTGATGCATAAGCTGGAGGTTGCGGACGGTCAGGCCGAACAGAGCGTTCTGGCTGCCATAGCTGAACTCGGACTTGCCGGTCGCGGCATAGAACGACGGCGGCTTCTGGACGTTCTCGATCGCCTTGGCGAGATCGGTGACACGTTCGCTGTTGGCCCGAAGCGTGGCGATCGCCGGCATCACCTGGATGAACCACGAACACTGGCTGATCAGCGAGTTCACCAGTTCGGCGCCGGTGATGTAGCCCTTCAGGTTGATGTGGCCATGCATGTAGGGCACCAGCCCCGGCCCGTAGGCGACGATGCGCGCGGCGATGAAGCCGTAGATCGACTCGAACGACATGTAGCCGGCATTGACGATGTTGAGGCGCGACCAGGTCTTGTCGATGTCGACATAGAGACGGTCATGCATCGAGCGCTGTACGTCTTCGCCGCGCGATGCCGCGACATGGAAGCTGCGCCGCAAAAGCACCGTCAGTTCGCCGCGATAGCTGCCCTCGGCCTGCTGCATGCGGATGCTGAGGCGCTCCATCATGCCGCCGAGCTTCATGGCGATGTAGGTGTTGAGCGGCACATAGGCGGCGACGGCGGCAAAGGCCAGGATGACGCTGCCATAGGGGCCGAGGACCTCAAGTCCCGGCACCACGGTCGAGGTTTCGAGCAGCTTCTGGCCGACGAAGAACAGAGATGTAGTGACGCCCATCACGCCCATGGCGAGCCCAATGGCGCCGCCGGTCATGCCCTTGATCGAATCCTGGACGCGCTGGTCGATGTTGTCGGGCGCGGTGCCCGGGCCGTCGCCGGCGTTGTGCTGGACGTGGAAATGGGTGTGATTGGCGTCGAGCAAGGCGGCGTTGAAGCGGTTGTTCAGCCAGCCGCGCCACTTGCGATGCAAGGTGGTGGAGAAGAGGTGCCGGATGCCGATGAAGCCCGCATCCTTGACGACCACGAGGATAAGCAACGTTCCGGCGCTGGTCAGCAGCGACGCCAGGGGCGCCATGTTGGCCGGGTCGTGGAAAAAGGCGATCGAATTGACCAGTTCGCCTGAAGCTTCGGCCATCCAGACGCTGGCCTTGCTGGAAAGTGCGGTGAGGAGGGCGATCACCAGCGTCAGCCCCCAGGCTTCCTTCCAGCGATCCGAGAACCAGTAGGCCCTCATCAGGCCCCAGAAGCTTCGCATCGTGGAAACCGGCGTCAAGGGAGGCGGCCTGGCGGCGCCGCGACGCCATCTGTTCGACGATGGATCTCGAGGTCTGTCGACCCGAATCACAGTTCCTTACCCCATGCCCTTTGCCTATCGAAAGGGTAACACGAGTTGAGCATTTCACAGTCAATATATGGTTACCGGCTAATCAACGCGCCGCGAGCGTTGCGTGAGGGCAACGCTGTCCAACGCGCTCCGATGACCCGTACGGGCGACGCGAGAGCTTGCGGCGCGAAGGAAGTTAGAACACTGTTTGGCTCGCGATTCGCGGGGGCGACAGATGCGCGGGGAAGTGCTGCACTACGATCAGGCTCAGGGCTTCGGCTTCATCGTCGGGGTCGACGGCAACCGCTATACCTTCGCCCGCGAGGACCTGAGGGGCACGGCAATCCCCGGCAAGGGGACCCAGATCGAGTTCCAGCCGAGCGGCAGCCAGGCACGCGACGTGTTTGCGATCCATGCTCAGGTTGGCGTTGCGCAAACGGCCGCGGCGGCAACGTCGACGACATCGGTACCGCAGTTCGGCCGCCGGAGCTCTGACCAGGAAACAGCGGTCTTCAGCGGAGTGGGTGCGGCGGCGACGGAGCCATCCTCGACCGGACTGTGGTCGTATTTCTGGCGCGCGCTGACCGTCAACTACGTCACCTTCCGCACCCGCGCCCGACGCAAGGAATATTGGGGCTATTACCTGTTCTGGGCGATCTCGGCCGTCGCGCTGGCGATCATCGGCTTCGCCATCGACGGTGCGCTCGGCAATCTCGATGCGGGTATGGAGGAGCCAATCGCCGGTTTCGCGCTGCCGGGCCTGTTCGTGCTGGCAACGCTTTTGCCCAGCATCGCCGTCACCATCCGCCGCATTCACGATCTCGGCCTGTCGGGATGGTTCTATCTGCTGATCCTGCTGCCTTATGTCGGCGGCCTGATCATCTTCGTCTTCACCCTGATCCCGTCCCAGAAGCACGAAAACAAATGGGGCCCGGTGCCGGTTGGGGTGAGGATTCCTCCGCCCTATGTGCCAGCCGCCTAGGGGCAATTCCACAAGCACAAATGAAAACGGCGCCACTTGGGCGCCGTTTTCGATTCATCGGCCTGCTATCAGGCGAAGAACTTGGCGATGATGGCGTCGCCCATCTGGGTCGTGCCGACCTCGGTCTTGCCCTCGGACATGATGTCCTTGGTGCGCAGGCCGTCGTCGAGCACGGCGGCGATCGCAGCCTCGAGGCGGTCGGCTTCGGCCACCATGTTGAACGAGTAGCGCAGGCACATGGCAAATGACGCGATCATGGCGATCGGGTTGGCGATTCCCTTGCCGGCGATGTCGGGCGCCGAGCCGTGCACCGGCTCGTAGAGCGCCTTGCGCTTGCCGGTCAGTGCATCAGGCGCGCCGAGCGAAGCCGAAGGCAGCATGCCGAGCGAGCCGGTCAGCATCGCGGCGACGTCCGACAGCATGTCGCCGAACAGGTTGTCGGTGACGATGACGTCGAATTGCTTGGGCCAGCGCACCAGCTGCATGCCGCCGGCGTCGGCCAGCATGTGGTCGAGCTTGACATCGGCGTACTTGGCCTTGTGGGTGGCGGTCACCACCTCGTTCCACAAGACGCCCGACTTCATGACGTTGCGCTTTTCCATCGACGTCACGCGGTTCTGGCGCGTGCGGGCGAGTTCGAAGGCGACGCCCGAGATGCGCTCGATCTCGAAGGTGTCGTAGACCTGCGTGTCGATGCCGCGCTTCTGGCCGTTGCCGAGGTCGATGATCTGCTTGGGCTCGCCGAAATAGACGCCGCCGGTCAGTTCGCGCACGATCAGGATGTCGAGGCCTTCGACAACTTCCTGTCGGAGCGAGGACGACGAGGCGAGCGCCGGATAGCAGATCGCCGGACGCAGGTTGGCGAACAGCTCCATGTCCTTGCGCAGGCGCAAGAGGCCGGCCTCGGGGCGCACCTCGTACGGCACGGCATCCCACTTCGGGCCGCCGACAGCACCGAACAGCACGGCATCCGCGGCCATCGCCTTGGCCATGTCGGCATCCGAGATCGCCTGGCCGTGCGCGTCATAGGCCGAGCCGCCGACGAGACCTTCCTCGGTGGTGAAGCCGCTGCCGAGCTTCTCGTTCATTGCGGTGATCAGCTTGCGGACCTCGGCCATGGCCTCGGGGCCGATGCCGTCGCCGGGCAGGAGAAGAAGATTGCGCGTCGCCATGGAAAGCCTTTCCGAAAGATGCGTGAACCGCGGTCTTGCTAGCCTTGGAGGGGCGTCGGTGCAAGCAGGAAAGGGCGCTCCAGAGCTGGCAAATTGCTCCGCCAACGCCCGTTTGACTAGATTTGTAGCCTGACCAGCCTACCCGATCTCCAGCAGCAAGGCGCGGTGGTCGGAGACTTCAGGCTGGACCACGACCTCGAAGCTGCGCACATCGACATTGCCGCTGACCAGCATGTAGTCGGCGAAGCGCGGCGCCTTCAGGTAATGGGAGGTGCGGGTGTCGGTGAAGCCGCGTGACGTCACCAGCTCCGTCAGCCCGATGTCGCGCAATTCGGCGAGCATCCGGCTGTCCGGCAGCACATTGAAGTCGCCGCAAACAACGAGGCCGTCGCCCTCGTGGCGCACCCTGTCGATCAATTCGATCAGCCTTTTGGTTTGCGCTTCGCGGGCCGGCGTGTCGCCCTTGCCGTCGAGCTCTCGCAGGCCATGGAGGTGGACGACGACATTCTTGTCGGTCGCATAGTCATGCAGCCTCACCGCATGGGCGTTGCGCGAGCGCGGGTGGTCGCCGAAGCCATCGGCCGAGAAGGCGCCGTGGATGAAGTCCTGTACCTGTCCGATGATCGGTAGCGAGCGCCTGACGAAGGTGGCCAGCCCCCATTCCGACTGAAACGCCCGGTCGCCGTCATGGAGCGGGCCGCGCGCGGCGGGGCAGAAGAAGGCCTGGTGGCCAGGCAGGGCTTCGGCCACCTCGGCAAACAGGTTCGCCCGCTGCAAAAGCTCGCCCCCGCCGTCGCGATAGACCAGCCACGGCGACGTAGCCCCCGGCGTGCTGGTCGCTTCCTGCAGGCACAGCACATCGGGGTCGGCGTTCCTGACGTAAGCGACAAGCTCTTCGCCGAGCCTGCCGCCCCAGCCGTTCAACGATAGGATGCGCAAGCAGTCCCTCCGGTCACATGCGCTTCAGCGCTGTCACTTCGATCTCGATCTTCATCTCAGGCTTGTTGAGCTGGCAGACGATCATCGTCGCTGCCGGGCGGATGTCGCCGAAGGTCTCGCCGAGGATCGGGAACACCGCGTCCACATAGGCCTGGTCGGTGATGTAATAATGCGCGCGCACCACGTCCGCCATCTCGAAGCCGCCGTCATTGAGTGCCTTGGCGATGGTCGCCAGGCAGTTGCTCGTCTGCGCCTCCACGCTGTCGGGCATGGTCATGGTGGCATAGTCGTAGCCGGTCGTGCCCGACACAAAACACCAGTCGCCCTGCACCACGGCGCGCGAGTAGCCCGCGGTCTTCTCGAAGGGCGACCCTGTCGAAATCAGCTTGCGCATATCTTTCCTCATTGTTGCGGCGCGAGCGCCTTGGTCATGGCGTTCTTCATTTCCGCTGGCCAACCGGCCAGCGCCGGCCAGGTCTTCGGCTCGGACTTGTCGGTCTGCTGGGCGAAATAGAGCTTCTTGGCCTTTGCATCGATCGCCATGAAGCCGTCACTGATGCTGCATGCATGCGGGACGCAGCCGCTGGCATAGAAAGCACCCGACGGCAGTGATTCCGTGCCACCACTGACCAGCAGGCTGGTGCTGAATTCCGACATGCCGTCGCCAAGCAACTGTTGCGCAGCCTTGTAGACCACCTCATTCTTGAAGGCCGCGACGATACCATCTTCGAATTGTTTGACATCGAGATCGGACCAGTCGGTGCCGGGCTGCGGCGTGTAGGCGAGGTTGCCATGCATAGTCAAACCGTAGTCCGGGTGCCACGTCCTCACCGGCAGCGTTTGGCCAGGCAGTGGATACGGCACGAAGAAGATGTTGTATGCCGTTGCGGCTGCCGACGGGATGTCGCATTCGCCATCGCCGACCACCGTCGACTGGATGCCGGCCTCGGTCTTCCAGGCAAGCACGACCTCCGGACTGCATGCGTTGCCGCCGTCACCCACCGCAAAGATCGCCACCTTGGTGCCGGCGACCTCGACGGTGCGGTCGTGGAAGGCGACGTAGTTCCGGGCGATTTCCTTGCCCTCGTAGGCGACGACTTTTTCACCTTCGGCGTTCTCGACGACGGTGAAGTTGCCGCCTTCGAACGGGATTGTCTGCGGTTCGCTGTCCTGGGTCTGCGCCGAAGTGGACGTGGTCAACGCCAGCGCGAATGCTGCGAAGAGGGCGGAAGATTTCATGGTATGCTCCTGGAGATCGACCTGCGATGTCACGGAGCGGCTGGTCCTGGCCTGCGCACGCGCCCCGAATCCCGAGGCGGGACCATGGCATGGCACCGCTGGCCTGTCAGCAGGAGCCGATTGTTCCAGCAAAAAGCCCCGCCGCGACTTTTGTCGGGCGGGGCTTTTTAGAATTTCAGCTTGAGGCTGACCATACTTTCAGGATCAGGCCCAGGGGCGGTTCTCGGCAGCCTTCTTTTCGTAGCTGTCGATCGACGCGGCCTTCTCCATGGTCAGGCCGATGTCGTCGAGGCCGTTGAGCAGGCAGTGGCGGCGGAAGTCGTCGAGGTCGAAGGTGACCACGCCGCCATCGGGACCGCGGATTTCCTTGGCTTCGAGATCGACCGACACGGTGGCGTTGGCGCCGCGCGAAGCGTCGTCCATCAGCTTGTCCAGGTCTTCCTGGCTGACCGTGATCGGCAGGATGCCGTTCTTGAAGCAGTTGTTGTAGAAGATGTCGGCGAACGACGTCGAGATGACGCAGCGAATGCCGAAGTCGAGCAGGGCCCAGGGCGCATGCTCGCGGCTCGAGCCGCAGCCGAAATTGTCGCCGGCGACGAGGATCTCGGCCTTGCGGTAGGCCGGCTTGTTGAGCACGAATTCGGGGTTCTCCGAACCGTCCTCATTGTAGCGCATCTCGGCGAAAAGCCCGGTGCCAAGGCCAGTGCGCTTGATCGTCTTGAGATAATCCTTGGGGATGATCATGTCGGTGTCGACATTGACGATCGGCAGGGGGGCGGCGACGCCCGTGAGCTTGGTGAATTTTTCCATGGCTTTTGCCCGTCTGGCTGTTGCGGGGATTTTGGCGTGCCCCGCTTTACACAAGCTTGGCCGGGAATCAAAGCGTTTCGACGCTGGGGAAGGAGCCTTGGCCTCATGCGCGGCCACGCATGAGGCCTGTGCCGGCTACTTCGCCGGCGTCAGGCCGTAGACGCGGGCGATGTCGTCGAGCAGCAGGTTGGCGGCGATCGCGCCACCCGCCGTGTTCCACACCGCATCGTCCACGGCGACCGCCTTGCCGGCCTTCACCACCGACAGGTTCTGCCACAGCGGCTCGGACAGCCACTCTTCCGACTGCTTGCTCGCCTTGCCGTTGCCGGTCTCGTAGACGAAGTAGAACAGGTGGTCGCCGTCAAACTCGGGGATACGTTCCTTGGTCACGTCGTCGGCGAAGCCGGGCTTGTCCTGCACCGCGGGGCGCTGGATGCCGATCTGGCTGAAGATCATGCCGGGGAAGGTGTCCTTGTAGTAGATGCGGGTCAGGCCCGGCATGAAGCGGATCAGCGACACCTTCTCGGCCTTCTTGTCGCCGAGTGCTGTGCCGAGCTTGGTCGCCTTGTCGTCGAATGCCTTGAGCTGGGCCTCGCGTTCGGCCTTCTTGCCGAGCGCGTCGGCATAAAGCGCGAAGTTCACTTTCCAGTCGCCGCGCAAGCGCTCCGACATGACCGTCGGCGCGATCGCCGAGAGCTGGTCGTAGATCTTTTCCTGGCGCGTCTTGTTGCCGAGGATGAGGTCGGGCTGCAGGCCGGCGATGAGCTCGAGATTGACGGCCGATTCCTCGCCCACCACCTCGACGCCGTCCATCTTGCCGGCGATGTGCTTGTACCAGGGCGAGCCGGTCCAGGAGCGCACGGCGCCGACCGGCTTGAAGCCCAGCGACAGCACGGCTTCGGTGCCTTCGTTGGTCAGCACCACGATGCGCTGCGGATTTTCGGGCACGTCGGTCACGCCCATGGCGTGTTTCACTTCGTGGGCGAAGGCGGAACTGGCAGCAAAGGCGGCCATTGCGAGGCCGAGTGCGGCTTTGGCGAAGAGCTTCATGGTCCTGGCTCCAAACTTGACGGGGGCAAGAAGGTTTGGCAAAGGGTCAGAACAAACCCTGACTGTCAAGCTCATATTAAGGCTGCCGCGTGCCCCTCGCTTCGTCGAACACGAGCATCCGAGTGCCTCGGCGCATCGGCCGGCACGCGCTTTTTTTGGGGCTGGCGGTGCTGCTGCTGATCCTGATGTATCTAAGCCTGGCAATTGGCTATCGCCTCTATTCGCCCGCTGAAATCTGGGCGGCGCTAACTGCATTTGACGGCAGCGAAGCGCATGTCGTGATCCGCGACCTCCGACTGCCGCGGGCGCTGATGGCGCCGCTCGTCGGCGCAGCTCTTGGTATTGCCGGCGTGCTGGTCCAGACCCTGTCGCGCAACCGCATCGCCTCGCCCGACACGCTTGGCCTCAACGCCGGCGCCGCTTTCGCGGTGGTCATGGCGAGCGGGCTGTTCGGCGTGGCCTCGTTGCCCGGCCTGTCGCTGGCTGCCGCCGCCGGCGCGCTGGCCACCAGCCTGCTCGTCTTCGGCCTGGCTGCAGCTGCCGGTGGCATCTCGCCGCTCAGGATCGTGCTCGTCGGCGTCACCTTCGCCGGCCTGTTCGACAGCTTCGTCAACGTCGTGCTGACGGTCAACGAGACGATGCTCGACCAGCTGCTGTTCTGGCTCGCAGGCTCATTCGCCGACCGCAAACTCACACTGGCGCTCAACGGCCTGCCCTTTGTGCTGATCGGCGGCGGCATCGCCTTCTACCTCGCTCGTTCGCTCGACATCCTGCAAACCGACGATTCCACGGCGCGTGGCCTAGGCGTGCCGCTCGGCGTCGTGCGCGGGCTGAGCTTCGTTTCGGTGGCGTTGCTCAGCGGCGCCTCGGTGGCCATGGCCGGGCCGGTGCTGTTCGTCGGCCTCGTCGTGCCGCATGCGGCGCGCGCGCTTGTCGGTCTCGAGCATCGCCTGCAGATCGTGGCCGCTGCCCTTGTCGGCGCCGTCTACACGACGCTGGCCGACATCGTCGCACGCTTCGTCATCTTTCCGCGCGAAGCGCCGGTCGGCGCGGTCACCGCGATCGTCGGCGGCTGTTTGCTTCTCGTCCTGCTCAGGAGGCGCGCGGCATGACCGTTCTTGCACCACGTCTTTCTCCGGCGTTGGCTCGCATCAACCGCCGCGCCTGGATTGCTGTTGCCATCATTGCGCTGGTCACGGTTGCGCTTACGTTGTGCGGCATCGGCTTCGGCTCGACTTGGATCGACCCGCGCCGGATCGTCGAGATCCTGATGGGCGACGGCACGCGCGGTGAACGTGTCGTGGTCCTGCAGCTGCGCGCGCCGCGCGTTGCCATCGCCGCTCTCGCCGGCGGCGCCATGGCGGTTGCCGGCTACCTCTTGCAGAAAGTCACGCGCAACGAGCTCGCTTCTCCCGGCGTGCTTGGCGTCATCGGCGGTGCCGGCCTGGGCGTTGTCATCTTCCTGGCTCTGCTGTCCGACGAAAGCAATTCGCTCGTCACCTCGATCGTTTGGCAGCCGGTGGCGGCGATGATCGGCGCAAGCCTGGCCATTGCGGCCGTCTTCCTGCTCTCCGGCCAGCAGGCCTCGTCGGCGGTGCGGCTCCTGCTGTTCGGCATCGCCGTGGGGGCTGTCTGCAAGGCAGCGACTTTGATTCTGATGATCGTCGGGCCAATCTACCGCACTACCCAGGCCAGCCGCTGGCTTGCCGGCGCGGTCAACGAGATCAACTGGGGCGAGGTCCAGGTCGTTGCCATCGGGCTTGCCATCGCCATGGTGGGCGTCGTCGCGGTGGCCCGGCGGCTGCCGCCGACCGATCTCGACGAGGTCTCGGCGCGTGGCCTCGGCCTCAACCTGCCGGTGTTCCGCATCCTGGTCTTCGCACTGGCTTCCGCCTTGACCGCGCTGGCCGTCGCCTTCGCCGGCGGCGTCGGCTTCATCGGCCTGATGGCGCCGCATCTGGCGCGGCTGATCGTCGGCCGCCCGGTGCTTGCCGGCATCGCCGCCAGTTTTCTTTTGGGCGCCATCATGCTGATCGGCGCCGATCTCATCGTACGCGTGCTGTTCGCGCCGACCGAGGTGCCTGCCGGCACCGTCACCGCGGTCATCGGCACGCCCTATTTCCTCTACCTCGTGCTGCGCAGGGGAAGCACCAATGGATAAAGCCATCAGCGTCCAGGCGCTCACCATCGCTTATGGGGCGGCGACCGCAGTCAGCGCCGTCGACCTCGACATCGCAAGGGGCAAGGTCACCGTGCTCGCCGGGCCCAACGGTTGCGGCAAGTCCACCTTGCTGCGCGCCATTCGCCGTCTGCACCAGCCGAAGTCGGGCGAAATACGGCTCGGCGACCTGCCGATCTCCGGCCTCAAGGAAAAGGAGCTGGCGCGCCACATCGGTCTTCTGGCGCAGAGCCCGTCGGCGCCCGACGACATGAGCGTCGAGGAACTCGTCCGGCTCGGCCGCTACCCGCACCAGACCATGCTGCAGCCGTGGAGTGCTGCCGATGCCGACGCCATCCAGGCGGCGATGTTCGGCACCGGCGTCTCGCACCTCGCCGAACGCCGGCTAGGTTCGCTGTCGGGTGGCCAGCTGCAGCGCGTCTGGATCGCCATGGTGCTGGCGCAGGAGACCGACATCATCTGCCTCGACGAGCCGGTCAACCATCTCGACATGGCCCACCAGATCGATTGCCTCGATCTTGTCAGCAGGCTCAACCGCGAGCATGGCCGCACCGTCGTCCTGGTGCTGCACGATCTCAACCTAGCCGCGCGTTATGCCGACCGGCTGGTGTTCATGAAGGACGGCAGCCTGGCCGCCGACGGCGTGCCGGTGGAGCTGATGCAGGAAACGCTGATCGAGAATGTCTTCGGTATCAGCTGCCGCGTCATCGAGGATCCGGTTCACCAACGCCCGCTGTGCATCCCGATCCGCAACTCGTCGCCGCGTTTCGGGGCAGCTCCGCAAGGCTGAGCCGAAACTCCGTGCCCCTCGGGTAACAAATGCCGCCTTCCGACGAATCCGTTCCGGAGGCCGGGCACGTCGGTGGTTGCAAGCACGGCTTGTCATCGGGGGCATGCGCGCGCTTTAACTGGCGGTGATGTTTGCGTGATGCGCGCATGATCCGGTTACGAGGCGAGGGACTGGCCGCATGAGAGTGATCAAGGCTGTGCTTGTCCTGCTTCTGGCGACAGCTGCAGCCATTCTTGTTGCCCGCATGCTGTTTCCCTTGCCGTCGATTGAAGGCCGCCCGGCCGAGACTGCACTGCCTGCGGTCACCGAGGGCATGCTGGGCCGGATGGCGAGCGAGGGCAGCAGCGCCAATCCCGGCAAGAGCGGCGTGGTGCCCATCGCCGGGGGCCATGACGCCATCGCCAGCCGCCTCGTGCTGGCGGCGGCCGCGACGCGCTCGATCGACGCGCAATATTACATCTGGCACGACGACACCTCCGGCCGCCTGCTGCTGCGGACGCTCTACGAGGCGTCGAAGCGCGGGGTCAGGGTGCGCCTGCTCCTCGACGACAACGGCGTCCCCGGACTCGACCGGACAATGGCGACGCTCGCCGCGCAGCCCAATTTCGAAATCCGGCTGTTCAATCCGTCGACAGTGCGCCGGCCCAAGATGCTCGGCTACACCTTCGACTTCTTCCGCATGAACCGGCGCATGCACAACAAGTCGTTCATCGTCGACGGCGTGGCGGCCATCGTCGGCGGGCGCAACGTCGGCAACGAGTATTTCAAGGTCGGCGACGAATCCTACTATTTCGACCTCGACGTGCTCGGCACGGGCCCTGTCGTGCAGGACACGTCCGCTGCCTTCGACCGCTACTGGAACAGCGCCTCGGTGTTTGCCGCCGACACCATCCTCGACATGTCCGCGGCCAATCTCGCGGCATTCCTGGCCGAGACGGACGAGGCAGCGGCACGGCCCGAGGCGGCCGAATTCGTCACCCCGGACGCACCCGTCTACAAGCGGCTGCGCAGCGGGGCGCTCGGGCTCGAATGGGTCGACGTCAAGCTGGTCGTCGACGATCCGACGAAAGGCGAGGGCAAGGCGACCAGGGACCAGCTGATGATCGCCCAACTGGCCAAGGTGATCGGCCCGGTCAGCAAGGGCCTCGATCTGGTGTCTGCCTATTTCGTCCCAGGCAAGGCTGGCACGGCGTACTTCGACGGCCTCGCCGGGGCAGGCGCCCAGGTGCGCATCCTCACCAACGCGCTGGAGACGACCGATGTCGCCATGGTCCATGCCGGCTACGCCAAGTACCGGCGCGACCTGCTCGAGGGCGGCGTGAAGCTCTACGAGCTCAGGCCTGTCGAAGGCGCGCCCGACGGCGATGCCGAGCTCAACGTCATCGGCTCCTCCGGCGCCAGCCTGCATGCCAAGACCTTCTCGGTCGATGGCGACAGGATCTTCATCGGTTCGTTCAACTTCGATCCCCGCTCGGCGCTGCTCAACTGCGAGATGGGCTTCCTCATCGACAGCCCGGCCATGGCGCAGACGATTTCGGGCGCATTCGACAGCCGGATCCCTGACGATGCCTACACCGTGTCGCTGACGCCGCAAGGCGAGCTGTCATGGACGGCAAACCGCCCCGGCGAGGCGCCGCAAAGCTTCACGTCCGACCCGCACAGCAGCGTGGTCAAGCGCGCGTTGGTCGTCGTGCTCGGCTGGCTGCCCATCGAATGGATGCTCTAGGAGGCAGGATGACGTCGCTGTCGAAGACGCAGATGATCAGGCTCGGGCTTCTTGCCGGCGGGGTCGGCCTGCTGGCGGGCGTTGCCGCGGCAGTCATGCTCTGGTTGATGCAGCGTGCCAGCGCACTCGTCTGGTCCGTCGGTGAATCCAGTTGGTACATTCTCGCGGTGGCGATGGCAGGTGGTGCGCTGATCGGCGTCACCAGGTATCTCGGCGCGACCGACAGCGTCGACGAGCAGATCGCGGCGCTGCGCGATCCCATCCACATCCACCGCCGCAAGGCGCTGCTCGTCGGCCTCGCCGCCGTGATCGCGGTGGCTTTCGGCGGGGCGGTCGGGCCCGAGGCAGGGCTCTTGGCCGTGGTGGCCGAGCTCACGGCGGCGATCGCCATTTTCCTCGGCCGCAGCCATGCCGATGCGCGGATCATCGGCGAGGCCGGTGCCGCCGGCGCGCTCTCCGGCTTCTATGGCTCGCCGCTCGGCGGTGCCGCCTATGCCGACGACAAGCCGGAGGCGCCGCGCGCCTTGCTGCTGCTTGCCGGCCTGTGCGGATTGCTTGGCTTCCTCTTTGCCGGCCGACTGCTGCTTGCAGGCGGTTTCCACCGCATCGCGCTGCCTGCCTATGCGCAGCCGGGAGATGGCAGTGACCTTTTGCTCGCTGTCGTGCCCGCGTTGCTGGGGGCAGCGGTCGGCGTCGCCTTCCTGTTTGCGTTGCCGGCGATGAAAGGCCTGGTCCAGCGCTTTGTCCCGCAGGCCTTCTGGCAACCTATCGTCGGTGGCGTTGCCTTCGGGCTCCTCGCGGCGCTGCTGCCGATTCTCCGCTTCTCCGGCCATCACGAGATCGGCACGATGCTCGAATGGGCGGCCGCTGCCGGCATGGCCACCTTGCTGCTGCTCGGCCTGCTCAAGGTGTTGGCCGCCGTGCTGTGCCTGTCGACGGGCTGGCTGGGCGGGGCGATCTTCCCGCTGATCTTTTCGGGCGCCGCCGCCGGAGCGTCAGTGCTCGCCGTGGCGCCTGGCATCCACCCGTCGGTCGCCATCGCCGCCGGCATGAGCGGCGCAGCGACTGCCGGGCTGGGGCGGCCGATCGCGGCGGTGCTGATTATGCTCTTCGTTGTCGACAGCTCGTTGTTCGGGCCGATCTGCGTCGGCGCCCTGTGCGGCTATGCCGGCAGCCTGATCGCGCCGAAGCCGGAAGCCCACTAGGGCAAGCTAGTCGTCGTCGGTGACGCGGAAGATGATCTGCTTGGCGACCGACGAGCACAGCACCACGAACAGGCCGATGCCGACCAGGGCGAAGAAGATGGTGAAGAGCTTGCCGAGTGCCGTGCGCGGCGCAAGATCGCCATAGCCGACAGTGGCGAGCGTCATGACCGAGAAGTAGATCGCGTCGAGATAGCTCCAGCCTTCGATCCAGACGTAGAAGACGGACGCCGCGGCGACAAGCGTCGAGGTAACGACCAGCAGGGTCCGGACCTGCGGATCGGCAAAAGCATCGCGCATGCCACGCACAAGCGAGGTCAGATGCCATACGGCGTGGTGCTTCTTGGGGTGCCCGTCCATCGCTTGCCTCCGCCCAGGCGGGCATCAAAGCAAGACGACTGGCTTCCGTCCAGTGCGACGGCCGGCTACAGCAGCGCGCCCAGCCCGGCGAGCAGCAGCTCGATGCCGGCCTCCGTCGTGATGGTGCCGGGCGACAGGCGCAGGATGCGGCCACGGCAATCGGTGAAGACACCACGTTCGCGCAGGCCGTTGACGACCGTTGCAGTGTCGGTCTCGGCCGGCAGGTGCAGCATGATGCTGCCGCCGCGCCGCTGGTCGTCGCGCGGGCTGGCAAGCGCCAGGCCCATCTCGTCGGCCCGCGCGATGATCGCAGCACCGAGCTTACGATTATGAGCGAGCAGTACTGCCTTGTCCTGTGCCGCATGCCATTCCAGCGCCGGCACCGAGCCGATGCAGGCAAGCACTGAGGGCGTGCCATGGTCGAAGCGTCGGGCGTCGGGCGCATAGGCGAAGGCGTCGAGGTCCCAGGAGAAGATGTTGTCCTGGCTGAACCAGCCGCGCAATTCCGGCCGGCATTCCCTGAGCAACGGTTCGGCGACATGGATGATGCCGGCGCCCGGCGTGCCGCAGAGCCATTTCAGGCTCGTCGACACGGTGAAATCGACAACCGGAGCGTCGACCTTGAACGGGATCAGGCCGACGCCCTGGGTGATGTCGACGCCGACGAGGCTGCCCATCTTGCGACCATGGGCCACCAGCCGGTCGAGGTCGCAGCGGTGCGAGGCGGTCGACGTCACCTGGGTCAAAAGCGCCAGGCCGACATCTTCGCCCCATTGTGCGATGACATCGTTGTCATGCACCCAGCTTTCGCCCTCGCGCATGGACACAGTGTCGAGCGTGAAGCCGAAGCGCGGCGCAAGCCCGGCGAGCAAAAAGTGCAGGCTCGGGAAGCAATCCGCCGTCACCAGCACGCGGCGACCGGCAAGATGGTGCCGGGGCAGTGCGCCGATCAGGCTGTAAAGTGCCGTGGTGACGTTTTCGGCCGAGGTCAGCGTGCCCTTTGGCGCGCCGATCAGGTCGCTCCACAGGTCGATGAAACGCTGGCGCTTGCCGAGTGCCCGCATCCACTGGCCGTCGTCGAAGGCGCCCCAGCTGGCGGCGAATTCGGACAGCCCCGCCGCCATGGCCTCGGCCTTGCCGGGATACATGCCGATCGAGTGGTAGAGGAAGTAGGCGGAGCCGTCTGGCGTCGTCATCGTGCGGAATTCCGTATTGTTACTGGCTCATCGCGCCGTCATCTGGCGCTTGCCGCGTTCCTCGAGAAAGCTCACCAGCCTGACCAGCGGCAGCAGGAAGACGAGATAGAGTGCGGCGGCACCGATCAGCGGTGTCGGGTTGGCCATCAGCGCCTGGGCGTCGGTCGCCTGCTTCAACAGGTCGGGCATGGCGACGACCGAGGCGAGCGCGGTGTCCTTGAAGATCGAGACGCAGTTGCTGGTCAGCGGCGGGATGATGACGCGCAGCGCCTGGGGCAGTATCACCGTGCGCATCGTCGTCCAGAAGCCGATGCCGAGCGCCGAGGCCGCCTCGAACTGGCCCTTTGGCACGTTTTCGATACCGGCGCGGCAGACCTCGGCAGTGAAGGCCGAAAGCACCAGCGACAAGGCCAGCGTCGCTGCGGTGAAGGACGAGAAGCGGATGCCGACAAACGGCAGCGCATAATAGATCAGTATCAGCAGCACCAGGATTGGCATTGCCCTGAGGAAATCGACATAGGCGATGGCGAAGTAGCGCACCGGCTTCGGCCCATAGAGCCGCATCAGGCAGACGAGCAGCCCGGCCGCGCCGCCAAAGATGATGCTGGCGATACCGAGAAGGATGGTGTTGCCAATGCCGCGCATAAGCATCGGAAAACTGCGGACCAGTATGTCCCAGTTGAAGAAGGTGGTGATCAGGTCCATGGCGAGGTCCGGGCGCAGGACGCCGCGGCCTCGGGCGGCCGCAGCGTCGTTTCAACGGTTGGCGGGTGGAGCCGTTGGCTCACTCGGCCTTTGGCAGCGGCATCGCGGTCGTCGTGCTGGTGCCCGCGTCCGGTTCCACGCCGAACCACTTCTTGTGGATCGTCGCCATCGTCCCGTCGGCCTTCATCGCCGAGACGGCGTCGTTGGCGGCAACGATGGCAGGGTGGTCCTTGCGCGCCATCATGGCGAAGCGCTCGCCGGTCGGGATGCGCACCAGCACCTTGAAGCCCGGCGTTTTGGTCATGGCATACTGGAAGCCGGCCAGCTCGCCGGCGCCGCCGTCCACGCGCTGGGCCTGGATGTCGAGCAGCAGGTCCTGCTGGGCATTGTAGCTGCGCACTTCGGCGAGGCCGAGCTTCTCGGTGTTTTCCTTGGCCCAGGCTTCGCCCGTGGTGCCGGCGACGACGCCGATGACCTTGCCCTTCAGGCCGTCGAGGCCGGTAATGTCGGACGCCTCGCGGCCGATGACCGTGCCGTCGCCGTCAAAATAGGGTTGGGTGAAGGACTGGTTCTGCAGGCGCTCGTTGTTGACCGAGATCGACGACACGGCGAAATCGATGCGGCCCGAGCTTGACGCAGCGAACAGCGCCTGGAAGCCCATGTCTTGGAACTCAACCGGCCGGCCGAGGCGCTTGGCGACCTCGGTTGCGACGTCGATTTCAAAGCCTTCGAAGCTGCCGCTTTCGGTCTTGAACTCCCATGGCGGATTGGCCGGGTAGGCGCCGACGACGAGCTTTTCCTGGGCGCCGGCCGGTGCCGAGAGCGCGAGGGCAAATGCCATGGCCATACCGGCCGCTAGTTTAGAGAATGCCAATTTTCTTCCTCCCTTTGATCGATCGACGATGACAGGCGATCCAGTCGCCGGTCACATGCCGCTGCTTCAAGCCTGTAAGTATGCATGGGCATATGGCGAGCGACGGATCCTGTCCGCCACCGGCACAGTCGCACTTTCCGTGGCTCGCCATGTTGGCTGCCTCTGAATCTGGCGGTCTGTGGCTTGCTTCGTTTGCGTACGAGGGTTCCTGGTAAGTGTTTCGTGTACGCCATCGTTGCCGATGTGCGAGCGCGAAATCTCGATCCTACCCTTGTGCCTCCTCCGTCCTCCTCAGCAAGATATTTGCATTTGCATTTAAATTTGTCCAGATGGTTGTTGTCAGGGTGCCTGGGGGTGACCCAGCGTCGAAGCGGCGCGGCCACTCGCGCCCCGACTCAAACGAAAACGGCCGCGGATCGCGTTGACGATCCACGGCCGCTTGAGTGCGGAGAGGGTATGTGGGTCAGGCGCGGCTGAGCGCCATCACACCCGTTTCGGTGCCGGTCAGCCGGCGTGACCGGCCGTCGGCGCCGACGACCATCTGGATGCGGCGTCGCTCCGACGAAAACAGCTTCGACGTCGACACGTCCACCGGCGGATTGAAGGCGACGGTGACACGCCAGAGATCTGGCTTGATCGTCTCCTCGAGGCCGATGACACGACCCTTGGCGGGGTTGCCGTTGAAAGTACCCGACACCGTCTCGCCGACGGCGAAGGGTACGCCACCGGCGGCCTCTTCGGCCTTGGTGTCGTTGGGACGCGCGGCCAGGGTGTTCCAGTCGCGCACGCCTTCCTGACGGGCGACGAGTTCAAGTGCCTTGGCGTGGCTGATGGCGATACCTTCGCCGGCCAGCGCGTCGCGCAGCCTGCGGGCATTGGTTTTGTAGTCGTGACCTGTGGTCATGGTTTCGCTCCTTCGCGATGCGCGAACGGCGTGGTGAAAGTCGGGAGCCCGCATTGCCGCTTCGGCCGCCGCATCGACAGGGAAACGAAATTTTCAAAGGGAAGCTTCACCGGGGCCTTGCGGCTGCGGGCGGCAGGGGCTCCCCGCCCTTGACCGCCCTCAGATAGGAAGAACAAGGCGCGCCGTCAATGAGGGCGCGCCGGAGGCCAGATCAGGCGGCCTTGTCCCACACCGGCGCCAGCCCGCCGGGGCTGACGATGCGCCCACCAGGCGTGGCCAAGGCGTGGACAGCGGCCATCTCGTCTGCCGACAGCTCGAAATCGAAGATGTCGAAATTCTCGGGCAGGCGCGACAGCGTTGCCGTCTTGGTCAGCGTCACGACGCCGTCCTGCTGCACCAGCCAACGCAGCACCGCTTGCGCCGCCGTCTTGCCGTGGCTGGCTCCAATCGCTTTCAGAACGGGATCGGAGATCACCTTGCCGTCGGCCATGGCGTAGTAGGCGGTCACTGACATGCCGGCCTTGCGCGCCGCTTCGAGCACCGCGGTCTGGTCGAGATAGGGGTGGTATTCGATCTGGTTGGTGACCAGAGGAGCGTCGCTCAGCTTCACCGCCTCGGCCATCAGCGTGGTGTTGAAATTGCTGACGCCGATGTGGCGCACCTTGCCAGCCTTTTGCACCTCGTTCAGCGCGCCGATCTGCTCGGCCAGCGGTACAGCGTCGTTCGGCCAATGCAGCAGCAGAAGGTCGACATGGTCGGTGCGAAGCTTCTTCAGGCTGTCGTCGACCGACTTCACGAAGGCATCGCGCTGGTATTTGTCGACCCAGACCTTGGTGGTCAGGAAAATGTCCGAACGCGCCACGCCCGAGTTGGCGATCGCCTGGCCGACTTCGGCCTCGTTGCCATAGATCTGGGCGGTGTCGATGTGGCGGAAGCCTTGCTTGATCGCGTCGGGCACCACCCCGAGGACTTCTGCGCCGGGCATGCGGAAGGTACCGAAGCCTAGGGCAGGAATGGTCGCGCCATTGGCGGTAACGAATTTCATGATGTTCTCCTTGATAGGAAATTGGGGGCGGGGGAGGAAATTCGGGCGGATGGCTCCGCCCTTTAGGTAGGTCGGCGTTGATGCCGGTCAATCATCGTAAGCCGGCATTCTAAGCCGGCTGGCACAGCGGTTCCTGGCGCCGGTCCAACGCGCCGCTCCACACGGTCAGCACAAATGCCCCAGCCACCAGCACGGCACCCACCCATGGCGTGGCGCCGAGGCCGAGCGAGGAGGCGACCACCATGCCGCCGATCCAGGCGCCAAGTGCGATGCCGAGATTGAACGAGGCGATGTTCAGCGCCGAGGCGACATCGACGGCGCCGGGTCGATGCTCCTTGGCCAGTTGCACGACATAAAGCTGCAGGCCCGGAACATTGGCGAAGGACAGGAAACCGAGTGCAGCAAGCGTCACCAGCGTCCACAGCGGCGAAAGTGCGGTGAAGGAAAACAGCACCAGCACTACAGCCTGCAGCGCAAACAGCACGGTCAGTGCCTTGACCGGGTTGCGGTCGGCGATACGGCCGCCGGCAATGTTGCCGATAGCAATGGCCAGGCCGTAGAGCACCAGGATCAAGCTGACGCTGGAGGCCTGGAAGCCGGTGACCTGTTCGAGGATCGAGGCAAGATAGGTAAAGGTGACGAAGGTGCCGCCATAACCGAGCGCCGTCATCGCGAACACCAGCAGCAGCCGGCCGGAGCCGAGCACGCGGACCTGGTCGAGCAGGCTGGAAGGCGCTGCCTTGTGCAGGTTCGAAGGCAGCAGGGCGGCGATGCCGATGAAGGCAATGACGCCGAGCAGCGAAACGCCCCAGAAGGTGGCGCGCCAGCCGAAGGTCTGGCCGATGAAGGTGCCGAGCGGCACGCCGGTGACGATCGCCACCGTCAGGCCCATGAACATCATGGCGATCGCCGAGGCACGGCGGTTTTCCGGCACCAGGTCAGCGGCGATCGTCGCGCCGACCGAGAAGAACACGCCGTGCGCAAAGGCCGACAGCACGCGCGCAACGAGCAGCAGCTCGTAGCTGGGGCTCAGCGCGGCTGCCGTGTTGCCGACGACGAACAGCGCCATCAGCCCGAGCAGCAGCGGCTTGCGCTCGATCCTGCCGGTGAGCGCCGTCAACACCGGCGCGCCGAAGGTCACGCCCAGTGCGTAGACGCTGACGATCAGGCCGGCGAGCGGTAGTGTGATGTGAAGATCCTGCGCCACCGTTGGCAACAGCCCGACGATGACGAATTCGGTCGTGCCGATCGCGTAGGCCGCGATGGTGAGCGCGAAAATGGCTAGGGGCATGTCGTGCACCGTTCCCGAGTTGAATGGGCGGCTTGGGCCGCGGTTGATCCGTGGTTGCATATGGGGCAAGGGCACTTGCGCAATAATGTGTGATGATGGACCAATGCTTGTGAATTTGATTCACAAGAGGTCAGCCATGGACAATCGCGCGGGTGAGATGGAGGTCTTCGTCCGGGCCGTCTCGCTCAAGAGTTTCTCGGCCGCAGGCCGGCAGCTGGGCCTGTCTCCGTCGGCGGTCAGCAAGCTGATCACCCGCATCGAGGATCGGCTGGGCACCCGCCTCGTCGTGCGCTCGACGCGCAGCCTGCAATTGACCCCGGAAGGCGAGGTCTATCTCGAGCGCGCGAGCCGCATCCTTGGCGAGATCGAGGAGGCCGAGCGTATCGTCGCCGGCGGCGCCAATGCCGTGCCTCGCGGCCTGCTCCGGGTCAGCGCCTCGGTAGCCTTCGGCGCCAGCCATGTCGTGCCGCACGTGGCTGAGTTCCTGGCGCTTTACCCTGAGGTCGAGCTCGACCTGTCGCTGACCGACAGCGTCATCGATCTTTACGAAGAGCGCGCCGACGTCGCCATCCGTTCCGGCAAGTTGCGCGATTCATCGCTCAAGGCGCGCAAGATCCTGGAGATCCGCCGCGTCGTCGTCGCATCGCCCGCCTATCTGGAAAGGCACGGCGTGCCGGAAAAGCCGGCCGATCTTGCTGGCCACAATTGCCTGCGCTTCAATTTCCTGCGCAACCGCGACGAATGGATGTTTCGCGATCCGGCGACCGGTGAGACCTTCGCCCAGCGCATCGGCGGCAACCTGCTCGCCAACAACGGCCCAAGCCTGCGCCGGCTCTGCCTCGACGGCGTCGGCCTGATCCGCAGCGGCCGCTTTCAGGTCCAGGCCGATATCGACGCCGGCACGCTGGTGCCGGTGCTGGAAGACTACAATCCCGAGGACATCGAGATGATCCACGCGGTGTTTGCCGGCCACGGCCACCTTGCCGCGCGCATCCGCGCCTTCATCGATTTCCTCGCTGACAAGACGCGTACCGGCTGACGCCATTGTTTCGGCGGATATGCGCACTACCTTCGGTAGGCGCGGTTTTCGCGCGGGAATGTGTCGATGACGAAGATGGCAGGATTGAAACGGGCTCTGATCGTGGCGAGCGTTCTGCTTGCCGGCGCGATGCAGGCGCATGCCATCGATCTGCCGGGCCAGCCCGACAAAAACCAGCTTGCCCGCGAAGGCCGCATCAACGAGTTGCAGATCCTGCAAAGCCAACAGGGCCGCGCCGACTTCCAGGCCGAGCAACAGCGCCTGCGCGAACAGGACCGGCAGATCGTGATACCGCAGATCCAGCGCCCCGAGATTCCGGTGATGAAGTCGAACTGCCAGATCGAGCTCTACGGCAACATCTATCGCCGCGTCTGCCGATGAGCGGCTCTCCCTCATCCTGAGCTTGTCGAAGGATGGGTTGTCGAAGGATGAGCCGTCCGACTGACCAAGGCTCAGAGCGGGCCCGTATTAACTCGCCGCCACCTGCTCGGCCAGCACGCCGTCGAGCCTGTCGTATCCGGCCTCGACGCCCTTGGCCATGCCGATGGCGATCGCGCCGTTCCTCGCTTCGCGCGAGCTGTAGAGCACGGTGTTGACCGAAATCGTGCGGCCATCCTTTTCGATCAACACCAGGGTCGAGCGCGCCTCGCCGTCGGTCCAGTCCATGTCGAACAGCTCGACGCTGACGATCCTTTCCGGCCTGATGATCTCGCGGTAAGTCCCGGTCATGCCCATGTCGCGGCCGTCTTCATGGCGCCAGACGAAACGGTACTGGCCGTCGACGCGCAGGTCGATGTTGCAGACCGCGAACGACCAGCCATCAGGCCCGGTCATCCAGCGTTTCAGCAACGCCGGTATCGTCCAGCAGTCGAACACCAGTTCGCGCGGGGCGTCGAAGACACGCGTCATGGCGATTTCGCGGTCGCTCGGCGTTGTCACTTCCAGTCGGTGGCTCATCGTCGTTCCTCCCCTAGCGCTCAGGCCTTGCCCTGGTTCGCCTGCAGGTCGGCGAGCAGCGCATCCAGGCGCTTGTAGTTGCCCTCCCAGACCTTGCGGTACTCGTCGAGCCAGCCGGTCACCTCTGCCAGCGCTTCGCCCTCGATGCGGCATGGCCTGCGCTGGGCGTCGCGGCCGCGCGAGATCAGCCCGGCGCGCTCCAGCACCTTGAGATGTTTTGAAATCGCTGGCTGGCTCATGGCGAAAGGCTCGGCCAGCTCCATCACCGAAACCTCGCCCGTCATCAGCCGTGCCAGGATCGCCCGGCGCGTCGGATCGGCCAGTGCGGTGAAGGTCGCGTCGAGGCGTTCGGACGGCGTCATGACGGTGTTCTCTCATTCTATAACTGAAAGGTAATATAGAATGCCGAGACCCGTCAAGCTTGGAGCGGTCCGCCCTGCGCTGGCGCAATTCCGCCGGCTCCCTCCCCCTTGTGGGGAGGGATACAGGGTGGGGGTTCTTCGCCCAGCACGACCGCCCGACGTTGCTCACCTCCTCCCTTGTGGCTCCTCACCACAGGGAGAAGCCCGTCACGCCGCCTTGCGCGTTTTCTTGGCGTGAACGTTCTGGTTCATGCGGAACATGTTGTCGGGGTCGTATTTGCGCTTCACCTCGAGCAGCCTGCTGTAGTTGGCGCCATAGGCCGCCTCGACGCGGTCGGCCTCGTCTGCCGGCATGAAGTTGATGTAGGCGGTGCCGACAGCCTGCGGCCGTGTCGCCTCATAGATGTTGCGAGCCCAGGCGATGCAGGCCTTGTCCATTGACGCCTCGCGCCAGCGCGCATGCACGTTCATGACGAAATGCGAGTTGCGCTGCGGGAAAGCCGTCGCATCGGTCGCGACCCTTCCGGCAGCGCCGCCGACATGGCCGACGAAGATCTCGCATTCCGGCCCCGGCAAGGCTCGGATCGCGGTGTCGAGCAGGTCGATGGTGGTATCTTCCAGCTCGATGAAGTCGTGGCTCTTCCAGTAGTTGCGGGCGCCGGGCGCAAGCAGCGGATCGAATGCCATCTGCCATCCGGCGAACGGGTTCGGCCCGACCACGTCGACGATCGGCTGGCCGATGCCGCGCAGGGTGGCGGTCGCCTTCTCGCCGGCTTCGAGCTCGCCGCACCAGCACATCGCCAGCACCAGCACCTCCTTGCCATGCCATTGCGCCGGCAGGAACGGCAGCGGCGGCGCCTGACGCATGACGGTCCAGCAAGTCAGCTCGTCGGGAGCGTCCTCAAGCGCCTCGCGATATTGTCGAAGCACCGACTTGGCCTCGTCGAAAGGATGCACGACCAGCCCGGACAGCACCTGCGGACCCAGCTTGTGCAGCTTGAATTCGAAGGCGGTGACGACGCCGAAATTGCCGCCGCCGCCGCGTATCGCCCAGAACAGGTCAGGATGCTCGGCGGTGCTTGCCCGCACCAGTTCGCCATCCGCCGTCACCACGTCCGCGGACAGCAAATTGTCGATAGTCAGGCCGAGCTTGCGTGTCGTCCAGCCGAAGCCGCCGCCCAGCGTCAACCCCGATATGCCTGTCGTCGAGTTGATGCCGGTCGGCACCGCAAGGCCGAACGCCTGCGTCTCCTTGTCGACATCGGCGAGGATCGCGCCCGGTTCGACCCAGGCCCGCCGCGCCACCCTGTCGACGCGAACCGACTTCATCTGGGAAAGATCGATCATCAGGCCGCCGTCGCACACCGCACTGCCGGCGATGTTGTGGCCGCCGCCGCGCACCGAAACCAGCAGCTTGTTGTCGCGCGCGAACTTGACCGCGGCGATGACGTCGCTGGCGCCGATGCAGCGCACGACGAGGCCGGGGCGGCGGTCGATCATGGCGTTCCAGACGGTGCGGGCCTCGTCATAGCCGGCATCGCCGGCGTTCAGCACTTGGCCGCGCAGGCTTGCCGCGAAGGCATCGAGGACAGGCGCGCTCACCGTCGCCAGCCCCCCGTCAAGGGTCGTGAGATTCAGGTCGTTCATGGAGCTTTCCTCCGGTAAGAGAAAAGGCCTCCTCATCCGCCGTGCGTGCCAATTCTGCGCCCGCGATCCGACGGCAGCAAGGGCAAGAGTGCCCTTGTTGCGGGAATGTGATGGGTGCTGTCGGTAACCGTTATCCGGTTGCATGCCTTGCCGGCGGCCTATTTCCCGTTTCGGTGTCCCGCCCGGCGGGCGCTGAAGGTGCCGAGCAGGATCAGCGTTATGCCGGCGAACTGCGTCCAGCCAGGTGTCTTGCCGGCGACCAGCCAGTCGACGGCGAGACCTGTCACCATCTGGCCGCAGATGACCAGTACAGCCGTCCGCAATGTGCCAAGGCGTGGCATCACCAGGCTGTTGGCCGCCACGAACAGCGCGCCGAACAGGCCGCCCAGCCAGGCCGTGGGAGGTGCCTCGACAGCGCTGTGCAACTGCCAGCCACCGGTCACGGCAAGGGCCGCGGACAGGAAGGCAAAGCCGACAAGGTGGTTCCACCACGAGGCCCGCATTGGGCCGACGGCCATGCCGAGCCGTCCGTTGAGCGAGCGGCTGAGCCCGATCAGCAGGCCGTTGAGCACCGCAAGCAGGATGTGGCCCGCCATCATCAGCCGCCTGCCACGAGCAGGATGCTGCCGGCAAGCACCAGTCCTGCTGCCCTCAGGTCGGCGCCGGTGAGGCGGCGCCTGGCCATGCCAAACAGGCCGGTCCGGTCGACGGCCATGCCGAAGAACACTTGCCCGACCAGCATGAAGGCGATGGTGCCGGACAGCGCCAGCGGGCCGTTGGTGGTGACCGCCGCCAGCACCACGGTCAGCGCTCCGGGCACGCCGCCGAGATAGGCCCAGGCCGGTCCCTTCTGTTGCGGTATGGTTTGCCTATGCCCGAAGATCCGTGACCATCCGGCGACAAGCAGCAGGGCGGCGGCAGCTCCTGTTCCGTGCGCCACCCATGAGGCAAAAATTGGCGCGCTGTGATTGGCCAGCAGGCCGTTGCAGGCAATCATCACTGCCAGCAGCGCGCCCGCCGCCAATGCCGAAAGCCAATCCGCCGAACGTCCGATCATCCTGTCTGTGCTCCATGTCGCGCCTGCAAAACCTGCCCGGCTTGAAAATAGCCTCCTGCGGCGACAAGAAAATCTGGCTACAATTCCGTACATTCCGGATGCGGATGTCCGCAATGAGCAGGAGCAATTGATGGACGGGCTTGGCGCGCTCAACGTCTTCATGCAGGCGGCGGAAACGCGCAGCTTTGTCGTTGCTGGCCGCCAGCTCGGCATTTCCGCATCCGCCGTCGGCAAGGCGGTGGCGCGGCTGGAGGACAGGCTGGGCGTGCGCCTGTTTCACCGAAGTACCAGGAGCATCACGCTCACCGCCGAAGGCAGCCTGTTCCTCGAGCGCTGCCGTCGCATCGCCGGCGAGTTCGAGGCGGCCGAAGAGGAGTTGTCGCAAGCGCGCGCCGCGCCGCGTGGGCCGCTGCGCGTCAGCCTGCCCGTCGCCGGCACCTTGTTCCTGCCTGTCCTTGCCGATTTCATGCGCGCCTGGTCCGAAGTCCGGCTGGAACTCGATTTCACCGACCGGCTCGTCGATGTCATCGAGGAAGGCTTCGACGTCGTGATCCGCACCGGCAAGGCCGCCGATTCCAGGCTGATGAGCCGCAAGCTCGGCGACTTCCGCCATCTGCTCGTTGCTTCGCCGGCCTATCTCGCCCGCTCCGGCGTGCCGGACACGCCGGAACAGCTTCTCGCCCACGCCTGCCTGCACCACCGCCATCCGGTCACCGGCAAGCTGGAGTCATGGCCCTTGTTGTGCGAAGGGACGTTGCTGGATCTCGACCTGCCGGTGGCGGCGATCGCCAGCACCGTTGAGGCGCGCATCCACCTGGCGATGCAGGGCTTCGGCATTGCCTGCCTGCCCGACTATGCCGTCAGGCACCAGATCGCTGACGCGACGCTGGTGCCTGTGCTCGAGCCCTTCCTCGACAATTGCGGCGTCATGCGCGCGCTCTGGCCTGCCGGCCCCTACCTCGCACCCAAGACACGCGTCTTCGTCGACTTCCTGGCCGAACGGCTGTTCGCCGGCTAGTCGAGCAAAGCCACGTCCAGCTGCGCCAGCCGGTCCGGATCAGCGACGGCGTCGATGCCGACGATCCTGTCGCCGTCGAGCTTGAGCATCAGCACGACGCGGAGCTTGCCCATCGGTGCGACCAGCAGGCCGATCGCGCCATCGACAAGTGCTGGCAGCGCGCCCTGCGCCCGGCCCTTGAAGCTTTGCGCCACGGCCTGTGCACCCCGCAGCTCGGCCACCGCGCCCAGCCGGGCGGCGACAGCGTCGGCGCGGAACACCACGTTGGGGTCGAGCACGGCCAGCAGACCGGCGAAATCGCCGCCGCGCGATGCGGCGAGAAACGCGTCGACAACCTGGCGCTGGCGCGTCCGGTCGGGCGCATGCGCCTCGTCGCTGCCCTGGACCCGGCGCCGGGCCCGGCTCGCCAGCTGCCTTGCCGCGACCGGCGTGCGCTCGACGATCGGCGCGATGTCGTCGAAGGACAGGTCGAACATGTCGTGCAGCACAAAGGCGATACGCTCGGCCGGCGCCAGCTTCTCCAGCACCACCAGCAGAGCCAGGCCGACGGCATCGGCCATCGCCAGCTCGCGCTCGGGATCGACGGCAGGGGTTTCGTCGGCAACTTCGTCGGGCCCTTCGGTTTCGAGCTGTTCTTCGCGCCGCGACTTGCGCTGGCGCAGCATGTCGAGGCAGACGCGCGCCACCACGGTCGTCAGCCAGCCCGAGAGATTGTCGATCTCCTGCGCGTCAGTGCGCGCCAGGCGCAGCCAGGCCTCCTGCACGGCGTCCTCGGCCTCGCTGGCCGAGCCCAGCATGCGATAGGCCACGGCGCGCAAATGGCCGCGATTGGCGGCAAATCGATCGGCCAGAAAAATTTCTTCGTTCATCGGTCACATTCCCTGCTGCTGTTCCGTCAAGGCCATGACGAACGAATCCCGGCCGATGTGACAGAGACTGTCGCGGGGCAGGCGCCGTCAAGATCGAATGGACCCGAACCCGACAAGGAAGACTCCCATGCAAGCTCGTATGACCAACCCCGCCATCCTGCTTCCCGATGCCATGCAGGCGCTGTTTGCGCTCAACAAGGCGACCGAGAAGGACGGCCTGTCCGAGGTGACGCGCAAGCTGGTTCACCTGCGTGCCAGCCAGATCAACAGCTGCAGCGTCTGCGTGCACATGCATTCGCTCGAACTCAGGAAGCTCGGCGAAAAGGACGACCGCATCTTCGCCGTTGCCGCCTGGCGCGACACGCCATGGTTCACGCCGGCCGAGCGCGCCGCGCTGGCACTGACCGAAGCCGTTACCCGCATCGCCGACAAGTCCGACCCGGTGTCCGACGACGTCTGGGAAGAAGCCACCCGCCACTATGACGAGAAGGCGATCTCGGCGCTGCTTCTCTGCATCGCGGCGATCAATGTCTGGAACCGCCTCAATGCCGCGGTGCGGCAGGTCGCGGGCGCCGCCTGGAACTGACCTGATACCAGGCCAAGGCGCTGCCCCTTCCGCCAGGGGCAGCGCCTTCCCGTTCTGACGTCTCGTTCACGCGCCTGATACGTTGTGCTCACGCCTGCATGGCAAGCTTGCCCGGTCATGTCAGTAGACGGGAGGCCGAGATGGCTTACTCAGTGCATTCCAGCCACAGACAGCAGACGACAAACCCGACGATCCGTTTCCTCCAGGCCACCACACGCCTCATCACCGCGATCGAGGCGTGGTACCGCCGCGCCCAGAGCCGGCGGATCATCGCCAACCTCAGCCCGGAGCAGCTGAAGGACATCGGCTATCCTGTCGTCGATGACATTGCCAGCCTCGAGGTCGAGGCCGGCCTCATGACCAAACTGCAATCGATGCGCTAGTACCGACCGTCGCAGGCAACACGTCACGGGTGGTGGCAATTGGCTGCCATCCCGCGACGGTGATCCCGCTACGCTACCTCTTGAAGCGCACCACCTCTTCCGAACCACGTGTGGCATCGCTGGCACTGGAGGAAAGCGGTGGCCGCGGGACCCAGACATCGTCGTCGTACGGCCATTGACCGCTCTCAAGCGTGCGCCAGCGTTTTCAACTACGGCGCGGTCCTCTTGCCTTGCCTGCGAATTGAATTCACCCTCGGCTGGGGCTGTTCAACCGAGGGACGGCGACGATGCGCGAAGCCCAGATCGCGATATTGATCTTTGTCTGCCTTGTCGTGGCCTCGCTTGGCAGCATGCTGACGCATGAGAGGTTGCCGACCCGGCATCGCCAGGACGACACCACCGGGGTGGTCAGACTTGTCGCCAACATCTTCGTGGTCATGACCTCGCTGGTCATGGGCCTGATGCTCAATTCGGCCCGGAACACCTTCGAGCAGATCGACCACAATGTGCATGATTACGCCACTCAGCTGATCCTGCTCGACCGCGCGCTGCGCGACTATGGCTCCGAAGCCGAAGACGCGCGCCAGCCGCTCATCGCCTATGTCCAGCGCATCGTCGACAACGAGACGAGACCCAGCAACGAGCCAGCGACCGTCGCCAACAAGCTGTCCGAACGGCTGATCGGCGAAATCGGCAGCCGGCTGCGCAATCTCAAGCCGGTCAACGCCGAACAGACGGTGCTATGGCAGGACGCGCGCCAAAATCTGCAAAAGGTGATCGAACTGCGCTGGACCCTGATCGAACGATCGGAAGGCACGATCCCACGGCTTTTGATCGTCATGCTGGTCGCCTGGCTTGTGCTGGTGTTTGCCAGCTTCGGCTTCCGCGCGCCGAGAAACGCCGTCGTTGTGACCACCTTCATCGCCTCGTCGGCGCTGCTCGCCGCGTCGCTTTACCTTGTCCTCGACATGGACGTGCCGTTCGACGGGCCGATCCAGGTTTCGCCGGCCCCACTGGAGCGGGCGCTGGCCGAGTTGAAGAATTAGCCCGGCCGAATCCGAAACCGCTGCCTGTATTGCGCCGGCGTAATGCCGGTATGGCGCCGGAACAGCCGGCGGAAGAACGCCGGGTCCTCGTAGCCGACGGTCTCCGCAATGGCGTCTGTCGCCTCAGTGGTGGCCTCCAGCATCTGCTTGGCCTCCTCGATACGCAGGCTTTGGACATAGTCGACGGGCGTGTAGCCGGTCGCCGCCTTGAAGCGGCGCTTGAAGGTACGCTCGGGCAGGCCGCTTTCGGCGACCATGCGCGTCACCGGGTTGGCGGCGGCGTAATTGTCGGCGATCCAGACCTGGCAGTCGCCGATCGCCGCATCCTCGTGGCGCCTTGGCTTCGCCATTGTGGCGAAGGGCAGCTGGCCGTCGCTGCGGTCGCCAAGCAGGAACACTTTTGCGATGCGCGCCGCTTCCTCCCTGCCGCTGTAGCGCGCGATCAGGTGCAGCGCGAGGTCTTCCCATGACGACGCGCCGCCGGTGGTGATCAGCCGTCCCTCGGGATCCATGTCGCAGACGATCCGCTCAGGCCGGAACCGCACCAAAGGATAGTTGTCGCGGAAGATGTCGGCGGCGATCCAGTGCGAGGCCGCGTCCTTGCCGTCGAGCAGCCCTGCCTCGGCGAGGAAGATCGAGCCGGTGCAGACCGAGCAGATCGTGGCACCAGCGGAAAGCTGCGCCCGCACCCAGGCCATCTCCTGGTCCCAGCCACCAGCCGCGCCGCCGTCGAGCGGCAGCGCCAGGTCGGTGACGATCACCACGTCGGTGCTCTTGGTATCGGCGAATGTCGCATGCGGCTGGATCGGCGTGCCGATGGCGCAGGTGAACGCCTCCTTGCGCCGTGCCACGATCTCGGCTGAGATGCGCCGTGCCCTGGTCTGCTGCCCGGTCAGCCGGTCCCAGATCGAGCCGACCGCCGACAGCACCTCGAACAGCCCGTACACCGCCGCCGGTGTCGTCTGCGGCAAGGCAAGCAGGCTGATGCGGAGAGGTTCGGCTTGCTGGGTCATGTGCCATGAGTGGCACGTATGCCTCGTTTTTGTCCAGTATCGCTCTCGCGGGCCAGCTTCGACGTCCCTAGTGTCCGTTCAAGCCGCCCAGCGGGCGCGAGGAGACCGAAATGTCAAACCACACCACCCCGACCAGCCGGCGCCGCTTCCTGCTTTCCGCAGCAGCAATCGCCGTCGTTGGCGCAACCCTCAGGAGCAAGGCGATGGCCAGCGAAACGACCACCACCAAGACAGTACGCGCCAATGGCGTCGAGATCGCCACCGAGGCCTTTGGCGACCCGTCGGCGCCGCCCGTGCTGCTGATCATGGGCGCCATGGCCTCGATGCTGTGGTGGCCGGAGGACTTCTGCCGCCGGATCGCCGCCAGCGGCCGCTATGTCATCCGCTACGACAACCGCGACACCGGTCTGTCGACCAAGTTCGCGCCGGGCAAGCCGCCTTATTCGATGGACGAAATGGCCCAAGACGCCATCGCCGTGCTCGACGCCTATGGCATCGACAAGGCCCATGTCGTCGGCATGTCGCTGGGCGGCATGATCGCCCAGATCCTGGCGCTGTCGGCGCCCGGCCGCGTCGCCTCGCTGACGCTGGTGTCGACGACGCCCATCGGCCTCGATCTCGACCTGCCGCCGCCGAGCCCTGCTTACATGGAGCATGCCGCGACGGGCGAAAGCGTCGACTGGTCGGACCGCGCCCAGGCGACCGGCTTCATCGCCGGCGAGGCCCGCGTGATTGCAAGCACCGCCCATTCGCATGACGCGGCGAAGACTCTCGCTTTCATCGAGCGCGACCACGACCGCTCGGGTGGCTACCTCTCGGCCACCAACCACTTCATGCTGACCGGCGGCGAGGGAGTGAAGGGCAAGCTTCCCGGCCTGAACGTGCCGCTTACCGTCATCCACGGCAGCGCCGACCCGATCTTCCAGATCGTCCACGGCAAGGCGATCACTGATGCGGTCAACGGCTCGACATATCTCGTCATCGACGGCGGCGGCCATGAGCTGCACGAGGACGACTGGGGCATCGTCATCCCGGCTATCGTCAAGAACAGCGCGGCACGCTGAGGCGAGGCACATCGCCCTGAGCGCCCGGTCCGCCGGGCGCTTTGGGCCAGACCGCGTCGATCGCGCGGACAGCGGCCGTAGCAGGCGCGAAACCCGTTCACGGCACCCGTCCGGGCGGCTATAGCAGTGCATCGCCGATGCATTGGAGCCTGACATGACCGCCACCACCGACACCGTGCTCGACCGCTTCCTCCGCTACGTCGTCATCGACACGCAGTCCGACGCCAGCTCGCCGACCCAGCCCTCGACCGAGAAGCAGAAGAACCTCGGCCGCCTGCTCGTCGAGGAGCTTCTGGCGATCGGCCTGACCGACGCCCATCTCGACGAGCACGGCTATGTCTATGCCACGGTGCCGGCCAACACCGACAAGCAGGTGCCGGTCATCTGCTTCTGCTCGCACATGGACACCGCGCCCGATTTCACCGGCACCAACGTCAAGCCGCAGATCCTGCGCAACTATGCCGGCGGCGACATCCGGCTGACCGGCGACCCGCAGCAGGTCATCCGCGTCGCTGAGCACCCCGAGCTCAAGAACCAGATTGGCAACGACATCGTCACCACAGATGGCACGACGCTGCTCGGCGCCGACGACAAGGCCGGCATCGCCGAGATCATGACGGCGGCGCAGTTCCTCATCGCCAATCCCGACATCAAGCACGGTGCGGTCAAGCTTCTGTTCACCGCCGACGAGGAGATCGGCCGTGGCGTCGACAAGGTCGATTTCGCCAAGCTCGGCGCCAAATTCGCCTACACCATGGACGGCGAGACCGCCGGCCACATCGAGGACGAGACCTTTTCGGCCGACGGCGTCGAGATCGCCATTTCGGGCGTCGCCATCCATCCCGGCTTCGCCAAGGGCCGCATGGAAAACGCCATCAAGATCGCCGGTGCCATCGTCGACCGGCTGCCGAAGGACCTGGCCCCCGAAACCACCGAAGGCCGCGAAGGCTTCCTCCATCCCACCGCTCTGTCGGGCTCGATGGAAAAGGCCTCGCTCAGCCTGATCGTCCGCGACTTCACCGAGGCGGGCCTCGCGGTCAAGGAAAAGCTGCTCGAAGACATCGTCAAGGACGTGATGAAGGCCTATCCCGGCTCGTCCTATGCCTTCACGGTCAAGGAGCAGTACCGCAACATGAAGGTGGTGCTCGACCGCCACCCCGAGATCGTCGAAAACGCCCTTGAGGCCGTCCGCCGCGCCGGCATGGAACCGGTGCGCGGCAGCATCCGCGGCGGCACCGACGGCTCGCGCCTGTCCTTCATGGGCCTGCCCTGTCCCAACATCTTCGCCGGCGGCCACGCCTTCCACTCCCCCCTCGAATGGGTCAGCCGCCAGGACATGGAAAAGGCGGTAAAGACGATCGTGGAACTGGCAAAGGTGTGGGAGGAGAGGGCGTAGGGGGCGGGGCAAGTTTGCCTGCGCCAGACGCGGACTCTCGGTGGCGAGTTCTTGTCTCGATTGGGGCCGCAAGCAGATAGTCAGCTTTCGGGAAGCCAGATGGCGAAAGCAGTCATCAGTTCGCGGCCGTGAGCGGGCCAGCTCGCCACTGAAGATGGAGTGTCGTCCCAAGAAGTGGACTTGAACAAGGCCTTGCACGCTTTCCCGAGCGGCGTTGCCGAGAGCATGGAGAATTTCATGACGGTCCCCCTGGTGGGCATGACCGCTACGGCCAAAAGGAGACTGCACCAGACTTCTCGACCGTAATGCTGGATAGGTTTTGGCACCGCACAGGCATTCTCGGCTCACGAGGCGAAAGTTATGCTCTTGCTCGTCACAGTTCGGGAACATCGCATGGACCTTCGCGCATTCATTGCCGGCCTGCCGAAGGTCGATCTCCATTGTCATATTGCCGATGCCATGCCGGTGGCGATGCTGTTCGACCTCGCCGAGGCAAATGGCGTCTCGCTCGCGCCGTACACGCAAGAGACGATCTACCAATCGGTGGATTTCGAAGACTACCTGGAGCGTCTCGCTGTCGTGTGTTCCGCGCTCTCCAGGCCGGAGGACTTTCGCCAGCTCCTCTTCGAGGCGTTGCGCAACATGGCCGGCTGCAATGTCCGCTATTGCGAGCTGTTCTTCAATCCAGACGACCACAGCCTTGCTTACCCGGCCATGCTCGAGGCGTATTGTGATGCGATAGATGCCGCGGAGGCTCGTTTTGGAATCCGCGCCAGATTGATTCCATCGATCAACCGGGCGCTGGGCGCTGCGCGCGGGATGGCAATGGTCGAAGACGTCATTCGCCATCGGCATGCACATGTCATCGGCATCGGCCTCGACAATAACGAGGTGCTTGGTCAACCGGGCCAGTATGTCGAAGCGTTCGATCGCGCACGCGCGCATGGCCTTCACGTCAGCGCGCATGCGGGCGAGCGTTTCGATACGGTTGAGTTGCGCGATGCCGTCGACCTGCTGGATATCCAGCGCATCGATCACGGTTATGCCGTGGTCGATGACCCCGACCTCATGTCTCGACTTCGGGAGAGCCGCATCCCGTTCACCGCTTGCTGGAGTTCCTGCGAACTGGTCAACGGCCGCGCGTCAGCCATCACGGAAATGCTGAGGGCAGGCCTCAATGTGACGATCAACACCGATGCTCCGGCAGCCTTCTCGACTGATATCAACCGCGAGTATCTGCTGGTGGCAGAAGCGATGGACTTCGGCGCGGCGGAAATTTCAGCCATCGCCCGGGCCGGTGTCCTGGCCTCCTACATGCCGGAAGACGACAAGCGCATGCTGCTGGCGGAAATCTCCGCCTATGCAGCGCAAATAAATGGTGAGGTAGAGCACCACCAATACATATCTGCATGAGTGATCAACACCAGTAGGCTTTGGTCCGCTGAAGAACCTGAGATGAAGCTAAGGTGCAATCTTCTGCAGAGCTTGGACGAACGCGCCTTCAAGGTGCTCCGGTCAGCCGTCGGATACCAGCTTCGCCGCCATCCCATCGGGCATAAGTAGCCGGCACGGAAAGTCAGCTTTCAAGTTGGATCGGCTTGAAAGCAGTCAACGCGTTCGGTGTGGCAAAGTCAGCTTTGCAGAGAGCACTTGCCTCCAAAACCAGCTATTCAGCCACGATCAGCCCGGGAGGCGCCCGCGAAACAACGTGGTGCCGTCCGTCAGGCGCGACCTCGAGATTTCCCGCAATCCAGCCTCGGTCATCCACGCGCGATACTGGCCTTCAGTGTACGCCTCGCCGTGGCGATAAAGGTTCAGGAAGGTGAGATTCAGAAAGACACCCTCGGGCGGGCCAAGGCGGTCGTCATCGACGACACCCCACCCCGCAATTGCGATCTCGCCTCCGGGTGCGAGGCAACGCGCCGCGTTCAGGATCGAACTGCGCGCCTGATCAGGCGGAAGGACCTGGACGACGGCCTTCAGGATCGCCAGGTCGTGCCGGCCGATCGATGGCGCGACAGTGATGTCGCCCTCTTCGACAACCACGTCGTCGGCACCGTATTCCGACAGGATAGCCGGCGCGACCGCTGCGACCGTTGGGAGTTCCATCAGCGTTGCTGCAATCTGCGGCCGTCGCTCGCGGAGGCCGACGAGAATCGTGCCTGCGCCCCCGCCGATGTCGATCACCGAACCGACCGCCTCAAGGTCGATCTCCTGGGCCAGGTGTCGGCCGAATATCACCCCGCCCGGTGCGAGCAGGCGGCTGAAGGCCGCCGCGGACTCACGGTCCGCTTCGGAAAAGTCGTGCAGCGCGGCCGGCCGGTTCTGTCGCAGCGACTCTGCGGTCAAAAGGTCGGCGCCCCATAGCTCGCGCAGCAGCGCATGGTCGCCGCCGCGATAGCTCGGCTTGGACGCGTCGAGAAAGGCCGCCGCTTCGGCCCCGTTGCGAAACTGGCCGTCTTCGACGTCGAGGAGACCGATGCTGGCGAGCGCGTAGAGCAGCCGCGACAGGCGATCGGGCGCGACGTTGAGCGCGGCCCCAAGACTGTCGGCAGTCGCGGTGCTGTCACCGAGCCGGGTGAAGATGCCGAGGTCCAGCCCGGCACGAAGCGCCAAAGCGGGGGGCACCGCTGCGATCAGCTTGTCGATCCGATCAGAATCCACCACGTCGCATCCCCCTCCGCGATCCAGGCCCGACTTTGAAGCAGTTCGCAAGATCGGAAGCAACCGGGGCAGTTTGCGGGCGAGTACGCCAGTGGCCGCGCTATTTCCCGCGCTTTTCGATCTTCAGGTTCGGGAGGTCGGGTCGCCTGGATTTCACCCCGGCCTCCTTCAAGGCCGTGTACCCCACCTTTTTGAGGAGCTTCTCTGTTTTGGCGCGCTCCTTGTCGAGGGCGCTCTCACCTTTGACCTTTGGCATCCGTCCTCCATTTTGTTTGTCGGCCGGCAAACAAGATCACCAGCGGTATCGCGCGCAACGTTAGCATTGGGGTCGCGGCAGAGATGACGTCAATGACTGAAATAAGTGCGTTGCCGAACTGGAGCCTGGGGCTGCCGGCTGTTCCCTCCCCCTTGTGGGAAGGGGCCGGCGATTCCTGCGCCCATCCTTCGACAGGCTCAGGATGAGGGCGGTGCTTGGGTGAGGGCGAAAACCCTAGATCACGTTCAGCTCGCGGAACGGGCGTCCATCGGCAATGCGCTGGTAGCCGAAGGCGGAGCAGTCGATGGTGCGGTAGGCGCCATGGACAAGAAGCTCGGCCAGCGCCTTGCCCACCGCCGGCGCCTGCTGCAGGCCGTGGCCGGAGAAGCCGTTGGCGAAGATGAAATTTGTCACCTCGGGATGCGGGCCGATGACGGCGTTCTGGTCGAGTGCGTTGTAGTCATAATGCCCGACCCAGGCCTGCGTCGCCTTGATCGCCTCGAAGGCCGGCACGCGGGTGGCCAGCACCGGCCAGATGACCTCTTCGAACAGGCCCCAGTCGGGATTGAAATCCTGCGGATCGGCGGCCAACTCGCCATCCTCGCTTTCGGCGCCGCCCGTGATGTAGACCGAACCCTCGGGGCGGACATAGACGCCGGAGGGATCGACCATCAGCGGCATGTCGGCGAATTTGTCCCGCGACTCGAAGACAAAGACATTGCGCTTGCGCGGCTCGACCGGCAGGGCAATGCCTGCCATGGCCGAGACCTTGCCGGCATTCGGCCCGGCGGCGTTGAACAGCGTTCCGGCCTCCAGCCGCTCGCCATTGGCAAGCGTGACTGCGGTGACGCGGTTGCCCGCACGCTCGATGCCCGTGACCTCCGCGGTGATCAGGTCGATGTTTTTGGTTTTCAGCGCCTTGCGGAACAGGCCGAGCATGGCATGCGCATCGAACCAGCCTTCGCCGCTGCGGCCGTAAGCGCCGGCGGAAATGCCCTCGGTCGAGATCCACGAAAAGCGCTTTTGCAGCTGTTCGGCATCTTCGAGCACGATGTCGGCGCCCTCGGCCATCTGGGCCTCGTGGTTCGCCCTGAGGATCGGCAGGCCGTTGTCGCCGGCGAGGATTAGGTAGCCGCCCTCGCGGAAGCCGATGTCGGCGTCGGGGCCGAACTCCTCCTTGAGACGCCGGAACAGGCCGAGCGTGAACTGCGACAGGCGGATGTTTTCGGGGATCGAGAACTGCTGGCGGATCGAGGCGCAGGACAAAGTGGTCGCGGCATTGGCGAATTGCGGGTCGCGCTCGATCAAGGCGATCGAACCGTTAAAACCCTCCTCGCGCAGATAATAGGCGATCGAGCTGCCGACGATCGCGCCGCCTGTGATGACCACGTCGTAGCGTGCCATGGAGTGTTCCCGTCTGTCTGTGATGGAGGACAAAAGCAGTTACGCCATCGCCCGGCAAGCCCTTGCAAGGGCCAGCATTGCCGGGCAAGAAGACCAGATGTCACATTCTCTACCCCGCCCGCGCCGCTCGGTGCTGTTCGTGCCCGCCACCAACGAAAAGGCGATCGCCAAGCTGTCGCAGCTTGCCTGCGATACCGTCATCTTCGACCTGGAAGATGCCGTGCTGCCCGAGCAGAAAGCCGCGGCACGCGACAGGCTGGCAAAATTCTTCGCCGAACGGCCGGCGGGCGCGCGCGAATATGTCGTGCGCATCAATGGCCTGAAAAGCGCGTGGGGGGCGGACGATCTCGCTGCTGCCAGCGGCTGGGCGACCGATGGCGTGGTGTTGCCCAAGATCGAGACGCCGCGCGACCTGCTGGAAGCCAATGACGTGCTCGACGAGGCCGACGCGCCCGACACGCTCAAGCTCTGGGCGATGATCGAGACGCCACGCGCACTGGTCAACCTGGCGGCCATCGCCGAGCTCGGCCGCGATCCCTCGGCACGGCTGTCCTGCCTGATCGCCGGGCTCAACGACCTTGCCAAGGACACTGGCGTCAAGCTCACGCCCGACCGCCGCTATCTCCAGCCCTGGCTGATGCAGATGGTGCTTTGCGCCCGTGCCGGCGGGGTCGACATGCTCGACAGCGTCTCCAACGATTTCCGCGATCTCGACGCCTTCGCCGCCGAGTGCGGCGAGGCTGCCGCCATGGGTTTCTCGGGCAAGACCGTCATCCATCCGGCCCAGATCGGCCCTGCCAATGCGGCGTTCTCGCCTTCAGCCGAGGCGCTTGCCGAGGCGCGCGCCGTCGTGGACGCCTTCGCGCTTCCCGACAACGCCTCACGCGGTGTAATCTCGCTCGGCGGCAAGATGGTTGAGCGGCTGCATCTCGTCCAGGCCGAGAAGGTGCTGGCGAGGGCTGCAATGATCGCTGAGATGACCGGAGACGAGAAATGAAACTCTACCGCTTCCTGACCGGCCCCGACGACGCCACCTTCTGCCACAAGGTCACGGCTGCAGTGAACAAGGGCTGGCACCTGTTCGGTTCGCCGACCTATTCGTTCGACGCCGAAACCAGGACGATGCGCTGCGGCCAGGCCGTGGTGAAGGATGTCGAGGGCCACGATTACGAAGCCGGCGTCACCAAGCTCAGCGACTATTGATTTTCGGAAGCTGCCGCTATTCGGCGGCTTCCTCCAGCCTTTCCATGTCTTCGTCGGACAGGCCGAAATGGTGGCCGATCTCATGGATCAACACATGGGTGACGATGTCGCCCAGCGTCTCCTCGTTCTCGGCCCAGTAGTCGAGAATGGCGCGGCGGTAGAGCGTGACGCGGTTGGGGCCTTCGCCGGTCTGCGGGTTCCAACGCTCGGCAATGCCGCGGCCCTCGAACAGCCCAAGCAGGTCGAACGGCGTTTCCAGCGACAGGTCGTCCATGATCTCGTCGGTCGGAAATTCGGCCAGCAGGATGACGACCTCGCCGGTCAGCTGGCGAAACTCCTCCGGCAGATGCGCATAGGCTTCGAGCGCCAGGAGCTCCATCTCCTCGATCGAGGGCGAAAGCTGGTCGTGCCAGGCGCGGGTCTTGTAAATGCGGGCCATTCTTTGTCCTTTTGGGGGCATATAGCCCTTTGCCGCCACGCTTACGAGGCCTTTGCCGCTCGGGCGCCAATTTAGCGGCGGCAGCAACAGGGCAGGAGAGGAATAAATTCTCCTTGAATCGGCTTGACTCTCCCCGGCACCTCTGGAATCTATAAGAACATAACAGGAACAACCGGGGAAGCAGATCGACATGGCGACCAGCGCCGTGGCGCGGGATGTCGTTTTTGCCTTGCGCCAGAAGATAGCGAAGATCGAGGGCACGCTGGCCGAAAGGCTGGTCGCGCCTGCCGACGGCCAGCCGGTCGCGGGGCTTCTGGTCCGCCGCAACGGACATGCCTCGGCGCGCGACTTCTTCTTGCCGACGAGTGTCGAGCGGCTTGACGAAGTGCTCGGCGGCGGGCTGCCGAAAGCGGCGTTGACCGAGATTCACGGCACTGAAACCCGCAATGCAGGTGCCGCCGCGGGGCTCGCGCTCTGCCTCGTCAGCGCCATGCTGAAGGAGCGGTCGCGGCCCAGGGATCTGGTGCTGTGGGTCGGCACGACAGAGATGTTCCGCGAGGCGGGGCTTCCTTACGCGCCGGGCCTTGCCGGCTTCTTCGGCATACAGGCCGAAAGCCTGCTGCTTGCCGAGGCGCCGAAAGCCGCCGACGTGCTGTGGATCGCCGAGGAGGCTGCCCGCATCGAGGAGATCGCAGCCGTCATCGTCGAACTGCGCGGCAATCCGCGCAGTGTTGATCTCACAGCGACACGCCGCCTGCACCGCCGGGCGCAGGACAGCGGCCGCCCCATCTTTCTGCTGCGCCAGTCGGCCGTGCCGGAGCCGACGGCAGCACCCGTCCGCCTGGTCGTCTCACCCGCGCCGGCCACCTTGCGGCAAACGCTTCTCGGGCCGCTGGCCGGCTCGATCGCAGCCCCCGCCTTCGCTGTTGAGATCGGCAAGAGCCGTACCGCTCTTCCCGGCAGCTTCATTCTGGAATGGAACTCCGATGCACGCACCCTCGCAGAACGAAGCCCAGAGAATCGTGTCGCTGTGGTTTCCCCATCTCGCGGCCGAGCGCATCTTCCGGCGCAGGCTGGGGCGGTCCTGGCGTTCAAGCCCGCAACCGCTGAAGCCGCTGGTAACAAGCCATCGCGAGAGCAACACCCAGCGCATCGCCGGCCTCGACGCACGGGCTGAGGCGCTCCGCCTGAAGCCGGGCATGGGGATCGCCGAAGCGCGCGCCATGCACCCTGATATCGACGTCGTCGAAGCAGATCCCGAGGCCGACCGCCGGCTGCTCGAAGGCCTTGCCGACTGGTGCGACCGCTACACGCCGCTTGTCGCGATCGACGGCGAAAACGGACTGTTCCTCGACATCACCGGCTGCGCCCACCTCTTCGGTGGCGAAAAGGCGCTGCTTGCCGATCTGATGGCGCGCTTCTTCCATCAGGGTTTCGACGTGCGCGCCGGTCTTGCCTCGACGCCCGGTGCTGCATGGGCAGCGGCACGTTTTGCCGCCAGCCAGATTCTGGCTCCGGGCAACGAACGCAATTTTCTCGCCCGCTTGCCGCTCTCGGCGCTCAGGATCGATGCCAGGACCAAGGCAAGCCTCGAAAGCGTCGGGCTACGTACCGTCGGCGCGATCATGGACGGGCCGCGCGCGCCGCTGGTCCGCCGCTTCGGGACACAACTCATCGAGCGCCTTGACCAGGCGCTGGGTTGGCTCGAGGAGGCGATCTCGCCGCGCCTGCCTGTCGCCCCGCTTTCGGTCGAACGCCATCTCGCCGACCCGCTGTCGCTCATCGACGACATCGAGCGGCTGATCGGCCTGCTCGCCGCCACCCTCAAGGTCGATCTCGAACGCAGGGAGGAGGGCGCACGCGCGCTCGAACTCCTGCTGTTCCGGGTCGATGGCATGGTCAGCCGCATAACTGTCGGCGCCTCGCGCCCCATCCGTGAGCCGACACTGGTGCGCAGGCTGTTCCATGAGCGGCTGGCGACGCTCGGCGAGAGCCTTGATGCCGGCTACGGCTTCGACCTGGTGCGTCTCTCCGCCCTGTCGACGGCCCGCTTCGACGCGCGCCAGGCCGACCTTGCCGGTGAGGTCGAAGATGGTGGCGAGGAACTGGCGATCTTTGCCGATCGCATCGGTGCCCGCCTTGGCGAGGCAGCCGTGCTTGAGGCTGTCACCGTCGAGAGCCATTTGCCGGAACGTGCGGCGCCCGCCCGACCCTATGCCCAGGAAGAGGCCCGCAAAGGCATGGGCGATCGCCCGACCCGGGCGGTGCAGCAAGCCGGGCGGCGGCCTCGACAGGCCGACCGTCCCATCCGCCTGTTTCGCCAACCGGAACCCATCGACGTTCCTGCGACCGAGGTTCCTGATGGCCCGCCGCTCAATTTCCGCTGGCGCCGGGCGCTGCATCGCGTGGCGCGGGCGGAAGGTCCCGAACGCATCGCACCCGAATGGTGGCGCGAGGAGTCGGATGCGCCGACGCGCGACTACTACCGTATCGAGGACGCCGAGGGCCGCCGCTACTGGCTCTACCGGCAAGGCCTCTACAATGCGCAAGCGGTGCCGCGCTGGTTCCTGCACGGGGTCTTCGCATGAACATGGTCGTCGCTGCCAGCTATGCCGAATTCGGCATCCAGTCGAATTTCTCCTTCCTGCGTGGTGCCTCCGCGCCGGAAGAGCTGGTGATCGCGGCTAAGTTCCTGGGGCTTTCGGCCATCGGCCTTGCCGACTGCAACACGGTGGCCGGTGTCGTCCGCGCGTGGAAGATGGCTCAGACGGAGGGGCTGACCTACCACCCGGGATGTCGGCTGGTTTTTGCCGACGGCACGCCCGACATCCTTGCTTACCCACAAGACCGCAAGGGTTGGGGGCATCTGTGCCGCATGCTCACCCAGGCCAATACCCGGGATGAGAGCGAAAAGGGTGCACCGCTTCTCTATCGGGAGGATCTTTTCGAGTGGGGCGACCTGCTGTCGCTAGCCGTCCTGCCCGACATCACAGCTGCCACGGAAGATGACGTTATGCTCCTGCGCAGCCTCAGGGAGCGGTTCGGCTGCTCCTTGTGGCTGGCGGTCGCGCCGAATTTCGGCGGCAACGACCGCTTCAGGATCGAGCAGGCCGCAACCATGGCCGCCATGGCAGGCGTGGCGCTGATGGCAACCAATGATGCGCTCTACCACGCACCGGGCCAGCGCCCGCTGCAGGACGTGCTGACGGCGATCCGCCTCAGCGTGCCTGTTGCCGAGGCCGGCTTCGAGCTCAAGGCGAATGCCGAACGCCACCTCAAGTCGCCAGCCGATATGGCGCGGCTTTTCCGCAATCACCCGGAGGCCCTGGCCGAGACGCTGCGTTTCGCCGAAAGCCTGCATTTCTCGCTGAAGGAGCTCCAATACAATTACCCCGACGAACCGACGGAATCGGGTCTGGAACCGCAGGCGGAATTGGAAAGGCTGACCTGGGAAGGGGCGAAAAAGCGCTATCCTGACGGCGTTCCGGAGAAGGTGCAGGGCATCATCCGGCATGAGCTCGGCATCGTCGAAAAGCTCAACTACGCCCGTTATTTCCTCACCGTCCACGAGATCGTGAAGTTTGCCCGCTCGAAAGAAATCCTCTGCCAGGGGCGCGGATCTGCTGCCAATTCGGTCATTTGCTTCTGCATCGGCATCACCGATGTCGGACCCGACATCGTCGATGTGCTTTTCGAGCGCTTCATCTCGGAGGAACGCGGCGAGCCGCCAGATATCGACGTCGATTTCGAGCACGAGCGGCGCAACGAGGTCATCGAGTTCATCTACGAAAGATACAGCTCCAAGCGGACCGCGCTCGCGGCCTCCGTCGTCACCTATCGCGGTCGCTCGGCCTTGCGCGAGGTCGCCAAGGCGATGGGGCTGTCGGACGACGTCAGGGGCGCCATGTCGGGCTCGATCTGGGGCTGGTATTCGTCCGAGCTGGGTGAGAAGGAGGCGACAGCCGGTGGCCTCGACAAGGCCGATCCCGTGACCCGACATGTCATCGATCGCGCCAATGAGATCATGGGCTTCCCTCGCCACCTGTCCCAGCATGTCGGCGGCTTCGTCATCACCAGGGATCGGCTCGACGAGATCGTGCCGATCGTCAAGACGGCGATGGACGAGCGCAAGATGGTCGAGTGGGACAAGGACGACCTCGATGCCGTCGGCATATTGAAGGTCGATGTGCTGGCGCTCGGCATGCTCACCTGCCTGCGCAAGGCCTTCAACCTGCTTGAGGCGCATTATGACGAGCGTGACCGCCATGGCCGTCCGCTTGAGCTGGCGACGCTGCCCCAGGCGGACCCCAAGGTCTACGACATGATCTGTCGGGCCGACACGCTCGGCGTGTTCCAGATCGAGAGCCGGGCGCAGATGTCGATGCTGCCGCGGCTTCGGCCGCGTGAGTTCTACGACCTTGTCATCGAGGTGGCGATCGTCCGGCCCGGCCCGATCCAGGGTGACATGGTGCATCCTTATCTTCGCCGCCGGCAGGGCAAGGAAAAGGTCGATTTCCCCAAAAAGGAGCTCGAAGACATTCTGGGCAAGACGCTGGGCGTGCCGCTGTTCCAGGAGCAGGCGATGAAGATCGCCATCGTTGCCGGCGGCTTCACGCCCGGCGAGGCCGACCAGCTCCGCCGCGCCATGGCGACCTTCAAGCGCACCGGCACGATCGGCAATTACCGCGACCGCATGATCAAGGGCATGGTGGAGCGCGGGTACGAACGCGACTTCGCCGAGCGCTGTTTCAAGCAGATCGAGGGTTTTGGTGAGTACGGCTTTCCCGAAAGCCATGCCGCTGCCTTCGCACTGCTCGTCTACGCCTCCTGCTGGTTCAAGGCCTACTATCCCGACGTGTTCTGCGCGGCGATCCTGAACGCGCAACCGATGGGATTCTACCGGCCGGCCCAGCTTGTACGCGATGCACAGGATCACGGCGTCGAGATTCGCCAGATCGATATTAACCACTCCGTCTGGGACTGCACGCTCGAGCGCTCAGGCTTCGACCCGAAACGCATTCAGCAACGCCACGCCGAGATGCGGGATGTCATCAGGACTAGCCATGCCGTCCGGCTCGGTTTCCGCCAGATCAAGGGGCTTTCCGACAAGAAGATGCAGGCATTCGTTGCGCGGCGGGGCAAGGGCTATGTGTCGGTGCGGGATGTCTGGCTGCGCTCGGGGCTCGATGTCGGCGAGATCGAGCTGCTCGCCCAGGCTGATGCTTTCCGCTCGATCGATATCGACAGGCGCACAGCGTTGTGGGCGGTGCGGGCGCTCGACGGCAAGAGTGCCGCCGAAATGCTGCCGCTGTTCGACCGCCCCGAGGTGCAGCTGGTCGACAACGAGCCGGAGACGCATCTGCCGCACATGCCGCTCGGCGAGCATGTCATCCACGACTACCGTTCGCTCGGCCTGTCGCTGAAAGCGCATCCGGTGGCCTTTCTCAGGCATCGTCTCGATCGCGCCGGCATCACGCCCAATGCCCGGCTCGCCGATGTGCTCGACGGGCGACGCGTGTCCGTCGCCGGGCTGGTGCTGGTCCGCCAGCGGCCGGGCAAGGGCAATGCCATCTTCCTCACGCTGGAGGACGAGCGTTCGATCGCCAACATCGTCGTCTGGGCACGTGTCTTTGAGCGCTTCCGGCCTGTCATTATGGGATCGAAGTTTATCCGCGTCACCGGCAAGCTGCAGAAAGAATCCGGTGTCATCCATATCGTCGCTGACAAGATGGAGGACTGGACGCATTGGCTGGCGACGATGTCGGAGGAATTGCAGGCAACTGCCGACCAAGGCGACCGGCCTGTTGCGGAAGGACGGGCCAGCGCCGCCAACAAGGCCGCACGCGACCCGCGCATGCTGCCGAGCTACGAAACGCTTGCCCGCAAGGCGAGCAGCGTCATGCCCAAAGGCCGCAACTTTCAATAGGAGGAAGGGAATACGGGAGGGATGAACAACGCAGGCAAACGGCAGGCTATGCCAGGCGACAGCAGACAAGGCGCGGACCGTAGGTCATGCGGCGCCACGGCACGTCACAAAAACCCTGCCGACAAGTAGGCAGTAATGGCGGGGGGCATCACGCGCATGGCGAAGCCGGCAGGCAAGGCCGCCCAAGTGCCGGTCCAAGAGGCTGTTGCCTGAAGCGAGGCCGCTCCGCTCAGCCGCGTATGCGGGGCGCAATATCTTGCCCGGCGGCGACGGGCAAGGAGGGTCGCGGGTCAGGCGCCCGAGCCGGTCTCCTGGTCGCCGATCTGCCGCGCCTCGGAGGGCAGCATGACGGGAATGCCGTCGCGCACGGGGTAGGCCAGCTTTGCGAGCCTGGAGACAAGCTCGCCGCGTTCGGCATCCCACTTCAGCGGGCCCTTGGTCAGCGGGCAGGCCAAAAGTTCGAGCAGCTTGACGTCGATGTCGCGCTTATTGGTATCGACCATTCAGCTCTCCTGGCCGTCGCCTATTGCAGGCTCGATCCGAAATCTTCGTTCTCGCGAGCCAGCGCCATTTCGGTGATCGCTATCAGCGTCTCGGCGCGGGTCTTGAGATCGGGGGCTTCGAGCAGTGCCTGTTTTTCGGCCGCCCCATAGGGCGCCATCATCGACAGCGCGTTGACCAGTATGGCGTTGTCGGCGCGGCTGACGCTCTCCCAATCGGCCTCGAGCTCATTGGCCTGGAGGTAGGTGCGGAAGGCCTTGAGCAGTGCCGGCCGGTCGACTTCCGCACCGGCCTTGTCCTCGCCGAGATCCGCCGCAAAGGAGGTGATCTTGCACTGCCGGAACGGCGTCTTGACGGCCAGTTCCTGGGCGACGCGGAAACGGCAGACGCCTTGCAGCGAAATCAGGTAGCGGCCGTCGCCGGTCTCGGCGAGCGAGGTGATGCGGCCGATGCAGCCGACCGGGCAGAGCGCCGGTTCGCCGTCGGGGCGCAGATTGCCGTCGAGCGAGGGCTGGATCATGCCGATCAGCCGCGAGCCGGCTATCGCATCGTCGATCATCTGGAGGTAGCGCGGCTCGAAGATGTTGAGCGGCATGCGCCCGCCCGGCAACAACAAGGCAGCCGTCAGCGGGAACACCGCTAGCGTTGTCGGTAGATCGCTGTCGAGCCGGTAATGCGCGTTTCCTGCCTGCATCTTTTCCTCAGCTGCTACTCATCTGGGGTAGCGGCGGTCAAACGCAAGACCGCAACGCTTGTGCCGTCACGAAAACAACAGCGACGACAGCTTGCGCCGCGTGGCCAGCGTCACCTCGTCGGTGAAGCCCCAGGCTTCGAACAGCTTGAGCAGTTGCGCCCTGGCACCGTCATCGTTCCAGGTCCGGTCCGCCTTGACGATGGCAAGCAGGTTGTCGGCCGCTTCGGTGCGCTGGCCCTTGGCGTTCTGGATCATGGCGAGATCGAAACGCGCCTGGTGGTCGCCGGGGTTCTGCGCCAGCTTGCGTTCGAGCTCGGCCGAATCGCCGAGTGCCGCCGCCTCTTCGGCGAGTGCGATCTTGGCGCGGACCGAAACCAGTGCGGCGACCGCCTTCTTGTCCTCTGGGGCACGCGCCAGAACCTCGTTTGCGCCTTCGACGTCGCCAGCTTCGAACAGGATGTCGGCAAGTGCCGCGATGGCATCGATGTTGTCGGGCACCTGTTCGAGCACGGCATCATAGATCTGCACCGCCGTCTGCAGGTCACCGGCCTCGCGCGCTTCGGTAGCGGCCGCAAGCGCCTCTGCGATCTGGGGCTGGCCGCCATCCTTGCCGGCGATCTTGTCGATGAAGTCGCGGATCTGGCTCTCGGGCACCGCACCCATGAAGCCGTCCACCGGCTGGCCGTTCTTGAAGGCGATGACGGCAGGAATCGACTGGATGCCGAGCTGGCCGGCAATCGCTGGATGGTCGTCGATGTTCATCTTGACCAGCTTGACCCGTCCGCCGGCAGCCTGGACGACGCGCTCGATGACCGGGGTCAGCTGCTTGCACGGGCCACACCACGGCGCCCAGAAATCGACCAGCACCGGCTGCTTGCGCGATTCCTGGATCACGTCGGCGCTGAAGGCGGCGGTCGTCGTGTCCTTGATGAGATCGGCCGCGGGTGCTGCACCGTTGGCGGGCGCTGCGCCAAACTGCACGTTGGTGGCGTACTGGCTGCTCATGCCGCCGAAGGGATTGCTTTCGTTGCTCATCTTCACTCTTCCGGTATTCGCTATTTTCTGCCGGCGATCAGGCCCAGCGGCTGTCCGTCCACCATGTGGCGATCAGCCCGAGACTTTCAAGATAACAGCATCATGGCCGGTTGCCTCGACGAATCGCAGCAGGTCGGCATTGGCGATCGAGGTCGTCGCCTCGTTGGTCAGCGGGTGGGCGTTGATGACGGCGTTTTCCATCAGCGCGCTGTCTAGCACCAGCTTCACCCTGGCCGAAGTATCGTTGATCAGCCCGAAGACGGTGACGGCACCAGGTGCCACGCCGAGCAGCTCCATCAGCGCCTCGGGCTTGCCGAAGGAGACCCGGCTCGAAGCGCCGATCAGCTGGTGGATCTGCTTGAGGTCGACGCTTGCCTCCTCGTCCACGGTGACCAGGAAGAAGTTGTCCTTCTTGTCCTTGAGGAAGAGGTTCTTGGTGTGCCCGCCGGGAATGGCGCCGCGCAGCGCCTGCGAATCGGCGACCGTGTAGAGCGGCGGATGGTCGTGGGTGGTCACTGAAATGCCGAGCCCGGCCAGATAGGCGAGCAGTTCGGCGCGGGTCTTGGGTGTCGTCGAGGCGGTCATCGCAGCTTCCGGGAATTGCCGTTGCGCGAGGTTTATGGGCAAAGCCGGCTTTCTGCACAAGTCCGGCTTTGGCCGGCATGGTGCTTCCCGAGGGGAAATATGGGATTCTCGGGTCTGCGGAAAAAAGTTCAAGAAAGAGCGGTTTTTCCCTGTTGCATTCGCCGCGAGCTTCGGCCATATAGCAGCCGTTGCGGCGACGAGCCGCGGCGAGCGGGTGTAGCTCAGGGGTAGAGCACAACCTTGCCAAGGTTGGGGTCGAGCGTTCGAATCGCTTCACCCGCTCCAGTTTTCTTTATGGAAAACAAAGCATTATGAGAAAGCCGCCTTCGGGCGGCTTTTCTCATTTTTGGCGTGGTCACCACCTGGTCAACACCGTTGAGGGCGATAGCCAAGGAAACCCCTGCACTGATCTGGCCTTCAATTGCGGTCTAAAAACGAATCCGTTCGGCCCAGCTGGCTAATGCGCGGGCCTTGAATTGATGGAAAACAGGTTTTTTACAGGAAATCGCTTCACACTTTGCGAAATCGCGACGGCAGCGTGGCGCGCTGAAGCAGACGTTGCCGGCGATGCCGCTGGGAGGTCGTGTTGGGCCAAGAGCTAGATGCTGTGGAACCTCAACAGGTTGTCCTCGGTTAGCCCGAGGCGGCTGATTGGTGTTTTAGACTTTAGGCAGCCGTGTGGTCGATGCCAATTGTATCGGTGCAGCCAGATTGGAAGTATCCGGCACGATGATCGGATGTCGGGTAGGCAATGGTGTAGGCCCATTCCCTGAGCGCGGTCTGAATGAAGCGCTCTCCTTGCCATTATCCGGTATGTGATCTGCGGTGCCTTTTCGTCCTGCTGTTCTTCTTTGGGAACGGCCTTATAGTAAGCCCATCCGGGACGTGGGGCACCGGGAGCAGGAAAGTGCGGGCAGGCCGTCTTTAGACCGTGGGCTGAGAGCCCAAGCTCGTTACATGGCCGCCCCTCGCGACTTTCCCGGATGCGCTACGTGCCGGAGGCCGAGCGCCTAGAGATCGATCGGCACCTGCGCGAGTTCGACCGGCTGGGCGATGACCTCCAGCTTATCGAGCGCGATTTTGCCCGTTCGGCTCTCGATGAAGGCGCGAAGCGTCTGATGACCATTCCAGGCGTCGATATGACCGTCGCGCTGGCGATGAAGGCGGCGCCGGATCGCGGCTGCGGGCCCCAGGATGTTAAGGATCACCACGGCCGACGAGACGCCGTGCTCTATGGCTTCCTGGCAGGCGGCCTCGACCGCGCTCAACCCGTCGGTCAGCACGCAAGTGAGGATCGACACCATCTGCCGGTCCCCGTCATCAACCGCCTTGTGCTTGCGGCGCACCTTCTCCATTGCCGACGGCAGGACCCAGCCAAGGAACGGCGCGCCGTTGCGCAATCCGCCCGGCTTGCGGGCAAGCCCCGGCACGTAGTGCCAGGGATCGTAGATGACCTCGTTGCGGAGCATGGATCTCGACGGGTCGGGCGGCGGCACCCGACAGCACCCGTGCAGGTCTTCGACATCGACGCGGGAATGTAATGGAAGCCGTCAAAGCGCCTGGCATAGGGGAGGATGCTGGCACGCTCTTCCTCGAACACCTCCCACACGGGCGCTCGCCTTGTTCGGGATGCCGATGCGCCTTGGCATAGGCGACACATTTGACGGCCAGCCAGCCGTTGAGGCTCCAGCGGCTTGAAGCGCAGCCGCGGTGTGAAGAAGCGCTCGCGCACCAGCCCAACCTGGTTCTCGACTTGCCCCTTCTCCCAGCCGGCCGCTGGTGTGCATGCCGGTTCGACAAGGTAATGCCCGCATATTTGCGCAAAGTGGCGGCAGTAGCGGCGATCCCTGCCGATGAAGATCGCGTCCACCGCCGTCTTCATGGTATGGGATGGACGCCTCCCTCTTCTCCGTCACATTGGGGTGACCAACCTTGCGGAGGAAAGCATGACAATGGATCTGTTTGCGATCGACCTTAGGAAACAGTCGTTCCACCTGCATGGCATCGATGATGACGGTGTGGTTGTGTCGCGGAACGTGAGCCGCGCAAAGCTTTCAGACACCGTGAACGACATGGCACCGAAGACGATCGCGATGGAAGCTTGCGCCAGCGCTCATCATCCGGCACGGCCTGCGGCAGGAGTGGGCGCGTGAGAAGTTGAGCTGAGCTGACGATAACCACGACGGTCGCCTTGGCCAACGCTCTCGACCATGCCCTTATCGCCAGCTTCCGCGCTGAGTACCCCGAAATCAGAATTATATTGATCGCCCGCGTTGCGGTGCTGGACCCGACAGAAGAGCGGGTGGATGTCGCCATCCGTTACGGAAACGGCAATTGGCCGCATCTGGATTCGTCATTTCTTTTTTGGCGTGAAATTCTTCCCGTAGGTAGCCCGTCTTATCTGACCGCCTTTCCCGTCAATTCAACGGAAGACCTGAGATTAGCCCGCCTTTTGGATCTCGACGGCCCTGCTGCGTCCTATTCGGAATGGAAGTGGTGGTTCGCCGTCCAATGTATCGAAATTGGCCGTCTTCCGGAATTGAGCTTCAACAATTATCCGTTGCTGGTTCCGCTTCCAGGGCAAGGGGCCATCCTCGCCTGGGGCAACGTGAACGACGATCTTATCGCCTCGGGCGCCCTATCAATATTGACGGTTTGGGCGGTCACGCCTCGATGCCCCATGTCGGCGTCGATACGATTACGGTCGGTTCCGAATTGGTTCTCGCCTTACAAACCATCGTGGCACGAAAGCTCCCTCCTGGCGCCGGCGTCGTTGTTTCCGTCACGGAGTTCTTGACCGACGGGCAACGCAATGTGCTTCCCGGCCACGCGACGTTGAAAGGGGACATGCGGGCTCGCACGCCGGCAGATAGGCAAGCTGCGATCGGCTTTATGCAGCAGATCGTCGATGGGGTCGCCGCCACCCACAAAGTCTCCGCCACCCTGTCATGCAAGACCGAGTTCATCGAGGCGATCAATGCGCCCGAGGCCGTTGATGCTGTCGTGCGCGCTGGTAGGGCGGCGGGACTGGACGTCATCCCGGATCGCTCGCCAATGAGCTTTTCAGAAGACTTCGCCCACTTTTCCACCGCTGTACCTGGCTGTTTCCTCCTCCTCGGAAATGGCGAGACGGGCGCGCACGGGAGACCGCTTCATGCGTCCGACTATGATTTTAATGATGCTCTCCTATCTTTTGGCCCGCGGTTTTGGGTAGAGCTTGTCCGCGACCGTCTCGGAGCTGATAAGAGCAGGAACCCCGCCTTATGAGAACACTCGTCAAGCGGGTGTCGTCCGCCCGTGTCATCGTGACAGTGCGATCATCGGGGAAATCGGCAATGGCCTGCTGGTCTCCGTATGCGCGATCAAGGGTGACACGGAGAAGGACAGCGAATGGTTGTCGCGCGAGATCATCAACCTTCGTATTTTCAGAGACGATGCGGATCGAATGAACGTTCGGTCGTCGATGTCGACGGTTCCCTCTCATCGTCAGCCAGTTCACGCTCGCCGCCGAGACGAAAGGCAACCGGTCCGGCTTTTCTACGGGTGCATCGCCGGGCAAGGAAAACGTCTCTATTTGGACTTTTCCGCCAAAGTTTCGGCGCTTGGTGTTGCCGTTGCGAATGGTGTATTCGGCGCGGACATGTGGGTTGAGTTGGTCAATGACGGTCCCGTGACGATCTGGCTGGGCACGGCGTCGATCTAGCCACGTTCGGCGCGATTGCGCGGATGCTTCCGACTCCGGTGATCTTCGTGGCGTGCGACAGAAGGAACTCCTTTGAACAGCCCTGAATCGCCGACCCTCGACGCAAACTCACTCCATCCCGAAATCTGAAAGTTCTGCGATCGGCCCGGTGCGGACGCCACTTTTGGCTTGGTCGATCAGTTCCTGACCGCTCTTCATGATGTCGCGGCGCATCGCAGCTTCTGCGGCGTCCGGGTCCTTCTTTTCGAGCGCGTAGATGATTTCCAGATGTGTCGAGGTGTCCCACAGACCTGGCGAGTTGAGTGAGAAATACATAGTCGGGCCGGAGCGGAGCCATAGGCCTTCGATCATTGGTAGCAGGATGGAGGATTCAGTCAGGCCGTAGAGGGTAAAGTGGAAGTTTCGGTTGGCCTTCAGGACATCGCCCATGGCGCCGCGGACATGTGCGTCCTTAAGCGTCTGGTTGATGTCGCGAAGGCTTTGCAGTCCCGCAGCGCCGATTCTGTCGGTAGCGATCCTTGCTGCAAGGCCTTCAACGCGGGCACGCAGTTCGAACAGTTCCTCCAGCGCCCTGGCGCCGAGACGCGGTACGCGGACCGACCGGTTGGGCAGTTCTTCAAGGGCATTGGCTGCGATCAGGCGGCTCAGGCTCTCACGCACCGGCATCGCGCTGGTGCCGAACACAGCAGCGAGCTTGCGAAGGCTGAAGACTTGCCCCGGAACGAACAAGCCTGACATCAAGCCATAGCGAAGCTGCGACAGGACCTTGTCCTGCACGTTGCCACGCGCGCTCTTTGGTTGTTCGGCCCCTTCCATTCGTTTTCATCCTCCTGCTTGACGACTCAAAATTGTGATGACACTTTGTGATCATTTTAAAGCGTAGATCCGTGCTAAGTCAAAGCGGGTTCATGAGGAACGCAGTTCGTGTCGCAACGCAGTCAAATTAGCCATGTCTAACAAGCAGCTTGTCAACGTAGATGACTATCGCCGTGCTGCCCGTAAAGCACTCCCCCGCGTCCTGTATGATTTCGTGTCAGGCTACGCTTTAGACGCTCAAACTGGAAATAGAAACCACGATGGGTTTTCCGACTGGTGGCTGCGCGCGCGCAGCTTTGCTTCCAACTCCAATCCGGATATTTCCGTAGAGCTTGGTGGGCACAAGCTTGATCTTCCTGTCCTTATTGCTCCCACAGGATGCTCCGGCCTCTTGTGGCCGCGCGGCGAAGCTGAAGCTGCCCGCGCTGCAGGCAACGTCAACACGATCATGGAAGTCAGCGCCGGCTCGATCCTGTCGATGGAAGACATTGCGGCAGCTGGTCATGGTCAAAAATGGCTGCAGATTTTCCTCTACTGCGACCGTGGTCTGACCCGCGAATTCATCGCGCGCGCCAAGGACGCAGGCTATACCGGCATTGTCGTGACCACGGATGCTCCCGTGCATGGCCGTCGCGAGCAGGACTATCGCAACGGTTTTGCGATCGATCAGCGGCTGTCGCTGCCGACAATGCTCGACGCGGCGGTCCACTATAGGTGGTGGATGCGAATGGCGGGCCAGCCCCGCTTTCAGATGGCGAATTTCGCATCGCGCTCGGATGGCGACATGAACGACATGGCGGCCTACATCGCTAGCGTTCTCAATCCGGACATCACCTGGGATGACTTGTCGTGGCTGCGCGAAGAATATGACGGGTTCCTCACCGTGAAAGGTATTTTGCACCCACAAGATGCAAACGAAGCCATCGCGCGCGGCGTAAATGCGATCCAGATTTCGAACCATGGCGGCCGCCAGCTCGACAGCACGCTGTCTTGCATCGATGCGTTGCCAGCGGTTGCGGAAGCCGTCGACAAGCGTGTCCCGATCCTGCTCGACGGCGGTATCGAGCGGGGCACATCGGTACTCAAGGCCATCGCGCTCGGTGCCGATGCCTGCGTCATCGGTCGCTCACACCTGTGGGGCATGGCGGTTGCCGGCGGAGACGGGGTCGAAGCCATCCTCAACGTGCTGCGAATGGAAATCATCAACGCCATGACGATCGGCGGCTGGAAGTCGCTGGCCGAGATTGGCCGCGACTCGATCACTCGTACACCCGGACACGGGGACTAAAATGAGCACGTCAGTTAAACGCTACCCTGGCACCGAACGCATGAGCAACATGGTTGCTTATAACGGCATGCTGCTCACCAAAGGTATCACCGCCCGCGGCCTGCCGCGGGACATCAAGGAGCAAACGGCGGACGTTCTGCGTCAGCTCGACGTGCTGCTGGCAGAGGCTGGCCTATCAAAAGAAAACCTGTTGTAAGTGATGATCTGGATTTCCGACACGCGTGATTTTGACGCGATGAACGAAGTCTATGACGCGTGGGTCGCGCAGGGTTTCCAGCCGGTGCGCGCCTGCGTTGAATCGGCGCTCGCATCGCCTGATCTTCTGATCGAGATCCAGGCGAGCGCCGCTCTCGCCTGATCAGGGAATATCGATGCTGCCCGGCGCGGTTCCGCGTGCGGGCAGCGTTTCGAAGCAGACCTTGCTGTGGGTCATGCCAAGGGTAACGAGGGCAGCTGCCATGGTGATGGCACAGGCCATCGGCTCCACGATTGGCAGGTTATACTTCGAGCGCAATCCCGGCACGTAGCCGGACATTGCGGTGCAAGCGAAGAGGATGACATCGGCGCGATGCTGCGTCATCGCCGCGTCGATCGCGCGCTCAATGATTTCGAGGCAGTATTCTGCCGATTCGATCAGGTCTGCTGGCGGGCAGTCGACAATGTGCATCGAGCACACCTTGTGGTCGAAACCGTAGGCCCGGATGTGCTCTTCGATAGCCGGCTGACCGTTGCGCATGCTGAGAACGGCGATCCGATACCCCAGCATGCTGGCGACGTGAAGGCCAGAATGGAGCGGCGCAAGAACTGGAATTCTCACAGTTTCACGCGCGGCGCGCAGGACTGGGTCGACGCAACAGTCGAGTGTCACCGCATCGACCCCGTCCTTTTCAGCCTGACGGACGGCTTCGAGAATGTACGGGCCAGCCAAGACCTCTTCGGTTGCGAACTCCATTGAAAACGGTCCGCGCTCGATCGGGACCACTTCGATCTCGACGCCCTCGCGTGCCCAGAGCTGCCGTTGCTCCTTCATGCCCGCCATCACCTTCGGCGAACGGACAGGAACGATGTCACGAATTTTCATTGAGAATTTCCTATCGGATTTTGTGATCACGAAACGTGATGCTAATCTTTAGGCAAGCTTTTGGGAAAGCAAAAAATTTACGAGCCGATCCAAATAAAGTGCTTGCCAATCTCAATTTGTGATCACATAGTGAGATAACAAAATAAGAATACGACTAAAACAATGGGAACAAAATATGCGTATGAAATATCTAGCCGCCACCCTTTTGTCGGGTCTGGCGCTCTCGCTTTCCGTCGCCACAATCACCCACGCTGCTGACTTCCCGTCTAAGCCAGTGACGCTGGTTGTCCCCTGGCCGGCCGGCGGCGGTAGCGACATCCTGATGCGCATGATCGCGCAGAAGGCGTCGGAAAAGCTGACTCAGCCGGTCGTCGTCGTCAACCAGCCAGGTGCTGGTGGCTCGCTTGCGCTACGTGAGGTCGCCGACGGCGACACTTCCGGCCACGTCATCTCGATGGTCGCAACTGGCTTCGTTGCCGAGCAGTACGGCAACCCGAATGCACCAACGCTGGACCAGTTCAAGGTTCTCGCCTTCATCGGCACCGACCCGTCGATCCTGGCTGTGCGTCCTGACCTTGGCGTCAACACGCTGGCAGAGTTCGTTGCCAAGGCAAACGAGAGGCCGGGCGAGATTCGTAACGCCAACGACCAACCGGGCGGCACGGCCTATATCGGCGCGGCATTCTTCGAGCAGATTCTCGGCGTCGATTTGAACCTAGTTCCTTACCCAGGTTCGGCTCCAGTCGTTCAGGCCATTTTGGCAGGCGAAGTTCAGACGGCGACTCCGTCGGTGACTGACCTTGCAGCGCAGCACGCTTCCGGCGATGTGAAGATCCTCGGCGTTGCCGGTTCTGAGCGCCACTTCAAGGCCCCCGAAGTTCCGACCTTCACCGAGCAAGGCTTCCCGTTGATTTACGGCACCATGCGCGCGCTCGTTGCTCCCGCTGGCGTTGATGAGGCCGCCGCTGCGAAGCTTGAAGAAGCAATCCTCGGCGCGCTCAAGGACGAGGCTTTCGTTAAGACTGCGACCGACGCCGGCTTCACCATCACCCCGATGACCAGTGCCGAAGGTTCGGAATTCTTCGCCAATCTCGACAAGTCGATGTACCCGATCCTCAACGGTGCGGGCCTGGTCAAGGTTCGTCAGAAGTGAGCGTCGAGCCACAAAACAGTGCTGCCGGGGGTTTGCCGGCAGTGCAGCCACCGGCGACTGGGATGGCCGCAGGTGCCGTCTTTTTGATCCTGGCGCTGATCGGTGCCTACAGCATCTACTTTGACCCGTACCTCGATATAGGCAAGGCTGGTAACGACCCTGGCCCCACCTTCATTCCGTGGATAGGGATTTTCACTCTCGGCTTCGGCGGCATCGCGCAGATGGTAGTGACATTCATCCAATCGCGCAAGGTGGGCGGATTCACCTTCAGCGGCGAGTTTGTCCTGTCGAAGATGTGGCTTCCGGCTGCGCTCGTGGCGTCGCTGGTCGGTCTCCAGATGGCGATGAAGCCGATCGGCTTTCTAAATGCCAGCCTGATCTTTGCACTGCCGTGGGTCTTCATCCTGCACTGGCGGGCGGGCGGAAAATTCACGCAGCGCTATCTGATCCAGTTGCTGGTCGAAGCCGGCCTCGTTGCTGGCGGCATCTACTACCTGTTTGCCTACGGCATCAACGTTCCTTTCCCGTGAGGGTCAAATGACCGAACTGCTCAATGCATCCGTCACGATTTTGACCGACCCGACAACGATGGCGCTGGCGGTAATCGCGACGCTCGTCGGCATTATTCTTGGGGCTCTGCCGGGCATCTCTTCGACAATGACGCTGGCGGTGCTTCTGCCGTTCTCGTTCACGATGGAGCCGGGCAACGCCATGGTCTTCCTGCTCGGCGCCTTCTACGGCAGCGCCTGGGGTGGATCGATCTCGGCTATTCTTATAAATATTCCCGGCACGCCCGGATCGATGCTGACGCAGCTTGACGGCTATCCATTGGCCAAGCGTGGTCAGGCGGGGGTCGCTCTGACATATGCGCTGATCGCGTCGACCTTCGGCGGCATAGTCGGCTGGTTTGGCCTCGTCATTTTCGCGCCGATGCTGGCCAAGGCCGGCTTTGCGTTCCAGAGCCCCGAATTTGCGGTTCTGATGATCTTCGGCCTGTCGATGCTGGCCTATGCGTCGCCCGGTTCGACCTTCCTTGGCATCATGTCCGGTATTTTTGGCCTGATGCTCGGTACTGTCGGCCTCGACATGATCACCAACCTGTCGCGCTTCGACTTCGGCATCACGCGCCTTACCGCCGGTATCAACATCGTCCCGTTTGCAGTCGGCATCTTCGGTCTCACCGAGATCATGCGCCTGCTCGAACAGCCGATCAAGATAGACAAGGCCGCGACGCAGATCGGTGCGATCTGGCCGCCGCTGCGCGAAGTTGTCCGCACCTGGGCAACAGCAGTCCGTTCTTCGCTGGTCGGTCTCATCGTCGGCATCATTCCTGCCGCAGGCACCGCAGTTGCTGTGTCGATGTCTTATGCGCAAGAAAAGAAGATTTACGAGAAGAAGGAAACCTTCGGTGACGGCAATCCGCGTGGTATCGTTGCAGCTGAAACCGGCAATAACGCAGCCGTTGGTGGTGCGCTGGTTCCGCTGCTGACGCTCGGCATCCCTGGAGACACGATGACGGCGGTTCTGGTCGGCGCTTTGCTGATCCATGGCTTGCAGCCGGGACCGGCCCTCTTCAGTGAACACCCGGATTTCATCGCGACGATCTATGTCGCTCTCGGCCTGACGATCATCCTGACTTTCATCCTGTCGCTTGGCCTGACCCGCGTATTTGCCAAGATACTCTCGGCACCGCCACGTATACTTTATCTTGGCATTTTGATCCTCTGCGTAACTGGTTCATACGCCGTGCAGAACTCGGTGTTCGACGTTATCTTGATGATCGTCTTCGGTGCAGTCGGCTACCTGTTCGTGAAGCTCGGAATTCCGACGGCACCGATGATGTTCGGTCTGGTTTTGGGGCCTCTCCTGGAAGAGAACCTGCGCCGCACATTGATCGTCTACGGCGACTGGACCATCTTTGCCCAGCGTCCGATCACGGCAGTACTCCTGATCATTACCTTCATCGTCCTGGCGCTGCCGTTCTTCGGAAACGTCCGCGAACGCCTGGCGCAGGCCGAACGCGAAGCCGGCGCGGACTAGGACGCAGCATCCAAAAAACCGCGAAAGAGCCCGTCTCCGGGGGAGATGGGTTTTTTCACAGGATTTGTGTGATCACAAAACGAAATCACTGAGGAGAAAACCCGTGGCTACCATCACGTCGATTGAAACCCGCCTGGTAAGGTTGCCAACCCGCCGCGAGCATAAATGGACCGGCCTGACTGAGCCGATCGGCCAGTACATGCTGATCAAGATGACGGCGAGCGACGGCACGGTTGGCTGGGGCGAAGCGCCGGCACTGAAGGACTGGGGCGGCGAGTTCGGCCGTTACTTCGGCGAAAGCGCTGCCATCGTCGATCTCGTAATCTCGAAATACCTGGCGCCTGCGGTTCAGGGCCTCGAAATCGGTAACCCGGCAAGGTTGCACCAGCGCATGGACGCAGTGATCAAGGGTTATCCATACGCGAAAGCCGCTGTCGACTTTGCCTACTACGATCTGACCGGCAAGGTTCTGGGCGTACCGGTCCACGTGCTCCTCGGCGGCAAGCTGCGCGACAACGTCGCCATCACCCACTCGATCGGCCTTCTCGGCATCGAGGAAGCCGTCAGCGAAGTTGCCAAGGTCGTGGCCGACGGCATCCGCACCATCAAGATCAAGATCGGCGTCGATCCGGACCGTGACGTGAACATGGTCAAGGCGATCCGCGAGGCGGTTGGCCCAAGCATCTCGCTCTGCGTCGACGCCAACGAAGGTTATGCAACGCCGGGTCAGGCGATCCAGACCGTGCGCCGCATGCAGGATTGCAACCTGATCTACGTCGAGCAGCCGGTCATGGGTATCGAGCGTATCGGCCGCGTCGCCAAGGCGATCGACGCTCCGGTAATGGCTGACGAGTCCGCCTGGAACGCACATGACGTCGTCCAAATCATCGCGCAGGAGGCAGCCCAGATCGTGTCGATCTACACCACCAAGCCGGGCGGCCTGTTCAAGGCAATGCAGGTGTCGGCGGTGTGCCAGGCCGCAGGCATCGTCTGTAACGTCAACGGCTCGGTCGAGACCGGCGTCGGCAACCTCGCCAACGTCCATCTCGCCGCTTCTGCCCCGGCTGCGACGCTCTCCAACGTCATCCCGGTTTCGATGCCGGCTGAATTCCAGAACGGCCGTATCGGCGGCATCTACTACGCCGACGACCTGCTGGTTGAGCCGCTGGTGTTCGAGAACGGCGGCGTTCGCGTTCCCGACGCACCGGGCATGGGCATCGCTGTCGATGAAGCGAAGATCGAAAAATACACCGTTTCCCTTTGAAGTGAGCTTTTGAATGCGCAAGACTATTGTTGAAAAGATCTGCAAGGTTCTGAAGGCAGAGGCCCTCGACGTCGTCGTCACCTCATCGCCAGAGAACTTCGCTTACCTGACCGGCTTCGTCGTTCCGACGCAGCCACTCATCCGTCACCGCCACGCCATGGCGATCCTGACCGCTAACGGCGACGAGAGCCTGTTCGGCGTCGACATGGAAGCAACGACGATCGCACGCAACGCGCCGGAAACGCCGCTGACCGTCTGGCGCGAGTTTCATGACGACGCGATGGTCATCCTAGCCGAAGCGCTGACGAAGGCCGGTCTGTCGGAAGCCAAGATCGGTGTCGAGATGGACTATCTGCCGGCAGGTGACTTTGAGCGCCTCGCCGCGCTGATGCCAAAGGCAAGCTTCGGTGCCTTTGAAAAGCAGCTGTCGCGCGCGCGTCAGATCAAGACGCCGGAAGAAGTCGAGCTGATCCACCGCCTGTCGCGCATTGCCGATCAGGCAATCGCAGACAGCCTGTCGGCTGTGCGTGCTGGCGACAGCGAGCTCGACATCGCTGCCGTTCTGACGCGCCGCATCTACGAACTCGGCGCTGAGAACTTCAAGCTTCTGATCATCGCCACCGGCGAGCGCAGCCAACTGCCGAATGTCGGCCCGAGCAGCCGTATCCTGGGGCGCGGTGACATCGCGCGTGTCGAGATATTCTCGGTGATCAACGGCTATCAGGCGGGCGTCTGCCGCACCGCCTATGTCGAAGAGCCGCCAGCGATGGCTGAAGAAATCTGGGATCTGATGGTCGAGTGCAAGTACGCGATCCTCGACCAGATCAGGCCGGGTGCAAGCTGTCTCAAGATCTACAACGACTTCATTGCTCGCCTCGACAAGATGAAGCTGCCGCCGATTTCGTTCGTCGGCCACGGCATCGGCCTGCACCTGCATGAAGATCCGTATATCGGCTCGACCCCGACGCTGGGCCTGCCGGGTCACGACGCGCTGATCGAGGAAAACATGGTGCTCGGTTTCGAACCCCTCTGCTACCGCACCGGCTACGGCTTCGGCGTGCAGAACAAGGATGTCCTGCAGGTCACCGGCAACGGTTCGGTCCTGCTTTCCGACTACAGCAACACCGACAAGCTCATCCGCATCGGCGGATAAGAGAGGAACCTCATGAGCAACACGCCTACTTCCTGCGACATCCTGGTTTCCGGCACGGGCTATTATGCCGAGATCATGCTGGCCGACCTTGCCATTACCGCACGTACGCCGCTTTCGGTGGTCATTGCTGGCCGTAACAAGGAACGCCTGAAGTGGCTGGTGGAAGCGTGTCGCGCACGTGCCGCCAACTTCGGCACGACGCTTTCCTTCGACAGCGTTTACCTCGACTCGTCCTCGGCGGCTTCGATTGCCGAGACGTTCGCCAAGGTGAATCCCCGCATCGTCGTTCAATCCGCCTCGGCACAATCGCCGTGGCGGGTCGACAACAATGAGAATGACTGGGCACGTCTGGTGGCGGCGGCTGGCTTTGGCCTGACCATCGCCTTCAATTCACTACTGTCGTTCCGCACGTCGAGCGCAATCAAGTCGCTCGGCGCCAACACGCACTTCGTCAACACTTGCTATCCCGATGGTGTGAACCAGGTGCTGGCGCAGGCTGATTTGCCGATCACCGCCGGTGTTGGCAACATCGCCATCTTCTCGGCGGTCATCGCCGGTCGCCTGCCGCTGGAAGAGCGTGCGGACCTTCGCGTGCTCGGCCATCACCGCCACATCGTCGAATGGCGCAAGGCTCCTGGCCAGCGTGCCGGTGCACCGGTCCGCGCCTTTGTTGGCGACCGTGAGATCGAGGACGTCGATGCGATGACACTCGACATCCAGCTTCCATATCGGGAGCTCAACATGATTTCGGCAGCCAATGCCGTGCCGGTTCTGCTGGCGCTAGCCGGCGAAGGGGCCCGACGCGTGCATGTCCCTGGGCCAGGAGGATTGACTGGCGGGTATCCCGTCATTGCGGACACGTCGGGTGTCGCACTTGATCTGCCTTCGACGGTCGGCAAGGCGGACGCCATCGCCTGGAACGAGCAGTTCGAAGACGCCGACGGTGTGTCTATCCGGGATGGGGATGTGACCTACGCCGAGCGCGTTCGCACGCTGCTTGCCGAGTACAGCCCGGAGCTCGCCAAGGGTTTCAAGGTTACGGACGTCGAGGAAGCTGCGGCTGAACTTGATGCATTGCGCACCCGCCTGATGGCCTGATCGGAAGATAGTCATGAGAGTAGCAATTATTGGCGCCGGTAATGGCGGCGCTGCAGCGACGGTCGAGCTTACGCTTGCTGGCCACGATGTTGCCCTGCATGGGCGCTCGCTGCCGACGATCCAGCCGTTCCTCAACAACGGCATCGGTTATCAGGGCGTGTTCGGCCAGGGCGTGCTGAAACCCGCTCTGATCACCACGGACCTCTCAGAGGCCCTCGAAGGCGCGGACTGCGTCGTCGTTGCACTGCCAACCTTCGCGCTGGCAACCGTAGCGGCTGATCTGCACGCAGCCGGTTGGGATGGGTCCCGACCGGTAGTACTCAACCCCGGCCACACCGGCGGTGCTTTCGAGTTCGAAACTGCCTATACCAAGCTTGGCGGCAGGGTTCCACCGATTGCCGAGTTTGCAACGCTCGCCTACGTTGCGCGCAAGCCGGCGCCGGATGTCGTTAATGTCACCGGCCGTGCCAAGGCATTGCGCGCTGCGGCGCTGCGCAATGGTGCAGCTGCGCTTCAGGCAGCGATTGAACTTTTCCCGGGCAGCTACGATTGTGGCGACGTGATCGCGTCCGACCTTTGCAACGTCAACATGATCGTGCATCCGCCTGGCGCGATGCTCGGCGCATCCTGGGTCGAGGCGACCGGCGGGGACTTCACGTTCTACGTACAGGGTCTGACAGATAGTGTCGTACGTGTCATGGAAGCGCTCGACCGCGAGCGTATCGCTGTCGGCCGCGAGTTCGGCCATGATCTGCCGACTATTATCGCCGAGATGAAGGCGATCGGCACGGTCGAGACGTACGCGTCGGATGACGACTACCGCGCCATTGCGGCGGGCGAAGCCAACAAGCGCATCAAGGCGCCGGATTCGCTTACGCATCGCTATTATGTCGAGGACTTCACCCACGGTCTCACGCCGTTCCTCGTCTACGCCGACATTGCCGGTCTCGAAGTGCCGACGGCCCGGGCTATCTCAAACCTGCACGCGATCATGGTTGCTGGCCTGCCAAAGCCCGCGCCGCGCGATGCAGTGGCAATGGGGCTCGATGGCGCGACACTCGAGTCGATGATTGCTCGCGCCGGTAAGAACTGACGCACATCGCTCCCGGCTCTTTTGGCCCTCCGGATTAACCCGCGAGGGCCATTTTGTCGCCGAAGGTCACTCCTAGGATGCTACAATCTGCTCGTTGCGGCCGTGGTCAAATCGTGGGTCAAAGACAAAACTGCAGTTTCGAGGGCAGATCTCGTGAAAACGGTTACCGGGCGTAGTTTCCTAGCCAGAGTGGCCCTGAACATTTTAGGGGCACGGAGATACGGTAGGAAGTTCAAAGGGCGAACGGGGGTCCTGAGGCTTTTGCCATTCTCCTCGCCAGGAGTTTTTCACCATCTGCACGAAGTTCGCCCTTTGGCCCGACAAAATGGTGGAGTGTCTGCCTGGTGATGCCGAGTTCGGTACATAGGTCGGTCGCCTTCGTTTCCGGCCGACCCATTGCTGCCCGGGCGAGGCGCAGCTTCGCCGATGTCATCTTGAATGGCCGTCCACCATTACGGCCACGAGCACGAGCCGCCTCCAGCCCCGCTTTCTCCCGTTCCACGATCAGCGCCCGCTCGAACTCGGCCAGCGCGGCCCGAACACTAGCCGGCCATTTGCTGTCGTCGTGTCGATCGACGACACCTTCGCCAGCTAATACCTTCAGCCCGATCTCCGGCTTCGTCAGGTCATCAACGAGATTGACGAGGTGGCGAGGATCACGGTCGAGCCGGTCCAGCTTCCACACGACCAGCGCATCCCCTGCATGGAGTGCTTTCAGACAGACATCAAGACCGTGGCGATTATCCCGGCGTCCAGATGCGGCATCCCATAGATGTGCTCGGGCAGAACGCCGGCCTTGACCAGTGCATCACGCTGAAGGTTATGAAGCTGGCTTCCATCGACTATCAGACTTATAGATATAGCTTGCCTTCTCCCGTCTGCACCTCGGCACTGTCGATGTGGAAAAAGCCAATCGGATAGGCCTTGAACGTCTTCCAGTCAGGCTTGTCACCTCGACATCCGGCAAGCGAGAGATGCCATGGCGCTGCAAACAGCGATGCAAGGACGATCGTGTCAGGTGCGGGAGCGTCGCTTGCAAGCTGTGGAGACAGTCGTCCAGCGGCAGCAGGGTGTGTCGGCGGAAGGCAACGATAATCGCCTCGTCTTCACTGGACAGAACCGTGGACTTCGGTTCGCTGGGCCATTGGCAACCGTCTTTTGGTTTATGCCGTAGCGCTCGGCAAGCGATCTCAGGCTTCTTGCCACAGAAACGGAGCGGATGGCTTCGGCTTGAGATGTTATTGAGTAAATTTTGTCGATAGTAGTCTTTTAGTTCAAGTCATTTATGACCGATGAATTCTTCAGGAAGTACGTAGTCACAACAATCGAAGAACTATCTGTCTGGAGATTTTTAATTGGTTATAACTTATGACAGCCAACATCATTAGACCGGACCTTCTTCGATATCGTGAACATGTGCACACGCTATGAATCTGAATGGGCGTTTCGCCGAGCCTTTGCATACCCTCGATCTGATTCGATAAAGCGCTGGAGCATCGGTACGATCAGCCGGATGGCCTCGGTAGGCGGCTGGTCACTCTCGCGGTCGAGGATATCGGCATAAGTCTTGAGATCGCGATGCAGCGACGCTGGAAGCTCCAACGTTACCTTGACGGGCCTGTCGTCGGTGATGGGGCGTAGTTTCAGCTTGGTCATTGCGTTGCTCCATAAGGCTCGAGCACAAGGTCGCGCGTGACGATGACGCGCACCGGAAACCCCGGCCGGATGGTCAGCGTCGGCGCGACGTTGAGCTGTCTGCGGATGATCTGCTGGCCGGCGTCGTTGATCGTGTCCTGCGCTCCATCGCGGATTGCGCGCAATAGCCGGTTCTCGTCGTCGATCGCCAACTCTGTGCTTTCCGGATAGGCGCCGGCTGCATGACGCTGGGCTTCGACGAAGATCGCCCAACCCGAGCCAAGGCGTCGGAAAGCGTTGTTGAGACGGCTGGAGATGGCGACCAATTCAGCTGCAACCGAACTGTCGAGATCCGGGCCGCGGAATCGGGCGCTGCGCTGGAGACTGCCATCCTTGTTGAGGACAACGCCCTCGCGCACGAGCGCTGCCCAGGGCAGGAAGTCCGAGAGGCGGGCATTTCGGTTTCGGTATTCGGCAAGGTTCATCATGGCGATTACCTCACGCCCTGAGGTGGCCGGGGATGCGCAGATGCCTGCGCACAACCTCGGCGAACATCGGATCTCGCTTGGCGGCCCAGGCGGCAGCAAGGTGCCCGATCAACCCCAGCGCGATCCCAATGATCCAGAGCCGCAGGCCGAGCCCGAGGGCCGTGGCAAGTGTGGCGTTCAGGATGGCGATTGAGCGAGGGGCGCCGCCGAGCAGGATGTGCTCTGTAAGCGCCCGATGAACAGGTGCGCTGAACCCTGGGACTGGTTCTTCCATCAGACGAGCGCTCCGCCGCCGAAGCTAAAGAAGCTGAGGAAGAAGCTTGATGCGGCGAAGGCGATCGAGAGGCCGAAGACGATTTGGATCAGTCGCCGGAAACCGCCCGAGGTATCGCCGAAGGCGAGCGTCAGACCGGTCACGATGATGATGATCACGGCGATGATCTTGGCAACTGGGCCTTCGATCGACTGCAGGATCTGCTGCAGTGGCTGTTCCCAGGGCATGGACGAGCCTGCGGCGTGTGCGACAGGGGCAATCGCAATTGCAAGGACGGTGACCGAGCAGAATACCGCGATGCGGCGTCCAGCTTGGGACAAGGGCGGGGTCATGCGGTGGTTCCTTCGTTGTTGGAGGTGATGGGGGCTATGCGGTAGTCGCCGTCGGGAGCGAGCCCTTCGACGCGAGCGAGTTCGGCCAGTCGCCGGGCGGAACCGCGCCCGGACAGGACCGCGACGAGATCGATGGTTTCCGCGATCAGTGCGCGCGGGACGGTGACAACGGCTTCCTGGATGAGTTGCTCGAGACGTCGCAGTGCGCCGATGCCGGTGCCTGCATGGATGGTGCCGATGCCGCCGGGATGGCCGGTGCCCCAGGCTTTGAGAAGATCGAGCGCTTCGGAGCCGCGCACTTCGCCGATGGGAATGCGGTCGGGGCGCAGGCGAAGCGACGATCGAACGAGATCTGAGAGGGAGATGACGCCTTCTTTGGTACGAAGGGCTACGAGATTGGGCGCGGCGCATTGCAACTCGCGCGTGTCCTCGATCAGGACGACGCGATCCGAGGTCTTGGCGACTTCTGCAAGAAGCGCATTGGTGAGCGTGGTCTTGCCGGTCGAGGTGCCACCAGCAACGAGAATGTTGGCGCGCCCCGCAACAGCCTGGCGCAGCACGGTTGCCTGCTGCGCGGTCATGACACCGGCTGCAACGTAGTCGTCCAGGGTGAAAACGGCGACAGCCGGCTTTCTGATCGCGAAGGCGGGTGCTGCGACGACGGGCGGCAGCAACCCTTCGAACCTCTCTCCCGTTTCGGGCAACTCGGCCGAAACACGTGGATTGCCTGGGTGTACTTCGGCCCCAACATGGTGGGCGACGAGGCGAATGATGCGTTCGCCGTCCGCGGCCATGAGAGTACAACCTGTGTCTTCAAGCCCGCCCGAGAGGCGGTCGATCCAGAGCCGCCCGTCGGGATTCAGCATCACTTCGACGATGGATGGATCTTCCAGGAACCCAGCGATCGCGGGGCCCAGTGCGGTCCGCAGCATGCGCGCGCCCCGTAAGGATGCTTCGGAATGTCGTTGAGAAGTCTCCACATCGTCCCCGTTCTGGTGAGGGCGGCGCGCCGCGCGACCCTGATCGGGGATGATTAAGGGAGCCAGAAATCAGGCAGGTTCAACAGGTTTCAGAGGGTGTAGTAGCGTGGCGTGCAATTGCAGGAGAAGGGCGGGATAGCCATGGCTGAGCGCGACCGACGTGTTGGTTCAGCTGGACGCGCGCGCCCTTCGTGAGCCCGCCCATTGCCACATCCACGTATTCAATTGCCCTCAACATCTTCGGGAATCTCGCGCAGGAAGCTCTGGCCTTTCTGAAGCCGCTTGCCGAGCGTTTCAACGAAGCCGTCGAAACGCTCGCGCCCCTTGGCCTGAGCGGAAGCTTGCGCCTCCGGCGGCAACGGCGGAGTGATCGAAAGCCAGAAGCGCACGAAAAGGGCGAGGGTTTCCGCGGTGACGCCAAGATCACGTTCCATTCGCTGGATCTGCCTGGACAGTCGGTCGAGCCGGCGTGCGAAGGCTGCTTCGCGGGCATCGGCATGGTCAGGCGACAGGAACGAACTGACAGCCGCCTCCACGATGGCCGACCTCGGCAACTTTTTTCGGTCGGCAAGCTCGTTGATGCGTCCGATAAGTTCCACCGGCAGGGTGAGATTGAGACGATCACGCATTCCCTAGAGCTCCATGCCGTCGCCCTGGTCGAGTGCGACCTGGCGGGCGACACCGCTCATCTGGCGGCGCAGCGCCTGACGACGCCGAGCGGCGTCCTCCGGCTCGTCGTCGAGGAAATGCGCGAACTCCTGAGCAGGCGTATGATCCGTGGTTTCCTTTGCGATGGCCACGTGTTCGGGGAGCTCCGGTTCGCGGCGCAGCCCCGCATTGGCGCTGTCTGGCACATCAGCGGTTGCTGATACGGGATCGGGATCCTGCGGCAGGACTGTCGACCAGTTGTCGCTTCGGCTGGTCCTGTCCAATTCGGATGGATCCGGCGGCTCCATGACGCGTTCGCGGAAGCGCACATCCTCATAGTAGCGCGCCTTTTTTGCCCGTATCGGCGGCGTACCTGCGATCATGACGATTTCTTCGGCCGGTGGTAGTTGCATGACTTCACCCGGGGTGAGAAGGGGGCGTGCCGTTTCTGAACGCGAGACCATCAGGTGCCCGAGCCATGGCGAGAGCCTGTGGCCGGCATAGTTCTTCATCGCCTTCATTTCGGTGGCTGTGCCGAGAGCATCGGAGACGCGTTTGGCGGTACGCTCGTCATTGGTCGCGAAACTCACGCGCACATGGCAATTGTCGAGGATCGAGTTGTTGGCGCCGTAGGCCTTTTCGATCTGGTTGAGCGACTGAGCGATGAGAAAGCTCTTGATGCCGTAGCCGGCCATGAAGGCAAGCGCGGACTCAAAGAAATCGAGGCGGCCGAGAGCTGGGAACTCGTCGAGCATCATGAGGACGCGATGCTTTCGTTTCGTGACATGCAGGTCCTCGGTGAGCCGTCGGCCGATCTGGTTGAGGACAAGGCGGATCAGTGGCTTTGTTCGGGAGATGTCCGATGGCGGGACGACCATGTAGAGCGTCGTCGGCTTTGCCTCGGCTGTGAAATCCGCGATGCGCCAGTCGCAACGGCCAGTCACTTCCGCGATGACCGGATCGCGATAGAGGCCGAGGAAGGACATGGCAGTAGAGAGCACGCCGGATCGTTCATTGTCGGATTTGTTGAGGAGCTCGCGCGCCGTCGACGCGACAACCGGATGCGGACCAGCCTCGCCGAGATGCTTCGTCGTCATCATCGCTGCGAGCGTTGCTTCGATCGGGCGACGCGGATCGGAGAGAAAGGCAGCGACGCCGGCAAGGGTTTTATCTTCCTCGGCATAGAGGACATGCAGGATCGCGCCGACCAGAAGGGAGTGGCTGGTCTTTTCCCAGTGATTGCGTTTATCGAGCGAACCTTCCGGGTCGACCAGAATATCGGCAACGTTCTGCACGTCGCGCACCTCCCAATCGCCTCGCCGAACCTCGAGCAGGGGATTGTAGGCGGCTGATTTCGGATTGGTTGGATCGAATAGCAGTACGCGACCATGCCTGTTTCGGAAGCCGGCTGTGAGTTGCCAGTTTTCGCCCTTGATGTCGTGAACGATTGCCGAGCCCGGCCAGGTCAGGAGCGTAGGCACCACAAGGCCGACGCCCTTGCCGGAACGTGTCGGCGCAAAGCACAGCACATGCTCGGGCCCGTCATGGCGCAGATAATCGTGATCCAGCCGGCCAAGCACGACGCCGTCTGATCCGAGAAGCCCTGCGGCCTCCACCTCCGTCCTTTGGGCCCATCTGGCAGAGCCGTAGGTCTGGACGTTCTTGGCCTCGCGAGCGCGCCAGACCGACATGCCGATGGCGACGGCGATCGCGATGAAGCCGCCTGAGGCCGCAATGAAGGCAGCTTTGTTAAAGATCGCGGGCGCGTAGGCTTCGAAGAAGTACCACCACCAGAAAAACGCGGGCGGATAGTAGATCGCGACACCACCGAGCCTGAACCAGGGCGTGCCGAGCTGCGCCTGATACCCAAGCTGCCAGGCAACATATTGGGTCGCAGCCCAGGTCGTGGCGATCACGATCAGGAGGACCAGTGCGATTGGCCCCCAGAGGATTTTGGTCGCTGACATGCGTGATCTCTTTCCGTGGTTGTCAGAGGCCGAGGTCGCGCTTGCGGCCGACAGTGAGTTCTATGCCGCCGCTGACCTTGGTCATGCCGGCGACATGCTGACCGAGGTTGCGATCGAGGTCGCGCGACCACGGCACGAGCTGGAAGCCGAGACCGCTATCAATCATCGCGAAGCGGCCGGACGAGAGAGCAAGCCGCTGGCGCACGACGCCCGCGACGTGCTGGCCGGCTATCGTTTTCACATGCGGCAGACCGGTCTCGGCCGAAAGCTTCTCGCCGACGGCATCGAGCTCGCGGCGGCGGAGCGTGGCGAGGAGATCGCGTTGCATGATGATACGCTGGCCGTCGCGCCGGGCGAGTCCTTGATCGGCGAGAAGTTCGGCCCGCGCCTGCATGGCCTCGCGTACTTCGCGGCCAAAACCGGCCTCCGACAGCGGCATGGCATCGCGCTCGACTAGGCGATGATCGATCCAGGTAGCACCGGGTGCTGTGACCTGCGCTTGAAGGTCGAGATCGGACCGCAACGCAAGCACCAATGTCGGGCGTTGGTCGTGCGTGCCACTGAAGTGACGGACTTCAACAATGCCGCCATTTGCGGGAGCCAGATCGAAGGCTTCGACGCCCCGGAGGCGGACATGGTGAGCACGACCGTCGACCCCATCGATGACGGCGTAGGCCTCGCCGGTCAGCTCGTCGTGAAGGCCGCGATCGACAAGGCGCCCAATGATCGGCAAGCCGGAGGTTCCGCCGTCGACCGCATAATCGCCAACGCCGCGATCCTGGCCGCGCTCGGTGAAGGCGCGGTGCATCGTCTTGATGATATCGCCGCGCATGCCGAGATCGCGCAGAGTGCGTTCGGCTTCGAGACCAACGACCCATTCTCCAGAATTGCCCTGGATGGCGAGCCCTAACTTCTCGATATGCTGGAGCCGGCCGACCATGAGGCGCCGGAGCTCCGGATCAGCTGGGGCGGAACGGTCTGGCCTGAGATTGACGTAGCCGGTCTCATCGGCTGCGCGCTTGATCTCCCGGTCGATCCGCGTCCAACGTTCGGCGGTGATTTCCTTTTCAAGTGCGCTGCGGATTTCGTGCTCCGGCTTCGGGCCGAGCTCGATGTCGACGAGATCGTCGGCGCGGGAGCGCAGACCGCGGCTGATATAGTCGCGAGAGACGACGAGGTCGGCGCCGGCGTCGTCGACGCCGCGCAAGAGCAGATGCACATGCGGGTTGTCGGTGTTCCAGTGGTCGACGGCGATCCAGTCGAGGCGGGTACCAAGATCGGCTTCCATCTGGCGCGCCAGATCTCGGGTGAAGGCCTTGAGGTCGGTCATTTCGGCTGCGTCCTCCGGCGAGACGATGAAGCGGAAATGATGCCGGTCGTCCTTGCAGCGATTGGCGAAGGCGAGATCTTCGGCACGATCGTTGTTGGCGTCGAACATCACGCCCTTCTCTCCATCTCGGCTGACGCCCTCGCGCTTGAGATACGAGACATGGGCGGAGAGCGGTGCTGAACGGAATGCCCGCCCCTGATGGCGGGCGATACGCGCCTTGATGACGACGCGGCGATGCGAGGAGAAGATGCGGGAGCGTCCGAAGACATTGCGCCCGCGTCCGAAGGTCGAGCGGCCGAGCCGGCGGCCCGGCTTGCCCGATGGAGCGCCGCCAGAGATGTGGCCTGCGCGCTTGGCCGCGGCGAGGACCTGATTGACGAAGCCCTTGGCCTTCTGCGCCTTCGTCGAACGGATCCGGCCTGGCTTGATGCGGAAGTCGCGATCACCCTCGCTCATGACTGTGCCCCAGGTTGTGATCTGAAACTGGTCGTGCATGCCGAAGCATTGAAAACATTGGAATAATTCGGGCAGCATGCCCGCGACCGGCCGGCATGCACCGGAAAACGCTAGCCATGCCAATGGCTTAAC